>CAYPIE010000018.1:47901-86077 GCA_964410665.1 uncultured Alcaligenaceae bacterium
GATTTTTCTGGGTATACTTTGGGTTCAAGGTATTTATTTTTTGCTGTTATTCTTGTGTCGCCTTGGGGAATTCCCGGGGCCCCACTTGATTGACGATTTCACCTCGTAGCCTACCGATTGAAAACAAATTCCTTAGTGTTTAATAATGCCCAGAGAATGTTTTCATAGGCCAATTTCTTGTTTTTACGATGCTCATCGATGTGTTCCAGTGCAACCTTGAGGTCCGTTGGAGAAGGTCGACGCCCATAAACCCACAGGAATAATTCCTCGAGTTTCTCTCGCTCGGGTCGTGGATCTTTGGCCAGTAGATCCGCGCGACCACCTCCCTGACTCAGCTTGCTCTGCACTTCGTTCGAATTCAGCAGGTGCAGAGACTGGGCCAGATTGGCCTCACTGACTCGTTCACATTCGCATGCGCTGATTCGCTGAGGTCGGCCGAACACATCCAGGAAATAGGAGCCAAACGACTCATCGAAGAGCATAATGGCCCGATTCGGGGCATAACGGTCGGCAGGGAGATTCCCGAAGCCCGCCCGGCTTTTGGTCACCTGATTCACCGCGTCGAGCAAGACCTCTGCCGAGAGTCGTTTGGGGTAATAGCGCGCGTAATTCTGCTTGTCGTGTGAATTAAACGCATTGGGGACTGCCGAGAGCTGATAGGTGCGGCTCTTGCAGATTACTCGGATCAGATGTTTAAGGCTGTAACGATGGTCGACCAACGTGTGTGCCAACGCTTCCAGCAATGCTGGGTTACTCGGGGGATTGGTAACACGCATATCATCGAGCGGATCGACGATCCCGCGACCAAAGAAGTGAGCCCAGTAGCGGTTGGCCACCGCCTTCGCGAAGAAGGGATTGTCCGCAGCAGTCATCCAGTCGACGAGGAGATGCCGCGGATCGGCACCGACTCCCACCTGTAAGGGATCCTGATCGAGTGGCTTGAATGGAGCTGGCTTTCCAGTCCGTTTGTTGGCAACCGAACCACCGGAGCGGGCATACACCAGTTCCACCTCACGTGGGCGTCCCTGGACCAAGCCGGGCACCGTCATTTTCTTGCGCCCGACCCGGCTGAAGAAAGCTGCCAAGCCCCAATAGTCATCCTGGCTCCACTTTTCATAGGGATGGTGATGGCAATTGGCGCAGGCCATCCGCAAGCCAAGAAACACCTGAGCTGTATCGTCGACAAACTCCTCTGGCTTAGAAAGTTCTTTGTACCAGACTGTGGGCGGGTGGGTGCGCTCATCCCCGCTTGCGGCAAGGATGTCCCGAGCAAACTGGTCGTATGGCATGTCTTCGGCGATTGCCTCGCGAATCCAGTCATGGAAACCGAACGTACCCATGGCTCGTTCTGGTCGATTCCCCCGCTTGACTTTAAGGATGTCCGCCCACTTGTTCGCGAAGTAGTAGGCATGTTCCTCGGTCTCGAGGAGGCGATCGACTAGTTTGTCACGCTTATCGGGGTCCTTATCCGCCACAAATGCCTGGACTTGGTTGGGGGTCGGCAGCGTTCCTGTGATGTCGATCGACGCGCGGCGAAGAAATGCTTCATCGCTGCACCGTTCGGAGGGAACCAGACCAAGCTGCTGCCATTTCTGGTGGGTGTGTTGATCGACGAGCGTGGCGTGCGGGAAGGCATACGCCGGTGTGGGCCCATCCAATGGCACCGTGGCACGGAACACAGCAACGTGGCCTTGATAGCGGGCCATGATGGCTGCCTCGCCGCTCATGTCCAGGGTCCGCACCAGAGCGGATTCATTGACAATGGCGATTTCTTGATCATTTGATTCGTATTGCGCTCGACGGGTGATATCTTCGCGCGTGCCATCATTATAATGAGCATAGACTGCAAATTGCTGTTGGCTGTCGCGTTGGAGAATGCGATGTTCGGGATAGACCGTGATCTTGGTCACCACTGGATCGTCGGGCTTGCCAAAGGGGAGGCCCGCGGCAATCCAACGACGAATCAGTTTGTATTCATCAGAATCGCGATCCATTTTTTTTCCGCCACCATGCGGCACCGCTCCAATCGCTTTGCGAAGCAGCAAGCTATGATCGGGTGCGGCGGGCATCAAACGTCGTCCGCGCGATTCTTTGACCAACGACTCAAAGTCCGCCGGAGCGTCGAAGCCCAATAGCGACAATTTGAAGCCATTTTGCCCCGAAGCCTTGCCATGACAACCGCCGGAATTACAGGTGAGCTTGGTAAAAATCGGTACAATTTGATTCCCAAAATTGATGGGCAAGTTCTCATGGACCGAATGGGTTGTCACCTTGAGCAGAGCATGATGCTCGCCGAAGCGAGCGGTCAGCTGCGTCTGACCATCGGCTCGGGGAGTCACTCGTCCCTGTTGGGAAACCTCAATAAGACTGGGATCGGCAATCGCAAAGTCGACCGCATGCGTCAGATCCTGCAGCCGGCCATTCGCCAGTTTTGCAGTCACAATCAACTGGGCGGCATCATGCGAGCCCTGAAGCTGGACTTCGTTGGGGAAAATCGAGATCGCCATTACCATAGATGGGCTGGGGGTTGCTCGCGGAGTTTTCGGCGCAGCGGCCGGAGCATATAGTTGGGCGTTGGCATCCCCGTCTACTCCCAGAAATACAAGGATCATGAGCAGAGAGGGCCAAC
The DNA here is from genome assembly GCA_964410665.1 of uncultured Alcaligenaceae bacterium. Lineage (GTDB taxonomy): Bacteria > Planctomycetota > Planctomycetia > Gemmatales > Gemmataceae > CAYPIE01. The sequence goes on from CAYPIE010000018.1 coordinate 50,531, forward strand.
ATTTCCCTATCGTTGGCATATCGATTTCCCCCTTAGGCAGGTTCTGTGTGTGGTGGGAAAAGGTGGGTATACGTGCGATTATTTTCAACGTTTGGCCAACTTGATGCAAGCAGAATCCCAAAAATCAGGGCAGGGTGCCAGTCGCTCACCGAAGACCCATTCCGAGCCTTGAGCGATGGTTTGCTCACGCAGAGTTCTCGTCCTAGAGTTGGATGACATTCTCGCTCGTTCGTTCGCCACAGAGGTTCCTTATGCAAAATGTGATGCCGACTTTTCCTCGCGAAGCGGAAGTGGAACAACGATCCCCGGTCGCGACTTCCTCACTCTGGTTCAGCATGTTCTGGGCATTCCTGGTTTGGGGAATCCCAGCGATCATCATGCTGCTATTTGCTCTGAATGGATTTCTCGGGCGACTTGACTAGGCAATCGATGGCCTGGACCTTAAATTAAAGGAAAGGCTAAGGGTATTTGATCGTCGCATTTGACGACCCTTTCGCCAGAGCCACGCGCCACCCCACTCAGGCTCGAACGATCCGGCGCACTCGAATATGGCCGATGCACGTTTACGGCACGCCATTGCGTTTGAAGCAGCTCGCTTGATGTATGATCGCACCGAGAGCGAGTATTTTACGGCCAAACGCAAAGCGGCCAAACGGGTTTGTCGACAGCAAGTTCAACCGAACGAACTCCCGTCCAATCGCGAAATTCGTGACCTGATCCAAGTTTTTGTGCGACTCCATGAAGGAGAGCACCAATCCGAACCGTTACGGTCGATGCGACTCGCTGCCTTACGACTGATGCGACAGCTGCGGCAGTTCAAACCGCGGTTGATCGGTAGCGTTCTCACTGGACATATCCGTAAAGGCTCGGACATCGATCTCCATCTGTTTAGCGACTCGGTCGAACCGATTACCCACCGGCTCGAAGGGGAGGGCTATGCATTTGAAGTGGAACGCAAACAGGTCACCAAGCAGCATGAAACACGATTATATACACATATACACGTGCATGAAAAATTTGCCTTCGAACTCACGGTCTATCGCGAGAACCAAGCTCATTATGTCTTCCGCAGCTCGATCACCGGCAAGGCGATCGAGCGGGTCTCCATCCGCGAATTAGAGGAACTGCTCGAACGTGAAGATCCGGACCTCGATCTTCTTCAGCAAAACGAAGAAGATCTTCCGATCGATCCTTATCCGTTGTTTCGTCTCCTTTTGCTCGCTCTTGATGGCGTGAAACAGTCTCCGAAATATCATCCGGAAGGAGATGCGCTGTCCCATTCGCTGCAAGTCTTCGAACGGGCCCGCGAAGTGCGTCCTTATGATGAGGAGTTCCTTCTTGCAGCTTTATTGCATGATGTCGGCAAAGCGATTGATCCTGCCGATCATGTCAACGCCAGCCTGCAAGCCCTGCACGGGCTGCTGAGTGAACGAACCGCCTTTCTCATTGCCCATCATATGGAGGCACAAGCGTACCAAGCTGGTACCCTTGGCCAACGCCGACGTCAACGTCTGGAGTCCGCAGAAGACTTTGAGGATCTGTTATTCCTTCGCGAACTGGATGATGCCGGTCGTGAGCCTGGGGCCTTGGTCCCAAGCGTGGATGAAGTCTTGGACTACCTACGGGAGCTTGAACGCTCAAATCGATGGTAAGCCCAGCGATCTCTGCCAGAATCGGCTCATCCGCCTCCGTAGCACGATGACTCGGGTACAGTTGAGTAGAAGTCCCTCAACTCAACTCGAGGTATGCGTCTATGGATACGCGGACTTGGATCTTCGTCGGGTTACTCGCCAGTTCATTGCTCTGGGCAAGTACGGCCTGCGCGCAAACCGGCCGATCCTCGGCGACTGCCCGGAGCCCCCGCTCGGGTGTCGTCGTTGGCTCTGGGATTGGCTTTGGCTACGCGGGTGCCTATCCGTTTTATCCTGGAGTTGGCTTCGGGTATTTCCCCTCGCGGATTGGTGATTTCTGGAGTAACGGCTACAGTCTCTATGGACCCCCGGTCCCCACCTATGGTCCGATTCCCGGATCCTTTGGTGGTTCCCAGCAACGCTTTCATGGCGTCGCTCCTTATTTTGCTCCGTTTCCACAGCGGCACATTCAGCGAAAACGACGTCGGTATGGTAAAGGGTCGGTGTCGCCGATATCGGTCTATCCCCCCGAGGTGTATCCACATTGAGCGCTGCCGTGACTAGCGCAAGCGATAGACTCGATAGATGCCATCATTGTAGGTCAATGCGAGGAGGCTTACAGGCAATTCCAGGTCGGCCCGAACGACGATATGGGTGATCCCTTCCGTGCGTAATGCTTGGGCGAGTGGATCCCCCATGCCCTGCTGATCCAATTGTGAATACACTTCCTCCATGAAAGCGAGGCGTCGACGCCACTCGAGCACGTCTTGGGGTTCATACGGAATCGATTTGAAATCGACGTAGATCGGCGCCCCGGTGTCCAGACGAAATGCCTGTAAATTGACGGCAATCGATCGAGGATCACTTCGTCGCGGCGGACGAGGGTTGAAATCGGATTTCTTGGCACCCTTGACGGTGGCTTCCAAATTCGGGACCGGTACGGGGAGCAGGTAGACATTACCGGGCTGCTTCGAGTTGTGGATGTATTCGAGGAGCGGCTCTTCTTCAACAGCGGTCGCATATCCAAACTCCTGTTGGAGAATGATCACGCCACTGGCGGCGAATACGAGAGCAAGGATTGCGACCGGCCAAGCAATGCCTACACCTCGAGGATCTACTTGCTCGCCCGAACTTGTCAGCGTGAGTAAACGGGTGAGGATCACCGCGGTGGAAATGGGCACCAGAATCGCCGAGACACGCCAGGGAAATAGAAGGGCCAGGAAGTTACTGTCTGTCCCTACCTGTACCATGGACAGGATCGCTCCCCCCATCGCAAGTGTCAGGAGTGGAACGAAGAGACGGCTTCCCCAGATCAGGGCAATCCCCAAAATCATCCAGGCGATCTGAACCCCGGCGATGGCATCACACCAAAGCCGCGGGATCGCATGGTGGGGAATACGGAAGTGAACCAGAATCTGTTGCGCTTCAGCTCGACTGGTGGGGGGCGTCGAACCAAAAGTCAAGTAGCTATAAATCAGGATCGGACTCACCAGGAACAGCGCCCAGCCACCCAAGAAGATCCCCTCACGCCACCTACCTCCACGCCATTCACTGAGCAAATACCCAAGCATGAGGAGACCTGCACTCAACAGGTAGGTTGCGTGCAGAATCCCCGCGAGACCGACCAGAGTTGAGGCGAGAAAGCGACGCTCGGTTGCATAGGCCCACACTGAAGCGACTAACAGAACACCAAACGTTGAAGGTTGGAAGACCGGTCCCAGGATGTATTGGCCGGCCAAGCCTGCTTGGAAATACCAGGGATAGTCCACTCCAAACCAACGGATGGACAACACCCGCAAGGCCGCGGCGTGGAGCAGGAAGATCACCCCCAAGAAGACCACTTCCCGCCAAACCTTGTACTGTCCTCTTGTGAGAATGCGGAACAAGCCCCACAGGCTCAAAAAGTACACACCCTGAAGCATTGCATACAGCAGATAGAACACCCGCTGGTCGAGATAGTCAACCGTGCTGGCCACCAGTCGACTGAAGACTGGGGTTGGGTCGGCGGTGTTGGCTAACCAATCCTCGGCCAACAACCCTTGGCCTGCTTGAGCGAGACCATGCAAAAAATACTGATACTGATTCGAAAAATAGAGTGGTGCTTGGGTGTAGGTCAGGGCAAAGCCAACGGTTGCTAGGACAAAAATCAAACCGGTTCGAACCCACGAATGCGACGATGATTGCACGAGTCCCCCCTCCCATACTGCTCATGCTGCGACTGTGAAGAGCGTTGCTTCCACCATGCAGTACAAGTCCTAACGGGTAAACCGCAATTCGGCCGACGAGAGATCAATGTAATAATATACAATATATTTTTGCGTATAATAGTTGAAGGAAACATGAAATTTAGAGAATAGTCTAGGCAGTTCCTCGATGATTGCTATCTTGAGGAGAGGGGTACTTTGTTGAAATTCAAATGAACGGAGGGTAGATTGATGCGTTGCCAAGTCAAGATTTGCTGGATGGTGGCATGGTTGCTCGCAATTCACTGCATGGGTCTCGGCCAGTTGCCAGCGCAGCCACCCACCCCATCCCCAGGTTCCCCAGAAGAAAAACCATCGATACAAAAACCATCTGAGAAAAAAACGTCCTTAAGATCACCCAACCAGGACAAGGAGAAGAAGGTCGCGGGAGTGTTTGTTCGATTTGATGCTGAAAAGAAAGTGTTAACGCTTCTTATCGAAAAGAATAAGCAGCAATTCCAGCTGAATGAGAAAACGGTGCTACTCACGCTATCTGGGAGCCCCAACACCTATAAACTCAAGGGCTTCAACTCCTTTCGCAAGCCTGGGCGAATTTTTCAGCTTACAATGGAAAAAATCGGCGACGAAATCCGTATCACCCAGGTGCGACCGCTCAAGAAGTTTGGTGAGCTTCCCAAGGAGGGTCCGAAAAATCCAGCTGAGGCTTCGACGGATGCACCTTAGCGCGGCAAAACGGCTGTCCCTGTGCCACCAGCGAAGTATAATCGTTTAGGTTTAGCAGGGGCCATTGGAGTGATGTAGCAGCTCCAGGTGCGGGTGTTGATGCGAGTCCTTGCAGCCAATTGCTGAGGTTTGCGGGCGCGCTCATGCACCAAGCAGGTTTCGCGGAATTAGGGAGAGCGTTTTTTGCCGAGAGTCGCCAGCTGCTTTTGCTAGCGGATCGGCAAACCGGTTGTATCATCGATGTCAATCAGGCTGCTCTTGACTATTTGCGGATCACCTATGCCACCATTGTAGGTGCTCCGCTATCCGATTGGTTACAATTCCCTGGGGAGGTGCCCGAAACGCGTCGACAACACGTTCTCGGGCACCCTGCTGCCACCGAGCAAGGCGAAGCGGTTCAACACATCCCAGCATTCAGTGAGTTGGACCAACCTGGTAGAGAGGCCGCACACGTTCAATCGTTCCAGCGCCCGTCCCCCGATAAAGTCGTCTTTTCGGGCCTTCTTCGCCGTGCTGTCGAGGGCGATTGGATTCCCATTAGCATTGCCCGCTCGGTGCTGGACACAAGTCCGCTTCAGCTGCTGCGACTGGATGACCCCGGCAAGCAGTCGACGCATCCACCTGCCGAAGCTCCCGAAGCTACCACATTCCGTTGGGTCGCGGTCTATCAGCAGGGCGGGGATCTGCCCGAGCGAAACTGGGTCTACGTCGATCTATCGCCGGCGTTGCCGGGGTTCCTTGGGCTCATGGCGGAGAGTTTTGGTCCCAGTTGGGCTAGTTGGTATCAACACATACACTTAGAAGATCGAGGACAAGTCTATAACACGCTGCACCAAGCATTCGCCAGTGCTCAGACAACCCTCGATCTCGACTATCGCGTGGTGCACCAGGATGGCTCGGTGCGCTGGGTCCGCGAACATCTTCACTGGCGTCGAGATGCTTCCGGGGTGCCCATCCAACTCGAGGGACACATCCACGATATCACGCCATGGAGAATGCTTGAGCGAACCTTGCGCCAACGTGAGCTGCAGCTCAATCGCATCATTGATTCCAATCCAAATGGGATTTTGTTGCTCGATCTCCAAGGAAGGGTGAGCTACACCAACGCCGCTGCGGAGGAAATTCTTGGCTTAGGAGCGGGTGAATTATTGCACCGTCACTGGGATGAGATTCCATTACTGGAACGGCTGGGTACCATCCCATTGACGCCCCAGGCAGTGGGGGAAGAATTCCCGGTGGCTCGAGCCACGGGAGAATGGTGCCTAGAGCATCCCGACGGCCGGCAAATCGAAGTGGCTGCCAAGCTCACCTTTGTCCGCGATGAACAGCAAGAATTGCTTGGCATGGTGGTAACCCTCACAGATATCTCGGCACGCAAACAGGTCGAAAAAGCATTACGCTCGAGCGAAGAACATCTGTCACGGATTGTTGAAACCGTTGCCGACGGCATCCTACTCATCGATCGTAACTTCCGTGTTACCTTTGCGAATGCCGCCGCCGAACGTTTGTTTGGCCAACCCCGCCGTGAACTCACCGCCCGCTGCTGGTATGAACTCCCCTGGACTGCCCCTCGGCGCGAACAAGTGGTCACCGACCTGGAAATCATTCACCGATCCGTAATTCTTGAGGGGCGTGCGCTCCATGGCCAGGAACGGATCATCCAACGTTCTCCAGAAGTGCGCTTTATTGTTGCCTCGAGCTTTGTCCCGATGACCGATCCTCTGGGAGAGGTATCTGGGATGCTGATCTCCTTCACGGATATCAGTGAGCGGATTCACGTGGAGGAGAAGCTACTTCGCTCCGAAGAACGCTTCCGTGCCCTGGTCGAAAAGAGTTCCGATGGCATTCTGTTGTTCAATGCCTCGGGGAAAGTGGTTTATGCCAGCTCGTCTACCGTGCATATTCTGGGCTACGATGCTCCGAGTCTACGCAGTATCCAGACGCTGGAACTGATCCACCCCGATGATCGCAATACCGTAAAGGCCTCAGCCGCCTGGCTCATGGATCACCCGGGGGAGGCACGCTCACACTCGTTGCGCTGTCTGCATCGCGATGGCAACTGGCGTTATGTCGAACTAGTGGCGTGCAACCGGTTGGAGGATGTCAGCGTCCGTGCAGTTGTGGTCAACTATCGCGATATCACCGAGAAACATCAAGCGGAGGAAGCCCTCCGTCGCTCCGAGCAACGCTATCGGCGATTGTTTGAGCGGAATTTGGCGGGAGTCTATCGAACTTCGTTGAATGGTGAGATCATTGACTGCAATGATTCGTTTGCCCAGATCTTTGGCTATCCGGTCGCTCAGGCTATTTGCGGCCTGAATGTTGGACAATTTTATGCCGACGAGCACGATCGCGACGCGATGCTCCAGCAGCTTCACCAGCGCGGAGTGTTAACCAATCAAGAATTGCGAATGAAGGCCTTTGACGGTTCCACGGTTTGGATTCTGGCCAATGTCAGCCTCCTGACCGATGAAAGCATTACTCGGCTGGAGGGGACCATCTTTGACATCACAGAACGCAAGCGTGCCGAGGAGGCACTCGCTCAACAGCATACTCTGTTGAGTGGACTGATCAACTCCATCCCCGATTTGATCTTCACCAAGGATTGCGACGGCTATTACCTGAGCTGTAATGATGCCTTTGAGCGTTATGCAGGCAAGCCCAAGTGGGAGATCATTGGGCGGACCGATGCCGAGTTGTTTGTGCCGAGCGGCTGCGAACTTTGGCAACGTGTGGATCAAGAGGTGTTGCAGACCCGGGAAGCACGCCGCGTCGAAGGTTGGCTCCCTTATCGTGAGAGCCGGAATATTCTGGTTGAGATGGTGCTCACTCCTTTGATTACCCAAAGTGGTGAGTTGCTTGGACTCATCGGAATCGGCCGGGATCTCACCGAACGAAAACGATTGGAAGATCAGCTCCGGCAATCGGGAAAGATGGAGGCGATTGGTCAGTTGGCCGGCGGCATTGCCCACGATTTCCGGAATCTCTTGACCATCATACTGGGCAACGCCTCCATGTTGCAGGAGTATGCCCATCTCCCCAAGGGGCTTACCGAACAGTGCCGGGCCATCGTCGAAGCGGCCAAACAGGCCTCCGACCTCACGACCAACTTGCTTGGCTTCGCGCGTCGCACCACCATGCGCTTTGAGCCGATTGATCTCAATCAGACGATTGCGAGCGTCATCGAACTGTTGCGACGAACCATCGATCCACGTATCACCATCGAGTTCCAAGGTTCGCCGGATTTGTGGACGGTCGATGCAGATGCCAATAACTTTAGCCAAGTGTTGATTAACTTGTGTTTGAATGCGCGGGATGCCATGGATGATGGCGGGCGGCTCTGTATCGATACTTCCAACGTGGTTTTGGATGAATCGGTACGCGATGCAAACCTGGACGCTCGGGGTGGCGAGTTTGTCTGTGTGCGAGTCAGCGATACGGGTTGTGGCATGACTCCAGAGGTCCGGGCTCGCATTTTTGAACCGTTTTTTACCACCAAGCCCGTCGGGCAAGGGACTGGCTTGGGCTTGTCCATGGTGCATGGGATTGTCAATTTACACAAAGGATGGATTGAATGCGAAAGCACCCCAAATGAGGGGTCGAATTTTCATATTTTGATTCCTCGATCTGAGAAAGCACCAATCCCCATCCCCGTCCCTCCCTCCCCTCCGACGGGTGGACAAGAGACGATTTTGTTGGTCGATGATGAGCCGATGATCCGTGAACTTGGCAAAACCATTTTAACGAGTTATGGCTATCGCGTCTTACTCGCCAACGATGGGCTTGAGGCGGTCGAGATCTATCAGCAAAACGCCGATGCGATCGAATTGGTGTTGCTCGATTTGACCATGCCCAATCTCTCTGGCAAAGATGCGCTGCAACAGATTCGGGAAATTGATCCCAATGTCCGAGTAGTGTTCGCCAGTGGCTATTCGGCCGATGATCTCAACCTCTCCGATGACGCGTGTATCCTTGGCTTCATCAGCAAGCCGTTCCGTCCCAACGAGCTCGCTCAGGCGGTTCGTACCGCTCTCGATCAACTCAAGGCCACGCTTAGCTAGGCATCCAGACCGCTTCGCTGCAAGCAGATTGAATCGGTGAAATCCCTTTTCTCACATTGACAATACACTGTCTTCCTGGAAACAAATCAACTTATCCTCGGGATCCGCTGCTGACTTGCGGAAGCGTCGAGGCGACATCCGAAGCAACGAGACTGACAACCCCGTCAATTCTCAAGTCGATTCCCACGTTTTTCTAGTGTGATCCACTCATCGGACAGGAGAACGTCAACCGCTCGTATTTCTGAGCTCTCAAACGCGACCGACGAGGATGTTCGAACGCCTGGTGATGGAGGATTGAACCCGACCGACTGGTGTACCCAGGAGGGTTCCCAAGCGACTTACAGCACCATTCGACAGGAAGCTGACAAGCGGTGTGAAGGGTGGACGTGAGGCTGGCGAGAAGGGTGCAGAATATGGTCAGTTGCCTTGGTCGGGAGTCGCTTCGTCTCCCGGTTCTGAACTGGAATCGAAGTTCATCTCGGTTGCGAAGGGGGTGGTGTCAATGGTAGCGCTTGGAATCGTGCTGACCCAACCGAGGGCATGGAGCAGTCGAAACTGAGCCTGGCCCAATTCAAGCACACTCTGTAAGTAGTCCCGCTGGGCTAGATCGAGTGCATCGAGCGATTGAACCGCTTCGATCGGTAGCCCCTCGCCATTGCGGATACGATCGAGGTCTGAATGGTAAGCCGCTTGGGCACTGGCGACGGCTTCGCGGGCGATGGGAACTCGCTCGCGCGAGCGGCGAAGCTCAATCTCCGCCTGCGTAATCTCACGGGCCACTCGATCAAACAACACCACTGCCTGCATTTGCTCTTGTCGGAGCTGGGCACGCGCTTGGTCCCGAGCCGCCTGGTCCTGGAGACCGAGTTGCCTTAGCTCCCAGAAGACTGCCGCGTCGAGGTCAAATCGATCACGATTGTTGCGAAGCCCTGCGCCGCGACCGCCTCCGAAATAGTCATAGCTCACCCCCAGCAATACGCTTGGAATTAACGGGGCAAACTGTTCACGGCGTAGGCGCTCTACAGCGCCAGCAACACGTGCTTGCTGATTCGCCAGTTCTGGGCGCTGGGTCAATCCCAGCGCAATCAATTCTCGAACTGGCTGTTGGGGGGTGAGCCCGTCTAAGATCGGAAAGCGGGTTTCCTGCGGAGCCAGTGTGAGGTCAGATTGGGTACTCAACAGTTGATTGAGCTGGGCCTGGGCGACTTCGATCTCCTCTTCGGCCCGAATCAGCGCGTTTTGGCGGCGCTTCCGCTCGGCTTTTGCACGGTCGGCGTCGGCACGCGGACCTTCCCCCGCCTCAAAAAAATCTGCCGTGAGTTTTTGCAAGTCCCCAGCGTTCTGTTCGGTTTGCGTTGCGATCGCTCGCGTTTGATAAGCCGCTAACAGCTCGAGATAGGCCAAGGCTGCATCAAGTAGCAGGTCGTTGAGTGTCTTACTCGCAGCGAACTGTTCGGCCTCTCGGGCTCGAGCGGCGATGCGGGGCTCAAATACGGCATCGGCACCGTGGAAACGTGCAAACAATCCCGGGACTATGGGTGAACCTGCCCCAATGGCCAGGACACCCAAACCGGACTGGAGGGACGCACGGCTGACATCAATGACTTCGCCGTCAGAGGCTTGCAGAGTTCCCTCGTGCTTGTTGTAGCTGACCCCTGCATTCATCGAAGGCAGCCACAACACTTCGGCCGCATCCAGTGCTGCTTGCGCAGCACGTACCCGTTCTAAGGCCACACCTAAGGCGGGGTTGCGGCCTCCGACTTGCTCCAGCACCATTCCCAGTTCAATCGGAACAGGACCCTGGACAGTGGGTAAACTTGCAGGAGAGCCATCCGGCTTGGTTTCATGACTAACTGGACTTAAGACGGCCGGGACCGAGAGCCCGCTCGGTTGTAAGTCACACGGCATCGGTCGCTGTGAAGGTGTGGTTGCACAGCCGAGCTGGCACCCCCCCAAAACGACTGCGGTCCACTGCCAGCTTCGCATTCCAGTAGACTCTCCCGGGAATGGTTCCACCGGTATTATCGGGTAGGCAGGTGAAACGACTATAACCGAACTAACCAGGTAAATTGCTCTGCCGATACAAACAATTACCGCTGGTTGCTTTCTCCCAAAGTTCCCCAACGCAGTTATGCAAACTGAACCATCTATTTGTAAGAAAGTTGTAAAATGCGGTCATCTATCGCCTGGCTCTGGATAGGGTGCTTCCTTTCCTTTTCTGTCGGCTGTCAACCCAGCCCACCACCCCGACTTGCTCCCCTTCCCGAACAGCTGATGACCGTGACGCTCATCGCTGCGCAGCAGACTGCCCTCAAACAGACCACCACCCAGCCCGCCTCCGTCCACGCGGACTTCGAGGCCAAGCTGCAAGCACGAGTCAGTGGCTATCTGTGCGAATTGCGGGTCGATATCGGGGACGAGGTCAAAGCGAATGAGATCTTGGCCCGGATCAGCGTACCCGAACTGGATCGTCGCTTCGAAGCCCAGCAACAGAAGGTGGCCCGATTGCGTGCGGAGGCCAAGCGGGCCCACGCTGGAATCACTCTGGCCGAGGCCGAGCTGGCTGCGGCCAAGGCTGAGGAGGACCAAGCTCGAGCCCAGGTTACCAAGGCCAAGGCTCAGTTGACGGCCGAGCAAGCGGAGTTTGATCGCGTCCAGGAGTTGGTCCAGCGCAACTCTGTAGCCAGCCGCTTATTGGATGAGACCCGCAATCGGCGGGAGGCGGCGCGAGCTGCTCAGCAAGCCGCCCAAGCGAGCGTGACCGCGGCAACCTCGAAGGTTCGCTTAGCCGAAGCCCGGCAAGTGGCCGCGGCGGCCGATCTCGAAACGGCCCAAGCGGCCGTTGGCGAGGCCGACAAACAGCTCGCCGAGTTGGCGGCGATCCACGATTTCGCCACGATCCGTGCGCCCTTTCCTGGTGTCATCACGGCTCGGCATGTCGATCTGGGCGACTTGGTCCAGAAGATGGACCAGGCCGGGCCGACTCCGAGCCGACCGCTACTGAAGATCGCCAAGCTGGACAAGGTTCGTGTTCGTGTGAGTCTACCGGAAAATGACGCCGTACATGCCGACACGGGTGACTCGGTGCGTATCCGTTTCCGTGCCTTACCTGGCAAACCACGTGTCGGGAATATCTCCCGGACCGCCCGTGGCCTGGATACGGCTACACGTACCATGTTAGTTGAGATCGACCTCGACAACCCAGATCGTGATCTGCTTCCTGGCATGTATGGCGAAGCAACCATCACCCTCAGCGAACAGCAAAGCGCCATGGTACTGCCACATGATGTGGTCCGCTACGATGAGCAGGGCCATGCGTACGTGTTTGTGGTCGACGCGTTGGATACGCTGCAGAGCATGCCGATTCGCGTGGGGAGTGACGATGGGAACCTGGTCGAGATCCGCAGTGGGCTGACTGGGACGGAGTCGGTGGTAGGACCCAGCGTGCAGCGGCTTCGGTCTGGTCAACGCGTTCGCCTGCCCAACTAACCCAAGAGACCGCTTTATGAGACTGGTTCGTTTCGCACTTGAGAATCCATATGCGATCCTTGCGCTGACGCTTGCCTTGTGCCTGCTTGGCTTGGCCATCCTGCCGGCTACCCAGATCGACATCCTGCCGGACTTCGAGAAGCCGGTGGTCGTGAGCTTCTTTTCCTATCCCGGGTTGCCCACCTTGGACATGGAGGGGAGTGTCACTTCACGCGTCGAGCGGGCGCTGACGCTGGCTGGGGGCATTGAGCATCAGGAGTCGCGGACGTTGCCGGGGGCAGCGGTGTTGAAGGTCTTCTTCCGCCCCGGAACCGACCCGAGCTCGGCGATGAATGATATTGTGAACCTCGAGGCTAGTGACATGTTTCATTTGCCACCGGGGATCGAATACCCGTTTACCCTCCGGAGTGAACCGGCGAATCTACCCGTCGTCTTAGCGGCCATTTCGGGAGAGGGACTTAGTGAGACCGAGTTATATAAGATCGGCTACTATGCAGTACGGAATAAGATGGGCTCCCTGCGTGGCGTACAAATTCCGCATCCGTTTGGCGGCAAGTTCCGTCAGATGATGGTCTATGTCGATCCTTCTCGTTTACGCGCATTAGACCTCTCAGCGCGCGATGTCAGTGAGGCTTTGCGTGATGCCAACCTCGTTCTGGCCGCCGGCACTCTGAAGGTCGGCGATACCGACTTCCAAATCCATCCGACCAACACCCTGCCAACGACCGAGGAGATCGAGTCCGTCCCGATCGCAGTGCGGGAAGGCAAGCCGATCTTTATCCGTGATGTGGGCCGGGCTGTCGATGATGCTGCCATACAGACCAATATCGTCCGAGTGAATGGACGTCGGAGCGTTTACTGCCCCCTGTTGCGCGAACCTGGCGAAAACACGATCGCCGTGGTCGATCGCATCTACCAAGGAATCGCCACCGAGATCCCAAAGATGAAGGCCCGTGGCGACATCCCCGAGGCAACGGACATCACTCTGGTGAGCGATCAGTCGATCTATATCCGTACCGCCATGCGGAATCTGCTCCTGGAAGTTGGCCTGGGGGCCCTGTTGGTCGGGGTAGTGGTGCTGGTGTTTTTGCGGCAATGGTTAGCCACCTTCGCGATCATCGCCGTGATCGTGATCTCGATCCTGGTTGGTGGGCTCGGTTTTAGTTTTACGGGACACACCATCAATGTGATGACCCTCGGCGGAGTGGCCTTGGCCGTGGGGACGGTGGTGGATGTTGGCATCGTGGTTGTAGAGAACATCGTTCGCCACGCACGGATGGGCAAGCGGATGCAACAGGCGGCTCAAGACGGTGCGGCCGAGGTGTCCTTGCCGGTATTGGCTGGCACGCTGACCACTTTGGCGGTGTTTGTCCCGGTCCTGTTCCTGAGCGACATGATTCAGTACCTGTTTGAGCCACTCGCCGCGGCCGCCACGCTGACCATTGGAGCCTCTTACTTCATTGGCATGACCGTCGTTCCTGTCTTCTGTGCCCGATTCGTACGCACCCGATTTGCCTCGCCAACCGAGGCAACTGACCTCGACGTCTTGCAGCGTGATCCCGGGTACTTTGCGCGGTGCTTGCAATGGGCGATCGCCCGACGAGCTTGGGTCATCGGGGCCAGCGTCGGCCTGGCCGTGGCTCCCATGGCTCTGGTCCCCTTTCTCGGCACCGAGCTGTTCCCCGAAGTCGATGCCGGCACCTTTGAAATCCGCATAAAGACCTTACCAGGGACCCGCCTCGAAGAGACGGAACGCATTGTGGCCCGCATGGAACAGACGATTCGGCAGGTGATTCCCGCCGAGGAGATCGACGCCATCATCGCCAATATCGGAATGCCGGTCGGGAAAGGTGCGGGCTTTTCAACGATCCTCAGCAGTAACTCGGGCCCGGACACCGCATACATCATGGTCAATCTGACTTCTTCAGGGCGATCGACGCATGTACAAACCTATATTGAGCATTTACGACCGCTGTTGTGGGAACGCTTCCCGAAGGAACAGATCCTGTTCAGTTCGGGCGGGATAGTGAACTTGGCTCTTAGTGAAGGGATCCCAGTTCCGATCAGTATCCAAGTTGCTGCGGGCAAATTGAATCAGGGTCGCGAAGCGGCACAGGAGATCGTTGAACAGGTACGCAAGATTCCCGGGACCGCCGATGTGCAAATTGCTCAGGCCCTTAGCTATCCCCAAATCGACGTGCAGATCGACCGGACCCGAGCGCGGCTTCACGGCCTGGGTGGGCTGAGTCAGGAAGCGATCGCGGAGACCGTGCTCACCTGCCTTGGCTCTAGTGTTGGTTATGCTCCGACCATCTGGATTGACCCAAGCTCGAGAACCGATTTCTTTATGGGTGTCCAGTATGAAGACAATACCGCGCGAACCCTTGAGGAACTCCGCAATATTCCACTGTCGATCGAAACGGAGTCCGGCCCGAAGACGATCCCACTCTCTAACGTTGCTGAGCTGAGGCGGATCACTATCCCCGGGGAGATCACCCGCTACAACATTACCCGTGTCTTCGATGTATATGTCAACGTCAGTAATCGGGATGTTGGTTCGGTCGCGGCCGACGTGGAGGCGACCCTAGCCGAAATGCAGTTCCCTTCCGGAGTCACCACGACCTTGCGGGGTCCAGTGTCCACCATGCAGACCGGCATGCGTCGACTAGGCCTTGGCATGTTGGTCGCCGCTCTATTGGTGTACCTGGTGCTGCTGGCGCAGTTTCAGTCCTTTGTGGATCCTCTGTTGATCATGCTGGCGGTGCCACTCGGGCTCTCTGGCGTGATTGTGATGCTGTTCTTGACGGGGACCACCGTCAACATCCAATCACTGATGGGAACGTTGATGATGATTGGCGTCGCTGTCAACAACAGTATCCTGTTGGTCGCCTTTGCCCAGCAACTGGTCGCGGCCGGGTATGCGCCCGCTCAGGCAGCCTGGCTCGCAGCGCGAATACGTCTGAAGCCCATCTTGATGACCACCCTCGTTCTGATCGCTGCCATGCTGCCACTGGCTATCCCATTTGCGCCCGGTAGTGAAGCCATGGTCCCCTTGGCCCAAGCACTGATTGGCGGAATGACTGTATCGACGCTGTTGACGTTGATTCTGATTCCGTGTGTATACAGTTACCGCGCGCACCCGCCGGCTCAAGTCTTGGAAGATTCGGCTCACCCAGATACTCCAATGTGATAAACTCTCGCCTTCTATCATGAAGAATTTATGAAATCCGATTCCAAAAACTTGTTTTCACCAAGGTGTCAGGTAGAACGGTGTCAGGAAGGTCCTGACTCGTTTGCCTTCTCACTTTGGAGCCTCTCATGCGAAGAACCGCATTCACCCTCATTGAACTACTTGTTGTGATCGCCATTATTGCGATCCTCATCGGCCTGCTTCTGCCGGCTGTCCAAAAAGTGCGCGAAGCTGCCGCACGGCTGCAATGCCAGAACAATTTGAAACAGTTGGGTCTGGCCCTGCATAACAGTCACGACGTGAATAACCGTTTGCCTCCCGCGTCCGGGACTTATGGTGGAGCCTATTTTGCTCCCTTGTTTTTCCACTTGCTTCCATTCGTCGAACAAGAAAACGTCTATCGCAACGCCGATGTGAGTGGCTTTATCCTGCCACTGTGGGATACCCCCCACCCGTCGCCAGATCTACTGTACCTGCGTCAGACGCCGATTAAGATTTACAAATGTCCGACCGACCCAACCATGGGCACCAATCAAGCCACCGACTGGCTTCCTGGTGACTCGAGCTACGGGGGCAACTTCCAGTTGTTTGGCGATGGTACCAACATTCGCGGTTCGGGTCCGGAGTTTTGGGACGGAAAGTCCAAGATCGGTGCGATCGCAGACGGGACGAGTAATACTGTGGCGTTCGCCGACAAGACCGCTTATTGCCCAGGCACTCGTCGCAACGTCCCTAATGCCAACCTTCGTTTCAACCAACCCCACCCGCACGGTGGTACTTGGTGGATGCGGGGCGTCTTCCGTGCCTCGACTCTGTTCACCGGATCCCCGCCGACCAGCAACGACAGCTTCCCCGGTGACCGTCTATCGGCCATCTTCGGCGGAGGGATCGGCAACGATGGAACTCGCTGGTTTACCGATGTCCACGCCATGTTCCAGGTTGCGCCGCGGTTGAATGCAAACCATACCCAAAGTGAATGTGATCGTGGGGTGGCCTCAAGCTTCCACACTGGCGGTATCAATGTTTGCCTCGCCGATGGCAGCGTGCGCTTCGTGGCACAGGGCATCGAACCGCTGACCTGGTGGAGTGTGCTCACACAGCGCGGAGGTGAAGTGATTCCGGCCGATTGGTGAGTTCTCTTGGCGTCTGCCTTCGTCGCATGGTACCTTGGCAGGAGATTAATGTTCCCCCCGATAAATAGGGGGACTCTCCTGCCACGCTTGCATTTCATAATCAAAATACCATGCGACCTCTTCTTTTTTGCAGCACACTTTTCGGGCTCATGACTAGCGGGACTGCCTTTGCAGGCGAACCTGGTTCACTGCCGGAGTCCATTGGCCCTTATTTTCAACAATACTGCTTTCAATGTCATGGCGAACAACGCCAAAGTGCCGGGCTGCGTCTTGATCAACTTCCGGGCAACTTTGCCAAACGTAGCGATATTGAAAAATGGCAAGAGGTGCTCGATCGTCTTAACGCCGCGGACATGCCGCCTGCTGAGGCCAAGCAACCCCGCCCGCAGGAATCGGCTCCAGTCATCGAATGGTTGACCGAGCAGCTTCAACACGCGGCCGCCAAAGGCCCGTCCGAGATTGTTCTGCGCCGCCTCAATCGCAATGAATACAACGCCACCATCCGCGATCTGATCGGCATCGACTTCCGTCCGGCCGATGACTTCCCCGCGGATCCCCCAGCGCATGGCTTTGATAACATCGGGGCGGCCTTGCAACTTTCTCCCCCGCTCTTGGCCAAGTACCTTAAAGCTGCCCGCAGGATCGTCGATCGAGCGATCGTGACCACTCCACGACCGCCGCATCACGTCTGGCACATCGAACTCGATCAGGCCTATGGCAAGGGCGTCGACTGGCACCAAGACCCGTTCAGCAAACGTCACCGCTACATCTGGATGGGCTATGGCAGTCGGGTCGAGAACGGCTTTTTGGTGCACCGCGGCGGCCGCGAGAACGCCTGTGGCTTCCGCTGGTTCAAGATCCCGGCCGAGGGTGAGTACTTGATCCGCGTCCGCGCCGCCGGCGTCGTGCCCGACCGCGAAACGGTCATTGCCTCCGCCAGAAAGACCCGATTGAAACGGCTCGAAGAAGACAAAGAGTTTCAGCAACTCAGCTCGGCCGAACAAGCCAAACAACGCCAGCAGTTCCTCACCGACGAGTGGCCGGAACTGGAAGAACATTTCCGTACCGACCCGATGTACGAGTATGGTGCACCGCGCATGAAGGTCACCAATCAGACCGGAGAGGTGCTCGGCACGGTCAGTGTCGAGGCCAGCCCTGATGCGCCCCAGGTTTACACCTTCCGTGGTGAGTTTACCCCGCGGCCCGGCGAAACCGACAGCGTCCGCATCGTCAACGATTATTCGATCCCACGAGTGCTAGAGAACTTTTGGTTCCAGCACGACGACACCTTCGCCCGGCCTGAGCTGTGGATCGATTGGATCGCGTTTGAAGGCGTCCATTACGACCAGTGGCCTCCCACCAGCCAGTCGCGGATCCTGTTTGAGTCGCCCAACCGTGACCGGGAATCGATTTATGCCCGAGAAGTACTCGAGCGGTTTATGCCACGAGCCTGGCGCCGTCCGGTGACTTCCGCAGAGGTTGATCGCATGCTGGCCCTGTACGAGCAGGCCCGGCCAAGCCGCGATTCGTTCGCGGAGGCGATCAAGCTGCCGCTGATCGCGGTGTTGACCTCGCCGCACTTCCTGTACCTGGTCGAGACCCGCACTGCGGACCAGCCTACGCAGGTCAGTGACTTCGAGCTGGCTAGCCGGCTGAGTTACTTCCTGTGGTCGAGCATGCCCGACCCGAGGCTATTCGAACTGGCCCAGGCAAGTCGGCTGCACGACCCTAAGGTCTTGCGCGATCAGGTCGACCGCATGCTCGCCGACCCTCGGTCGAAGGCGTTTGTCGACAACTTCACCACTCAGTGGCTCGGCTTGCGCAGCCTCGGCGCTAACCCGCCGGTGGCCAACCTCTACCCGCGCTATGACCCCCACCTGGCCGAGTCGATGGCTCGCGAGGGACCGGCTTTCCTCGCCGAACTACTACACAATGACCTGAGTGTGATGAACTTGGTCCGCTCTGACTTCGTCGTCGTCAACCAGCGGCTGGCGCGCTTCTATGGCATGGCGGGTGTAAAGGGCGACCATTATCGCCGTGTCCCCATACCCCGGGGAGTCCGCCGCGGCGGTGTGCTGACTCAAGCCGGTGTACTCACCGTGACCTCCAACGGCACCCGAACCTCGCCGGTGATTCGCGGCAAGTGGGTGCTGGACAACATTCTCGGCACGCCGCCGCCGCCTCCTCCGCCGGACGCCGGGGACTTGGCCCCGAAGGTACCCGGGATTGACAAGGCCACCGTCCGCGACCGGCTTCTGGCCCACCGCCAGATCGCTCAGTGTGCCTCTTGCCATAATAAGATCGACCCACTCGGCTTCGCGTTGGAGAACTTCGACGCCCACGGCCGTTGGCGTGATCAGTATGGCTTCGGCTACAACGGCCGTGTCGGCCACAACGACCCCAAGGTCGATGTCTCGGCCATCCTTCCGGATGGCCGCAGCTTCACCGGAGTCGACGGGCTGCAACGCATCCTGCTCGCCGAGGAGGACCGCTTCCTCAACTGCTTGATCGACAAGCTGTTGATCTATGCCCTCGGTCGTGGACTGGATGGGGGCGACCGATTCGAGCGTGACCGGTTGCGCGAGCGGTTCAAACAGCACGGGTACTCGCTGCGTGCCTTGATCAAGGAATTAGTCACCAGTCGGCCGTTTCAAACGAAGTAGAGTAGATTCCTTGCTTATCCATCGGTGCCCCCAAGGTCGATCCAAACCCGGAGTTCAACCATGCCAACGCCCCTGTCCCGACGAACCTTTCTAAGTGGCCTCGGGGTCTCGCTCGCCTTACCCTGGCTCGACGCCATGAGTCCGCTGGTCGCCGCAACCAAGGACAGATCCACCAAGTCACCGTCGCCGAAGGTCCCAGGCCGCATCGTGTTCTGCTATGTCCCGAACGGGGTTAACATCAAGAAGTGGCTGCCTGCCTCGGCCGGGAACGACTATCCGCTGTCACCAACACTGGAGGCCCTCAGGGACCTGCGTGCGGACTTCACCGTCTTCAGAGGCCTGGGCCACCCCAATTCCCACGGCGGGCACTCCGGGGCGGACACTTGGCTCACCGGGGCCGACCTGCAAGGGACGCCCGGCTACGATTACCGCAACAGCATCTCGGTCGACCAGTTGGTCGCGGAACAACTTGGGCAGTGGACGCGCGTCCCGTCGCTGGAGCTGTCTAGCCACGGCGGCACCGGTACCCCTGGCCACTCACACACCCTCGCTTTTTCCCGCGACGCTATCCCACTGCCGGCCGAGAGCAGTCCACGAGCGCTGTTCGAACGGCTGTTCGTGCCAGATACCAAGAACAGCCGCAGGACCCGCGCACAGCGCTTTGCCGAGGACAAGAGCATTCTCGACGCGGTCCGCGACCAGTCCCAGCGGCTAAGCCGGAAACTCGGCGCGGAGGATCGACGCAAGCTGGAGGAATACCTCGGCTCGGTGCGTGATGTCGAGCAGCGAATCCGCCAGGCCGAGTCCTGGATGGACGTCCCGAAGCCGCGCATCGACCCGAAGACCCTGCAGCTTAACGCGCAGCCCAACGATAGCGGCAAGCGTGCCGACTACTTCCGGGTGATGTTCGACTTGATCTTCCTGGCCCTGCAGACCGACCAGACGCGAGTGTGCACCTTCCAGATGGGCCGTGAAGCCGCCGGCGGCAGCTACGCCGAGCTCGGCCTGAACGCCAACCACCACGAGCTGTCGCATCACGGTGGCGACGCCGACATGCTCGACGGTCTGTTCAAGATCGACCGCTTCTTGCTCGAACAGTGGGCCTACTTCCTGAAGCGCCTAAGCCAGACGGCCGAGCAGGAACAGACCCTGCTCGGCCGGACTATGGTGCTCTACGGCAGTGGTATGAACAGCGGCGAGGGCGGCGGCCACTCACCGAAAAATCTCCCTCTCCTCCTCGCTGGCGGCCAGGGGCTTGGTCTCAAGCAGGGCCAACATCTGACGTTTAAGGAGGACAGCACCCCGCTGAGTAACGTGTTCGTTTCGATGCTGCAGCGTCTCGGCCTTGAGCAAGAACGTTTCCAGGATAGCACCGGTACACTCACCGGACTCCAGTGACTCCCGCTACCCCTCGGTCCAGTCTCTCTCCGCTGGATACGATCAAGGAGCTCCTTCGGAGGACTTTGCTCCGACCCGATGGTGCAGCTGGGTCAGCAGCCGGCCGAGTACGCGGGCCAGGTCCTGACGGTCCCGTTCGGACAGGGCGTCGAAGACTTGGTGAACCGTGTGGCTCTTCAGGAACGACTCCTTGGCGGCATCAACCCCGGCCGGGGTGAGTCGGATGAGCGTGACTCGGCGGTCTTCGGAGTGCGGTTGGCGCTCCACGAGCTGCTCGGCTTCCAAGGCATCGACCAGTTTGGTAACGTTGCGTGGCGTAACCGCCAGCTCTCGGCTCAAATCGTACATCTTCCGCGGGCTGGAGCACATGAGGATGCTCAGCAATCGTGCCCGAGCGGGAGTAGTGCCGGCCTCAGCCAGCTCACTTTCCATCAGGTGCTTGTATCCACGCGCCACCTGTCCGAATAACTCTGAAAGCTGCTCGGCACTCGCCATTGTACTTAAGTCCTCTGGACTTTTTATGTACTAGGTACATAGTATACCAATACGAATAAAAATCGCATCCCCAGTTTCGCTGCCACCTGGTGGCGGGTCAAGGAGAAGGGTCCATGGCGGAAACGTCTTCGGCGAAGGTGCGTCCTCGGCTTTGGCCGGCGGTGGTGTTGATCGCATTACAGTTCGCTTGCATGTATCTGCCGGGGCTGGTCGCTCCCGGTACGCTGTGGGAGTTCTTTCCTCGTGCTTTCGCGCCCACCCTGGTTGCTGTTCTGTTGCTGGGGTGGTGGCTCGGCTTTAGCCGGGTGCCGGTCCGGGACCGCTTCCTGGGTGTGTTGTTGGTTGCAGCGCTCAGTGCGGGGGTTTACTTCGTTGCCCATCCGACACTTTCCGGTGACCCAACCAAAGATATACCCCCGTTTGGTCTCATGATGTACGTGGTGCCGACCTTCACCACAATCGTGGTGGCTGGCTTTCTTATGACGAACTTACTGTCTTGGTCCGCGCAGAAGGGTATCGTGGGAGCTTTCCTGTTCCTGGCCGCGGTGGGCTGGTGCCTGGTCCGTACCGATGGTATCACAGCCGATTTCCGTGGCGAATTTGCCTTCCGCTTCGCACCCAAACTTGAGGACAAGTTCCTGGCCGCCCAAGCGGAGGAAGAGCTCGATCAGAGCCTCGCTAAGGACATTCCCTTTCAGGCCGACCCGGCGGACTGGCCAGGCTTCCGTGGCCTAACGCGGCGTGGGGTGGTCGAGAACGTTACCTTCGGCACCGACTGGGAGGACAACCCGCCCAAAGAGATCTGGAAGCAGCCATCCGGCCCCGGCTGGGGATCGTTCGCTGTGGTCGGCGATTTCGCCTTCACCCAGGAGCAGCGGGGCGATGTGGAGACCGTGGTCTGCTATCACATTCCGAGCGGCAATGAGGTGTGGGTCAATGAGGTGAAGGCCCGGTTCGAAGAAGTGGTCAGTGGCGCGGGCCCCCGAGCCACACCGACCTTTGCTGATGGTTGGCTGTACACAACTGGGGCCAAGGGGACGGTGCAGTGTTTAGAGGCCCGTTCCGGCGAGACGGTTTGGCAGCGCGATCTGACCGAGGACACCGGTGCCAAGGTCCCCATGTGGGCGTTTTCGGGCTCGCCTCTGGTGACTGGGGATAAGGTGATCATCTTTGCCGGGGGGCAGGGCAGCGGCGTCGTCGCATATGACCGAGTGACTGGCGACATTGCCTGGAAGGGCGGCTTGGGCACACACAGCTACAGTTCGGCCCAGTTGTCGACCCTCAGTGGGGTCGAGCAAGTGCTCATGTCGAGTGACATCGGGCTGCAAAGCTTTGACCCGTACACCGGTGAGGTGATATGGGAATACCGCTGGGAAGTCCCGGATGCTTACCGTTCACTGCAGCCCCTGGTAGTCGGCGACGACAGCATCTTTATGGAGAACGCCGGTGGACCGGGGGTCCGCAAGCTCAATGTCCGCTTGGAAAGTAGTGAATGGCAAGTGAGCAAGGCCTGGGACAGCACCCGCGCCTTCCCCGGCTTCTACGACATGGTCTATCACAACGGCCATCTGTTTGTGCAGAATCGCGAGGTTCTGGTTTGCCTCGACGGGGAGACAGGAAAGGTTGCTTGGCGCGAGCGGCTACCGGCTATGAGCCAGATGCTCTTGGTCAAAGACATGAACATGCTGCTGATGATCACCGAAGAAGGTGAAGTGCTTCTGGTCGAAGCGAACCCCGAGGAATTTTACGAAGTGGCTAGCTTCCAGCCGCTCGAAGACAAAGTTTGGAACCACCCGGTCGTGGCCCGGGGTAAGCTCATGGTGCGTAGCCGGTCGGAGATCGGTTCCTACCTGTTGCCGGCAGTCGAATAACCGCCCGGCGAAATCTTCGATGATCCCCACAAGGTTGTGTGGGGTTCCAGCTTCACCAGTTCGGTAGGGTGTCGTGCACATGACGCCATAAACTGTAGGTCGCCGACCAGACCGCTCGTTCGGCATCTTCGCTCCAAGCGGCATTACCTGCTCCTACGATCTCCCACACCGCAGCCAATGCGGCAATGCGCGGACGTCGAGTCGCCGCCGTCCAACGGACGGCTTGCGCGGCATGGGCAGCCCGGGTCGAGCCCGCTGCTGCCGACCAAGCCCGTAAGGCGGCCTGCTCGGCGTTACGCAGGTTGGTGTCAAGCCCGTAAGAGCGAAACATCACCTGACAACGGGCCTCGGCCAGGGTGCGTAAAAAGCGAGGAACGTCCCACTCTTCCGGCCAGCGAAAGGCATCCAGCCGAGGGGGATAGCGTTCCAACACGGCATATAACATCGTCAGCTCAACCAGACGCCAAAGTTCGTCATTCCGTTTCCGCAACACCCTTCGAATCAAATTCTCCGTTGCATCTGCGTCTCGTTCTTGGTCCCAAAGCAAGGTTTGTTGCCAGGTTGGGCGATAGATGCGCAAATAAGTTCGTATCCGCCAAGCTTGGAGCGTGCGCCCATCGTCTTCTAACCAGTCGGCCAAGATCAGCTTCGGGAAGTCGTCCTCAGGCTGGCACAGACAGAGGTCGATCAGGGCTTGTTCCTCGCTCATGCACAACCGCTCCCATTTTCGGACGGGTTTCGTCGCAGCTTACATTTTAT
The DNA here is from genome assembly GCA_964410665.1 of uncultured Alcaligenaceae bacterium. Taxonomy (GTDB): domain Bacteria; phylum Planctomycetota; class Planctomycetia; order Gemmatales; family Gemmataceae; genus CAYPIE01. Next base: position 74,148 of record CAYPIE010000018.1, read on the forward strand.
CATGGGCTTAGCAGTGGCGGCCGTCCGAGCCCCGCGCTGCAACGAAAGAAAAAATCGGCTGCGGGTTGGGATCAATATTGCGCCGGCCGGGAAGAAAGAGATAGTTGGTCCGAACCATGGCCCGGGAGGAAGCACGGGGTGGCCTTAGCACTTGCCTTGCAGCGATTTCTTGACAGCCAGTTTCCGGACGATCTCCCCGATGCCGTGCTCTTGGCCGGGGTGGTCGCACGGAAGGACGAGGCCGCCTTCGCCGCCCTGGTGCGGCGGCATGGTCCAATGATCCTCGGTGTGTGCCGGCGTCTACTGGGCGACACTCCCGAGGCGGAGGATGCCTTCCAAGCCACCTTTCTGGTGCTGTTGGCCAAGGCAGGCGGCTTGACCCACCCCGACCAGCTCGCCGGCTGGCTGCATAATGTCGCACGGCGCTGCGCGCTCAAGGCTCTGCGGCAACGTCAGCGGCAGCGTCGACGTCAAAAGCGACTCGACGAGCTGCCCGTCCCGTCGAAGCAGCAGGAAGAGGATGCCTTCCTCCGTGCAGTGCTCGATGAGGAGATTGCTGCGTTGCCGCATCCGTTCCGTGAAGCGGTGCTGTGTTGCTGGGTCGAGGGCGCCACGCGGGCGACGGCGGCTCGGCAACTCGGCGTCGCCGAGGGCACGGTTGGTTCGCGACTTGCTCGGGCCCGTGAGCGCCTGCAAGCCCGGCTCCGCGGCCGGGGCATCGAGCTCGGCGTGGTCACGTTGACGGCGGCGGTGTCGCGCGCGTTGTTGGCTCAGACCATGGTTCTGTTTCGCGCGTACGGACTGGCTGGCTCGTCGGCGACGTTGCCGATTGGGGTGGCCGGACTCACTCAGGGAGTATTACTCACAATGCAATTGAGCATGTTGAAAAAGGCGTCGTTAGTAGGTGTGCTGCTGTTAAGCGGGATAGGCTTCGGCGGCTGGATCGTTGCCCAAGAAGGGGGAACAGGCAATCCGGCTCAGGGATCTGCATCCGACAACTTCACCGAAACTGGAGAAGCGGAGCGGCTTGCATTGCTCACACAAAAGCGGGTCCCGACCTCGATCGAGGACCGACTGGAACAACTCGAGGCACAGGCGCGGCAGATGGAGGACCAGGCATTTGCCCTGTTGAGCCAGGCCAAGCAATTGCGAAGCGGGCTGAACACACTGCGGCTGGCGATGGTTCCGCGAACACCACAAGACCGAGCCAAGCGGGCCACACTCGAACCGGAGCGGCAAGCTCTTCAGGAACCGGAGCGGCAAGCCCTTTTGGAGCAGGCACGTGCGGCGGAAGCCCTGGCTTTGAACGCATTGGACGTGGCCAAATCAAAAGCAGTGACACGGCAAGAGCAAGCTCGACAACAGAAAAGAGCACTCGAGGCTGCCAGGGCTCAGAAAGCGGGCCGGGACAAGATCGCCACACTAGAGCGTGCTGTCCGGAAAGCCGTGGCGACTGCCCGCGCAGCGGAGGCCGAACTCGACGCGAAGCAGTACCAGCTGGCCGAGCAGCGGGCAGTCAGAGAACAGCGCGAACAACCGCCCAAGGCACTCCGGTTCCTCCAGCAACAGGAACAGAAGTCGCAACGAGCGGAAGAAGCACTTCAACGAGAACGGTACAGTCGTTCGATCCAATCGGCCCAGCAACAGTGGCGCGAAGGCGAGAGACGTACACGAATCGAACTGAAGAACTTGGATGCGAAACGCGTCCTGGAAATGCTGAAGAAGCTTCATTTTCAGGATCCACTAGGCTCTCCGAACGTCAAGTTGACGATCGATACCGCGAGCAACAGCTTGTGGATCGATGGACAGCTAGACGAAGCGATGGCAATTATTCAGACTGTGCGCGAACTACAGAAACTCTGGGCGAAGAACAAAGCCAAGGAAAACCGCTAGGCTTCGCCTTCGCCGACAAAAGGATCCAGTGCATTTCGATCGCCCGGAGGCCAGGTTGCCTCAGAGAACGGCCCTTCGGCCTGCAGTCGACGGGTGCGAGAGGCGTCTCGCAAACTGCTGTGGCTATCCGGCGTCACAGCAGTTTGGGAAATGCGATCTTGAAGAGCGTACCTCACCATGCCGGACGATGATCGACCAAATCGCTAAGGAGCGAATAAGCGGCTGCCCACGCGGATTTTTCAGCGACAGCACCCGATCGCGCTGCCCAACCAGCGGCGACGACAACCGTTTGTAATGCAGCCCAGGCGGCTGCTTCGGCTTCCCGGAGTGGGTCCCGCCAGGGAACAGGTTGGCGTGCGATGCACATTATGGCATTCGCAGCGTGCCACGCCGCCTCGGTCTCAGGGTTGAGTGCAGGTCGTAGTTCACTACGGACTGCATCCACCGCAGTTTTTGCCCGTTGGGCAGCTCGTTCCGCGGCCGCTAAATGGTCCGAACTCGCGCAGGCACTGAAAAGCACCCGACATTCCGCCACCGCTAGAGTGTGTTGATAACGAAGCGTATCCCAGGGATCGTGGAGGACGCGCTGCCACGGGATCTCATCAACATGAATCGCGAACTGCTTTAAGATCGCCTGGATCAGCGTGAGCAGTATGAGTCGCCACAAGTCATCGGACCAGTCTTTGGCTTGAAAGCGGATGATCGACCGGATCAAATAATTACATTCTTTCGCGGACCAACGTCCTTTCCATCGAATGCGTGTTTGCCAGTGAGATCGATAAACTTGCAGATACGTACGGATGCGCCAGGCCTCGATACTTCTGCCCTGGTCCTCGAGCCAGTCGGCGTAGACCAGTTTGGCGAGATCTTCTTGCGGTTGAGCTAGGCAGGTGCTCTGGAAGGCTTCCTCATCGGTCATGTCGATCTCTTCGGACAGAACATCTCGGCCCTTGAGGTGGGTAAGGTCGTACGCAGTTGGCTTAAGCGATTGCGGGATCGGGACACCTCCGGACCTCAGTCGGGGGGCCCCAATCCCGCAATCGATTTCGAATCTGCTGGACCGCAAGCACTGTCAAAACCATTAGTGGTTGAACAGAAACGCAGGACTGTTGATCAAGGCCCAGACCAAGTCTTGGGCCCCGATGACGCGAGAGTCCGCTGGCGGTTCCTGACCCAGATCTGCCCGCAACTCGCGATACCGACGATCCGTGTCGCGATGCTGTCGCGTGAGCTCGGCCTGCTGCTGGGTCGTCCGCATAGATGCTGGGATGTCCAGCAACTTAAGTAAAGCCGCCGAGGCAGCTGGCTTGAACCGAGGGTTTTTATCCGGTGTCAAGGCGATCCGGAAGCGTCCCATGGCGTGTTGACCACCAAATTGGTGGTCAAGCCGTACCACTACTTGTGAACCCTTCGGCAGCTCAAGCGGTTTTTTGAATTCAAACAGAGCTTCATGCCGCTTACCCAGCTGAGGCGACAAGGCCCAGCCGGTCTTGTTGTTGCCATCGATGGCTTTGCCGGGCTGGAAATTGCCCTGCGCAAAGTCGGCTTTGGCACGGTGCAGCGGAACCTTGATCACCTCGCTGGGCTTGTCGGCAGGACGGATCTCGAGACTGAACTCGGTCAGGACTAGATTGCCGTTCTCAGCGCGACCCGGACCATTTGCTGGCAGGCTTTGATCCGGCAACGCTTCGAGTCGGATGGCGGTGACTCGGGGCAGATCCGTAAAGCTGTCGAACGTGTAGGTGTCCTTGTCGGGAGCTTTGCCAGTGGCCAAGACACTGCCATCTGACAACTGAACCAAGCTCGCCCCGTTGGCACTCACAAGATGGGTGGCATGGAGGACGTTCCAGTTCGGCCGCTGCACCATCTGGGCTTCCCAGTCAGTTTGGCGGGCGTCCACTTGCGATTCGTACTCCTTCACCGCCTTGAGCCTCTCAGCGTAGGCTTCCCTTAATGCCATGTGGTCAGCATCCGCGCTGTGCAGTGCCCGTTTGGCGGCTTCACGTTCTTTGTCGCTCGGTTCGCGGTTGAGCACACGAAGGAAGATCTCAGTGACTACCGCATCATCATCGGGGTTACTGCCCACCAACCTGGCGATGGCATTATCGGAATCCTTGACCGCCTCGGCGACCACCGGACCATTGATCATGGCGAGTACCGGTCCGAGCATGACGCTATCGTTCCGTTCACACTCACAGGCGCTCTCGCGGGGCGGTTTCCCGAACAGCTTGAGGAAGTCGCCTGGAAGGTCGGCTTGGGAGTCCAGAAGCTCGACGGCTCGAGCGCCGGGTGGGAGGCCGGGCAGCCGGGTGGTGGTGCCGGTGGCCTGGTAGATCGCGTCGAACAGGACCTCGGCCGGCAGCCGGCGAGCGATTGCGTGGGAGTAATTCAGCGTGTCTTCTTCGTTCCAGCGGTTGGTCTTGATCGACAGCTGATAGGTGCGTGACTGGCAAATCGTGCGCATGAGGTTGCGGACGTCAAAACCGGTGTCGATGAACTCGCGGGTGAGGCGATCGAGCAACGCGGGGTTACTCGGTGGGTTGCCGGCACGGATGTCATCGATGGGCTCGATCAGGCCGACGCCTAGGAGGTAACTCCAGATCCGATTGACGTAGCTCTTGGCGAAGTAGGGGTTGGCTGGGTCAGTCAACCAAGCGGCCAACTGTTCACGACGGGAGCCTTCCTCGGGGAGACTAGCAGCATAGTCATAGGGAAATTGGGGTTCGGCAACCGCGCCTGTGCGCTCGTGCTTGACCTCGCCTTTGTTTTTGTCGTCGATGATTTCCACCGCAGGCAGGGCTTTCTCGACCGCGGTGCCGCGGAGCTTCCGGCCCTTGTATTGAGGGTCTTCCTTCCGCTCGACCTGGGCGAAGAACGCAGCCAGGTGATAGTACTGGTCCTGGGTCCAACGTTCGAATGGATGGTCATGGCACTTATTGCAGTTGAAGCGGATGGCCAGGAAGAGTTGCGTCGTATTTTCCATGACCTCGTCGGGCTGGCGGAGGACCTTAAAGTAGCCCGCGGCGGGGGTTTCAACGGTCGATCCGGAGGCGGTCAAGATCTCGTGCACGAATTGATCATAGGGCTTGTTCAGGGCCACCGCGTCGTGGATGTACTTACGCATCGCCTTGGCACCCTCGACGCCGAGGAACTTGCGGTTGACCTGCAGTAGGTCGGCCCACTTGTTGGTCCAGTTCTCCACAAAGTCCTCACTGCCGATGAGCCGGTCGATCAGCTCATCGCGCTTGACGCGTGTCGGCCGGTCATCGGCGAGGAAGTCCCGCACCGCGTCGGCGGTTGGCGGCAGACCGGTCAGGTCCAGAGTGATCCGGCGGATGAACTCCGCGTCGGTGCACAGCTCGCTGGGTAGCACCTTGATCCGCTTGAGCTTGTCGTAGACAAGTTCGTCGATCCAGTTGTGGCTCGGCGGCTCGTTCCACGCAAAGCCGGAGCGGTCGCCCATCACCAGCACGGTGCTGGCGGCATAACGACCCTCGAACCGGGCAAGCATCGTGGCTTCTCCGCGGCGAACCGTGTTGAGCAGGGCTTGATCATCGACGGTGGCGACCTCCGTGTTGCTGCTCTCGACAAAGGCGTGAGCGGTGACGTCACGGACGCTCCCGTCGGTGTAGCGGGCCAGAACCGCCATCTGCTGTTTCATGCCAATGGTGGGCACGATGGGGTCTTTGGGGAAAACCTCGATGCGCTCAACTCGAGGCGCGTTTAGGTCGAGGCCGACACCCTGGCCGATCCAGGCCTTAAGGACCTGATAGTTGGGCTCGCCGACCTGCATGACCGCGCCGCCGACGTGCGGGACCTCGCCCGTAGGCTTCATGAGCATCAGGCTGCGGTTCGGGGCCGATCGGTTAAAACGCCTTCCTGAAAGATCGTCGATCAGGGCCCGGTGGTCGAACAGCGGGTCGTAGCCGCGTAGAGACAGCTTGAAGCCATTCTTACCGGCCTGGGCGCCGTGGCAGGTACCGGCGTTACAACCCAATTTGGACAAGGTCGGCATCACATGCTGCACGAAGCTGACCTCGAATGGCTGGGCTTGCCCGGAGACGGTCACCGGGATGTCAAGCTGCTGCCCAGCCAGAGAGATGCGCACCTTGCCCGTACCGTCGGCTTTGGGGCGTACCAGTCCAGTCGACGATAGGCTAAGTAGCTCGGTGGGAGCAGCAAGGGTGGCGATGCGGGTGACATCGATCTTGTCTCCGTTCGTCAACGTGGCGGTGATCAGCAGTTGATGGTAGTCATACGGGTTGGTCAGCTGAATCGTTTCGGTCCGGGCTTTCAGGCGGGTGACCTGCTGTCCCGGCGGCAGTGCTTCGCGCGCACTCAATGGGGGCAGCAGGCTGAGCAAGCAGATCAGTGGCAGGATTGGTTTCATCAGGGATGCCTCGCTTCGAGGGCCACACCCGGCAACCAAAGGGCTGTCGGGCAGCCGGTGATTGTTAACGTTTGGAGAGTTCCGCATGAGCGGAGCGCGGGGATGATTCCATCGGGACGGCGAGGAAAGTCCGGATAATCTTTCCGTTGAGAGCATCGTGTAAACGGATGTTGCCGTCGAAGCCGGCGGAGGCGACCATGCGGTCCTCAGGGTGGAAGGCGACGGCATACATAGGCGAAGGGCAAGGGTAGGCCCAGAGTTGCTTGCCGCTGTCGGTCGCATACATGCGGATTTCGCCGGTACCGTCCAGGCTACTGCCAGCGACGAATCGGTTGCCACGCGCGTCGAAGGCGGTGCTATAGATGCGGCCGGGCATGCCGGGATATTCCCGGATACGGTTGGCGTCATCGCCGATGACCCGTTTGACCTCGCGGTGCATTTTGTACAGGCGCGGCACACCGTCGGAACCGCCGGCAAGAAGCTCGTCATAGACTTTGGCCGGAAGGTTAGGCGTATCCTTGGGGACTTTGGCCATCTTTTTCTCAGGAATAGGCCGGCGGCTGATGCTGATCAGCCCGCCCTTAAGGGCTCCGGGGGTGATACTGGTCACGTTATCGAGGAATCGCTGGGTCGGCACGTGCGTCAAGCGCATGGACATGTCGCGACTGACCGAGACGAGATAGTCCGACTCGCGTGAAAAGACCGTGTCGAGCACCCAATCGGAATGGGTGCCCTGTTGCAGCACCTGTGCACCGGTGTTGGCGTCGATAGCGCGAACCGTGTTGTCGCCGCAACCGAAGGCGATCCGAGTACCGTCGTGCGACCAGGAGACGCCGTAGATAGTGTCGTAGGTGACAGGAACGGACAGACGCAGTGCGAGTCGGTCAACGTCCCAGACTTGCACCTCACCGAAACGTCCTGGTGAGCCGCCGGCGACGGCCAGACGCTTGCCGTCGGGCGAAAAGGCGATGGACTCGATTCGTTCGGCCAAGCCGACCAGGCGGCCGAGGATTTCGGTGCCAAAGGCAGTATGGAGGATCACCTCGTGGTAGCCAGACACCGCCAGGGTATCACCGTCGGGCGAAAAGGCGATGGCGGTGATCACGGGCGGGAGTTGGTAGACGGGTGGGTGATCCTGATCGACCAAGGTGCCGGCAGTGGCCGGAGTGTCATCTTTGGCGCCTTGTTCGACCCATCGGCTGATGAGGGCGATCGAGTGATGGTCCAGCGGCGGCTTGTTTTTGGGCATTTCTGCCTTGCCGTCATGCACACGGATCTGCTCAATCAGGTAGCTCTGGTTCGGTTGGCTCGGAACGATGCCCGGTTTGTTGCGGTCACCTTGCTTGAGCAACTCGTCGTAACTGGTCATGACGTAGCCGCCCAGAGGTTTGGCAGGTTGATGGCAGCCAAGACAGTGTTGTTGAAAAATCGGCCGTACATCCGTGTGATAGCTGACCGTATCGGGGAGCGTTGGGGAATCTGCCGGGGACAGCCCTGGCATCCATGCCACGAGCAGACCGGCAAAACCGGTCGCCAGGAGGGATCGATACAAAGACATGCGCCACCTTTGGTGCGGATCGTTGGTCCAGAAACAACGTGCCGGCAAGGGGCCGGCCATGAGGGAGGAATGGGGCAGGCTGGTCATTGCCCCAGCAGACAGACATTAAAAAAGTATTTTGCGGTATGAAGTGGGTAATGTGCAAGCAAAAAGGAGGAATCCAGCATTGCCCCAGAAGCTTGCGGGCCCGAGAAATCCGCGGATGAAGGCCCTAAGCTTCACGGCCGGACCGATTTAGCAGGACTTTTTCCGCGAAGCTCCCGGCGATGCACACCAAGCTCCTCCAGGATGGGGAGATAGACCTCGGCGTAGTAAATGGATTCCGAGAAGATGTCGAGGTTGCGAATGGCTTCAATACGTCGTTCATTATGATCAAGCAAGTCGTGAATCGCCGGCATTTGAAAGTTGTTCATCACCTCACGAAGCCAGTAAATCACCGTGTCACGATCGTGCTGCATAAAAAGCTGCAAGCAACTCCGGAAGAAGGCGTGATGCGCCTTTTCATCGATCGAGACAAAGTCGAGAAGTCGTTCCAAAGCGGGGTCCCCGCCGCGTTCGCGACAACGCATCTGGAGGTTGCGATAGTTAAGGAAGGTCGCTTCCTCCTGGACCATGGCGTAAATGAGCATGCCCAGATGAGACTGTTGGGGCAAATTCCATTCGTGCTCAAATACCATTTTTTCAAGATCGGCCATCTGAGCTTCACTGCGGTGTCCGGAGTGCAATAACCAGTCAGCCAACGCAAGAGAATGTTTCGACTCTTCATAGCCCCAGTTGGCATAGAACCAGACACGTCCTTTACTATTGCGGACGACGGGAAGGATTTTGCTGGTGTAATCGGGGAGATAAAGTTCCACTGCGCAAAAGGACTCGACGATGTCGGCAATGGCGGGGTCGAGCTTGGGGTTACATTCGTCCCAGGGAATGTCATCGGCAATCCGCCAGCGGCGTTTCCGCTCGGCCTTGTCAAAAAAATCGCGATACAACCGCCAAATGTCGCGCTCAAGCGTGGGATGGGACAGTGCCGTAATCTCGCTCATGATGTTCCGCCAACATCCTTGGAAGGCCGAAAAACGACCGAAACGGGTGATCAGACGCAGGTTACCTTGGGAATCGGTGCGACAGCCGTCAAGACCAGGTTGGGGCGATCGACCCCTAACCCAATTGTGTCCTAGAGTATTTGTTGGCCAATCCATCCGCTGGATCGAACGCGTCAAGGGTGAAGCCCGTAGCATCCCGGTTCTCGTGTGGGAGCACAATCGTGAATGTACAATTGTTCACAAACATGTTCGATGAGGGCTCTAGCTGGCATGGACCATGTGTGGTGATCGTGGATGCCCAAGCAACCGTGCAGACATCTGGACCCGATTCCCTGATGACCGGCGGCGTCAAAGTCTATGCTCCACGGCTAACCTCGGGACGCATCGAGGCAGATGCAGTCTGCTTCTCAAAGGAGCTGGGGGCGTTATTCATCGTACAGCAGCATCGCCACCAGCTCCAAACAGGTGAAGAGGAGCTGACGCAAATGCTCACGGTGGTGGACTGCAATGCGGTGGTCGGCTTGGAGTTCCAAGACCTGAAGATGTTGGAAGGGGTGGGCATCAGCCCGCCGACGATCGAGCCCAAGCGAGAATATCGTAAAGGGACATTGGTCGGTTAATCGGTACTCCTTACCGATCTTTCCGGACAGAATTACAATCGGTCCGGGTGAGTCCTGGGAGGCTTTGAAGGCGTAAAGGACTTAAACCCTTCTCTTGGAAGGATTTACAAGATAAATATAGGTTTCCAGCAGAGATTGGCACGTGACGTGCATCTATATTCCATCGTCGCAGGTGGTTCCTCCCCCGGACCCCAAACGACACGAGAATGCTGCCACTCCCCCCAGTGCAGTTTCTCGAGAACCGTCGATTCCCACTCTGGCCTGGTTTCCCCCGACCAGCCGGAACGGTGTTCCCCCCACCGTCGAGAGTCGAGGTCTTTCAATTCCCCCAACCTATCCCCTATCCCCGTCAAACTCCCCTTAGCCACCCGCTCCCCGCGGGTGGCTGTTTCTTTTTAGGTATGGGTAAAATAGTGTATGGCATTGCGAAAGATTTGCAGGCCGTCCCCGGGACCACGATCGTCTCGTCGTGTCCATTGCGGGTGATGGACAAACAAAATGTGTCGTTCTGGATGGGGCATCAGCCCAAGTACGCGGCCACTGACATCGCAGATCCCAGCGATCTCCCCCTGGGAGCCGTTGGGATTGGCGGAGAGGTTGCAATTGGTTCCATCCGGGCTGGTATAGCGAAGTACCGCTTGTCCGGACTGCTCGAGGCCACGAAGGATCCAGGGTTCTCGAGCCACAAAGCGTCCTTCTCCGTGGGCAATGGGCAGATAGAGTTGTTGGCAATTCAGCAGAAATGGACAGTTCCCTGGATTGACGTGCAAGTGCACCCAACGGTCGAGGAAGCGTCCATGCTGGTTGCGGGTCAAGGTCGCCAAGGGACCATCGTCTTGGTCATGGGGTAGGAGTAAGCCGGCCTTGAGCAGGGCCTGAAAGCCATTACAGATGCCGAGGATGAGCTTTTCCTGGGACCGAAATTCGTGGAGTGCATCGCGGAGGAACCAAGCGAGTTGGCTGGCCAAGATAGTTCCCCCACCCACATCGTCGCCAAAGCTAAAGCCCCCGGGCAAGATGAGTAATTGAAAGCGTCGCAACAGTCTGGGCTGCGACCGGAGTTGCAGTAGGTGGATCCGTTCGGCCCGGGCGCCCGCCTGTTCACAGGCGAAGGCGGTTTCATGATCACAGTTGGTCCCGGGTGCCCGTAGGATCAGCACATCGGGTTTGGCCATCGATGAAACCTCCATGAAGTTGGACTAGGATGCTTGACAAAGGCAAAGCATTTTTACATAGTTTGGACAGAATTCCCAAAGCCATTTTCCCCAGGCCGGTTGGCCGGGCAGGAAGCTCGCAAACCCATGCCCGGCGGAGCCGTCATTTTTTTCACTTCTCTTCGTTTCTCTGTTGACTTCCTCGGAATGGGACGCGTATAGTACTTAAGTCGTTGCTAACGACACGCGATTGGCGTTGTCTAAATGCTAGGGAACGCGAATCCACTATAGACAAGTGTCTAGAACAGAGTTCTGTAGTTTTACTGAACTCAAATTATGACTCTGTCTATGATTTGATCTTTGACAAGTTGGTAGCGAATGCCTGAATTTGGGAATGAGCCATAATGCCTTGTCGGCAAGACTCATTCTCAGCCCTTATTATCAGGACTTTGAGTGGTTTGCCGAGCAAGGCGACCAAGAGCAAAGCTCTTTGAATGAAAAGTGCGCTCGCAAGAGCAAACAATAATTCATTTTGAAGGGTTTGATCCTGGCTCAGAACGAACGTTGGCGGCGTGGATTAGGCATGCAAGTCGAACGAATCCCTGGCTTCGGCCGGGGGGAAGTGGCGAAAGGGGCAGTAAGGCATGGACAACCTCCCCTAGGGTTGGGTATAGCCGGCCTAACGGCCGGGTAATCCCCGATAGCCTCGTAGCACTGCATGGTGCAGCGAGTAAAGCTCCGGTGCCCTGGGAAGGGTCCATGTAGCATTAGCTTGTTGGTGAGGTAACGGCTCACCAAGGCCAAGATGCTTAGCAGGTGTGAGAGCACGACCTGCGCCACTGGCACTGAGACACTGGCCAGACTCCTACGGGAGGCTGCAGTCGAGAATCTTCGGCAATGGGCGAAAGCCTGACCGAGCGACGCCGCGTGTGCGACGAAGGCCTTCGGGTTGTAAAGCACTGTCGAGGGGGAGAAAAACTGATCTATCCCTGGAGGAAGCACGGGCTAAGTTCGTGCCAGCAGCCGCGGTAAGACGAACCGTGCGAACGTTGTTCGGAATCACTGGGTTTAAAGGGCGCGTAGGCGGACTGTCAAGTCCAAGTTGAAATCCCCCAGCTCAACTGGGGAACAGGCCTGGATACTGACAGTCTCGAGGGAGGCAGGGGCGTGTGGAACGCTTGGTGGAGCGGTGAAATGTGTTGATATCAAGCGGAACTCCGGTGGCGAAGGCGACACGCTGGACCTCTTCTGACGCTGAGGCGCGAAAGCTAGGGT
>CAYPIE010000019.1:0-4678 GCA_964410665.1 uncultured Alcaligenaceae bacterium
CGCCATCCGAGCTTATCGACGAACCGTCGAACTAAAGGCTGATTACGCCGAAGGGTACCGTGTTCTGGCAAACTCGTTGCGGCGTCAAGGCCGGTTCGCCGATGCCCTGGACATATTGCGCGAAGGGCAACGGCGTGGAGTCACACGACCCGACGGGTCGTATGACTGGCAGAAGTGGATCCGCAAGGCCGAAGAGCTGATAGTCACTGACAACCGTTGGCAACAGGTACGTCTGGGGAATGAACAACTCGACAACGTAGCTGAAATGCTCCAGCTCGCCAACTTCGGCTTAAGGTATGGCAAACACACACCCTCCGTGGTCAACCTGTACCGAAGAGCCTTCCGGCAAAGTCCTGCACCGACGTATCCAGAACGCTTCGACGCCGCACGAGCTTCCTTAAAGGCTGCATGGTTCCGACAGGATGCACGCGACGTCGGCCCAGACTTGTCTGGGTGGTATCGGCGCACCGGCCTGGAGTGGCTTCGCGAGCTGTTTGCCATCCTCCAAAGCAGTGCCAAGCAGACTCGTCAGACCCGAGCTGACATCCACCGGATCCTCAGCACCTGGCAACTCGACCCGGACCTCGCGATCACTCGTTCCTGGTGGACGCTCGCGTTGTTGCCAGACGCACAACGACGTCCGTGGCTGGACTTCTGGCGGGAGGTGGCGAAACTCAAGCGAAAAGTCAGCTTCCTTGAAAGCGGTGAGGTCGCACCCTAACGGGAATCCTTCACGAATCGGTACCGAGCGCGAAAGGTGGGGTCAATCTGCTTTGTGAAACAGCCCTCACCCGCCTCGCCGCCGGGAAACCAAGCAGCGGGACAGGCAAGGGGTGGCAAGTGGTTTCCCAGGCCACCTGCCAGGAACCGGCAGGAAAACGGGCAACAAGTCCGAGCAAAACCTCTGCTGGCTGGATTGACACCGAAGCATTGCGTTGTTGCGATTCCACCACCGGCGGGAGAACGCAAGTTCTCCCCGACCATCATCCCTGAAGCAGCAGGTCAGCCAGCATCACCTTCGACAGTTCCCCAATGCAGGCTGGGATGGTCAACTGCTCGCTCCGTCACTCCGTGCCGGATGAGCATGCTTATTATGCCGCTTGTTGTTCTACGCGGCCGGTTCCGCGGGGCCAAATGGCACCGATTTTTGCCGAGCGGCGCTGCCTTGGCGCGATCAGGAAAGGATTAGGAACTCGCGCGATTCAAACGAGCCATTCGCTCCTCTTGCGGCGAATCCACTCGGCCGTACAATAACATTTTGCTTTGCAGAAAGCACAACCCCGAGGATCGTCATGGGTGTTCGCAGCACGCGCCGAAAGCTCCGGCAAATCGACATGGCACAGTCGCGCATTGTCAATGGCTTGAAGAAACGGAAAGAACGGGCACGTCGAGCCCTGCGGATGAAAGAACTAATCGATAAAGGGGAATACCCCTACACACCACCGATCATGCACTGGCTCAGCACGCAATTAAACAAACCCACCAATGCCATCTCGGAAGAAGACATCCGCCACTTCCTCCAGTCCGCTTAAGCTTCACCCGAAGGTTTTTTGCGATTTTCCCCTAGACAGAACCCCTCAAGAGTGGCATAACCCCGCCCGCTCGAATCGCTTTGCGAGCGAGCCGCGGGGGAAACGGCTTGGGGGTTGATTTGAAGGGGGAACGCGATGCTCCGCCTGCACGCATGGGCAATGGGGGTTGCCCTGGTATGGACCGTCCTGGCCCCTGCCCTTTCGGCGCAGGAACCGTCAGGGGACCTACGCTGGTATCACCGGATGCTTGGCCATGGTCACCGAACCATGCCCACTCCATCGAAATCATCCAAGGCCGCTACCAAATCATCGTCACGCCCCCCTCGGACGCCCCGTATCAGTCCACGGGAACAGGCGGCGCAAACGCTCACTGTCCAGCAGCAATCTTTTCTGAAGCGGCTCAATGTACTGAACCGCTTCAAGCTCATTGCCCTACGGACAGGGGATGAGGACCTGATGGAACAGGCCGAAAAACTCGAACGACAGGCTACCGAACTGTACGAACGTAAGATTGCCCACCTACCATCCAGTCGCCTCAAACCCGTGCTCCCAACCACTGCAGAGGCCACAGACCTGCCCCTGCCCATCGCGGAACCTACCGAGCAGGTAGCTCCGATGCATTCCGCTTCAGACAAGGAGAGTCAACCATGAAGCGAACACAGCTGTTTCTTATTCTGGCCGGGATCGCAAGCCAGACTGGTTGTCAGGGACTCAATCCCTGGATGACCGATTCCATTGGCGGAGGATCCACGGGAGCCTTACAAGCACGTGGCGCTTCGAGTGATCTTCTCGAACCATCCGAGGCCAACAACGAAGAGGTGGTCCGCTTGTTATCCCCGGAAGAGATTCACGAGGGAAATGTGCATGCCCAGGTAAGGGCGCTCAAACAGGAACTTAGGAATGACTTTGAGAGTTTCAAGTCACCCCCGAACCGCTCAAGCAACCGATCGGAGTCGATCGAGGAATGAACGGTTCGAGGTCAATCTTCGAGTTCGGTAAACTCAGAGAGTCGTTGGCTGCGAAGCGGTTGCCGCAGCTTGAGCAGGCCACGTGCCTCGATCTGACGGATGCGTTCGCGGGTGATGCCATAAACCTTGGCAACTTCATCGAGGGTCCGCGGGTGACCATCGCGAAGCCCAAAGCGGAGTTCAATCACTTCGCGTTCACGCGGGGCCAGCGAGCGCAATACCTCTGCAATCCGCTCCTGTAATAAACGCTGATCGACATGCTGGCCTGGATTGGGCGATTCGGTATCGCTGAGAAAATCCTCCAATGCTCGTTCCCCATCGCCGCCAATCGGCTCATGAAGACTGACCGGATGTCGGCCAACGACGCGCAACGAGCGAGTATCGTCGGTTTTCACGCCCAGTTTCTCAGAGATTTCCTCGTTGGTGGGCTCGCGTCCCGATGCCACGGATAGTTCGCTGCGGACTCGCTCAATCGCCGCGAGCATGCCAATCTGATGGCAGGGCACGCGAACCGTACGGGCGTGATCGGCCAGTGCTCGGGTAATCCCTTGGCGAATCCACCAGGTGGCGTAGGTGCCAAACTTGTAGTTCAGTCGATGCTCATACTTGTCGACCGCCCGCATCAGACCGCGATTGCCTTCCTGGATAAGGTCGGCAAACGGCAAGCCTCGATTGCGATACTTCTTGGCGATCGAAACCACCAGGCGCAGGTTGGCCTCGGCTAGCTCACGGCGGACTTTCTGGAAAGAACGACGACGTTGCTGTTGCACACGAACTAGGGCAAACAGCTCTTCGGGCATCATCGCTACCTGGATACATAGGGTGCGGATGGCCTGATGGGCAGTTTCCTTCTCATGACCGGTGCGGGCCTGGGTTTGCTCATGTTGCAGCCGATTGAGTTCATCAGCGACATCACGGAGCTCTTCAGTCCAGCGTTCGAGCATCTCCGTTCGCGGTGAGAGTTCTGCGACCAAGCGAGCCAGCTTGCGTAAGCGGCGCAGACGCTGCTTCCGCCACTTTGCCATGCTGGCTGGGTTCGACATGCGAAAGCCTCGCGGAAACTCTTCACTTTCCTGAGCCAGTAAATGCACAATTGTGGGTAAGTGGTGTGGTAAGCGCGCCAGAACCTGCTCACGCTTCAACCCCAGCGTGGCGATCACGTCGACATGCGGGTCAAAGGCTAGCTGATTATCCAGGATCTTCTCGAAGGTGTCGACGATCCGCTGCAGCACGTAGATGCTCATGGTGCTAGCGTGGCGAAAACGGAGTCGCGACCGTTCCAGTTTGCGGGCCAGACGTAGTTCCGCTTCGCGTTCTAGCAGGGGAATCGCCCCCATTTGCCGCAGATACAGTCCGAGGGCATCATCTGGACCACTGGCGAAACCGGCTTCCTCTTCGTCATCAACCTCGGCCTCGAGACCTTCGTCGAGATTCCGCCGCGCAAACTCGAACTCCTCCGCGTCACCATCGACCTCATCGGAATCCAGCTCATCTACTTCCCCCACCTCGCCCTCTTCGGCATCGGGCTCTTCACCATCGAAGTGGTCCAACGACCGACCATCCCGCGAAACCCGATGGGCGGTGAGCTCCTCCGATTCCGACAACGGGTTGGACAACGGATGAGCGCGTAGATCTGGGAGTGCAGCGGGTTCAGCCACAGGATCGGTGCTCACCATGTCGGCCTCTGAATTTTCGTCCACGGTAGTCTTGCCTGCGGCGGGCTTTGTCGTTGATTTGCGGGGTACCATTTTCGCCCCCGCACGACGTCCCTCTTTGGTGTCCTCTTTCACATCTTTCACGCTGGCTGGTCTCGTAGTCATGTCCTGGTTGGTCGTGTCCTGGGTGGTCGTGTCCTGGACAGAAGTGTCTTGGTCAGACGTGTCCTGGTCAGGTGCAGCATGCTTCGGACCGAGATCGGCATTCGCAAGTCGCCGACGCTTTCGTGGCGCGGAGGGAAAGCCCACCATGTCTTGGGCGTCATTGATTCGTACGGTATTGGTGTCAAGCGTCTCGGCTCGGCTGCTCCATCTCATGGATGCCACATCCTAATCAGTCGTTAGCTTTGTCGAACAGTATGATTCTTGGTATGATTCTCTCAGACGCTCTTGATGCTCGTCGGGTTCGGAGACGGTTATGCTGAAGGTTCAAACCCGCACACACTTTCGAAGCACTCCCGAA
>CAYPIE010000019.1:4778-84514 GCA_964410665.1 uncultured Alcaligenaceae bacterium
CACTCCCGAACCACTCCCGAACCACTCCCGGAATCATTACCACTTCATCATTACCACTCTCGGCAACTCTCTTTCGGAGAGTCTTGGAGAAACCATTCTTGTTGAGACAGCTCACTAAGAGCAAACTCGCGGAGATTAATCCGCTGAATGACCCATCCCTGGAACCGCGAAGATCACCGGCGATCGACCAGGAGGCAGGGTCACAAAAATCTGGGTCTTAGGGAGGCATTCAGACCCAATCCACATCATGATCAGCGAACGATCAATTCAAGATCGCATTCACGCAGATGCGGAATATAGTATTGTACCCGAAAACGCTAAGGATGGCTAGTTGTGGAAGAAAATCCTATCCACCTCTTCTTTTCATCATATACTCGCCACCCTCGAAGAAAAGAGCCGCCCGCGTGGAAATCCCGATCCGACGCGAACCCCCTGCCTGCTTTGGCTACAATTTAGTTTGGCAGGACACGAATACACTGCCAAAGAACACTCGGTTTCTCTGGCGAGGCATGACAACATGGTACAACTAAAAAAAGTGATCGATCCCTTTGGGGAGGTCAATGTCTATCCCGCCGGTTCCGGCCGAACCCGGGTGCAGGCGACCATCCTGATGGAACCTCACCGTGAGGGGACCCAAACCGGCATTGCCTTAGACGGCTCGGGCTCGATGGCCGAGCTTTATGGCATCAATGCCGGCATCCTTTCTTCATCGATCTTTGCCAAGCAGCCCGCCCAGAATGCCGTTTCGCCAGTCGCGCAACAGATCTGTGCCTATCTCGCCCGGAAGCTGGATGCCGATGGCGGTACCACCGTGATCTACTGGTCGACCGGCCCGGCAGGCACGCAAATTCAGGAGATTGGCGACTTCACGGCGGAACAGGCCGAACAGCACCATTTCACTGCCCCCAACAATTTTGGGACCGGAACCCGACTCCTTCCAGCCGTCAAATATTTTATTGATCGTTTTAAGGATGCCCCCTGGGGTTTTTACGTCTTTCTCACCGACGGTGAGATGCATGACCTCCAAGAAGTCAAGGATTACAGCCGTCAACTCGCTCAGGCCATTGCCAATGGCCAACGCAACCCGGTCAAACTCGTACTCGTCGGCCTCGGCGCCGATGTGAACGAGCGGCAGATGCTCGAGTTAGACGACCTGGATACCGGCACCAACATCGACCTTTGGGATCATAAACTCGCCGTCGAACTACGGGTCTTGCATCAAATCTTTGCCGAAGTCGTCGACCAAAACGCACGCATCGCTCCGCATGGCAAGCTATTGGATGACAAGGGAAACCTGGTCAAGGACTTCAGCGATACGGGCGTACCCGCCGTGTTGGAATTTGAGATTGATGCCTCTGCGAAGTACTTCACCCTCCATGTGCCCGGCCACTACCTGCATCAGAATCTGGCCGATGATGTATTGCCGCCTGCCTCGGAAATTGCGGAGGGGGAAGTGCGTCATGAGCTCTCGGGCGATCCCCTGGAAGATGTCCAGACTACTCCTGAAGAGGTCGAATTCACCAATGAGACCAAATCGGAATTCGATTTCGATTTGGAAGTTCGCCAGGACGATCCCGATATCGATTTGCAGCGAGACAACTGAGTTGCCCCCCGATGCCAGTCCTGGGTGGGAGTGGCCTGACCTCGGACCGGCCGATTGGTCACCGAGGCCAGGCTGCCTTCGATTCCCGAGAGCATGCGCTAACTGATGCCCACCTGCCTCAGGAATTGTCGCATGGACGCGGCCATCTCCTGAGGCTTGAGATACTGCGGATAGTGGCCACAACCGGTCAACTCAACCCGTTGGGCATTGGGTAAGCCGGCCAGGACCGTCTGCTCCAGGGGTAGAGGAATGACCTTGTCGTCGGGAGCACCGATCATGAGCACGGGTTGCTCGATGGCCCCAAGGCGAGGCCGCAGATCAAGCGAATCTAAGATCAAGGCACGCCGCGCCACCGCGCGTGTCCGGGTAATCGAAACGCTGCGGGCAAACCAGTCCCACAATGCCTCTGGATGCTCGGCAAAAACCTCCCGATCCACCGCCGCCTGAGCCCGCCGGTAGAGGGGTAAATGCCGCATCTCGCCTGGAACATAGCGGGTCACCTGACACAACATCCGCTCGAAACGATGGAGCGGACGATGCGCAAAAGCTCCTTGAAGAATTCCCGCCTGGAATCGCTGTGGTTGCTCGGCCAACGCGGCGAGGGCCAGCGTTGAACCAAAGGAAGCTCCCAGGACAACCGATTGCTCGAGTTGGAGATGATCCATCAACGCGAACAAGTCCGCGACTAAGTCGGCATGGGTCATTGCGCCCAACGGGGCTTGATCCCCTCGCCCCTCAGGAAGCTGATAGGCAATACAGCGATACTCGGTGTGTAACTCGGCCATCACCCCGGCGAAGCAGTTGGCATGCGCTGACAGTCCATGGATGAACAGAATGGTTGGCCCACTCCCCCAGTCGTAGTAACGGCACCGATAGCGACCGGTGTGAACCACCTCCTGACGGGCTTCCGTCTCGAGCCGATCTAAGGAAGCAAGCAGCTGCGGTGCTTCAGACGCCATAGAAGGCAACACTGGCGAAACTGACACTTTCATACCCTCGAGGATGCAGATATTGCTGGTAATGTAAGCGCCGGCCGACACAAGGTGCCAGGGCGCGCAGCAGGGTGTACGTTGGCGAGAGGCCACAAATCCGCCGACGATCCAGCTCCTGAGCAATGACCTGAAAGTAACCGGCCACATCCCCTGCCTCCAAACAACCTAGCAACGCGTGATCTTGGCCGCGGCAGTGCTCAAGATCCGCCGAATGCACCGGTGTCGGATCATCAAACTTCGGGCCAATGTGCGCCAGATCGCCGCTGATCAGATAACAGATGGGTTCCGGCGTCGCCGCCTCGACCGCTTGCAGCGCTCGGATCATCCGTCGTACATCCGGCAACTGGTCCGGCGGCTGCTGTCGACGAATGGCATCGAAGAACGACCCCACCAGCAACGGCACGATGCGAAATTCACGCTTCCCTGCAAACATATGTTGCAGCAATATGACTTCCAGCTCAATCGAATGCTCCGGCGCATGGGCACGTGGATCGGCGAACAACCCATCCCCATAGGCCTCGACAAGCCGATCAATATAGACCTGATCCGTTTCCGTCGTGCCCAGCGGCGTGCGAAAATGCTCACGGGTTAGGGTGAAGCGGTGCGGCGAGTAATGCGAAGTGCCAATAATCACAAATAGACGTGCATCGGTCTGTTGAACGAGCGTGTGAAAGCCCCAACCATACGTGACACCCCCGCGTGCATAATCCATATGCGGCACCAGGATGGCACGAAGGGGTTGGTCGCACCGAAGTGCAGAGCCGTCCTTCGGCAAGCCTGGTCCATCCGGAGAGGTGAATAAACGATCGAGCTGGGCACGCAACGCTTGTGGCTCAGCTGCATAACAACCCAGACAAGCCGGTTCCCGCACCGACTCTGGACGCACAGGCGGCATCGAGGTCATGACCAATCTAGTCCCATTAAAAAGCCTTCGGTACCACCACCACGACACACCCAGTACGTGACCTTTCTAGTATGTATACTGGATGAAGGACGTGTCCAGGAACCTTCGGTAATTGCTGCCTGCCGCTGAGGAAATGCATGCAGACCGTTCATCTCAACTTCGGGCCTCGATCCTGGTCGGTCGAGGTGGCTCCGGAACGCCGCGTGCGCGTCGATCGGGAGCGTGAGCCAACGCCAGGGCTGTCAGAGGTCCGCGCGGCACTGCGTGCTGCCTTGGAAGCACCACTTCGTTTTGAGCCGCTTCGCCGCGCGTTGACGCCGGACGATCGCATTACAGTGGTGGTGGACACAGGAGTACCGTGTTTACTCGCGTTGCTCAGCGAATTGCTCGAGTACTTACGCGAACAGGCGCATATCGACTTGGCCAACATCACCCTGCTGACCCTTCCGCAGGCGGGCAACGACTGGTGGCTGGAACTGCCCGAGGACTTGCTCGAGGTCCGGCTGGAGGAGCACAATCTGGATGCCGCAGACCAGCATGCCTATCTGGCCAGCACGCAGGCGGGCCGACGCATCTACCTCAATCGCACCCTACTCGATGCCGACCAGGTGATTATTCTTGGACGCCGCGGCTTTGACCCGCTGTTCGGCTACTCCGGAGCGGCCAGCGCCATCTTTCCGGCCCTGAGTAATCGCGAAACCTGGCAGCAGATCCAGACCGATCGCTCGCTGGTGACCGAGGAACCATGGCATTCCCCTCTCCGCAAAGAAGCCGAGGAAGTGCTTTGGCTGGTGGGCTTGCCCTTTCTCATCCAGGTGATTCCCGGCAACGATGACCAGTTGGTGGGCATCGTTGCCGGGCTGCCGGAAACCAGCCCGGATGGCGAACAGTTGCTCGAGGCATACTGGCAGTGCCAGCTGCCACACCGGGCCAAGACCGTCGTCGCGACGATTTCCGAAGATCCTCACCAGATTGGTTTTACCGAACTGGCCCAGGCTGTGGCCAACGCCGCCCATGTCGCCGAACCCGATGGCCGAGTGATCGTCCTCACCGCGGCAGCTCCTGCGTTCCCCGAATGGACCGCGATCCTGCGCGGGCACTACGATCGCGAAGCGGCCCTTCGTAGCCTGCGCGAGTTTCTTGTGCAACAGCTTGCCACCGCTGAGCAGCATCAAGCCAACCAGGAAACCCCGGACGAAGAGGATGAAGAGGAACGGTTGCGGAGCGAGGATGCGGATCAGCCACTGGCAGCCTTGCCAAACTTCTCGATCGCCGACATGCTGGCGGCCTTGCAATGGACCACGACCGCTTTACAGATGCATCTGTTTCTGCACAGCGGTCTGGCCAATGAGTACGTCGAGGAGCTTTTTGCTACACCTTTGACCAGCGAGGAAGAGCTACAAAACCTGCTCAACGCTGGCGGGGAGGTCGCATTCCTCTTCGACGCACACAAAATGGCGGTGGCAGTCGGTTAGCGACGCCAACGCCGTCATCATCAAAGTCTGTTGTAGGGCAAGTCAAACAATAGCTTGGCCTGGCCGACATCCCCCGTTTGAAAACCCATTTTAAACCAGCGCATCCGTTGCTCGGAAGTGCCGTGGGTGAACGCATCGGGCACCACGGTGCCTTGAGATTTCTTCTGCAGCCGATCGTCGCCAATCTGGAAGGCAGCATTCAGTGCCTCTTCGAGGTCGCCCGGCTCCAGGAACTGATACTTTTTCTGTCCATGATGTGCCCAGACCCCAGCCAAATAGTCGGCCTGAAGTTCGAGCCGTACCGACATCCGGTTGGCCTCGGTCTTCGATCCGCTCTGCCGGGCGTCTTCGACACGGCTCGAATAACCCAACAGCCGCTGCACATGGTGCCCGACCTCGTGGGCAACCACATATGCCTGGGCGAAGTCACCCGGCGCGCCCAGCTGCCGTTCCATGTCCTTATAAAAGGATAGGTCAATATAGACCTTGGCATCGGCAGGACAGTAGAACGGACCGACAGCAGAGCCAGCAAAGCCACAGGCCGAACGCACACCACCAGAGAACAGCACCAGGGTTGGCTTGCGATATTGCTTCCCCGTGCGATTGAACAAGTCGGTCCATACCCGCTCGGTATCGCCAAAGATAACCTCGGTAAAATCCGCCAGCCGCTGTTCGGCCGGATCGACTTGCGCTGGGGCTTGGGGACCTGGTTGCTGGGGTCCCGCGCCTGGCCCGGCCTGGTTAAGCAGTTGCAAAGGGTTGATGCCTAGGACTAGGGCGAGGATCACGATCAGGATCAGCCCACCACCACCGAGGGTAATCCCAGGTTTGGTCCGCTGTCCTCGGCGATCTTCGACATTTTTACTTTTGGGACGATCTTCCCATTTCATTGCCAGTTTCCTCAGCCAAGATGCATAAGAATTGTCGATATCCTACCGAACAGCAGGCGTCGCGTCATCGGGCCTAAGCCACTCGTTCGGCCATCTGGCGGACCGCTTCTGCCGGACCACCTTGGTGGTGAAAGATCGAGCTCCCGGCCACCAGCACATTGGCCCCCGCCTGGACGGATACGGCAGCAGAGTCCAGGTCGATGCCCCCATCGACCTCCAGCTCACAACGCGCCTGTTGCTGCTGAATCAAAGCCCGCAGCTCGCGGACCCGCTCGGGACTCTCGGGAAGATACTCCTGACCGCCAAAGCCAGGGAAAACGGTCATGCACAGGGCCAGATCGATCTCGCCCAGATAAGGCGTCAGGACCCGGACCGGCGTATCTGGGTTGATGGCCAACCCCACCCGTTTCCCGTGCGCCTTGATTTCGCGCAGGAGGGTCAAGGGGTCGGGCAAGACCTCATGATGCACAATCAACGTATCCGCCCCGGCGTCGTAGAAGCCACTGAGAAACCGAGCTGGATCCTCGACCATGAGATGCACCTCGAGCGGCAACTTGGTCACGGGCCGCAGCGATCGAACGATGACGGCACCCATACTCAGATTGGGCACAAAGTGGCCGTCCATGACGTCAACATGAATGCGGTTGGCGCCGGCCTGTTCGGTCTGAGTGACCTGCTCACCAAGCCGGGCAAAATCGGCCGCTAAAATCGAGGGTGCAATCGCGATCATCTGGCCACTCCCTTGCAGATACCGTCCCGGAAGCTTTGCAATCGGTCGCCGCGCGGCGACAATATCCAGAGCTGGGCCTTTGCCGAGCCAAACAAGGAGCTGTCTGATGCACTCTGCCATCCAGGCCGTCGTCCTGAGTGACGACCTGTTATTTACCAGCCAGATCACCGGCCATGCCCGCGCGCTGGACGTGTCTATCATATCGGTCAAAGACGTGGCGGGCATCCTCCGCCTAGCCGAGACGACGAGCCTACGCTGCGCCATCATCGACCTGAGCCATCCCGGCCTGGATATCGCCGGCCTGGTCGCCGCACTCAAGGCCCGCCCGGAGCCGGTGCAGGTCATCGCCTACGGATCCCACGTCGATGTGGACACGCTGAAACGTGCCCGCGCCGCCGGCTGCGACCGGGTGATGCCGCGCAGTCAGTTCGTGGAGGAGTTGCCCCGGACACTGGGCGAGTGGGTGAGAGCTGGGGAATGATGGAGGAGGCTCATCTGTATACAACCAATTTAAAAATATGAATATTTATATTTAAATTCTGCGATACCATTACTCCCGAACACACGCGATCAATATCGCTGGCGGATATTCCATGATATCCGCCCAGTAGGCGGAATCATCCTCGCCTTGCGGGTTCGGGGCTAGCTCCGGCAAGTGCACCTGGAACTCACCGAACCCAGCTTCGCGAAACGCTTCCTCGTACGCGGATACCGGAAGGTAGTAGTTCTCGATCTCCAGCGTGGCATCCTCGAGGTAAAAGGTCCAATCGATCGGAGCTCCCTCCGCAACTTGGTCGGCGAGGGTGATGGCGAAGCCGTACTTCCGGTAGTCGGGCAGCGGCTTAAACGAGTACAGGTCTGGGTTGCCGGTGAAGGTGACGAAGCGTCCGCCGGGACGGACCCAGCTGGCCAGCCCTCGGCACGTCTGAGCCAGTTCGGCCCGGTCGCGGGCGTACACGATCAGCCAGGCGGAGACGGCCAGGTCGAAATCCTGTTGCGCTACCACAGTCCGGGCGTCCTCAACGCGGTAATCGATGTCAAGCGGGTGGGCCGCCTCTTGAGCACGGGCCAGATCGATCATCTTTTCCGAGATGTCGAAGCCGACCACCCGGGCCGCGCCGGCCCGGCGAAGCTTGCGGGTAAAGTGGCCTTCGCCGCAAGCGACGTCGACGACCGACTTGCCGTGGAGGTCGCCGATAAGCCTCATGAGTGAGTGCTCTTCGATGCGTATGCGCCAGGATTGTTGTTTGGACTTCTGGTAGTGCTGGGGGACTTCCCCCCGGTTATAGTCGGTGGGCATGAACCTTATCTCCTTCCGCCGAGTCGATTTTCCCTGGGTGAACGACAGATTAGCACGGTTCTCCGAACGCAACCATCACCAGCGGCAGCGCTTTCGCCCCTTAGACCTTTCCGTAAGATGACGCCACCACTGGTACGCGTACGTCTTAAGCGGAGAGGAGTGAGACCCATGGTGAGGATCGGCATTGTCGGCATTGGCTTCATGGGCATGATTCACTACTTGGCCGCCCGCGCGCTGAGCGATGCCCGCGTAACGGCCATTTGTAGTCGCGATCCCAAGAAGCGGGCGGGCGACTGGCGGGGCATCCGTGGCAACTTTGGACCGGTGGGTGAGCAGATGGACCTGGGCGATATTCACCGACATGATGCCCTAGAGAAGCTCCTCGCCGACCCCGAGGTTGATCTGGTCGATATTTGCGTGCCCAACGAGCAGCACCCGGCCACCGTCATTGCCGCGCTCGAGGCGGGCAAGCATGTGCTCGTCGAGAAGGCGATCGCTCTGGAGCCCGAGCAGGCCGATGCCATGCTCGCTGCGGCCGAGAAGGCGGGAAAGTTGCTGATGGTCGCACATGTGTTGCCGTTTGTCCCCGAGTTTCACTTTGCTCTGGAGACCGCCCGCAGCGGTCAGTACGGCAAGCTGCAAGCAGGACAATTCAAGCGGGTCACCGCCCGGCCGGACTGGTCGGCAGCCATGGCCGATGCCCACACCACCGGCGGTCCAGCGATCGACCTACACATCCACGACACGCACTTCATCGGGCTCCTCTGTGGGGTTCCTAAGGCGGTGTTCGCGACCGGCGTGATCGAGCAGAACATTGTTCGCCATCTCACCACGCAGTATCTTTATGCGGATGGTCCGAGCATCACCTGTGTCAGCGGCGACCTATGCCAGAAGGGTCGCGAGTTTGTCCACGGATACGAGCTCTACTTCGAGAAAGCGACCCTTCTGTTCGAAGCCGGTACCCAGCCGCTGACGATGCTGACTGCTGATGGTCAGCAGCACACGCCCGATCTCCCGGGCGGTGATGAGGCAACCGCCCCGTTCACCGCTGAGTTACAAGTCGCGACCGAAGGGGTACGCAGCGGCAAGATGCCCGAGTGGCTCAGCGGCAAGTTGGCCCGCGATGCCCTGGTCATGTGCCATCAAGAGTGTGCCTCGGTGCGGACCGGCCAAGCCGTGACTCTTGGTTGATCTTCGAGACACCTTCAAGGAAGTCTGCATGTGGCAATGGCTGGTCCGTGACTGGCGGTGGCCGGCCGCGGCGTTGTTCACCGCGCCGTTTCTTCTGGCGATTCTGCCCATCTTCGCCAACCTGGTCGGGACCGCCTTCACGCTCATCTACGTGCAACTGCCGATCTATCTACTGCACCAAGCCGAGGAGCACATCGGCGATCGCTTTCGCCATTACGTCAACCAGCGGATCGGTAACGGGTTGGAGTTGTTGACGCCGAGAGCCACCTTCTGGATCAACTGCCTGGGCGTGTGGGTGATTGGGCTGCTGGCGCTCTATCTCGGCTGGTGGATCAGGCCCGGGGCCGGGGTAGTGGCAGGCTACTTGACGCTAATTAACGGTATTATCCATGTTATTACTACGATTCAGCGGCGCGAATACAACCCTGGCCTGGTGACATCGCTGCTGTTGTTTTTGCCGCTGGGGGGTTGGTGTGTGCTGGCAGTGGCCGCGAACTGGCTGGACCATCTAATCGGTATTACCGCCATTGTGGGACTGCATGGATTGATCGTCGTGCATGTGCTCCGCCGCCGAACAGCCTTGCTGAAAAGAATATGAGTCGCCTTTGGGAAGGGATCGAGCCTAGAATAGTTTTACGTGCTTGGACATCCCCCTGAGCCGCGGCAATGGAGTATGCGATGCACTGCTGGCAACTCGGTCTGGTACTGCTGACCCAACAAGGGTGGATACAAGCGCAAGTGGTAACGGCTAGGGATGAGCCTCGCGAAGTCCATTATCCATGTCGGGCTCGAGGGATCCCCGCAACCCTACTGCAATCGGACGTTCGAGTCGTTGTCGCTAAAACACTAGAATGTTGGACATGGGCGCCCGCCAAGCAACAAGATCCCGCAACCGCTCTGCTGTTCTTCCCTGGGGGGGGTGTGGATCCGGTCGCATATGCTCCCCTGGCCCGGGCGGTGGTTGCATACGGGTATGCGCCGTATCTGGTCAAGTCGACAGGTCCCATCTTCTCGCTCGAACGTCAACGCCGGGATGGGATCAAGCTCGGCAAGACCATCCTGCAAGCCAAAGCCAATGTGCAGCACTGGCTCGCCGGTGGACATTCCATGGGGGCGACACTCGCTGCGAAGATGGTCTATGAGGAGCCTCAGCGATTCAAGGCGCTGATCCTGCTCGGCACCACCCACCCTCGAGACTTTGACCTCTCGAACTTTCCTGGAGAAGTGACCAAGGTCTATGCCAGCAATGATCGCGTCGCCCGCCAGGCGAAGAGCGAGGCCAACAAGCACCTGCTGCCAGCAACGACCAACTGGATCTGCATCGAGAGGGGTAACCACGCCCAATTCGGCTCCTTCGGTCAACAATTTGGCGATGGTAAACCCAGCATCACCCGAGACCAACAACCGCAACAAACCCAGGATGCGATCATCGACATGCTTGCCCGCGTGGCCAAACCTTACAAGGACGATGAAGCCAACTCCTACCGAGAATCCTCATGCTCATCGAAACCACAAATCTACAATTGATACCCTATGCTCCCGAGCATTTACTCGCCCTGATCGACAGTGAGGAGAGTTTTTACGCCGCGTTTGGGATTCTGGCTGCCGAAGGCCTGCGCGGCTTTCTGTTCGACGCCGAGGTCTCGCCTACCTGGCTCGCCCAATTGCGGGCGGCGGCACCGGGCACCAACCCCTGGCAGTGGGGCTTTGCTATCGTGCATCAGACAAGTGGTTCGGTGATCGGGATGATTGGCTTCAAGGGCCCACCCGATGATCAGGGTATGGTGGAGATCGCCTACGGCATCGTACCCACCTTCCAAGGACAAGGCTATGCCACCGAAGCCAACTTGGCGGTGATCGACTTCGCCTGTAAGGACCCAAGCGTTCAGCTGATCTGGGCCCACACCGCACCCACAGCCAATACTTCCACCCGCGTGCTGGAGAAATGTGGGTTCGAATTCATGGGCGAGGTTACCGACCCCGAAGATGGCCTGGTCTGGCGCTGGCAGCTGAAAAAAGCAAACCGATTATAAGCCGCTCAGCCTTTCGGATCATGCCCCCACCTTCCCTTCGACTCCGAGAAGGATGCAACCCAATGTCCACCTATCTGCTCACCGTGGCTGCAAGCGAACTCGACGAGCATGGCTTGCGCCTTATTCCCGGGATCCGCCCGAGTGAAACCCAGGACCGTCCGGCCATCCAGCAGATGGGTTCGGGGGCGCCGTTGGAGCTGCGCCGCCCCGACGGGAGCCGCATGCCAACCGTGCTGGTCCGCTACGGCATCTCGGTGTTTCAGGGCGATGACGGCAAGTTTTATATCCCCGACGACCCGAGTGATCCAGAAATCCAGCTGACCATTCCGGGAAGCCTCAGTGAAGCGGAGGTCCCGCCGGGCACGGAGGTCTGGCTGTTAAGCCAAGAAGCCGCAAAAGCGAGTTCTCAAGTGGAGTGAACCATGGAAGTTCGCCCGGCACGCCCTGAGGATCTCCCTACCTATCAGCACTACGCCCGGCAAGCCCAGGCGTGGTTGAAGAAACAGGGGCTCGCTCAGTATATCCCAGCAGCCCACGATCTATATGCCACGGCGTTTGCCGCCCGTATCGAAGCGGGGACGCTTTTCGCGGCGTGGGTTGCGGGGGTGCCTTTGGCGTTTTTCTTCCTCGATGCAAAATCCTCTCCCTGGTGGCCACCCGATGGGGTAGCTGCTCTGTATTTCGGTGGCATGGTGGTGGCGCCTAAGGCGCAAGGCCAAGGGATCGGCACCATGATCATCCAGTGGTGTGCTAGCGAAGCCAGCCGCCGCGGCTGTACAGCACTGAGGCTTGATTGTCACGCCGGCAATCCATGGCTCGGTCGCTACTACGAACGCCACAGCTTTCGCTTGCGCGGGCATGTCGAACAACAGCCGGGCTACACGGGCTGTCTGTATGAGTTAGCGCTGGCGTCTGAGGAGAAGGGGCCGTCGTGAGACGACTGAAGACCCGCAGCCCTCTCGCTCTGTTCGACGTCCTGAGCAGTACGCTTCTTACCTGGAATCTGGTTGCTCCGACGCTGTCCGGGTTCCCCTCACCTTGCCGAACCTTCGCCTCAAACCACACAGCTCGCCCGCTACCCGGACCAGAGAACCTGGCTAGACTAGCTTGGGTACGTACGGTACGAGTCACCTGCCCTTGCTTCGCAGACCCGTCAGACCCGCTGAGGCAAGTGAACCGGGTTTTGCACTCGGGGAGGCAATTGCCATGGACGCCGCTCAGTTCAGCGAGACCTAGCAGCCGTTACGACCAGACCGGTTGGCCCATCTAAGCCGACTCGTCATCCGGGTAGCCGTGGCCGAGGAGTTGGTGCAGGAGACGGCCGTACGCGCCCTCGAACATCTCGACCGGGCTCCGAGTCGACAAGAAGAACTCAGGCTCTGGTTGTTCCGCATCGCCAGCAACCTTGGCATCGACCACCGACGTCGCCGCGGCACCGTGCGTGAGTAACTGCTGATCGATGCCAAGCAGCGGGCCATCCATGACCCCGAGTTTACGGCCAAGACGCCACCGCTACGTGGCTCGCCCGAGATGGCGGCAGTCGCCCGGGAACACCTGGCGGCCTGCTTCGCGTGTGTGCTCGGCCAGTTCCCGCCGGAGCACGGGGCGGCGCTGTTATTCCGCGAGTTATACGGCTTCAACACCCACGAAGTGGCCAACATCCTGGGCGCTCGCTTCACCCAGGTCAAGAACTGGCTGCAGCAAACGCGCAAGGCCCTGGCAGACCGCTACACAACCACCTGTGCCCTGATCAACAAGCAGGGTGTCTGTTATCAGTGTGTCGAAGCGGAGAACCAACTATGCAGGGCGAAGTAAGCTGGCTCGAGTTGAGCACCCCGAATGCCAGAGCTGCCATGCCGTTTTATCAGCGTCTGTTCGGCTGGGAGGAAGGACCGGGCGAGGTCGACTTTCCCTATCACTTTCTTAAGCAAACCGGTAGCGACAAGAATTTTGGCGGCATCATGCCGCAAACCGATGTTACGGTACCGCCACACTGGCTGGTTTACTTCGGTGTGGCCGACTTGGACGCAGCTCTCCGCCAGGTAGAAGAACTTGGCGGCAAGGTGCACACGCCTCCGATCACGATCCCCTCGGGCAAATTTGCCGTGGTCAGTGACCCACACGGTGCAAACTTTGCCCTGTATTAAAACGTCTAGCTAAACGGAAACCGGCCCCCGTCCGCTCCCAGGAGCGGACGGGATCGACCCCGGCATACACACGGCTCTGGGAGTCGATCGACGCCGCCACGACGAACGCGGCTGATCGGGGTTCTCACGACCGTTCTAGGCTGCCTGCTGGTCACCCTGGCGATCGGCTAGGCTGCCGACCCTGTCACTTCCGGTCCTCCGGATTCAGAGGAAATGGGCTATCCCTAGCGGCGCAAATGGGATAAGTTCGATGGATGTTCTCGAAGGAGAATATGGACGTACCTGTTTCTGAGGCACATCCTGCTGCGGCTTACACTGAGCATTATCGAATAAGCATTTTCTAACCTCCGCGGGTCATGTGCAGCGTAACAGGAACATTTTTCCTCGAGCATGTTCTTTCGGTTGAACCCGGGACCTCACCCGTTCATCTCTAGTGGTAAAGCACGCATCGTTTGCGGGGTAAGAGCTCCGGATCAAGTCGAAGGTTGCTCTCGGTTTTTGCATTGTCGGAAGACTGATTCTAGTTTTGCACAGCGGCTCCAAGCTCGACTCTGACTTCCGGTTCGCCCCCCGCAGCGCTCCCTCGCGCGAACGCTCGGGCTGTCTGCTTGTGGCGTATGATTGCTAACCCGGAACCGGATTGGCTGTCCGGTACACATTGATCGTGAGGTGCCCATGCGAGCGATCACTCTCCTCCTCGCTAGCGGATCCGTACTGGCGACCCTCATCGGTTGTGGCAAACCACCCGCGACGCAGCTCCCCAGCGCCGTGGTCGAGGCCTGGGAACAAGCCGGCGGCCTTCTCGTCGAACCGGTGTCCCCTTCCCCACATTGCACAGCGTCCAGACCCGTCGAGTTGATCCCACGTATCAAGGTGGCCACCTGGCACCAGGGCCTCATGCACCGCCTGCCCGCTCCAGGCCAGCCGTTCGCACTCGACCTGAGCTTCAGCCCCATGACCGATGGCGACTTACGGCAGCTCCATACCTTCCCGTCGATCGTCTGGTTAGACTTGCGCGGCACCCAGGTGACGGACGTAGGTCTGCAGGAACTGGCTTGTCTGCCTCTGTTGCATACCTTGTTCCTCAATGCCTCGCAGACCACCCCCCTGGGGCTCAAGACATTGCGGGAAAACCGGCAGTTGCATGCCTTCACCAATAGCTGGGTGGCGTGCCGCCAAGGCCGTACGGGCCCACAACCCATTGCCGAGCTATACCTGGAAGTGACTTCTTTGAATGATCACGAGCTACAGTTGCTACGCGATGCAGGCTTACGCCAACTGAAGACGCTTGATCTCGACGAGGCAACCGCCTCCGACGTCGCCCTGCGAGCATTACAAGAAGTGGGGCTGCTGCACGCGTTGATGAACGCCCGGAGTTTCGATGGCAGCCGACCAACCGGTGTTCACGACATTGCCATGCTCAACCTGTCCAACACGCGGGTCAGCCACCTGGGCCTGGAAGCCCTGGCCGAGCTCGACCAGCTGCAAACCCTCTATCTGGACCACACTGCCTTGGTCGACCGAGCGGTGGCACCCCTGGCGCACCTGGTAAGCTTAAAGACCCTGAACCTTTGGGGGAACCCGGTGACCGATGCTGGACTAAAACAGGTGGCTCGACTGCCTCAGCTGGAGGCCTTATGCCTGTCACAAACCCGTGTCACCAGCAACGGGCTACAGGGGCTCGCCAGGCTGCCGCGGCTGCGGCTGCTGGAGCTAGAGCGGTCGTGCCTTACCGATGACACCCTGCAAGCACTGCAAGACTGCGGGCGGCTACAGGTGTTGGCGGTCGCGGTGAGCGAGAGCGGCGGCCGCCCGTCCGGACCCGACGAGATCGTACGCCTCAACCTGGCCCACACCCCGGTGACCGAGCGCGGCTTGGCTACCCTGGCAGAGCTGCCGCAACTCCGGATGCTCGACCTGCGTGGTACACTGATCCCGGAAGCAGCCCTGCGACACTGGCAGCAGCAAAAAACCCAGTGGACGATCATCCGCTAGGCTAGCCGATGCAGATCGGTTCCAGGGGTAAGGATGAATGACATGACGGGGCGTTACGGGCTGGTGTTCTGCAGTATGATTCAGGCAGATGGTTGTTCCGTCGGGGATGCCTTTTCCGAGCGGCGGGTGGAAACCCAATGGTGTTCGGCACGATGATTGCTGTTGGGTCTTCTCCCCGCATCGGAGCGGCCACCCAGCCCAGAGCAACTATGGTGTCAAACACCCTTGGGCTCCCACCCGCCGCTTGTCAGTCGGCATTCAGCCGCCATCCTTCGATCTCCTGAAACACCGTCTTCGGATCAAAGCGATCCGGGGTGTGTACCTGACCCAGCGCTTGTCCCGGCAAGGTCACCTTGCGTGAGATCACCAGGTGGCGGTCACGTTGCCACAGTGGAATGAAGGGCATCCGGTCATTAAACAGGCGATGCACCTCGTGCATGTCCTGCTGGAGGTGGCCGTAGAAATCGCGGTGGCGCAGGGTCTCGGCCAGTTGGTTGGCGAAGCGGCGATCTTGCGTTTCGACGCCACTGTTCGGGCCAAGATAGCCCATGTAGTTACGGCCATCCGTTCCAGTGGCATTCCGGTCAAACAGGCTGTTCAAGTGGAACAGACGGTTGGGGTAGTCAAACCAGGTGTAGGCGAGCTCAAAGTCGTGTTCTTGAAAGACACGCTGATAGTACAACTCGGGGTCCAGCCCTTCCGGGGTGACACTGAGCCGCGGGTCCGAGGCAGGGTCGGGCTTGCTCAGCTCGGCCATACGCGCCGCCATCGCCTGGCACGCCGCGGCGATCGCCGGGTCACCCTGCGGATAGTGGAGGCTCAGGGTAAGGGTTTTTTCCTTGGGCAAGGCGCGGTTCAACAGTGCTCGGGCCTGAGTCTCCCCCGGATAGGGCCGCGCATCGTTCGGGGTTGCCCAACTCTCAGGCGGAAACGGACCGGTCAGGGCGTGATGCCAGTCCGGGTTGCTGGCGCGAAAGTGGGCGTCGAGCAGGGCCGAGCGATCCACTGCATAGGCCAGTCCGCGGCGTAAATCGGCAGTCTGGAACGCCCGAACCCGGTGGTTGATGGCCAACAGTTCAATCCGTTGCGTATTCTTGCACGTCACCACATCCACCCGGGTACCGACCTCACCAGTCCGATAGGTCTCCACCTCGCGACTCGGCACATCTAGCAGTAGGTGCAAGCGGTCGCGGAGAAAGGCGCTGGGTAAGTCATCTTCGGTGATTGCGTCAAAAAAGCGGATTTCCTGGATGCTTGGGATCCCTGTGCTCAACCCACGCGGAGTATAGTGCGGGTTGCGTTGAAACACCGTAGAAATCCGTCCAACGGCATCGGCTTTTTCCTCCTGGTAACGGTACGGCCCGCTGCCGATCAGGTTTTCCGGGGCCAGGAACGCCGGCCGGTAGGGATCGAGATCCTTCTGACGCAGTCGTCGGGCGGGCAGGATCTTGAACGACATCGCGGCAAGCGGGTCCAGCGTGCCCCGCTTTAAGATCAAGTCGAGCTCCCGTTCGGAGTCGATTCCCTCGACCGGAGCCAGCGCGGCCACTTGAGCCGCACCCCGAGTATGCGGTCGGACGCGTAACATTTCGAGGGTGCCACGCACGTCCCGGGCATCGACTGTGTCCGTGCCATTACTCCAACGCAACTCCTCACGCAGGCGAAAGGCGCGGCCTAAAGGAATCGGCTCGGGCAACGACTCGGCCAACACCGGCCGGTAACGCTGGCCCGCCTTAGCCGCGGGATCGAGTTCCACCAGCGATTCGAAAATCAACTCGACGCCCCGCCAGTCAGCATCAGAGAAAGCAGTCGCCGGCGACAGCCGTTTGGGCAACCCCGCCATGCCGACGTAAAGAATCGGATGATCACTCTTAAGCGTCTGGCGCACCTGTTGAATGCGGCCTAGCGTCGGGTCAATCTTCTCGGTTCTATCGAGAAGCAGATAGGCGGCGGCCGCTTGGTTACGGGCGGCCAGCTGTTCCGCCCGGGAGAGCACTCGCTCGGCTTGTTGCCGTAACTGCCGCTGGATGGTGGCCAGAAGGCTCTGATCGCGCTTGGTTGAATACAGACGTTGGTAGCGCTCTAGCAGCGTCCGCAACTGAACCCATTCGGCTTCCGGGGCATTGGGGCGGATCTGGGCGCTGAGCCGCGTAAGCTGGTGCCGCAATATCGCTTGGCCGACTTCTGGATCCTTGGCATGGAAGGTCTCAAGTCGCCGGATCAGCGGCTCGGCCGGGTCCCAGCCTTTGCTCTGGGTGTACGCCGCAATCTGAGCCAGCCGGTATTTCCGCAGATCCGCCCGTAGGGAATTGAGCACCGGGTCCCACCCCTGAGCTCTTCGTTGTTTTTGACGCACGGCCTCGACATGCCAATTGAGCATCACCGCCAAACCGGTCTCGGCCGCGGCCAAACGCTCCACCTTGGTCAAAGGCTCCCCCAGGTCAGGATCGTCTTCCTTGGCAAGAAACGCTTTCACCGCCTCCAAGAACAACTCCTCATAGGGAACAATCTTCTCGACCTGGCTTAAGGGAATGCTTCGCTGCTTCAATGGCACGAAGTTCTTGTTTTGCAGCCGAACATACTTGAGCACCCCTTCCAGTCCACGTTGCCAGCGACCCGGAATTGGTCGGATCCAGATCCCGCTTTGTTCACCGAAGATGAGATTGTCGCGGGGAACGGCAAATTCTTCAAACAGTTGTTTGATGGCCGGATGGGTCGCGGCTTCGGCTGCCACACGTAGGTCAGCGGGAAACGCACTGGGCGTCTGAGGTGGCACGGCCGGATCAAGATTCTTCGGAGTAACCGGCACTTTCGGCACCTCCGGTGCGACCGGTACTGGCTTGGCCTCCTCCTCTTCCTCCGGCGGTTGGGCCCACGCCGGGAGGCCCAACAGGCAGTTCAACAACAACCCGCCCAGACAACCCGCACAGATCGACCGGACACGGAAGCATCGGCTCCAGGGAATCATGCGAAAAATCCTCGTCGTTCGATACTTTCGACCCTGTCCCGTGTTGATCATAGCAGACACACCTGAACCCTCACTACCGGCAGCGTGTCTTCGCCGCGGTGGCCTGGGAACTCGGCATGACCGGAAACCGCTACACGGTATCGGGCCGTGGGCGTTTGAACTGTTCCGGACGGTACTACGTTGACACGGGAGCAAGATCTATGCTGCGGACTGTGGTGGCCATCGTAACCTCGGGCGTACTGCTGGTGGGTACGGTACTGGCCGATGAAATCAAGGGGATCATTACCAAGTTTGATACCGAGGCCAAGAAGATTACGATCAAGACCAAGGAAGACGAGAAGGAATACCCGTTGGGCGAAGACGCCCAGCTGGTCATCAAGCGCAAAGGGGAGGAGAAGAAGCGGCCATTGCAGAAACTCATGGGCCGCTTCAAGAAAAAGGGCTTTCCGAAGCGACCGGTGATCGTGACCATCGATGATGACCAGAAGGTCACGGAAATCCGATTTGCCCCGAAGAAAGGGAAGAGGAAGAACAAACCCAAAGATCCGCCTCGGTCCAACTAACCTGTCCGGTTTCATCTCCGGCGGAAGGTTGCTTCCGCCGGCACAGCTTCCCAGGCACGACCGACCGCTGTGATAGGCAATTCCCTCCCGTTGCCTTAGAAAAATCCCCGTCTGAGTCTACTTGCACGTTGCATCCCAGCAGACACACGGCATAGTTGAGCGTGTTGATCTACACCCCGAACATGGAGGTGCGCTTCGTCATGGCTCGACGTGCATTAATATTGTTGTTGGTGTTTGTAAGTCTTGAACTGACCGGCTGCTGTTTTCGTCGCTGTTGTCATCCGCGGGTATTCCGGCCGTTTCGCTGTTATCCGAATGGGAGTTGTTGCGACCTCGGCTGTGCTTCCTGTGCCCCATGTGGCGATTGTTTCAAGCCCATCCTAGGGAACCCTGTTCCGCTATCTGCAGTGCCCGTGTCACCTGCCATGCCTGTGTCACCTGCCATGCCTGTGTCACCCGCCATGCCCGTGTCGCCCACGCTGCAATATCCCACCATTAGTCCGGAACCCATCGGTCATTGACGGGTGGAATCCTCGGCTCTACGAGCATCCCGCTTCTCTTCGGCTGAGCTGCGGCGTCGGTACAGTGGCTCCAGGGCAAACGGGTCCACGAATTGTTCTCGCTGGGCCTGTTCCCGCCCCAGTTGCAGCAAACTTGCCAGGGTCGGCTGCCACCGCTCTTGCGCAATGCGTGGCCTCTCCGCTGGGATTTGCTGGCCATACACCGTCAATCCAGGTCCACTGATCCAGCGATGGGGGTCCGTGCCCGCGATCCAACTGGTCAAATGCAGCACTTGTAACTCGCTCTGGGAGTAAGGGCTGCCGTCCTGCTGACGCCCAAAGGTTTGCACATAAACCTGTCCTTGTTGCGCATCGGCCAACACATCCAACTGAGCAACTTCCTCCAGAGCCTGTTGGGCAATCACTGTAAAGGTCGGCACGGCGATGAGAGCACAGCCACTGGCATAAGCGAACACCTTGGCCGACATCACCCCGACGCGCAAGCCCGTGAAACTGCCGGGCCCGATTGAAACGATGACCCCCTCGACATCGTTGGCAGTCCAGCCCCAGTCCGTGAATAATTGTTGGACCGTCAAAGCCAAGTCCCGGGCATGACGACGCGCCTCCGACAGCGACCGGACTTCGAGTCGATCCCCCTCAGCCAGCCCCACCAGCCCTTGCCGTCCCGAGGTTTCCAGCAGTAAAGCCCGTCTGAGTTGCGGCATCGCCGTATCCTTCATTGACCCGATCCTGGCTGCACCGCTAGAATCGCGAACGATCGAAGTATTCTGGACCGGAGTTCAGCATGGCGGCGGAGCCTACCCGCATTCACATCGATGGGGCATCCCGAGGCAATCCAGGTCCAGCCGCTTGGGCCTATGTCATCTCCCGACCCGAGCAACCAGCGCTGGAGCATGCCGAGAACCTGAGCCCAACTACCAACAATGTCGCCGAGTACACGGCGCTGGTTCGGGCCTTGACCGCTGCAAGCGAGCTGGGCCTCCGCGATCTGATCATCTTTAGTGATAGCGAGTTACTCGTCAAACAAATGAAAGGCGAGTATCGCGTCAAGAATGCGGATCTCAAAGAACTGTATGACGCCGCGCAAGCTCTGGCACGGCAGTTCCAGGCCGTCCAACTCAACCATGTGCCCCGAGCCCAGAATGCTCGAGCCGATGCCCTGTGCAATCTCGTCCTCGACGGCAAGTGGCCGGCCGAGCATGCTGCCACCCTCAGGAACACCGCAAGCGACACCAACCCCAAACCTTCGGCCAAGTCCGTCAAGTCGACCGAAAAACCGGTCGCTGTTTCCGATCAGCGCGTGCGTCCGGATGCGTTGGCTTGCCTGGAGACGGCCGCCCAGGCTTGGGCCGATCAGGGTGTAGCACATCTCCCCCCCGCTCAGGTCTGGGAGCAACTCTGGTCCTTGCTGGAAGAGGCCGACCTGTTGAAGCGGCCCCGGAAAAAGAGCTGACATGATGCTGACCCCTGAGTTGCTCCGCCAGTTCCGGCGGCTGCACTGGCAAGCTCGACGCCTGGTTCAAACGCTGCTCGAGGGCCAGTACCATTCGGTGTTCCGTGGTACCGGACTGGCCTTCGAGGAGGTCCGCGCTTACCAACCCGGCGATGATGTCCGCTTGATCGACTGGAATGTGACGGCCCGGATGGGCCAGCCATTCTTGAAGCGCTACGTCGAGGAACGCGAACTGACCGTCCTATTGGTCGCCGACATTAGCGCCAGCATGGGCTTCGGCTCCGGCCTACGCAGCAAACGCCGGGTCATGGGCGAGCTGGCGGCCATGATGATCCTCAGCGCCATGAGCAATAACGACCGAGTCGGTCTGTTAGCCGGCAGTCAGCAAGTCGAGCAATTCCTGCCTCCCAGTAAGGGTAGTCGGCATGCTCTACGCATGCTCCGCGATGTACTGTTCCTTGAGCCGAGCTTGCCGGGGACCTCCCTTCGCCATTTGCTCGATACCCTGAACCGGGTGCAGCGACGCCGCGCCATTGTCTTCTTGATGAGCGATTTTCTTGACGAAGGCTTTGCGGTCCCTTTTCGCCTGGCCGGGGGCTTCCATGACCTGATCGCCCTTCGGCTGGTCGATCCATGCGAGGAAGAACTGCCCGATGCCGGTCTGCTGTGGCTGGAAGACGCCGAGAACGGCAGGCAACAACTCATTGACACTCATCGACCCGACGTCCGCACCGCCTTTCGCCGCGATGCTCTGGCTCGAGCGGACACCCTGCGCAAGCTGGCCCGTGGCTGTCAGGTCGACCTGGTCGAGGTGTCGACCCGCGGCAACCATGCCGAGGCCTTGGTGCATTTCTTTCGCCGGCGACAATCACGATGGCGACAGGGATGAACCGAGTAGCGATCCTTCTGCTCTCGGCGATTGCGCTGGCCCGCCCCCTATCGGCCGAACCCCTCGAACAAACCACCTCGGCGGGCCCGCCGCGCCAGCCTAAACTCATCACCGGCCGCATCCAACTCGATGCCAACAGGGTATCCCTTTCCGGTTCGCTCGCGCTCACCATCACCGTCACCGGGCCGAGCCCACTGCGTATCGCCCTACCGGATCCCTTGGTCAACGAGCAAAGCCAGCAAGACTGGCTCAGCGAAGTCCTGGACGCGCCGCAAGTTCGCCCGTTGCGTGAAGGCCGTGAGCGCTGGCAAGCTCGGCTGCGGCTTGAGCCATTTGTTGCCGGCAAGCAGACCATTCGCCTGGCTCCCTTGTCCGTCCAGACCCTGGAGCAACTGGAACCCTTTGTGCTTCGTTGGCCGGACTTCTCTGTACTAGTCACCACCCAAGTTCGAAATCCTTCCTTAGAACTCCTACAACCCAACACGGACATCGAACGCTTACCCTCCTTGCCGGCCGATGCTCCTTTCCCTTGGTGGGCCTGGGCCCTGATCTCTGTTGGCTTCCTGGTCCTGCTGGCCCTGGCTTGGGCATGGCGACGCCCGCGCCGCCCTCCCCATACGCTGAC
Source organism: uncultured Alcaligenaceae bacterium (assembly GCA_964410665.1). GTDB lineage: Bacteria > Planctomycetota > Planctomycetia > Gemmatales > Gemmataceae > CAYPIE01. Next base: position 27,058 of record CAYPIE010000019.1, read on the forward strand.
CGATTGGCTGTGTCAGGAATTGCGGCACAACCTGCAACAATTCGACCAAACCAAGCAGCCCGCAGTGGCCTACCTCGACCGGCTCGCTCATCTCCTACGGACGACCTGTGTCCGGGTTTGGCAGTTACCCGCCGAGCAACGCACCACACAGGAACTGCTGCGCGATCTGCGTCAACTCGGTTCTTGCAAAGAAAGCCAGGTCGCTGAACTGGAGCTATTGCTGACCACCTGTGATCAGGCCCGCTTTGCCGGCCAACCCGTCGAGCACGCCCGGGCCTTGGCCGTAGGGTTGGCGGTCACGACCTGGCTTGCAGAACTTGTAGCGACTAGAGAAAACGGCGAATTTGGCAAAAAATGAGAGCCTGAGGTAATTACGTAAAGTTTGCTGATCTGGAACTCCGAAGTTAACCGCGAGCTTTGTATCCCCCAAATTTCTTGCAGCGATGGCAGAACAAGGGGGTTTTTGGATACCGGGGCAAGCGGCCCCGCACCTCAAGGAGTTCAGCAATGACCGGCAATGCTTGGCGGATGGCTTTGATGGTTTTGGCGCTGCTGATGGGACTGCAAGGGTGTGCCCGCAAGGTCAACGCGCCCACCACCACCGCCGGCAATCAGACCAAACGCATCCGCCATCTGGAAGCCCGCATCAACAAGTTGCAAACCGACGTCCGGACCTGGCACGCCGAGCGCGACCGCAGTCAACAAGAGCTGGCCAAACTGAAGCAAAGCCTCTTGCAAGAGCAGCAAACCCACCAACAGGCGGTGAGCGCCGCCGAGGAAGACGCGGCTCAGTGGCGAGCTCGGTTGACTGCGGCCAGGCAACAGCAAGAGGCACTACAAGCCGAGCTGGCCGCACGACAAACTGAGATCACTCAATTGAATACCTTACTGGAAAGCCGCACGCAGGAACGCGACGTTGTGCTCACTCAGTTCGCAGACTTCCGTAATCTGCTAAGGACCAAGCTGGACGAGGTGGAGGTGTCCGTCGAGGCCAACGAGAGCCTCACTGCGACCAGCACGGCCCAACTAGCGCCTTGACCAAGGAAGTCGATTGCCAAGCGATCCGGGCTCCGTAGCCGCCGAATCTCCTACGGAGCCGGTTCCGCACATTAGCAGGTCATCCCCTTTACATCCGCTCCGGCGCCCGGATGCCTAACAGTGCCAGCGTCTGGCGGATGGTGCGAGCCGTCAGATCGCACAACAGCAGCCGGCTGGCCCGCAGGTCAACCGTTTCCGCTTTCAACACGGGACACTGCACAAAGAAACCGCTGTACGTCTTTGCCAGGTCCCACAGGTAGCTGGTCAGCAGGTGCGGCAGATACTCCGTGCTCGCCAGCTCCAACGCCTCCTCGAAGCGCAGCAACTGTAACGCTAGCTGTTGTTCCTGCGGCGTATCCAAGATTGCCTTGGGCGGGTCGGTCTGGAACTTCGCCGGATCCTCGTCGCCCTTACGAAAGATGCTGCGGCAACGAGCGTGCGCGTATTGCATGTAGGTCGCCGTGTTGCCATCGGTCGCGAGCATCTTCTCGTAGCTAAACACATAGTCGGAGGTCCGATGCTGCGACAGGTCGGCGTACTTGACCGCGCCGAGGCCGACCATCTCAGCGATCTGCTCGATCTCCTCGGGAGCCAGGTCGGGCACTTCTTCATTGCGGCTTTGCCGCTCGCGCAGCGACTCCTCGTACTTCTGCCGGCCAAGCTCGACGGCTCGGTCGAGCAGGCCCTCCAACTCAATGGCACTACCGTCGCGGGTTTTCAGTGGCCGCTTGTCCTCGCCCAGCACCGAGCCGAACGAGATGTGCGTGAGCTCGACCTGGTCGTAGCCCCAACGCTTGGCCGCTTCGAAGACATTCTTGAAGTGCCCACCCTGGCGGAAGTCGACGACATAGAGCATCGCGTCGGGCTGCCAATGTCGCATCCGATAGCGGACGGTAGCCAGGTCGGTGGTGGTGTAAGTGTACGCACCATCCCCCTTACGGATCACCGACACCGACTCATCTGAACCAATGAAGATCAGTGCTCCCCGACTTTCCTGGGCAATGCCCGCGGCCTGCAAGTCCTGCACCACTTCGGCCAGCATTGGCTGGTAGTGGCTCTCTCCGTACTCGTGGTCAAAGTGCACGTCCAGCCGGCGGTAGATGTGGTGAATCTCTTCCAAGCAGTGTGGCATGAACGCTTGCCATAGTTTTAAATTCTCTTCGTCACCCGCATGCAACTTGGCCGTCTCCTGGCGACAGGCAGATGCAATCGGGTCATCAGCCGCGCCCTCATCTTCATCGCTCGCCTTGCGAAACATCTTGCGGACGTCGACGTATAGCCGCGCCAGCTCGCGGACCGGGTCCTCGGCAAAGACTTGTTCGTTCAGATGATTTTTGTAGCCATAAAGCAGGATTCCGAACTGGGTACCCCAGTCGCCGAGATGGTTGTCGGCAATCACTTGGTGGCCCATGAAACGCAAGATCCGGGCCAGCGCCTCGCCGATGATGGTGCTACGCAGGTGGCCAACGTGTAGCGGCTTGGCCACGTTCGGGCTGGAGAAGTCGATCACAAAAGTCCGCGGCGTTTCGGCGGAGGCGACGCCGAGGCGATCGTCGCGGGCGACGGTCTGCAGCTGGGCAGCCAGCCAGCTCGGTTGGATACGCAGGTTGATAAAACCCGGGCCAGCAACTTCCGGCGTTTGCAGCAGGTCACCCAAGTCCAGACCAGCCACGATGTCGGCAGCCAGTTCGGGCGGCTTGCGGCCGAGTTGCTTGGCCAGCGGCATCGCCAAGTTGGCCTGGTAGTCGCCCTTTTTAGCGTCCTGAGCAGGCTTGATCATGGCTAGGAAGTCGGGAAGCTTCCCCGCATCGACCCCGAGTTCGGTCAGGACCGGCGTAAACTTGGCCCGGATCAGTTTAAGAATATTCATACCATCTCTCATCGCCCGTGTACCGACGCACCTTCCGCCACCAGCAAGGAGCGTTTGCCGCGGCACTGGGTTCGATTGTACCGACTCCGCGCGAGGTCGCGAAATGCTTGCGCGAGTGCGCGGCACGCAGGGCTTCATCTCCCCACAGGGTTCGTTTTAGTCGAGGGGCTGGACGCGGCCACCGACCGGGCAGTACGTTTTCCGACCAGCGGGTGGGAACCCAATGGTGTTCGGCACACATCAACAACGGACTACACCGTCTCGACGGGTTTTCCTTTGGACTCCCACCCAATAGTGTTCCGCACGATGATTGCTGGTGGGGCTTCTCCCCGCAGCTGGGTGGCCAAGCAGGGGTGCCAGCTGGGTGGCACGCCCGGACCGAAGCAACCCTTGTGCCGAACACCATTGGGTTCCCACCTGCTGCTCAGAACGAAGCCTCAATATCCAAGCATCTATGTGCATGTATGCAAACCTAGTTATCGTACTTACACGAAACACTTACGCTACAACTGAGAACTAGCTCCCCGGCGACCAGGGGCGTCGCTTCCCCGCCACCGGGCGCAAACAGCGTGTTCTGCTGGAAGTTGTTGGTTGTCGCGGAGAATTGCGGCTGGCCGCTGATCGTGGTGATCTCGTCGATCGTCCGCTTCGCCCCGGCGGCGAGGGCCCGCGCGTTGTCCAGAGCGTCCTGGACCGCCTTGGTCATCAGCTCACGGCGGATGGCTTCGACACCCTTCGCGAAGAACCGGATCTGATCAACCCCGGTCGCACCGTTTTCTAACGCCGCGTCGAGAATCCGACTGGCATTCTTGCTGAGTTCGGCGGCGTCATCGTTCTCGGTCAAGACGGTGAACGAGTAGGTGACGTGATAGCCAAGGATCTCCGGCAGGCGGCGATCGTCCCTTTCCCGCCGGGTCACGAGTTTAACATTAACGTCGGTCGACTTCATCTTGAGGCCGTCGATCTTCAAGTCGGCCAGTGCCTTCATGATGTTCGCAACCTGTTTGGCGTTATCGGCTCGAGCATCCTTGATTTCCTTGGCATAGGACTCCACCCGGAAGAAGACCCGGGCGGAATCGGGTTGGACTCGGGTCGTCGCGGTGCCGGTGGTAGTGAGGATGCCGCGACGGTCGTCTTTCGGTTTCGCTTCGTTCTGAGCCCGGGCGGTCGGCAGCCGATGCGGTGCTTGCCAGAGGAATAGCCCTGTGACGGCGAGAGCCAGTACAACGAAGATGGGGAGCGACTTCAGCTTCATGATTCGTCCTCAGGGTAGGAGTTCGGGTAGTGAGCGCAGCAGCATTGTAGCGAAAACTACTCCTCGGAAGCGCAACGTGAATGTAACTTGGAAACAAACGCTGGGTACTCCTGCCGAAGGGACCAGACGAATGCCTTCGAGAAAGAAACTTCCCGACGAATCCTCGGCGCTACTGCGTTTGGTCATCGAGAACCCGGAAGACGATACCCCCCGACTTGTGTACGCGGACTGGTTGGAAGAAAACGGTCGGGAAGATCGGGCCGAGTTCATCCGCCTCCAATGCCAGATTGCGAGGTTGGCGGAAACCGAAGCGGAACAGATCGACCTGGCTGAACGTGAATCGGCGTTGATGGGCTCGCATCGAACGAACTGGCTCGCGGAGGTCCCGGCGTGGTCGCGTGGCGGCGCGGAGTTCCGCCGCGGGTTTGTCGAAGTGATTGAGGCGAGCACCCGTGCGTTCCTCCGCAACGGGCGAGCGTTGTTCCGCCGTGCACCTGTCCTGTCGGTTCAGTTGAACCTCGTGGAGGACGGGCCACTCGCGGAGTTGGCCGCGTTCGAACCGTTGGCGAACGTTCGCGAACTGGGACTCACTTACGAGGACATCTCCGATACGACGTGGCAGGCCTTCCTGGAGTCAGGGTTGTTAGCAGGACTGCGGGAGTTGACCCTGATCTCGGGCCTCTACCAGAGCGACCCAGCCCCAACCCACGGACTGAGAAATTCGACTTCGTTGGCGGGCCTGCAGAAGCTGTCGTTCTCTGGCCGGTTCTTCGGTGATGAGGCCCTGGAAGCAATCGCGTATTCGGACGTCCGGCCTGAATTGCGTGAGCTGGAGTTCCACGGCGAGGCTTTCAGCGGTGCGGGTTATGTCTCGATGCTCCGCTCGCCGATGTCGAACCGGTTGCACTCGCTCAGATGGGATTTCCCCGAACAGGCACTCGAGCCGGCGCTCGATGCGATTGTGGACTCCCAGGTCCATAGCCTCCGGTCCTTGGCGATCACTAGCACTCAGCACCTGGGCCTCGAACACTGCGAAGGGTTAGCCGGATGGCCGGGGCTGAGAAGCGTGAGGAGACTGGACCTGTCGTCTTGCCGCCTCAATCTCGAACACATCGAGGCGCTTGCCCGGTCGGCACACCTGCAGAACCTGGAGTGGCTCGCGTTGACGGGGAACCCGATCGGGACGGACGGTCTGATCACCCTGGCCCGCTGCGAACACTTAGAAAACCTGCGATACCTGCGGATGCGAGGCTGTGGGATCGAACCGAAAACCTGGGAGCACCTCGCCAATCCGGGGCAACTACCTTCGTTGCGGGTGTTAGACCTTGGCAACCTTCCGTCACAAACCCACGTCCGTCGGGCCGCGACGCAACAGCACAGCGATCGGATCCGGGTCATTTGAGCGACACAAGCCGGCGGTCTAGCGAACGCCGAGCCAATCCTCATGGCTTCGGGGGAAGCGTTGGGGGCACTCCTGTCGGGTCGATCCGACCGATCGACGTCGGCCAGAGGAGTAGGTACCCCAGCCGAGTCCGACACACCCCGCGGTGATCAGATCGACCCGGCTTGGTCTGGAAGCCGATTGTGCCACAACAACCGGTGAGGGCTGACGATCAACCGGTGGGTGAACCACGTGCCAGAGACGGCCGTCGACCTGGAATGATCGCCCCCGGGCGGTCGAGCAATCAGATCGTCCACGCCATGGACCTCTTCCCCACCCTCGCCAAGTTCGCGGAGGCGTAGATTGTTGGTCAATGGCTACTGGCTCAACCACATCGAGCGGTTAAAATACGTGAAGGAGTACCAGGCGTCAGTGAGCTGACGCGCAGACCTCGATGGTTGACTCCAGAGATCCGAATAATCCAACTTCAAGAGGAGCATTTCCGCATCTACCCTCTGTCCCGCAAAGACAATCCACCAAAAATGAACTTCGTAAACGCGTCCGGGAAACCGGTCAACACAATCCATCGCATGGACTACAAAATCTTCGAAGAGATCAACGACGTTGTCCAATCCGAACCAAGTAAGGGAGAGAGTCCGGAGATCCTTGGTGTGCTCGCCTCCATTGGCATCAAGAAGGGGCAACCTTTTGAGCCCGATGCACGGATGAAAAAGATCCTGACCGCGGCGGCTGCGGCCGGATCGGTCGCTGTGAAGACCATCTGGTCAAAACCTCGAGACGAGATGTTTTACTTCTACCCGGGGGAGAGCTATTGGATGAACCCATTCCCCGGAGGTGAGTACAGCTGGGTAAAGGACGGGGCGAAACTGCTGGACGCCCGGGCGGGCTTCCATTTCTACGCGACCGGCATCACCCCTGCCATGGCCAAGAAGATCATCGGAAAAGGCTCGAAGTATGCATACACATATCTAGACTCAGATGGAAACCCGCTCGATGGCTCCAAGACCTATAAGGTACACGTGCCAGCCAATGTGCCGGCCAAGGATTTCTGGTCGTTCACCCTCTACGACAACCAGACCCGATCCATGCTCCAGACTGACGAACGCTTCCCGGGGATCGACAACAACAAGGCCGGCATGATCCAGAACCCGGATGGCTCTTACGATGTCTACTTCGGGCCCAAGGCACCGAAAGGGCAGGAGAACAACTGGGTTCAAACGGTACCCGGCAAGGGCTGGAATGTCATCTTGCGCCTCTATGGACCCCTCGAGCCTTGGTACAACAAGACCTGGCGTCCCGGTGAGATCGAGCTCGTGAAATAGTCGCAAGTCATCGAGGGAGAGCCACCTCCACCACCACGGGCAGATCCCGTTCCTTCTGAGCGGCGGGTTCACACCGACCGAGGTGGCGCTGGACACCGGCGGTCGCCCAGCGCCACCTCGGTCGGTGTGAACCCGCCGCTCAGAAACGCGAGCCGATGAGCAACGCTAAACCCACATCGACATCCCTCTTCGAACAACAACGCAGGACGTACCACACGACCTGCCTGGGACGAAGGGTATTCCGAACCGACTGCTCACCGGTAAGATAGTGTCGCGTGCAGCCTATCGGAGACCAGTTGGATCGCCTTCATGCCTCGAGTGGAACAGCCCATGGTGCCAGACAGCCGACGAAGAACGACGATCCGGCGTCGCTTGATGAACGACCTCGTCCTGCTCGTTGTCGTGAGCGGGGGGACCATCCTGACCGTGACTTGGTTCTCGGGTGCGCGAACGATCGAAGAGATTTCCACAGCGATCATCGACCGGACCGCCAGGCAAACCGAGCGGGAACTACAGCAATATTTTGGCACCGTCCATTCTAACGTCCTTACCGGTCGCGCCTGGGCAGAGGTGGGGCTACTCGACCCCACCGACTATCGGGCGATGAACGCGATGTTCGTACCGATCCTGCAGCAAAACCCGCAGTTCTCCTCGATGATGGTGGCCGACTCCGACGGAGCCGAATATCTACTGCTGCGCGACCCGCTCGACCCGAACGCCTGGTCCAACCGCATTGTCCAAGCCGACCGTTGGGGCACTCGGGTCTTCCACCGCAAATGGAACACCGCCACCGGTGCGGTGGAGGAAGCGTTCGACGAGTTGGAGTACGACCCGAGGAAGCGAATCTGGTACGAACGGGCGCTGGAGACGACCCCATCGAAGCCGGTCTTCTGGACCAAGCCGGTGATCTTTTTTGTCACCAAGGACCCAGGGATCACCGCCTCGACCCACCTGGTGACGGGTGAGGGTGAGCCGCGGACCGTGGTGGTCGCCTACGACCTATTGTTGATGGACATCTCGAAGTTCACAACCCGTCTGGAAGTCAGCGAACGGGGCAAGGCGTTCGTGCTGGTGGAAGGCCACGAGCCCGGGGAGTTCGAGGTCGTCGGGCTGCCCGCGGATCCACACTACGGCAGTGACAAGGCGATCCGCGATGCGCTCGTCTTCGTCCCCCCGGCCAGCGCGGTCGCCGATTCGGACGCCCAGCTGCCGCCACCGGACGGCTTGCACGTCCCCTCGGTCGCGGCCTCGGTGACCGCCTGGGTGGACAGGCGACGGCCGGCAGGCCCGGTCCGATTCCCTTCCGATGGCGAGCCGTGGTGGGGCGGCTTTCGCCGGTTCCCCCTGGGCGACAACACTTTCTGGGTCGGTGTGGTCGTCCCCGAGGAAGATCTCTCGTCGGCGGTTCGCCTACAGCAATGGTTAGTGATGGCAATCGTCCTCGGCGTGTTGGGCGTGGGCATGGTCCGCGCGGTGACCTTGGCCCGCCGATTCAGCGGGCCGATCGAGTCGCTGGTCAAGGAGAGCGAGCGCATTAGCCGGGGGGAACTCGAACCGGGCGGGCAGGTCGAGTCGGACGTCCAGGAGATCCGCAGTCTTGCCGACGCCCACGACCGGATGCGCGAGGGGCTGAAAGCCGTGATTACCCTAGAGAAACTGGAGCGTGACCTCGACATCGCCCGCGAGATCCAGCGCGGCCTGCTACCGGAAGTGCCGCCGGCAACACCGGGGTTCGAAGTGGCCGGGTGGAGCTTGCCCGCTGAGAAGGCCGGGGGCGATTACTTCGACTGGTTGATGCTGCCCGATGGACGGACGTTGTTCACGCTCGCGGACGTGACCGGGCATGGCATCGGGCCGGCGCTGATCGTCTCGGTATACCGCGCGTATGTGCGATCCTGTGCCGGTGATGGCACCGTGGATCTCAGTGTTATCACAGGACGAATCAATTCACTATTATGTGCTGACATTCCCGAAAGCCGCTTCATCACCGCGGCGATCGGCCTGATCGATCCCAGCCAAGACGAGGTCGCACTGTTGTCCGCCGGCCAAGCTCCACTGCTATTCTATGAGGCAGTGACCGGCACACTGCACAACTGGAGAGCGGACGACCTGCCGTTAGGAGTCGCCGATGGCTTGCGATTCTCCGGACCGCGCCGGATCGCGTTCGCACCCGGCGACCTGCTGGTCTTGATCACCGACGGCTTTTTCGAAGCGACCAACCCTGCAGGCGTGCAATTCGGCATCCGTGCGCTGGAACGGTTCGTCTGTGACTACCATCAACTCCCTCCCAAGGCATGGATCGCACAGCTCTACACGGAGGTTCACAGACACATGGCCGGCGCGGCACAGGCAGACGACCTAACGGCCCTAGTGATCAAGCGGTCCGATCAAGGCAGATGACCCCTTCCATCCAGGAACCCGCCCACCGTCCGCGCGTACAATGGGTGCGTGACGCCGAGCAAGCTTTCGCAAACTATCGGACCGAACGATGCCAGACCAAGAACCGAACCGAAGAACCACCGACGCCCTCACCCCCGAAGGATGGGGCAACCGTTACCGGGAAGGCCGCACCGCCTGGGACCGGGGTCAACCTAGCCCGGCACTGGCCCAATTCCTGGCAACGTCCGGACTGACCTCCGGTCATGTGCTCGTCCCGGGGTGCGGGCAAGGCCACGAGGTCATCGAGCTCGCCCGGCGGGGTTTCGAGGTCACCGCCGTGGATTTCGCACCGGAACCGCTTCAAGAACTCGGACTGCGATTGACCGCCGCCGGTCTGTCTGCGGAGCTGGTCCAGGACGATGTTCTCAAAGTTCGCTTCGACCGGCCATTCGATGCGGTCTACGAACAAACCTGCCTGTGTGCGTTGCATCCCGACACTTGGCCGTCGTACGCAGCCAGCCTGAGGGAATGGCTCCGACCAGGCGGTTGGTTGTTCGCCGTGTTTATGCAGACCGACTGGGAGGGCGGTCCGCCGTTCCACTGTGACATCGATGTGATGCGCCAACTGTTTCCGGCCGACATCTGGGAATGGACCTCGACCCTCACGACGGTTCCGCACCCGGCCGGGGTAAAGGAGCTCGCCGTGATCCTGAAGAAGATCTCAAGTAACTGAGTGGTTAGGGCAAGCTACGCGCAACCCGCAGACGCCTCGACCTCGAAATGCGAATTCCTTCCCGCGCCGGGTACCGATTCGTCGTCGGTGTCCATCTGGATGGCCTTTTTGATCCAGACCCGGGCGACTCCGGAATCCCCGCGGACGAGAGAGGGCGTTTTCGCATCCAGGGGGGGGCTCCCTACCCGTACCGGTGACCGGAAAAGAGTGGCTAACCATTCCAATAGCCTCTATATTAATACGTTCCGTCGCAACCAAGTCCGTTCTCACGACCACCTGCACGGAGTGAAGCAAACTCAGACCCCCTCCCCCCTGCTGGAGTTGTTATTCACATGAACGCCCGACCACGGATCCGTTTGACGGCGGAGCGGTTGGAATCTCGCTACGCACCCGCCATACTTAAGTACACCGCCGACTCGGACAATGGTCCTGACGAAATTACCGTCCGACTCGATGAGTCGAACCGCAAGATCGAGGTCCTTGACGACGGGAAGTTGGTGAAGAAACGTCGGTTGCGCGCCACCGAACGCGTCGTGATCTCGGTCGATTCCGCCGAGGGCGATCGGCTCACCGTCGATTACACCCCGGGCCTGTTCCCGGTCCCCGTCGACTATCTCGGCAGCACTGACGCCGCAGGCCGAGTGACGGCCATTAAGACCGTCAGCGTTGACCTGAGTCACTCGGCCGTCGCGACAACCATCGACATCGGCCTGTACTCCACCGAGGTAACCTTCCACGGCGGCGGGGCCATCACCGTTGTCGGCACGACCTCGACCGTCGTGGGCACCGACGGGAACGACACCTTCATCGACAACACCAACATCGAACTGCTCGCGATCCAAGGTGGTCTCGGCAACGATAACTACTTGCTCCGGCCCGGCAGCACCATCGTCATCGGCGACGACGGCGGTAACGACACCGTCGACTTTAGCTCCAACGACGAGGCCGTCTCGGCCGACATCGGTACCGACACCACCACTGTCACCGACTCCGATGGTGAGGTCATCTTCGACGGCACCGTCGAGACCGTCGTGGGCACCAACGGCAACGACTCCTTCATCGACAACACCAACATCGAACTGCTCGCGATCCAAGGTGGTCTCGGCAACGATAACTACTTGCTCCGGCCCGGCAGCACCATCGTCATCGGCGACGACGGCGGTAACGACACCGTCGACTTTAGCTCCAACGACGAGGCCGTCTCGGCCGACATCGGTACCGACACCACCACTGTCACCGACTCCGATGGTGAGGTCATCTTCGACGGCACCGTCGAGACCGTCGTGGGCACCAACGGCAACGACTCCTTCATCGACAACACCAACATCGAACTGCTCGCGATCCAAGGTGGTCTCGGCGACGATCACTACCAGCTCAACCCTGGCAGCACCATCGTCATCGGCGACGACGGCGGTAACGACACCGTCGACTTCGGCGATAGCAACGACCCCATCACCGCCGAGCTGGGTACAGACTCAACGAGGGTCACTGACCCCGACGGCGAGGTCGTCTTCGATGGCACCGTCGAGACGGTCATCGGCACCGACAACGACGACGTTTTCTTAGACGGAGGCGAGGTGGACTATACACTCTCGGGACTGGGAGGGACCGACACCTACGACCTGCAGCCTGGTAGCACGATCACCGTCATCGAACAAGACGACAGCCGGTTCACGTTCCGGCGGGCGCGTTTCGCCATCGAAGCCAACCTGTCCGACGGGGTGATCACCGACGCCGCGAAGAACCAGGTCGTAGTGGTAGGCGGAGCGATCGGTTCGTTCGAGGGAACCGCGTTCGGCGACGTGATCATCGGCACTGACGGGGACAACGTCCTGATCGGCGGGCCGGGCAACGACTTGCTCGCCGGGGGTGGAGGGGACGACCGTTATGTCCTGACCCCAGACGGGACCGACACGGTCGCTGATACCAGCGGCCGTGACACTCTGGATTTCTCCGGATCCCCGGTCGGGGTGCGGGTAAACCTGGGACGTGACAACGGCTCTCCCCAGTTGATCGCACCAGGCGCCACGCTGGTCCTGGAGGGAAAGGTCGAGGTCTTGATCGGCAGCCATCGGGATGACAGGCTCTTCGGCAGCCACAGGGACGACGTGCTGATCGGGCTCGGCGGGGATGACCGGCTCCAGGGCCAGGCGGGCAACGACCTGTTGCTCGGCGGCAGCGGTGCTGACAACTTGAACGGCGGGTCGGGGAATGACATTTTAGTCGGTGGTAGCGGCCCGGACCGGCTCAAGGGCGGCTCCGGCGAAGACATTCTGATTGCGGGTTACACGGTGTACGACGAGGTGCCCGGAAGTGGCGGGCTCCGCGATCAGGTCGACCTGGTCGCCTGGTCGGCGATCGCCGCGGCCTGGGACCAACCGGGGCCGGTCGGGAACCGAGTGGCCTCGATCCGGGCCGGGGTCGGAGCGGCCGGACAGTACCGCTTGCGTGCCAGCGGCGAGGATCAGACCGTCTTCGATGACCACGATCCGGACCGGTTGACAGGCGGGCAAGGGCGGGACTGGTTCTTCGCGCAGGTCCCGGGTGGCGACGTGATCACTGACAAGGACCACCGCGACTTCCTCAACGATCTGTAGAGGTAGATTCGCGGAGCCGTTCGGCCACGGCGGCGAAGCCGGGCAGTTGCCGCGCGGCCGCCAACTCCGGGTCTTCGCGGATAAGATCGTGGTCGGCGAAGCCAGCGTCGAGCGCGGCCTGCAAGCAACCGAGCGATGCTTCGCCATAGGCTCGGGCAAGCTCGGCCCGTTCCGACTCCGGCGCATCGCCGGCCGACTCCACCGCCACCGCGAACACACAGGCGAGGTTGTACAGCAGGAACGGATTGTCGGCGGCTTGCTGTCGGACGCGGCCGGCCACAGCGGCCCCGTCGGCGTGGCGGCCCGCGTGCGTCAGGAACAGCGCGTAGGTGGTCTGCAACACCAGGTCGCGGGGGTTGCTTTTTGCCGGCGGCTCGATCAACCCCACCGCAGTCTGGTACTCGCGGGCGGCCTCCTCTCGCAGGTCCTCGCCGCGGAAGGTGTCGCCGAGCTTGGCGTGGGCGGCCGCGAGGTCCAGCTTCAGCCGCGGGATCCTGGGATAATCGTTCACCAGCCCGCGGGCCAAGCGGACCGCTTCGGCAGCGTGTTCGCGGGCCCGGTCGGGCTCTCCTGCTTTCAACAGCCCATCGGCCAACTTGGAGTGCGACACACGGACGTCCCGTCGGGCGTTCGGCTTGCGAGGGCTACCCAGCAAGATTCGCTCGCGGATCTGCAGCCCACGGCGGTAGAGTTCCACAGCCCGGGCGGGTTCACTGATGTTCCCGAGTTTTACGTAGATCTGGGCCAGATCGACCATCGCCGCTGGCTTCCTGGATTCCGCGAGTTCCTCCCGCAGCCGCAGACAGGCCTGGTAATCGCGGCGGGCCGACGGCAAGTCCCCGCTGACGGTCGCCAGGTCGCCGAGCTTGGCCACCGCCACCGATAGGGCACGCTTCCAATCCGGGTTCTCGGGGTCGGCCTCGGTCTGTTGGCGGGAGATCGCGTGGACCCGCTTGTAACTCCGCCGGGCGAGTTTCAGGTCGCCGAGCCGTTCGGCCAATTCGCCCAAACGGCGGTGCCCTTCGGCCATGCGGATGTCCACCACCCCAGCATCGTCCTTGCGGTCGGCGATCTTCTTGAGTCCGTCGAGAGCCAGTTTCAACAGCTCCTGCTTCACGCGCTGCGTGCCGGGCGCGTCGTCGAGACGGTTTTGCACCTGCATGATCAGGCCGCCGAGGGCCTCCAGGGCCAACTCCCGTTGCCCGGCGGCGACGGTGGCGAGCCGGTCCGCCTTCCGTTGCGCGGCCCGGGCTCGAGCGGCATTGCCCTCCGCGGTCGCCTTGAGTCGCTCGGCCTCCCGGCGGGCCGATTCCGCAGCCGCCTGGGCCGCGCGGGCCTGAAAGGCGCTGGACTCGGCCGCCCGCTTCTCGGCCCGGATCCGCACGGTGGCGGCCGTCGACATGACCGCCACCGTGGTCAGCAAGACAAAGACCATAGCGCTCAACGCGGCAATCCCGGGGTTGCGCCGGCACCAGCGATAGAGCCGCTCGGTGCGGCCGACGGGCCGGGCACTGACTGGTTCGCCGGCCAGGAACCGCCGTAGGTCCTCGGCCAGGGCCGCCGCCGAGACGTAGCGCCGCTCGGGCTCCTTGGCGAGACACTTTAGGCAGATCGTCTCAAGGTCGCGTGGGACCGACTCCTGGAAGCCGCGAGGCGGCAACGGCTCCTGCTTCAACACTGCGACGAGGGTCTCCACCGGGGTCCCCCGAGCATGCGGCGGCACCCCGGTGAGCAACTCATACAAGATCGCCCCAAGTCCGTAGACATCCGTGTGGGGGCCGATCCGCTGCGTCTGGCCGGCCGCCTGCTCCGGGGCCATATAGCTCGGCGTACCCATCACCGTCCCGTCACGGGTCTGGCTGCTCCCGGCTTCGAGCCGCTTGGCCAGGCCGAAGTCGGTCACCTTGGGCACCCCCGCGGCGGTGAGCAGAACATTGGCCGGCTTGAGGTCGCGGTGGATGACCCCTTGCTGGTGCGAGAAGTCCACTGCCCGGGCGATCACCTCGGTCAAGGCGGCCGCTTCCCGGGGCGACTGCGGTTGTCCCCCGGCGTGGTGCCCCAGGCTCCCTCCGTCGACGTACTCCAGCGCGATGTACGGCAGGCCGTTGTGCTCGCCCACCTCGAACAACTGGACGATGTTGGGATGCTGCAGCCCAGCAATCACCTGGGCCTCGTCGCGAAACCGGATGAGCTGGGTGTGCGAGGTATGGCCCCCAGCGAGAATCATCTTGATCGCCGCGAGACGTTCGAGGTGAACGTGGCGGGCCTTGTAAACCACGCCCATCCCGCCGCGGGCGATCACCCCCAGCACCCGGTACCCACCGATGTCAGCGCCCTGACCGAGGTCAGGGCGCGGCGCCGACCGGGCGGCAGGGAGCTCCTCTGTGCGGTCGGCCCGCGCGACGGCGGCGCCGCCGTCGGTGGTCATCCCCACGGGTGGCGTCTCGGAGATGAACACGGTCTGCGCTCTTGCGGGAGGCCCGGCACCGTCGGTGTGTTCCCCTGGTGATTCCTCCGTCGGTGCCTTTGTCGAGAAGGAAACGCTCGGTCCAAACTCCGGAGAGACGGGGACGTCCGAGAACTCCCCCGTCTCCCCAGCCTCGGTCGACCCATCGTCTGCCTCGGGAGCCGCGACCGGGGACGGCAGGTCTACGGCCGGCGCAGGCTGGCCCGAAGAAGGAGCTGACGCTTCGCCCTCCGCCGGGTCCCGGGGAAGAAACTCCGCCGTCGGCTGCGCCGATGGAGACGACTCGAAGCTGCAGGTCGGTGCGAACTCCGGGGGGACAGGGACGGCCGAGAATTCCCTTGTCTCCCCGGCCTCGACCGCTCCATCGATCGCCTCCGGAGCCGCGACCGGGGGCACCAGGTCCACCGTTGGAGCAGGCTGATCCGGAGAGGCAGATGCGGCTCGCTGCGCCGCTTCCCGAGGCAGGAGGTCCGTCGTAGACTCTGCCGGCGGGGACAACGCGCCGGACCGGATCAGTTCGACGATCCGCTGGTAGGCACGGTCGATGTCGACGAGGACGACTTCGAGAGACGCCCTTGCAGCGCCAGCCCCTTGCAGCCAGGTTTCGCGCCGCGGCGGGTCGGCCCGGGTGAATAACGAACGCCGCCATGCGGCTTCGTAACGTTCCGCGACCGTGCCCTGATCCGATAAGGGGTCGGGAGGATGGGCCATCAATCGAATCTCGTCGGGTGGACATCCCGATTGTCGGGAACCTGAGAAAACTTCATAAATCCTAATTTATCAAGTCCCCCCCGGGCATGACGACTGGAAAGCGTGTCACCTGGGCTCAAAGTTGCTTGGAGTCAGAGTCACGATTGCACACGACCGGTCGGTCTCTTCTATGGTGGTTTTCCGAAGGTATCTGGAAGACCACCCAGCACTCCCAAGTTCCATGATTGACTGGCGTGGTCGAGACGTTATGTTTGATGATTGATTAGGAACGGTCACCAAATGCACTCCAGCCCATGAAGAAAGTGCAGATTCATGGCCTCTGACTCGTCGGATCGCGACTTGCTCGATGAGGCACACCAGCGCGTCCGCACTGCGCCGAAGAGCGCTGCGGCCCATCTGCAGCTGGCGATCGCCCTCATCCAGCAACAAAGCTTGGACCAAGCCACGACGCATGCATGTATCGCTGCCGCGCACGCGGCGTCGGACTCGCCCCAGCTGGAGCACCTCGGCATTGTGCTGTTCCAGCTGGGTCAGTTCCCGTTGGCATACGCTGCGTTGGTGCAAGCGGCACGCAATGGTCCTCTCGGGGCCGAAACATTCCGCATGCTGGTCGCCTTGTTCCATCGCAACGGCGAGGTTGACAATGCACGACGCTGTATCGCGGCGTCGGCGCAACTGGAAACGGTCGTCGGGCCGCGTCATCCGCTCCCAGACCGCCCGAAGGTGATGCGCCTACGCTCCGTCGAAAAGAGCTACTACGGCATTAAAACCGACCGCGAGACCGGCTTGCGCTACTGCTGGCTGAAAGGCGGCCACCTTAAGCTGCAAGATCTAATCGACTCGGACCGGGTGAACCTCTATGTTGCCACCGTGTTCGGCGACAACCTGCGGAATGCCGACGGACGGCTGCCAGACTTCGACCTATTCGTCAACGGCGTAAGCTGCCCGGACCTGGACCCCGGCGGGTTGGACCACATCGAGGCGTTCGTGACGCGGTTCCCGGATGTACCGGTGCTGAACCCGCCGCACAAGGTACGCCGCACCACTCGGGCGGAGAACGCCCGCAGGCTTAACGCCCTGCCCGGTGTCCACATGCCGCAGACGGAGCTTCTCGTCCTGGACCGGCCCGCGGCGGCAGTCGCAGCCCAAATGGAGGAAACTGGCCTCGGCTACCCGGTGATCGTACGCCATCGCGGCACGCAGACCGGCAAGACGTTGGAGAAGGTCGACTCCCGGTCGGCCCTGGTCACCTGGCTGTCGGCCCAATCCTCGGGTACCGTCATCTACGCTACCGACTACGTCGATTGCCGCTGGTCGGACGGCTACTACCACAAGACGCGGGCGTTCTTCATCGACGGCAGGTTCTTCCCGGTCGCGAACCTGGCCTGCGATGTCTGGCAAGTGCATTCCGGAGATCGCTACCGCGTGATGTCGTCGACCCCCTCGACCCAGGAAGAGGAGAAGCGCTACCTGCAGGACCCCGAAGCGTATCTCGGGGCCAAAGGGTTCCGGGCGCTGCACGCCCTCCGCGACACGATTGACCTCGATTTCTTCGGGATCGACTTCACCCTCGATCAAGAGGGGAATGTGCTGGTGTTCGAGGCAAATGCCGCCATGCGGCATAACTTCGACCACGCCGAGACCTTTCCCTATACCCGACCGTATCTGGAACGGATCTCGGCCGCCTTCGCGAACATGGTCAACCAGCGCGCCAATAAGCGGAGGCCGCGTTAGAAGCAAACCGCGATCCACGAACCGCGATTTCCCTGGCTCCATCGATCCGCTGCAGTCCACGTTGCACAAGGTTTCATGACCGCATGCTCGATAACGCTTCCGAAAGTCCCGTACCCACATTGAACCTGGCCCCGTTTCTGGACCCGAACGACGAACTGTCCGCAGAGGCGCAGCAACGGTTGGTCGCCGAGTTGATTACCCGGCTAAGGACACCGCCGTACTGGCTGGTGTTTGTCACGCAACAGAATCCGATCGATCTAGACATGCTTAAACGTCTGTTAGAATTGATGAGCCAGTATGCCCAGCCTCCGGGTGCAGAACCGCCGAAAATCTCCAGTACGAAGGTCCAGGTCGACCCGCAGGAAGCGGCGCGCAAGGATCATGTGACCCGCTACAGCCGAACCCCGGACGCGTTACCCCTGCATACCGACTCCAGCAACAAGGTCGTGCCGCAAAATCTGGTCGCGTTCGCCATGGGACGGCCGGACTCGCAAGGCGGCGGTGAGAGCATCATGCTGTCGGTGGCGGATCTCATTCACGAATTGCCCGGGGAACTGGTGCATCAGTTGCATCAGCCGGTTTTTCCATTTCTCACCAACAAACTGTTCCCAATCCTTTATGGCACAGGCGACGAGCTGCGGGTTCGCTATTACCGTGGCCAGATCACATCGGCGTTGGGCTCGCTGCGGACCTTGCCGGACAAACTGACGCAGGCGCTCGATGAACTGGATCGCTATTTGGACCTTTCGCAGCGATCCGTGCGATTTCACATGCACGCTGGTGAAGTCGTCATGATGGACAATCATCGTGTCCTGCACGGTCGTACCGCCATGTCTTCGAATAGCACACGGTTGATGCATCGTTTCCGTTTACTAATCCCGGCATTGGCGGGGGAGCCAGGCTGAGCTTGCCCGACTTGACAGCATGACAACCACTTCGACGAACCTGGGTGTGCTGGGTGGCATGCGGACGACCCCCTTCGAAGACTCAAGGCGTGCCACCTGAACGCTTGGATGGTTGTCCCAGCCGGCTTGCCTGTGCCGCTCGGCGAGTTCCCACCCGCCGCTCAGAACAGGCAGGCGAGCTCACCTCCAGCCACGCGAAAGCTGACCACGCTCTTCGAAGACCCAGGACGTGGCACCCATCGCTGAGAGGTGACCAGGCCCGTCGCAGACTCCGAACATACCACCCATCATGCGACTCTCTGCAAATCTTTCTATTTTGCCGGCAAACTGGTAGTCAGCACAAAGTCGCGACGGCAGCGACCAGCCAAGCAATGGCGCTTGTGCAAAATCCTTGGATTGTAAGTCCCACATGAACCAGGAGAAGTGGGGGATCACCTGGGTAATTCAGCCCTCTACCCGGCCCGCAGTCCGACTTGACGAAAACCGCTCCGCAGGGAAGAATCCAGGAAGATATCCTTGGACATTGTTGGGAATGTCAATCGGCAGAATGGGACTTTTGTGCGGCCTCCATCGACTCTACCCGATGGGGTAATTCCGTGACCCACTGGGGGCGGATGGGGAGGAATGGCAATGCGGCAACGAATCATGCTGGTGCTCGCCGCATGCATGGTCGGGGGAGGTTGTAAGGGAACCCAAACGGGTGTGACCAGTTCCCCGCCCACTGCACTAACCTCCGGAGGCTCCTCTCGTCCGTTTTGGGATTCTTCTTCACCGAGTGTCTCGATCCCTCCACCGGCCAGCCAAAACCTCCCTCCGAGCCCAGCCACCAGGGATGCCCAATCGACGGGTCTGCTCGCAGGACGCTTGGTCGATCCAAGTGGCCAAGGTGTGCGCAATGCGTTTATCCGCGTCAGCTTGGTGAGCAACGACAGTAGTGCTTCCGGAGACTTCGGACCAACCGCATCCAAGACCGGAGTAGACACAGACGAGCAAGGTTACTTCATCATCCCAGGACTTCGCCGCAATCAAACTTACCAACTTTCAGTACAACACCAAGATGGTGTTCAGACGTTGGCCGCGGTGACGCAAACACGTCCGCCCAACTCACGGCTCTTGCTGAAACTTCGCGGCGATGCCGTCTCGAGCCTCACCGCGCCGCCACCACCTCACCCAGGGATGGTTGGTCCGTATGCTCCCAAGAACCCTGGAGCCAACGATGGTCCTACCAACCTGCCACCCCCCGGAGTCCGCATTCCGGATACCAACGATCCGCCACCCCCGGCCCCGACCCCGGATCGCCGCGATCCGCCATTCGATACCCCGACGGTGGCTCCACCGAGCGGCAGCTCTCAGGATCGCGCCTGGACTCCAGGCCCCCCACCAGCACGGGGCGTCAACCCTGGTTTTGCTCCACCCTCGTCCCCAGATATGACCAAGATTGCCGAAGGGCCGCGACCGGAGGCTCCGATTCGCCTCGAGGTTCCAGGACGAAATCCAGCCCCAACGCCCCGCGGTGCCAACTACGCCGAGCCAGCTCCCGATCGACCACCCCCAGCAGCACCGATGTCCTACCAACCTCGGGCACCGTCAAACTTGAACGTGCGTTTGACGACGCTGAACGGGGAAGCCTGGGACTTTTCCGATCGCGAGGCTCCGCTCGTGTTGTTGGATTTCTGGAGCACCTCGTGTGTCCCATGCCTGCGTGCATTGCCCGAAGTCAAACGTTTGGCCCTCGAATATCCAAATGATCAACTACAAGTCGTTGGCGTAGCCCTCGACAGCGGTCCTTGGCAACAACGCTGGTCCGCGGTGAGTCGGGTAGCCTTCGAGCAACAGCTCAATTACCTGGTCTTACTCGAACCAGAGCGTGCGACGGGGCAAATCCGTTCTCGGTTTGGCATCCGCTCGATTCCCACCCTGGTGCTCGTTGATGGGCAGGGCCAGGAACTCTGGCGCGGCTCTCCTCAGGAAATGTATCGCCTTCGGCAGATTCTGAACCAACGGATTCCGCCGCAGCGATAAATGTCATCTTGGCATGCAGGTTTGTGAGGAACCGCACAGGAGTACCAGAGAATCGAAGGAGCGTAAGACCTTCGTTCGGGGCTTGTTATGAAGCGTTAAGGCAATAACCCCTCTGAAACGCCCACCCACTTCAACACAAGGTCTGCAAAATCTGCACATTTCCGTCAGACCGTGCATATATATCTATAGTGAGTCTTTGTCTAGAAACGGGCTTCAGCCCGACTCTGGGGGCGCAGACATGATGTGGAACCATTCGGGACTTTCCGGGACATTTTCGGGGACTTTCCGGGACGTTTTGGTGAGTTGTGGGGGATGAAATCCGGCTGTATTGGCCGCGAATGGCGGCCGAGGTTGGCGGTGTGCTAGACCGTAACGACCACACAGTAAATGAGTTACGCGTTCTGAACTCTGTCGAAAGACGAGCCCGGATGCACCGCACGGGAGACTCAACGCCACAAAAACTCTCACACGAACTTGGTGGGAGATCCTTTGGTCCGAATGCTCACAGCTCGGCAAAATTCCGCAGCATGGTCAGGCCAACTTGTTGGCTTTTTTCGGGGTGAAACTGGGTGGCGAACAGCTGGTCGCGCCAGACCGCACAACAAAAGCGATCCGGGTATTCCGCTTCCGCGGCGATGATACTCTCATCAAGGGGAACCGGATAATACGAGTGCACAAAGTAGACCGCCGGGTTGGCAGGCAAGCCCTTAAACAACGGACAGGCAGGATTCACGGTTAAGGTATTCCAGCCCATGTGTGGCACCTTCAACCCGGGCTTGGCCTGAAAGCGGACCACCTCGCCGGGCAAGACGTCCAATCCCGGGTACAGCCCTTCCTCGTGGCTGCGGGTAAATAGCATCTGTAAGCCGAGGCAAATGCCCAAGAAGGGAAAGCCATGGTCAATGTGCTCGATCACTGACTCGGCCAAGCCTTTGGCGTGTAGACCGGCGATGGCATCGCGAAACGCTCCCACCCCGGGTAAGACCAGCCGCTCAGCCTCAGCCACGCGTTCCGGGCGGCAGGTGATTTCGGCGGCGTGGCCCACCTTTTCAAACGCCTTCTGGACGCTGCGTAAATTGGCCAGCCCATAGTCGACAATCACAATCTTGTTCATGATTTTCGTTCGGTTGCTTAGCCGCGTCGGAATACCAAACTCAACAGAAACAGCATGACCGCCATCACACCGGCCATCACCGGCAGCATGAAAGAATCAAACAGGGGAAACTGTAAGCGTGGGCCGAGCGAGGGCCAGACCAGCCAGGTCAACCACGAACCCAGGGCGAGTCCTGGACCAAATGGTAGCGTCAATTCCTCGGTCGCACCGCGGAGCCCACGGATAATCATGACCGGAAGCAACAGCGCCAGCGTGACCAGCACCCCGGCAAAAAAGCCCGCCAGCACCAACTGCCAGCCCAGAAAGCTGCCCACCATCATCATCAGGTCGGCGTCACCCAGCCCCAATGCCTCTTTGCCCATGCCGGCCCCCGCCAAAAAGCGGACGGCGCGGAGCAGGACCAGCGCCACGACGATGCCCCCGAGACCGGTCGCCAAGCCGAGTTGCCACGAACCGGCAGGGAGCCAGTCGGGCAGCGGCCCCCAGACTGGCCAAGGCACCAGGCCGAGCGGAATTTTGCCCGCGAGTTCCAGTGAAGCCCATGAAGTCGCCTCCGGCAACGTGCTCACCGCCGCCGCTGACTCGGGCCAGGGCCAAGGGTGTAGGGTCGTACTCAATAATCCTAGAAACGTCCCGGGTAGGGTGATCGCGAGCGGGATTTCCCGCCGGTCCAAGTCACACAAGCTGGCCATCAGCAAAAAGGCAAACAACAGCGCATGATGGACAAAGTACCCC
Organism: uncultured Alcaligenaceae bacterium; assembly: GCA_964410665.1. Taxonomy (GTDB): domain Bacteria; phylum Planctomycetota; class Planctomycetia; order Gemmatales; family Gemmataceae; genus CAYPIE01. The sequence goes on from CAYPIE010000019.1 coordinate 49,342, forward strand.
CAGGCCTCGACGGGAATCACCCCGTGGCGGACTCGGGGCAACTGTCGGGCCAAATCCGGATGGCCATACCAGTTAAAAACCACCACCAACAGGAAGAGACCCGCGAAACCGAGCCCGGTGCCCAGCTCGACCAGCATGTAGCGGGCGGAGAAACGCTGGCCGCAACTGCGACAGCGCCCCCCCAAACGCAAGTAGCTAATGATCGGCAGATTATCGTGCCAGCGAATGGGACAAAGGCAGGTACTGCAGCGCGAACTCGGCCAAAGAATGCTCTTCTCCAGTGGCAAGCGCGCAATGCATACATTCAGCAAACTGCCGATGCTGGCCCCGACCCAGAAGACCCAGAAGACCCAGATCAGATAAGCGTAGTTGAGGAAGAACTCCATGCTTGAAGAATCGCCATGGCCAGTTGGTCTGGGGACAATAGATCGGTGGCAATCACGAAGTCTGCACACGATCGATATAGTGGCTGCCGCTGGTTCATCAATTCTTCGATCTCGAAAAGCCCGCCGGCTGCGGTCAGATTAGGGCGTCGCTCAGCAGTCGTGGGATCGCCCTGGATCCGTTGGAGCACCATGGCGGGAGCAGCCGTGAGCCAGACCACAAAACCGGTTCGCAGCCGGTCCCGGTTCTCCGGCCGCAACACGCAGCCGCCTCCGGTGGCGATCACACACGGTTCCCGGTTGGCGAGCTCGGCAAGCAAGGCCGCCTCCCGATCGCGAAAGCCCGCCTCGCCCTCGCTGGCAAACAGCTCACGAATACTCGTTTGGCAGCGCTGCTCGATTTCGACATCTGCATCCACAAAGTCCCAGCCCAGGGTCATGGCCAGCCGCTGTCCAATCGTGCTCTTGCCAGTGCCGCGATAACCAATCAGAAAAATCCGCTCCGCAACCGACATACTTACACTCCCTCAGTCCTCGCGGTGCGGCCAAACAGCCAAAGCAGGGCATGAATGATCCAGGGAAAGATCCCCAGCAACACCAGCGACACCACCAGATCGGGGGCGAGGAGATCCTGTAGCGAACGAATGCTGGCAGCTCGGGCCCCGGCATGAGCGTACAGAAACATCACCGGCAGGATGGTCAGCTGGCTGACCCACCAAAAGGTAAACGCTCGCATTGGCGTCAAGGCGAATAGGGCATTCATGAGAAAATAGGGTAACACAGGCGTGAGACGGAGCAGCCCCAAGTAATAGCCGCCGCGGTGCGCCACCCCGTGTTCCAGACGCCGCATCGCCTGGTGAAGTCGGGCCCGGCGGTGCACCAGAGCCCGAAAGCGCTCGCGGACCAGGTAACGCATGATGAGAAAGGCCAGAAGTGCACCCAAGCCTGAGGCTGCACTGATCACCAGCCAGCCCCACCAGCGACCGAAGAAGAACCCCCCAAGTAGGTTCATGGTAGCCCCTACCGGAACCGACAGAGCCAATAATCCCGTATGGACGAAAAAAAATAGGCCAAGACTGACAAAGAAATGGGATTGCACCAACGTATGCAGTTCAGCCTGGCGTTGTAAGATCAACGCCCGCGCAGGGCCGAGTTGCCAGACCAGAAGCCCCACCAAAGCAAGCAGTATGATGAAGATCCAGCCGCGGGTGGGCATCCCGTCTCCCTTGAGCAAGCGTAGGCATTACAAGTATCTTACTCCCGTTACCCGCACAGGCCAATGACCACATGACGCGGAAGAGCTGGATAACTGCTCCGCAGAGAACATCGATGGTCAATGGATTAAGCGATTCCATAAGTTTGCTTGGAGGAGCGGAATGGATGTCCCAGGGATCATCAAGTCATCGACCTTGCTGTTCATCTTGCTCAACCCGTTTCTGTTGTCGATCTATCTGATCGGGCTGATCCGAGGTCTGAATTTCGCGACCTTTGCACGGGTAATGATGCGGAGTGTGCTCATCAGCGGGATCGTGTTTGTGCTGTTTGCCTGGCTAGGTGATCTCGGGTTCACCCAAATCCTTCAGGTTCGTTTTGCGGCCTTTTTAGTCTTTGGCGGGATTATCTATGTCATCGTGGGGATTCGCTTCATGTTTCAAGGGCCCGAGGCGGTCGAGCTGCTGCGTGGCCGGCCGGAACATATTGCCGGGGCGGTAGCGATGCCGTTTCTGATCGGCCCGGGGACGGTCAATGCAAGTATTCTGGCCGGAGCTCGTCTGAGCGTGCTGGAAGCGACACTGGCCATCGTCATGGCCTTGGCCCTGTCGACCTCGATCCTACTTCTAATAAAACGATTGCACGATCACGCCAGTCAGCGTCGCGCGGAACTGGTGGATCGGTATGTAGAGATCGCCGGGAAAGCATCGGCGATTGTGATCGGCACCATGGCCATTGAGATGCTGTTCCAGGGCCTAGATCGCTGGCTGGAGGGGCGGAATCTGTCCCAGTGAGGCGGTTAGGCCGCCAGCGACAGGGCCCAGGCGGTACTTAGTGGCTTGAACCCTTTATAGACCAGCCAGTGCCCCATCAGACGTTCAAGGACCGGCAAAGGCAGCCCTCGCCAGAGGTAGGGTAATTCAGCGCGGCTTAAACTGCGTTTGGCCAAGCGCTGTTCGGCAAACGAGGCAAAGATTTGCCGAAGCGTACTTCGCGTAAAGCGTCGTCCGGCTCCGGAGGCAGGGACCGGTCGCATCCAACGGCGCCAGGGCAACAGTAAACGCTGCCAATAGGTCGCATTATGCGCTGCTGGAAACACGGCCATGACCTTGCCACCGGGTTTCAGCACTCGGAACAGCTCCGCGGCCAGCAATTCTTCTTGTTCCGGCTGGATAGGCAAATGGGAAAGGACGGCCACATCAATGGTGCCATCAGGCAGAGGCAAGGCAGTCGGGGCAGCATGGACAAACTGGCCGCTCACATGACGGATCGCAAAGTGATGCCGTACCACCGCCAATTGTTCCGTCGAATCACTGCAAACCATGACCCGGCTATCATGCTGGGCATACTGCACCCAGTCGGTACCCAACCCTTGGCCACAACAAAGGATGGTTTCGCCAATATGGCGGTTAAATTCCAGGAGGCGTGGCAGCCATTCGCCCTGACGTTGATAGCGTCGCCGTTCGATTTGCAGGAACCAGGCCAGACTCCAAGGTTCGGGGACCTCTTTGCGGCGGACAACTGATCGCATGGTTTCCTGAGCGATCCAAGCATCGATCTGTTCAGATGACCAGTTAGGTGGTCGAGCGGGCCAGTCCAGAACCGCTGCCGATTCTTCTGGCCAAACCCGCAACAGGGGAGTTTCCTGGCGATCCATGCCCATGGCCTCCAAAAAACGAGCTTTGCAGTGCTTAGCCGATTACCGGTTCGACGTCAAGTTCGCCTGGTTCACCCGGCCTCGCTGCCCACCCGGTTCAGAAGTCGATCGGGACCACTTTGCCATCATCGCGTCCAGCGAGGAAACGCACTAGCTCTACATCGCCCCCCTCCCGGAAGAAGCGAACCGAGCCATCGGCAAAGGCAAAAAAAGCACCACCCAGATGCCGACTGCTAAACGCTTGCGGCGCCGGACCATTGATGCGGGCACTCTGTTGATCGACGCGCCACATGACGTCACTGACATAGATGAAGCCGCCCCGGGTTCCAGACATCCCGGCCCAGATGGCCGCCCATTTATCCGTCGGGACATCATAGATGCATTCGCCAATCACCACCGTGTTGGAAGTGCCATCGCGGATCGCAGTAAAGCTGGTTTTGCTGTTGTAGTACATCACTCCACCAGGATCCGAACTCAATAGGCTGGGACCAGGTCCGGCGGTAGCACGATAGTTGGAAGTTCCATGGCGTAGGCGAAACTCATTGCGATCTGGGGCCGTGTCGGCCGGGCAGCGAAACAACGACAACGGTAAGATCGACCAGGGCGATGGAGGAGCCGGGTTGCGACGCAGCCCAAACTCGCTGGTGGCCACCCCCATTTCCCGGTACAGGTTCTCCTGTTCCAAAAAAGGTAACGACTGCGACCCCCAGCTCCAACCCGGCCGCCGAGACTCCATGGAACGATATGCGGAGGGAAACACCCCGTTGCCCGAAACAAAGTTATGCAGCCCGAGGGACAACTGTTTGAGGTTGTTCTCACATTGGATCCGCGCTGCGGCCGCACGGACCTTCTGGACGGCCGGCAAGAGTAAACCAATCAACACAGCAATAATCGCAATGACCACTAATAACTCAATCAAGGTAAAGGCGCCACGCTTCATCTTGGTGCGGCGATGTCGCTGCATCGTGCAACCTCCTCGGGGGGAGAGAATTGATCGCAAAGGCTAAATATTGGCTTGGAGTCGCAAATATTATGAGAATATTCACATCAAAGACAAGGGAAAAGTCTCGTGGAGAAATCTTTGCCTTGGAAACCCAGCGGTTCCACTGAGCGCCGTTCCCTTTTGCGACGCCGCTCGGTTGCGGAAAGCCATCCAGGTTCATCCCTGCACAAAAGGCCTATGCAGCGTTCTGCTCACTGGTTTGAGGTCACGCTTGCCTGGCCCACCCGGTTCAGAAGTCGATCGGGACCACTTTGCCATCATCGCGTCCAGCGAGGAAACGCACTAGCTCTACATCGCCCCCCTCCCGGAAGAAGCGAACCGAGCCATCGGCAAAGGCAAAAAAAGCACCACCCAGATGCCGACTGCTAAACGCTTGCGGCGCCGGACCATTGATGCGGGCACTCTGTTGATCGACGCGCCACATGACGTCACTGACATAGATGAAGCCGCCCCGGGTTCCAGACATCCCGGCCCAGATGGCCGCCCATTTATCCGTCGGGACATCATAGATGCATTCGCCAATCACCACCGTGTTGGAAGTGCCATCGCGGATCGCAGTAAAGCTGGTTTTGCTGTTGTAGTACATCACTCCACCAGGATCCGAACTCAATAGGCTGGGACCAGGTCCGGCGGTAGCACGATAGTTGGAAGTTCCATGGCGTAGGCGAAACTCATTGCGATCTGGGGCCGTGTCGGCCGGGCAGCGAAACAACGACAACGGTAAGATCGACCAGGGCGATGGAGGAGCCGGGTTGCGACGCAGCCCAAACTCGCTGGTGGCCACCCCCATTTCCCGGTACAGGTTCTCCTGTTCCAAAAAAGGTAACGACTGCGACCCCCAGCTCCAACCCGGCCGCCGAGACTCCATGGAACGATATGCGGAGGGAAACACCCCGTTGCCCGAAACAAAGTTATGCAGCCCGAGGGACAACTGTTTGAGGTTGTTCTCACATTGGATCCGCGCTGCGGCCGCACGGACCTTCTGGACGGCCGGCAAGAGTAAACCAATCAACACAGCAATAATCGCAATGACCACTAATAACTCAATCAAGGTAAAGGCGGCACGTTTTATCTTGGTGCGGCGATGTCGCTGCATCGTGCAACCTCCTCGGGGGGAGAAGATATCATCCAGACAAACTTGTTGGTGTTTCTTAAGGATATTCACATAAAGGACCAGGGCAAAGTGTCCAACGAGGAGTACATGCCATGGAAAGCCAGCGCTTACGCTTCCGTCCGTTTCTGGCAAGCGACGCTGCTCGCTTGCAGGAGCTGGATGGAGACCCCGAGGTCATGCGCTACGTCGGCCATGGGCTCGGCAGTCTTGAGGCTTACCAACAGCAGATTGATCAGGTGTTTCGGCCTCAGGAGACCGCCAGGACAGGTCTCGGGTTTTGGGCCGCGGAAGAACGTGTCAGTGGACAATTTATCGGCTGGTTTCATTTACGACCTGCGGAAGGTTTTCAATACGCAGACATCGCGGGGTACGCCCCTGGCGAAGTCGATTTAGGCTTTCGGCTGCGTCGGGCGATTTGGGGCCAAGGCTATGCAACCGAAGGAGCTGGTTACTTAGTTGAGCAGGGGTTCGCACACCGCGGGATCACCCGGGTAGTGGCTTGTGTGATGGTCAGCAATCAGGGCTCGATTCGGGTTCTGGAAAAATTGGGCTTTCATCGGGAGTCCGAGTTTACTTTGCCAGTATTCCAGGATCGGGTTGTTCGTTATGGGCGGCACCGATCGATCGGCTCCGAGAGCCGGGGGTGACTTGGCTGGGGGGATTGCACGGGATAAAATGAACTTCTGAGGTAACATTTGTCAAGTAGCCATCGTGTCGGCCCGCGAGCCGAGAGTGCCATGCCGCGCGATTATTATGAAGTGTTAGAAGTAAACCGCAACGCCAGTGATGATGAACTGGCCAAGGCGCATCGCAAACTTTCGCATAAGTATCATCCTGATCGCAATCCTGGCGACAAGGAATCTGAGGCAAAATTCAAGGAAGTCCAAAATGCCTATGACACCTTGAAGGATGCCAAGAAGCGTGCGATCTACGACCGCTACGGTCCCGACGGTCCACCAGGTTTTGATCCGAACCAGGCGGGCGGACAGGGCTTTTCGTTCAACTTTGGTCCGGGTGGGGGTGCCCAGGAAGTCGACCCACAAATGGCCCAAGAATTGTTTGAGCAGCTGTTCGGGGAGCGAGCTGAGTCCGGCGATAGTGGCATCTTTGGCAACCACTCACGCCGGCGTCGGCGCCCGCGGACCGCAAGGCCGGAGCCGATTGAGATCGAGGCCACGATCCCATTCGCGCGGATGGCCCAAGGGGGCACCATCACTCTCCAGGCCGAACACCAGGAAATCGAGGTCAAGGTGCCAGTCGGGGTCCAGGACGGTCAGAAACTCCGCGTCCGTGGGGTTGGCCCCGGTGGTGCCGATGTCATTGTCAAAATCCAGGTCGAGCCCCACCCCTACTTTAAACGTGAAGGCAGCAAGGACGTCCTGCTAGAGGTCCCGATTAGCATCCCTGAAGCAGTTCTGGGGGGCACGGTAGAGGTGCCAACCGTTGCCGGTCAGCGACTCGAGGTGAAGATTCCCGCCGGCACCTCCAGCGGTTCACGCCTACGGCTACGGGGCCAGGGGATCAATACGGGTGATCAGTATCTGGTTTTCAAAGTCCACGCGGTGGCAGGCATCGATGAACGCAGCCAAGAACTGATCCGTGAATTCGCATCGCTGCATCCGCAGAATCCCCGGGAGAATGTGCCGTGGCGGTGAACCTGGGCCCATGGCCAGTCTCCATGGTGACAACAAGTTTCGCCTGCTTGGAGGTGGCTGCCATGCTCCCGCCCGACCCCGCGGCCCAGCCGCCGCAACGCCAGACCTTTCGCCCGCATGAGCGGCTCCGACTATCCACTGAGTTCCAGAAGGTCTACGCGTTTCGGCGTTCAGTGTCGGACCGCGAACTGTCCTTGATTGTGTATGGCATGCCCAACGGCTTGCCCTATAACCGGATTGGCTTGTCCGTAGCCCGGCGGGTTCTACCCCGGGCCTACCAGCGCAACCGGATGAAACGGCTGTTGCGCGAAGCCTATCGCCTCCGCCGCGCGGAATTACCGACTGGCATGGACCTCATCTTTGTGCCGCGTGGAAAGCGCGTCCCGTCGCTGGCGACCCTGCAGCCGGCCCTCGTACGGCTTATCCACCAGCTGGCCCGCCGGCTAGACAAGGAACGCGGGAGCGCGGCCTCATGAGGCTCTACCGGAGTTTCCTCTCGTGTGTTGCAGGCGGGCTCATCCTGCTGGTGCGTCTCTACCAATGGCTGGTGCGGCCGCTGTTGCCACCGGCTTGTCGCTTTGTGCCGAGCTGTAGTGAATACTTTATTCTAGCGGTCAAGAAGGATGGTCCGCTGGTGGGCAGCTATCGAGGAATCCGCCGCATCTGTCGCTGCCACCCCTTTAGTCCCGGGGGCTATGACCCGCCGTGAGTCGAAAGGAGTCCATGACATGTCCATTGGGACGCGACCCGATTATGCCAAAGCAACCCGCCACCTGAGTCGTCGACATCCTGCATTCAAAACGATGATCCAGCAATTTGGGCCGTGTACCTTATTGCCAGATACCGACCACTTTGGTGTCCTGGTCCGGTCGATCATAGCGCAATTGATCTCCACTAAGGCAGCCACCACCATCTCGCAACGAGTGTATACCCTCGTGGCGCCGCACCCCGTCACGCCCGCTAGCTTGGCCGCCCAGACCGATCTAGCCTTGCGTGACTGTGGGATTTCCAGCATGAAGGTGCGTTACTTACGGGCCTTGCAAAACCAGCTCCTCGAGGACCCAGCATTTCTCGCACGCCTCGACCGGCTCCCCGAGGAACAGCTCCGACCGCTGCTCGGAGCCTTGCCCGGGATTGGACCATGGACACTCGACATGTTTTTGATGTTTTCGCTCGGGCGAATGGACGTTTTGCCCGTCGGTGACTTGGGGGTTCGCCTGGCGGTGCAGGATCACTTTGGTCTAGCTGCAGAGCCGAGACCGCAGGAACTCCGCACCCTGGCCGAGCCGTGGCGGCCATTCCGCACGGTCGCTTGCTGGTATCTGTGGCGGAGCCGTGGCTTTGTGCCGCAATCAGGACTTGAATAATCGCAGCGATCCCAGCCGCGAGGGAACAAGCTAATGAATATGATCACCATTGACCACCAGCCCCCGGCCAGCATCGTCCGCCTCAATCGTCCAGACAAGCGGAATGCCCTGAGTCGGGAATTGATCGCGGCATTGGCCGAGGCATTCGAACGGGTGACCCATGATCCCACGGTCCGTGTGGTCATCCTCACCGGAGCGGGGACAGCCTTCTGTGCTGGAATGGACTTAGAGGAGCTGCAGAGCACTCTGAGCCTGGATAGCGACTCGCCCGTGATCTGGGAGGATACCCAGCGTCTGGCCCGTCTGTACCAACAAATCTATACCCTGCCCAAGCCAACCATTGCCGCGGTTCAGGGAGCGGCGGTGGCTGGTGGCGCTGGTTTGGTGAGCGTGTGCGATCTGGCCTTGGCCACCCCGAACGCCAAGTTTGGCTATCCGGAGGTTCGTCGCGGTCTGGTGGCGGCCATGGTGCTGCCGCATCTACTGCGGCATGTCGGGGAGCGAATGGCCCGCTATCTGCTCCTCACCGGGGAATTGATTGACGCGGCCACCGCTCAACAAGTGGGCCTGATCAATGCCACGGTGGCCGAAGCCGATCTACTCCCCACCGCGACTCGCTGGGCGCAGGCCTTGGCCGAAGGCGGACCAGAGGCACTCGCAGCGACCAAGCAGTTCCTCCGACAGTGTTCACAGCTATCGGTGACAGTGGAAGAAACCGCGCGGGCTTCGGCAGCTCCACGTCTGGGCGCGGAGTGCCGTCTGGGACTGGCAGCCTTCTTCGCGAAGCAGCCTCCTCCGTGGCTCCGTGGGGAAACGTCATGAATGCTGCAGCAGTGCCCTTGGTCGCGGCCATCGGTGAAATCCTGTGGGATTTATTCCCCCAAGGAGCCCGTTTGGGCGGCGCACCGTACAATTTCCTATTTCACTGCCGACAGTTGGCCCCGTTGTTTCCAGCAACCCAAGCATGCCAATTTACGCTGGTAACCCGTGTAGGAGACGATGCGCGCGGCCAAGCCATCCGAGAACTCCTGCAACCGATGCAGTCCCATTGGGCCACGAACTTGATCCAGATTGACCCAGACCATCCGACGGGGAGCGTGAGCGTTCAGCTGGATCCGCGTGGCGTGCCGCAGTACACCATTCATACCGAGGTAGCATATGACTACCTGGCTTGGGATGAACGCCTGACCGAACGCTGCCCGCAGGTGGTGTATTTCGGAACTTTGGCCCAGCGGCATCCGGTCGCCCGGAGGACCATCGCGCAATTGCTAGACTGCTGGAGCCTTAGAGTACCCCGAATGGTCCTGGATCTGAACCTGCGCCCCAACTGCTATTCGCCGACAATCATCGAACAGTCGCTACATCGAGCCAGTTGGCTCAAGCTGAGCGAGGAGGAACTGGGCATATTGCGCCGTCAGTTTGCCCTCCCGACTGCGGAAACGGCAGCACTTCGGGCGTTACGCCAGCGTTTTCAACTGGAACTGGTCATGTTGACTTACGGAGCTGCTGGCTGTCAGGTGCAGGCATCCTTGGCAGGCCAGGAGTTCGAGGTGGCCGAGCCGGGGGTACCTACCCAGGTGGTGGATACCGTGGGCGCAGGCGATGCCTTTACCGCGGCCATGGTGTTGGGGCTCTTGGAGGGAGGTCCCGAACGTCTACCTTCCGTCGTCCACTTGGCCAATCGCTATGCGGCCCGGGTTGTTGGTGCATCCGGGGCAACCCCCACCCTCGCGGTCGAGGAGTTCAAGTCCCCATGATGCCTTCCTGGCGGCCACCAACCCTGCACACCGCCCGACTCACTCTCCGAGGACTGACCGAGGAGGATGCCGAAGCAATCTTTGCCTATGCCGCGAACCCCAACATGACCCACTACACTCTTTGGGAACCCCATCAAACGCTTGCCGATTCCCTGCGATTTGTCCGGGATTACGCCCTGGCACGCTATCGCGAGGGAGTGCCCGAGCCGATGGGCATGGTCGATCGCGAGGATCCGAGCGGCCAAGTGATTGGCTGTGTAGGCGGTTTCTGGGTATCCCAGGCAAACGCGACGATGGAGCTCGGTTATGCCTTAAGCGAAGATCACTGGGGCAAGGGCCTGGTGGTCGAAGCAGCCACCGTGCTGATCGATTATTTATTCACCGCCTATTCGGTAGAGCGGCTACAGGCCCGTTCCGTGGCCGAGAATCAGCAGAGTCTGCGGGTGCTCGACAAACTCGGGCTCAGCTATGAAGGCACCCTCCGCTCCGCTTTGTGGCGACGTGGTCGCTTTCGCGATGTCTGTTATTTCTCCATCCTGCGCGGCGAATGGGAAGCCCAGCATCGGTTACGCTGAGCGTCTCCTCCGGGCGGTCATCGGCGTTGGCTTAGCGAACGATCTGGCACGCAGGACGCTGCGCTTGCAGTTGTTCGATGGCCTGTTCACTGAGCTTGGCCCGACCAACCTCCAAACGAGTCAAGGAGGGAAATTTGGCGAGAATCTTCAGGCCCTGGTCGGTGATCGCTGGACTTAAACGCAATTCCTGAAGTTGCGATACGGATTGCAACGACTGCAACCCCGCATCCGTGATTTTGGACTGTTCCAAATTGACCCGTAGCGGCTTCGCAAACGATTGCAGAGCCGTCAGCTGATCATTGGTGGCGGTGGCGTTGTAACGTGCCACAAGTTTGTTCAATGGCTTTAGCTCCTGCAGCGTCCTGATCCCCGCTTCGGTCAAGGGCGTCACATCCAAGCTTAAGCCCACGAGGTGAAGGAGATGATCGATCTCCTGGAGCTTCTCATCACTGAGTAACGGTTCCTCTCCTTTCTCCGAGGGGAGTTCCAAGGCAAACTCGATGGGCAGATCGGGTAAGCTTGCCAGATTGTCCAGCCGTTGAGCCGACTCGATGACAAAAACGGGGGTCATGGTATCGACCCAGTCCCGCTGGGCATACCGTCCATCAAATTTTACATAGATCGATTTTGCGATATCGATTTGCTTTGTTCGATCCGGGGGTGGCTTGTCCACCGCGGCAGGGGGGGTCGCCGCTACTGGCTTTTTTGTCCGCGGAGCACACGACACACCCATCAGCATGATCCATGCTGCCATGAAGAGACGAAAGCGCATAATGAGTCCTCCAAGGAACCGGAGTTGCCGCCCGAGACAGCGGAGTCCATTACTCCACACCTTGGTGCTCAACATAGGAAACGCGCGGGCAACGAACACACCCCGGCTAAGGCGTGTGTTCCTCGAGGAATTGCCACAGTTGTGGCAGAAAGTCCTCGGGTAGAGGACTGTTGTGGTCATCCCCTTCCAGCCGGATCAATCGCTTGGGCGGATTGGCCAGGCCAAAGAGTTGTTCGCTCTGGAGAAAAGGCACCAAGGTATCTTCCGTCGCCCCCGCGATGAGCACCGGACGAGTGCAACGGCTCAGCTTGTTGCTGTTATCAAACCGATTCGACATCAAAAGATGCGTTGGCAGCCAAGGGTAGAGCTGCTTGGCCACCGCCGGTAACGAGGTAAAGCTCTTCATCAGGATCAGGCAATGGTGGTCCAGACGCGTGGCCAGCTCGACCGCCACTCCGCCACCCAGGGACTCGCCGTAGAGCACAATCTGAGAACCACCGATCCCTTGCTGGTCACGCAGCCACTTGTAGGCAACCTCCGCCGCGGCATAACAGCCTGCCTCACTCGGTTTGCCTTCACTCTTACCATAGCCAGGGTAGTCAAAAATGAAGACCGAGCGATTCAATGCCTGGCCAAAGCGGACCATGGTCTGACCGCGGCCACTGAGGTTACCGCCGTTGCCATGACAGATTAGCAGGGCACTTTGCGAGCCAGAAACCGGGTACCACCAACCATGGAGGCGGATCCTCGAAGGCATGCTTAGGGTGACGTCTGTAATCGACGGATCCGGCGGGGGTTCCCAAAACTCGGCCGCCTTCAAGGGGGAATACACCAGCCGATTCTCGAACCACAACATCATGGTCAGCACGGCTCCATAAACCAGGATGAACCCCAGCAGTAGACGGGTGAAGCCCCGCCGCCAGCCACGCTGGATCATGAACGTCGTCCTCGGAAGCTGCCCACCAGCCCAAAGAACACGATCAATCCACACCCGGCAGGAAACCAGTCACCCCAGCGGGCATACAGACTGCTCCGCTGGTCAATGGGCACTTCGGCTTTGACCACCGCCGTCTGTTGCTTGGAGGCATGCCAACTGGCTGCGGGCAGCGCGATGACCCGGCCATCGCTATCGATCAGTGCCGAGATGCCGATGTTCACCGCTCGCGCCAGCGCACGCCGGGCTTCGACAGCCCGAAAACGCGCGATGGCCAGATGCTGTTCGTGTTCTTCGGTCCGCTTGAACCAGCCGTCGTTGGAAATGTTGACCAGAAAATCCACTGACTCCCCGGTATTGTCTCCCACATAACGACGCGCCAGGGTGGGATCGGTATCTTCGTAACAAATCAACACCCCGAAGTGATAAGTCTGATCCCCGCTTCTCAGTGGCAGCCGGGCATAGTCCTCTCCCGCGGCGATGCCATAGTCATGGTCATACGGAGAAAACATTTTCATAAACGGCAGCGTTTTCTCGAACGGGATATACTCCCCGAACGGGACGCGGTGCATCTTGTGATAGATGCCGCCGATACGGCCATCCGGCTGGATTAACAGTGCGGTGTTGTACTTGCGGTCGTCCCCGTCGGGCATGATCTGCTGTGTGTTCAGTCCCAACAGGACCGCCGTTCGCTGTTGCCCACGCCAGCGAAACTCTTCGGTGAGCTCCGCTTCATACTTGAGCAATTGCCGCCAGGTGTAGGCAGGGAACTCGGCAGGTCGCTGGTTTGGTCGTAAATAATACGGGTCGGGATAACTGGTCTCCGGCCAAACCACCAAATCGGGGTTTGGCGGGGTCGCCAGGGCTTTCTGCGTCAGCACATCATGGTGCTGTTTCATGTTGAGGATGGCATCCACAGCTCGTTCGCGATCGGGGCTGTTGCGACTGTTGCGAATGTCTTGAGGAATATCCCCTTGAATCAGGGCCAACTGCGGCCCCGAAGCAAACGGTGGATGATCCAACCGAATGGTGCCATAAGCCACGATCGCCGCGAGCAAGCCTAGGGCCGCTATCGTCCAACCGAGCTGTGTTTTCCGCCCCAACCCAACCGCCGTTTCCGGAATGCGCAGCCACCTACGCAGGCCGGCGATCTGGAGGGTGAACACGCCAAGGAGGGTGCCCACGAAAGCGATCACCCAGCTCAGGCCATAAGTGCCGGTAAGGTCCACGACTTGAATGAGTCGCAAGGCATCATGTTGAGCATGCGCCAGAAAATACCAGGCAAAGCCCCCCAACAAGCTGCCACGCAGATATTCCAAGCCCACCCAAACACTGGGCAAAACCAAGTACACCGGCAGTGGACTCCGCTGCACCAGCCGGCGGGTCAGGCCCACCGCCAGCACGACATAGAAGGCACAGTATAGAGTCAAGCCAAGCCAAGCGAGAAACATCATCGGATGAGCCACGCGCAACCACTGGAGGGCTGGCAGAAACAAAACCAGTCCACCGAGATACGCACTGGCGTACACACGTACCAGTGAAGCACGAGCAAAGACCAACCAGGTCAACGGAACCAGAGCCAACCAGGCCAGATAGCCCTGATTGAGCGGAAAGAAACTCGCCCAGCATAGCCCGCCAAACAACAGTGCCGGCAACAGCAAGCGGGACTGGCTCGTCATTGGCGGCGACTCGGGGGCCAAGGTCGCCTCGGTCGTTGGATTCGGCTGCAGCCGTGACAGCGGAGCAGAAGTGAGTTCCAAGGTCAGCGCTCCATCGGTTTGACGCCCGTTTTGCACCCTTAACCAGGATCCAGGGGCAACACAGGCAGGAATTCTCCTGCAGCGTAGGTATGTTCTCCAGCTGGAAGCACCAGTAGCGTATCCGCTTGCGTAAGGGAACGCAGGTCCGCGGAACCCAGCCAGGGAACGGGCTCGACCAGCTGTTGGTCGTGGCTGTGAATGCGTCGCGCCGGATGATAGGTCGGCCGGTCGCTGCGGTGGAGGAAATCAGTCGCCAGCGGTAAACGTTCTTCGAGGATCACCTTCCCACGCCAGCCACGCAAGACTTGCATGGCCGGGCGAACAAATAGCTCAAAGCAGACAAAGCTGCTTACGGGGTTTCCCGGGAGACCGAATACCAGCCGATCATCCGTGGTGCCAAACAGCAAAGGCTTACCAGGCTTCATGGCCACCTTGTGCAGATGGATCGCCACGCCAAGCTCGGCGAGCACTTGGGGTATCAGGTCATAAGTACCCACCGAAACCCCACCCGAGAGAAGCACCAAGTCGGCCGTTTGTAAGCCCTCACTGATCAGGGAACGCAACAACTCACGTTGGTCTCGAGCAATCCCAAGATAGCGAGGCAGCCCATGGGCCCGAACGACTTGCATGACCAGCATCGGACCAGCGGAGTTGCGAATCTGACCCACTCGAGGCGTGAGAGCAGCCTCAATCAGTTCATCTCCGGTCGACAGGATGGCCACCCGCGGCGCGGGATAGACGGGGACCGCGGTTTTGCCCACGGCGGCTAGCAGGCCGAATTCCTGAGGCCGCAGCACGGTGCCAGCCTCCAGGACTGTGTCTCCCTGCCGCATTTCACGCCCCTGGCGAAGGATGTGTTGTCCTGGCGTGGGAGCAGGTCCACGGAAATGAACTTCGGTGCCGGTGACACTTGCCTGCTCCTGCATGAGCACTGCATCGGCACCCTCTGGCAAAGGAGCCCCTGTCAGGATGCGGGAAGCTTCCCCAGCAGACACGGGGTGTCGCGGCGTTGCCCCGGCCGGGATCTCCTCAATGATGCGCAGCTGCACCGGTGGAGAGGTGCAGTCAGCGACGCGGACCGCAAAGCCATCTACCAGCGCTTTGTCAAACGGTGGAGAATCGATGTCACTGGTGATCGGTTCGGCTAAAACACTACCCAGCACGGCGGAGGTCAATGCCTCAACGCCCCCAGGCCGGGGATTGAGATGGCTGCCAATGATGGCCTGGGCTTCAGCGACCGAGAGCATCGACGAAGAATCTCCTTTTAGGCGAGATTGTAGCAAGCCCGAGCAATCCTGGCCTAGACCGGTTGCGCGATGGCGGGCCAATTGGTATATTCTGTCCAGTAGTGGACGAAATTATCTAGCCAGCGCTACCAACGCCAGTTATGCTATAAACTAGTTCACATGATCGAGTGATGCGCGAAAGATCGACAACGGGAGATCTTGAGCATGCCAAACATGGTCATTGCTTTCAAGCGGTATCAACTGGCGGGTGTGAAGGCCCGTACGCACAACGTCATCGCGACTGCTCGCCAGCAGAACTCTATGCGATCTGTCCAAGTTCGTGAACGAATATCGCTGGCACTCGACCGGGTTCGCCAACGGCATGTGCTTCGCCAGCTGGTTCGCTGCGCCCAGCTAGCTGAGCGGAGCAAACCCAGCCGGGCAGCACCTCCCCGGGTCGAGGACTGTCCTAAGAGCCGCAAGCAACTCCGGGCGTCTCCGAGGTAGCGTCCGTGACACCAGCCCCATCGGTCGAGATGTCGTTCGCTTCGGCATCAAACCAATAGGTTGCCATGGAAAGCCAGCCAACCAGGTCCGCTGCCTCTGGGCAGACACCCACCGATGCGGCCCTCTTGGCTCCAGATCCGCTTCCCCTACGGCTGGCGGGCGTTGGTCACCGGCTCCGACAGGGGCGGGGGCCGCGAAACCACCGGTGATGCATCCACTCGCACTAAATTATCGAGAAACTGCCCGCTGGCCTGTTCCCAGCTGAAGGTGTGGGCGTGCCGCACGCATGCCTCCGGATCGCCTTTGAGCAACGCCTGCTCAATCGCCTTACCCAGGTCTTCATGAACGCAGCCCACGCCTTCAACCGTCAGAATGTCAATTGGACCTGCAGCGGGGTAGGCAGCCACCGGAACGCCACTCGCCAGTGCCTCGACGATCACCAAGCCAAAGGTATCGGTTTTGCTCGGAAAAACCACCACATCGGCGTTGGCATACAGTTGCGCCAGTTCCTCGCCTTGCTTGTAACCCAGAAAGCGCGTATCGGGATACTTTCGCTCGAGCGTGGGACGAAGTGGGCCATCCCCGACCACCACTTTGGTGCCGCGTGTGGGGAGAGCCAAGAAGGCTTGAATATTTTTTTCGAGGGAAACCCGACCAACGTAGAGTTGAATGGGAGCTTCCGCCTGCAGCACCCGCTCGTCCCGTGGATGGAACAGCCGCAGGTCGACCCCCCGCGACCAGCGGCCGAGCCGATTGGTGAAGCCATGCTGGGCCAGATCTGCCTCTAACGAGTGGGTGGCGACCATGACCAGGGCAGCCGGTCGATGGAACCAACGCATGTAGCGGTAGGACCAGGTCGGGGGAACGCCGAGGATCCGCTCCAGATATTCCGGAAACTTGGTATGGTACGAGGTGGTAAACTGCCAGTTCATTCGTAGGCAATACGCGCGAACCGCCAACCCGATGGGCCCCTCTGTAGCGATATGGACACAGTCCGGCGACGCTGTGCGAACCGCACGTTCGATCTGTTGCTTGGCCGGTAATCCCAGCCGAATCTCTGGATAAAACGGGATCGGCACGTTGCGAAAGCCAGTCGGCTCAATAAAGCTGACCCGATGGCCCCAGTCCTCCAGATCGGCAGCGGTTTTTTCCAGGGTACGGACGACCCCATTCACCTGTGGATGCCAAGCGTCGGTTGCAATCAGTATCTTCAGTGCCGACCCCTGCATGCGATCCAATCCCTGGAAAAGTGCAAATGGATCAAGAGAAACGTCAACTCCGCCAGCTAAAACGTGCCCTGAAACGCGCGGGGCAGAAGCACCGGCGCAATGCCCTCAAGCGTCAGCTCGCTAAGGATCCCGAAGCCACGATCGATCACACAGAATCCTTCGGCGGCTATCGCTCCCATTGGCTCAATGGCATCGACCACGATGCGACCCGCAAACGCTCCACGAACCGCCAGGGCGGCGATGCCGCACCCACCTCCGACCCAGACTGAGCCCTTGTCTTCGATGAGACAGGGCCGGTGAGGCTCATCGTATTTCTGCTTGGGGTGGCCTACTAGACCTCCAGCCGATTCCTAATGGTTTTATCAACTTTCTTTGGGGTTGCCGTGGTTTGATGGGCAACCTGCGGGATCGCGAATGGAACCGCTCAGAGAACCGAGCAACGAGGTGTTCGGACTGCTTCGGTCTCGTCGCGGCCCGACCCGGCAAGCCGCGAGATGCTGCAGTTGACGAAGGTCACTCCTCATTTTCCTTCTCTTCTTTTTTCTTCTTGGGCATGTCTAGAAGTTCGTTTTTCGGCCGGCTCGTTTGCCAGGCCTGCTGGGCTTGCCGAATATGGCTCTGATAGAGAAGTTCCTCGGATCGGCGTTGCGCCTGTCGCGCTTCAACGGCTCTTTGTTCGGCTAGCTTGTGGAGATCTTGGATTTCGGCTTCCTTGACGCGCAACTGATCTTGCAGCCGCTTGACCATGCGCTGCAATTCCCCATCTGCCTCGACACCCCGATCCGACATAGCCTGACCTCCGACCCGAGATTCGAGACGTTCGAGACGTCGTTCGATGTTCTCAAGCCGCTTGCGGAGTTGACGTTGCCCTTTCTTCTTCTTGGCCTTAGGCTTGACCTGCGGCTTGGTGGTGGCGGACTCATCGTGGCGGGCCTTTAGCTCCGCCTGAAGACGATCAAGCTTCGCATTCAGCTCGGCCAATCTCCGGTCACGCTCCTCCACAACCTTTTTTAGCGTCTGCGTCTGCTCCTCCGCCTCGGCGAGAATGGCCGCGGCACGCTGACTTTCCTGCACAGCGCGCTTTGCTTCGAGCTCCGCTTGGCGACGTGCTTGCTCGGCACGTTCTCTTTCTTGCTCGGCCACCAGCCGTAGTTCTTCGGCCTGCTGACGCGCCTGAACTGCCTTTTGCTGGGACGCTTTCGCTTGCTCACGTGCCGCGAGCAACTCGGCTTGTAGACGGTCCGGTGTTTGCACCTCTTGAGCAGTCAACGTCGGCATCGCAAACCGACAAGCCAAGCAGGTAAAGACCAGGATTCGGATCATCGTTTCGACCTCCGTTGAGTAAGTCGGCCTCCTGATCAGCCTACTCGGTAAACGCTTCGTGCATCAACCTCGAACCCCTGATGTCCACGTGGGTTTGGCCGTGCTCAACTCTGAGCCGATTCTTGGCGACCGAGCAAACCGTTCGCGACAGGTTCACGGACGTTACCGACCAATTCCAACACGCCGTCTTCGATCGGGTCCTTGCGAAACATCTGCTTGTCCCGGAGGTACCGCTGTGGGTTTAACCAAGGCTCACGATCACCCTGTTTCGGGAACAAGTGACTGGCACGCTGGAGATACCCGGGGGTAAACCCTTCAATATACGGCCGCGGCGACATGCCCTGGTCCTGTGGCCGCAGACGGGGAGTACACTGGCGAGCCCCGGCTCGATCCATGGTCTGGATTACTCGGCAAATAAATTCGGCCGTTAGATCGACGCGTAAGGTCCAAGACGCGTTGATATAACCAAAGGTCGAGATTAAGTTCGGTACATCAGAGTACATTAACCCCTTGTAGGTAAAGCGATTCGGGAAGTCGATCGGCTCTCCATCCAGCCAAAACGCTACATTGCCCAGGCTCACCAGGGACAGGCCAGTGGCGGTAACGATCATGTCGGCATCGAGGAACTCTCCCGATTGCAGCAAAATCCCCTTGCTGGTGAACCGCTCGATGTGGCCGGTCGCCATGGAGGCTTTCCCAGAGCGCAAGGCCCGAAAGAGATCGCCGTCCGGCACGATACACAGGCGTTGATCCCATGGGTTGTAGCGCGGCGTAAAATGCGTCTCGACATCATAGTCCGAACCCAGCTCCTGGCGAACCCGCTCGATCAGTCGGACTTTCGCTTCCTCGGGATACTGACGCATCCGACGATAATAAAACTGTTGGCCTGCCACGTTTTTCCAGCGAATCAGTGCATAGGCAAGTTTCTCAGGCAAAAGCTTGCGTAGAAGATTGGCGAGTCGATCCTCGGTCGGTAACGCGACCACATAGGTCGGTGAGCGTTGTAGCATCACTACATGGTCGACCTCGGGGGCAATCGCTGGGACCAGCGTCATGGCCGTGGCACCCGAGCCGATGACTACCACGCGTTTGCCCCGATAGTCAAGGTCTTGCGGCCAGTCCTGCGGATGGATGATGGGGCCCGAGAACGACGCTTGGCCCGGAAACACCGGGGTGTGCCCGCCCTGGTAGCTAAAATAGCCCGTGCACATCATCAGCCAGTTGCAGCGCAAGCGAACCATGCTGCCCGTTCGCTGGCACTCGGTCTCCAGCGTCCAGCTTGCCTCCGAACTGGACCAGTAGGCAGCCTTTAGGGCATGGCCATAGCGAATATGCTGCTCGATTGCGTATTCGCGCGCGGTTTCCTGCACATAGTTGAGAATCGACGAACCATCGGCAATCGATTTGGCTTCTCGCCACGGTTTAAACTGGTAGCCCAGGGTGTACATGTCACTATCCGAGCGTACCCCGGGGTAGCGGAACAGCGACCAGGTCCCACCCAGTTCATGGCGTGCTTCCAGGATGACGTACTGTTTGCCGGGACAGTGCCGCTGTAGGTGGCAAGCGACCCCGATGCCCGAGAGACCTGCCCCCACAATCACCACATCGAAATACTCGGTGCTCATCGTCGGATCTTCCTGAATCGGAGTCAGTCTTCAGCGGTGGGTTGCACAACAATTTTATCGCTTCACCGCCGTCGTGTGCATGCGATTTGCGACCTGGGCAAGTCGAGAACCCAGCCCTTCCGAGTGGTCGTGCTACAAAGAGGTGTTCCGAAGTGGTGTGGACTGATCTGCCGAAACCGCCGTTTCCTGGACCAGAAACGCCGATTTCGCGGCAAGACGGGGGCCGGCCAGGCTCGGCCGGCCACGCGCCACGAGCATACCTTAACTGACTGGCTCCAGCTCCCGGGCGTTCGGCTCGGTAACGGCCGCTGCCGATCCGGATACCAGCTGCGTCCGAGGACGGGTCAGTAACGCTGAAAGATAAAGACCGGCGACCAGCAGCAGCAAGGCTTTGATGCCAATCAGGAAGCTCACTGATTGGAGCAGACCACCGACCAGCGCGCCAAAGAGATTCGCACCTAACGCTGCGTCCTTGCGCGACACCGCCGCGAACGAACGGATGAAGACGATCCCGCTGAACAGCATCGGGAGGCTTGTCAGCCCGCCTACAATGGCCGCTTTCACCGGATACGACAAGAAACCAAACTGAGAAGGATCAACGAAGTACAAGGCTAAACAGGTCGCACACAACAGTCCATAAACTGGCACTAGCGACAGCTTGGGAAACCGATGAGCGATCCCATTGGCCAGCAGGATCATAAATAGGATCCCAGAAATAATCACAGCGTTGACCACCCAGGTGTTGCCGAGGATCACCGACGCCTTACTGATGTTCTGGACTTCCAACAGAAGGAAGGCCGCACCCATGAAAAAGAAGTGCCAGTGTGTCCGGCCCCAGCCGGTGACGAGGGTTGGGATCTGCAGCTGACGAATGCCACGCACAAACAGCAGCACCATGACCCCTGCCAGGAGGAAGTACAGGATTGGAATGCGTGGGTACTCTAAGTAAATGTACGGCCAGTCGTCGCTCGCCATGGGAGTGGTGCCGGTGAGTTCGATCGGATAGTCTTTTTGCCATTGGCTAATCAGATTTGCCAGCCCAGGCTTAGCTTCGATCTGCTTGCGGGCAGTCACCACGTCACCGGCCACAAACATCACCCCACCCCAGCCATAGTTGGAATAGGGAACCCGGAAACAGATGGGCTCCTCACCAAACACCTCGGTCAGCACTCGGGCCATGCGGTCGGCGATAAACGGCTTTTGTGCCTCAAAACTCAGTACCATGATCCCATGGTCGTTCAGCAGCGACCGGGCCCGCGTAATGCTTTCACGGGTATACACATAGTGGTCTAAGCGGGCATTGGTCATGGCCGTAGTGGTATGCGAATCGAGCAAGCCGAAAGCAATCACGTCGAACTTTTCCTGGCAGGTGGCAAAGTAAGAGCGTGCATCATCGTTGACAAGCCGCACCGCCGGCGAGTCATACGGTTGTTCAGGGTGATAGCGGCGACCCAGGTCGATGATCACCGGATCGATTTCCACCGCGACAATATCCTTCGCACCTCCACGCAAGGCTCCCGCCACATCGTTGCCGGTACCAGCACCGACACTCAACAACTTCTCGGGCTTGGGATGAAAGTGCATTGGCAGGTCGTACTGGCTAAACCCACGCATCTCAGGTGGGTAGCGCTTGGGATCCGAAGCCACCCGTTCTGCATCCAAATCGATCATGACCTGGTAACCAACATTGTTGACCGTCACCAAGTATTCGCCCAGATTCCCGGTCGTGACAGACTTTTCGCCGAGTAACACCGAACGCCAAGCCGGTGAGGGTTTCGCGTCGTCCGGGTGTTGCTGGCAATCCCACAGCGCTAACTTCTGATACGGAGACCAGACCACTTGCATGGCCCCCGGCTCCAGGCCTGCCAGCCAAGACAGGCCGACAATCCCTGCAACCAAACCATAGTCGAGCCGCTTCACCACCTCCGATCGTGCGAACAGCAGCAGAGCCATGATCCCAACGAGCGTGAACCAGACAACGGGCGGTTGGTTCAGGCCACTGACCGCCACAAATAGCCAGATCCCGGCCAGGCTACCGGCGATATTCACCGAGTAAGCCCAGATGGTGTTCGGGTGGTCATCCAGCAGCCGGCCGAGCAAGCGGCCAATCGGCACAAACATGGTCCAGATTAACACCATCAACAAAAACGTCAGGCCCAACCCTAGGGTGGCAAACATCGCCGTCTGCCAGGTATCGGTTCCGCTCAGTTGTGACCAAACCACCAGGTCGCTAAACACACTCAGCATCTCACTCACCGAGCTGAGAGCCATGCGGCTTGGCGGGAGGGCCAGCAGTAACACCAGCACGAATAGCGGCAACAGCACCTCACGCAATATAAAGGGCCGGCGACAGGTCCAGCAGCCCATCCCGAGGCCGAGAAAGCAGACCACCAGAACCGTGTTTTGTAAGTAGGCGAAGATGCGGACTTCCGTGCTGATCCAGCGGATCAGGAGCAACTCCAGAAACAGCCCAAAGACGCTGATGAGAAACAGCATCCCGGTCTGGGCCAACGGTCGGTCCTCCACCAACGTTTCGTTGGAGGCTGGCGAGCGGTCTGCCATCATGTTCACACTCTCCGACAAGAATATCAACGCGAGCCAAGAAGTGGGGTTCTATTCCACTGTGGCAACTCTAGGTCATGTTTCTCGTCGATGTCGCCCGTCGAGCGAGGCCTTGGCTTGCGACCAGCGGCATGAACCTTGCGCCTGACGAGGCCCAGCGGTCCACTCCGGGAGACGCACGCACCTTCGTTAGGATTGTTCGGTGTAGAAGGACCGTGAGGGGTCACCGAGGAACCGAATATGGATCAATGCGACCAAGCTTTTGGGTTTGAAAATGGAACACCATCATCGGAAATCTAGGTTCAAGAGCTTACCATACCTCGAAGGTTATGGGCTCATTCAAACTCGAGACTTCGGGATTCCTGTTGGATTCGTTGCACTTCCAAAGATGGTAAAGATCAAGCAGCTTCCCTACATGGTTCGCTGCATTCTGGTTTGCCCCCTTCTCAGGCTACCTTATGGAACGAAAGTAGCCGATGATGGTTGTCACCTTTTCTCCCTGCTTGGCGATGCTTCCTGATAGCCGCTCGCAATCGTGCATATGAAGTGAGACCGAAGAATCGAGATCGCAAAATAGTTAAACAAATCAATTTTTCTAATGTATCACAGACTGAGCCTGATCCAAAAATATGTGGGAGGAGCACCCAACGTCATGAACTCGGGCACTTCGGATTCCGACGATCTACTCTCCATCGAAACGTTACGGCACCTCGAGGCAATCTTCGACCGATTCGAGGTAGCTTTGCGGGCAAACAAGCCGCTGAGCATCCCGGAATTGCTACAAGGCCACCACGGGACTTCCCGCACCTACCTACTTCGGGAATTGATCCGCCTTGAAGTAGAACATCGTCTGCGGGCCGGAGAACGACCGGATCTCCGGGCTTACGGTGCCCGCTTCCCGGAGTTGACCAGCCAGGATCTGGCGGAGCTCGCCAGTCTGAAGGCCCCTCGCCTCAAGACTCTATTCCCGAGGAATTCGAGTGTTCCAACGGTGGTCACAGTCCCCGGAAGTGATCCGGAACATCTGCAATTGGAGGTATTTGACAAGTATCTCGGACTCGTAGAGATCGGTCGAGGAGGCATGGGGGTAGTCTACAAAGCCCAGCACCGCGCGCTACAACGGACCATCGCCTTGAAAATGATCCAGGCCGGTAGCGATGGCAACCCCGAAGATTTACTCCGCTTCAAGGCCGAAGCCGAGGCCGTGGCGGCACTCAACCATCCGTATATTATCTCGATCTACGAGGTGGGCTCCTGCCAAGGGATCCACTACATCGCCCTTGAATACTGCCCTAAGGGGTCTCTCGCAGACTACCTCAAACAAGGCTCACTCAGCGTTGAAGAAGCCGTTACCATCGTCAAAAAGGTTGCCCGGGGCATGGCCGTGGCTCACGCCCGGGGCATCATCCACCGCGATCTGAAGCCCGGCAATATCATGCTGGGCACGGACGGTGAGCCCAAAGTATCCGACTTTGGACTGGCCAAGCAGGTGCAAGCCAGTGCAGCGATCACCACCACTGGAGCAATCATTGGTACCCCCGCATACATGGCTCCGGAGCAGGCGTCAGGCCAGGGCAAACGTGTTGGCGTCGCTGCGGATGTGTATGCCCTTGGGGCAATGCTCTATCATCTACTCGGGGGTCGACCACCGTTCCAAGCTTCTACCCCTTTGGAAACCGTCTGGCAGGTGGTTCATCACGAGCCCAAACCGTTGCGTCAGCTCCAGGGTCAGATCCCGTGGGATCTCGAAGTCATTTGTCAAAAGTGCCTACACAAAGAGCCCGAGCATCGCTACGGTTCGGCCGAAGCCTTGGCCGAGGATCTGCAACGTTGGCAGACCGGGATGCCGATCCTGGCTCGTCCAGTCAGCACCCGAGAGCGATGTTGGAAGTGGATAAAGCGCAACCGGGGAATTAGTGCCGGAATCGCAGTGGCCCTGTTGGCGTTACTCACAGGGACAACTGTCGCCCTCTGGCAGAGCTGGAAAGCCAACCAGCAGGCCAAGCAGGCAACCGAGCATGCGGAGTTGGCGCGAAAACAGCTCCATCGAGCGGAAGATTTACTCTATATGACACAGATCAACGCTGCGCAACTCGCTTGGGATGCCGGCGATGCCATCGACGCTTTTCGCCTTTTGGCATCGTGTCGCTTTGATCGTCGTGGCTGGGAGCATGATTATCTGACAACACGCTTTCAAACGGGTACCGTCACCTTGAAGCAACATGTTGATCCCGTGACCAGCGTGGCCATCAGCCGCGATGGACGCTATCTCGTCAGCGGATCGCAGGACCACACTGTCCGCATCTGGGATGCTGCCACCGGAAAGACCCGACGAGTCCTTTCCGGCCACTCCGATCACGTAACAAGTGTGGCAATGAGTGCCGATCGACAGCAGATCGTCAGCGGATCGCGAGATCAAACCATCCGCATCTGGGATCTCACCTCGGGCGACACGCTACAGGTTCTCGCACAACACACAGGTGCTGTGACCAGCGTAGCCATCAGCATGGATGGACGACGCCTTGTCAGTGGATCCGATGACCACACCATCCGTATCTGGGATGCCGCCACCGGAAAGACCCTCCATGTCCTCGAAGAACACCGCGGCAGCATCCATTGTCTGGCGATCAGCCCCGACGGTAAACGGATCGCCAGCGGGGGAGGGGGAAGCGAGCAAGACTTCGTCGTACGCGTATGGGATGTAGAAAGCGGCAAAGTCCTCATTCGCTTTACGGAACACCGCGGGGCCGTCAACGGGATTGCTTTCAGTCCTGACGGACAGCGTATCGCCAGCGGAGGCTATGACCGAAGGGTACGGATCTGGGATGTGACCACGGGCCGCGAGACCAGATCATTATTCAAACATACCAGCGGAATCTACAGCATCGCGTTCAGTCCCGACGGGGAACGGATCGCCAGCGGAGGGTTCGGCGTGGTCCGGGTCTGGGACGCAGACACTGGCAAAACGCTGAAAATACTCCGACGGCACACCGATCGGGTGACATGCCTCACTTTTACTCCCGATGCGCAGCGGATCGTAAGCAGCAGCGATGACATGACGGTGCAAGTCTGGAATACTGCATCGGACTCACCTCTGCAGATCCTCCGGGGACACACCGAGGCGGTCAATAGCGTGGCGATCAGTCCTGATGGGCAGCAAATTGTCAGCGGATCAGACGATCAACAGGTACGCATCTGGGATGCTCGTACCGGACATCTCCTCCGAACCCTCCAAGGACATCAAGCCAGGGTGACCAGCGTGGCCATCAGTCCCGATGGTCGCCGCATTGTCAGCGCGGGTACCGACAACACGTTACGCATCTGGGATGCGAACACCGGGCAATCGCTTCGCGTACTCCCGACACCCTCGTTTCGTGTTCGAAGTGTGGCAGTGAACGCCACCGGACAGCGCATTGTCACAGGGTCTGATGACCACACGATCCGCATCTGGGATGCGAACACCGGGCGAGTACAGAAAGTCCTCTTCGGACACCAATCGGGAGTAACGAGTGTCGCCATCAGTCGCCGAGGACATTATATTGTCAGTGGCTCGCACGATAAGACACTCCGCAAATGGGACACGAATACCGGACAGCTGATCCGGGTCTTCTCGCGGCATACGGGTGCGGTCACCAGTGTCGCTATCAGTGCCAATGGACGACATATCATCAGTGGTTCGGATGACAAGACGATACGCGTCTGGGATGCAAACGCCGGCAACACTCTTCAGCTACTAAAGGGGCATACCCGTCCGGTGACCAGCGTGGCCATCAGCGCGGCTGGTCGCCGCATCGTGAGTGGATCCCATGACCAGATGGTGCGTGTCTGGGATGCAGCCACCGGGCAACAGCTGCAACTACTTCGGGGGCCACAGCTTCCTGCAAGCATCGTGTATAGCGTCGCGATCAGTCCGGATGGCCACCGCATCATCAGTGGATCAAACGATAAGACAATTTGGAGCTGGCATGCCGCGACGGCACACCCCTTTCAGTCTCTGCAGGGACACACCAGCACAGTAACAAGTGTGGCGTTCACGGCTGATGGGCGGTACCTAGTGAGCCACGATGAAGCAGGGATCACCAAGGTCTGGGACGCGGCCACCGCTCAGCTGCTCCCAGATGTCTCTCCGCCTACCACCATCGCAGGAGCTACCAGCCCCGATGGTCGCTATCGAGTCGAGATAGACGAGAACGAGATCATCCTCGTCGATATCGGGCTGGAAGCCCGTTGCCATAGCTGGGATCGCAACCGCCTGGCAAGCTGGATCGTTCCCGACCACGCCTGGCATGAGGCGCAGCAAGATCAAGCGATCGAACAATTGCAACCTTTTAAGGCGGCATTCCACCTTGAACAACTTGCAGGGATTGAACCGTGGCGCGCCGACCATGCCGCCCACGCCGCCCACGCCTGGGCCGCCGCCGGTCAGCCGGAGCGGGCCGCCGGGATGTTCATCCGAGCTGCCCTCGCGGTCCCGACCGTTGACCTGAGCAAGCCCGCCTGGCTCGCCGAGCCAGGGATCTCGGAATAACAGGAGCCCGTCTTCTCCCTCTACCTCCTCCTCTCGGATGGATGGGATAGCGGCAACCAAGCTTTGAAGCGGGCTCCAACAACCGAGCTCTGTCGTGTTGCCGGCTGATCTGACGATCCCTCTTTAGGTGGCTATATTCGCCCAACCAGCAACCCGTCCGATCGGCGACCCGAGCCCCTCCTGAAGGTAGCGATCCGGAAGCAAGGAGGGCTGTCTCCCCCCGGCAAATCTACCAGGTTGCAGAGCACTCGACTTACAACAAGAAGCCAAGGATGTTCCGGGTAAGTTGGAAGAAGGCGTACTTCTGGGCGAACTGGGCGACCGTGTTGATCATGATCGGGCAGCGGCTCCGGAAGTTGGGCAAGGATCTAACCCCTACAAACATTCGAAATATAAAGATAATATTGATTTTCAGATTGCTTTGTGGCCGAGCAACTAGAACAAACTTATATCAATCGGTGACCTCT
Source organism: uncultured Alcaligenaceae bacterium (assembly GCA_964410665.1). Classification (GTDB taxonomy): domain Bacteria; phylum Planctomycetota; class Planctomycetia; order Gemmatales; family Gemmataceae; genus CAYPIE01. The sequence continues at coordinate 76,998 of CAYPIE010000019.1, forward strand.
ATCTTCAGCCTCGGAAATCTCCATTGGCAAGCCTCGCTCACAGGCCTCAAGACGCTGTTCTTCACCGACGTGGCATCGAACAATCGGCGATGGCATGATCGTGTTGATCGCTCGTCAACCACCGTCCACCGTCCAACCAAGGGGAACCACCCAACGGTCAAGGAGTTTTCTGGATGGCTCACTTTGGCGTGATTTGCCCGAATACGCCGGGACTCGTGAACCCCATGCTGGCCCTGGCAAATGCGATACGCCACGAGGGCCATCGCGTGAGCTTTTGCCTCTTGGGCGATCTGGCTGCTTCGGTGCATGAACGATGGTTTGACATCCTTTCACCCGGAAGGAACGTATCCCCAGCCGATGAGTACCACCGAGCCATCCAGACGTTGGGCGTCCTCGAAGGACGTGCCCCTTTCCGCCACACTCTCGCCACACTCTCGCCAAACCTCCGCCAAGCCATCACCCGGGTGTTGGACAATCCATCGTATCGGACTGCCACCACGGGCTTTCGGGATTCAATCGATCCGGAGCGAGGAACGGCAGAGGCCGCCCAAATGACATACAGGCAAATTAATCTTTATAGTATCATAAAAAAGAAGCTTGTCCTTACGAAGGGATGGTCCGAATCCTACTCTTCGTTGCACCGCCTAAGGCCGATCCCACGGTTCGCCCATAGGCCCCTTTGACGAACAAGATATGCCCATTAGCATTGGTGACCGAGGGATCGCCCTCAGCTTGTTACACTCGCAGGGTACGGTCCAGGTTCATGGTCAACGATATAACGCCCGTACCGAATCTGTCCCCACCGACGCCGGAGACGAAATCATCGTCCGCCGTGGGGACCCACACGGCCTGGTGGTCTGCAAGGCCGGTGCGAGGCCGCCAGGGCCACTGCCCGACCACCGGCCGAGGTCACCTTTAGCGGATGGGTGCTCGAAGCGAGCGACCGGCAAACGGCTGAGCGAATTCGTTGGCGGCAAGTTCGAAGACGGATCGCGTTCATCGTCGGTGGAGTGCTCGGAGCCGTGACCGGAGCCCTAGGTCTGTTTCTCCCTTGGGAGGTAGTACCAGCACAGCCGACAGCGTCGTGGACCACGGTGCTGGTGGTGCTTGTGGCCACAAGCCTGTGGGGAATGCTGGTGTATCGCGTGGTAGACGATATCCTGCAAAGTGATAAACCCCATTCTGGAGGGGCCACCACCCGGATAACTTGCCTTGTCTTGATCGGCAACTTGATCGATGCCTGGGTGGGAATACCTTCGTTCGGCGTGTTCGGCGGCCTGATCTTGGCCGGGGTGCTACCACCGGTAATCGGTTTGCTCTACTTGGGTGAGAGACTCTTGGTCACAGGTGTTGGCGGAGAGTAACCTCCCCGTTGATTCTGTGACCCGGAAAAGGACTACCTTATCTGATAATCATGGTCTGCGGTTGGCAGATGCGGTTCCGTCGAAGGAGGTTCCAGTTATGCTCAACGTCGGCCAATTCATGTTTCTGGTCGCCAAGCTCGATGCCGGTTTCTGGGCAGTGGTCATCGCCGTGCTGGGGACGGGAATGATCACTGGCATTGTGGTAGCCATCTGGCTCCTGCGCCGACACCCGATCATGAAGCTGCCTGCGCCAGCGTGGCGGATCGGACTTCAGAACGCCGGCCGCGGATTGCTCGGGTTCATTGTGTTATGGGCAGCCTTGGCCGCGTTGATCGGCGTGATCCGCAGGCAATCCTTTCAGGACTCCCTCCCCGTCGCCTTTATGACCGCCTGGGGGGTGATGGCCTTGTTCGAGCTCGGCTCCATGATCTATCGCCGACGTGAGCCCGGCAAAGTCTTGCTAGACTTAGGCCCAAATCCCAAGCGCTGGCAATTGCTCGGGATTGCGATCTTCTTCCCCATATTCTTAATTGGAGTCGCCAATCGTCAGGCCATCGCATTCCGTGATCCACTGATTATCGCAAGTTTCGTTGCCATCGTGCTCTATTCCGTGGCTTGCTATCGGGTCATGATGAACACTCGATTTCAACTCTGCGAGAACGGGATGCACCTCTATGGCACCCTGCTGCCATGGGAAAAGCTCGTCTCTTACCATTGGTTGAATGACGAAATAGTGAGCTATACCTACAAAGGCCTGTGCATGTCCCATGCCGGGATTCCCGTGCCCGCCGAGCACCGTGATGCTTTCGACGCCATCATGGAGCAGTATTGTCCGTGCAGCCATCCCTTTGATGAGGAAACCACGTAACTTCGCCAACGTGTCCTGAGCAACCAACGCATTGCTGTCCACATCAGCGGTACGGTCGATGTTGGTTGCACGATTTCCTCGAAGCAACAGGATATGGAATGCGTCTGGTCCTGCTACCTGGAATGGACGGCACCGGGCGGCTGTTCAAACCGCTTGTCGAGGCGTTGCCCGCCTCACTGTCCGCGACCATCATCGCCTACCCGCCCGACCAACCACTCGGGTATTCGGAGCTACTACCCCTCGTGGAAGCAGCCGTCGCAGAAGAAAGCAAATTCGTCCTCGTTGGCGAATCGTTCTCAGGTCCTCTTGCGATCATGCTTGCCGCCAGACGACCACTGGGTCTGCAGGGGTTGGTGTTATGTGCGTCGTTTGTCCAGTTTCCGTTTCGGCAACTACCAACGCAGTGGCGAACCATGATCCGATCATGGATGTTCCACTTCCAACCACGGTGGTTGATCGCCTGGGCCTTATTGGGTCGGCATAGCTATGGTCGGGTTGGACGATTGCTTCGCGAGACGCTGGCGTTGGTCTCCCCCACAGCTTTGGCAGCGCGGGCGCAATCGGTCGCTACCCTCGACGTGACCGGAGCACTACGTGACTGTCCCGTGCCGGTACTTTACTTGCGTCCCAGCGAAGATTGGCTGATCCCCCGGGATTGTGTGGCACAAATCCAGTCGGTCCAACCCCATACCGAAGTGGTTGAGATCCCTGGCCCCCATCTTGTGCTCCAGGCCTGTCCCAGGCCTGCGGCACAAATACTCGAGTCCTTTTGTCAACATCGGACAGCGAGTATCCCGACAAACGGAGGTCGTCGATTTCATCCGTGACCAAGCCGGTTGCCTCACGTCGGGGGACGTGCTGGCCGTTTGCGAGAGCAGCAACGAACGGATGGCCCTAGACAAGGCAAGTGTCCCACTCGAGGATCATCTGCTTGACCTAGGACCATCACTGCTCATTTCAGACGGACGCCAACTCATTCTGGAAGGAGGTTTGTGTTCGACGACTTCCCTTCAATACGGATGTCGATTACCCCACTCATGGTTGGATACCATCGACACGTCGGTCGAACCACAGAGCTGGAAGATTGTTCCCCAACTGATTTCGAGTGGTCCTCGCCTGGTCAGGTCGACTCGGATCGGGCACGAAATCCTGTGCATTGCTCATACCGTCCACACGGACTGCAAAGACGTCCGCAATGGAGACAGGATCGAGCTCTGTTCGCTCGTCCTCGCTTCTCTGGGTAACCGTCACCGTCACCGTTCCGGTGACCGTGCTGATGCCATCCGTGACGACATAGGTGAAGCGGTCGTGACCCACGAAGTTGGCCCGTGGGATGTAGACCACCTTACCGTTCACCAACGCCGCGATGCCATGACCTGGCGAGTTGACCGATTCCAGCCATAGTGTGCCTCCATGCTTTTCTTCGTCATTGGCCAAGACATCGATGGTGACGCCAATCCCTTCCACCGTCGAAACGTCATCGTGCCCCGGATCAATCAGGGACTGGGGCGCCTGGACCAATACCCGCACCGTTCCCGTTGTGCTCAGCAACCCATCGGAGACAACATAGGTGAAGCGATCCGTACCCACATAGTCGGCCTTCGGGGTGTACACCAACTGACCGTTGACCAGCGTTACCATGCCGCGCAACGGCGTGCTGACCGACTGCAGACGCAGGGTGTCTCCCTCGCCATCCAGGTCATTCGCTAATACATCAATCACGACCGATTGATTCTGACTGACAAACACCTGGTCGAGATTGGCAACTGGGGCGGTATTGCCTTGAATCCCTACCACCGAGCCGATGAGCGTATACCGGCCCAGGCTCCCGTAGTCGCTGTACCCCTGGTCCAACGGGTCGCCTAGGCCCACACCATCCACTTCGAGGTAGTAGGTCCCCGCGGCCAACTCAAGGTCGAGAGTCGCTTCGAGACTCCCGGAAGGGTTGGCCGAGGCAATCAGGGTGTAGGTGTGGTCGTACAGATTCGCTTGAATATCCAGGTTAGAAATGCTGGTGCCCGGGGCAAACGGCAGCAAGTTTAAGCGGACCTGCCCGGCCTTCGTTTGGAAGCGGAACAGATCACGATCGTCTGCAGTCGCAATCAACCCCTCCGCCGTGATGGTGTCAGCCGCATCCGAGTCTGAAGTGAGCGGGGTTGCCGCGGCAAAGATATCGCCATGGTCGTCCTTGGCAAAACCGACCGCCTTGGCAATCACGGCCACATCGTCTTGGGTGTTGCTCGCGTTGAGGTAATCCCCAGAGCTCCACTGGGTGACGGACTTGTGATAGGAAGAGCCCATGATGGGGGCCCAGCTGGTGGCCCCCGTGCCATGTCCACGGTAGTAACTCTTCTTGGGCTTGGCGACCCCGTCGTGGCCGAGGCCGAACCCGTGTCCGGCTTCGTGACTGGCCGCTTCGGCCACATACTTGACGCTGCCGTTGCCCAAGCGATTCTCAAACACCCACACCGGGGTGTCAGAAGGCCAGTGCCAGCTGTGCCGATAGGCCACCCCCCCAGCAGCAGAGGGATACCATTCGTGATTGGTCCCTTGATCGGTGGCGGTCGAGATCAGGACCCGAAGAGCCTGTCCGCCGGCGGTAAAGGCCTCTTCCCCGGGATCGATGGTGGTCACGTCGAGATTGAAGGGGGCAAAGTCTTCGGCCACCCGTTGCCAAATCTCCTGAATCGCGACTTGTTCACTACCCGAGAAGGTGGTCAGATCGCTGTCCCGGCTATAAGCAGGAGCATGAATGGGATTGCCCTGGTTCTTGGAGTTCCAATAGGTACCCGAGACCACATGCCCATCGAAGTCCAACAACAGCTTATACGGGGAGCCTGGTCGCGACGAAAATGCCGGTACCTCGACCATGTCCGGGGCCGATGCTTCCGGGCTGATGGTGTCGAGCCCAAGATCGACCGAGCCGTGCTCTGGGACAATCTCGTCCGGGGGGATCGGGGGGATGGCATCGAAATAGTACTCGTTCCCGAAAGCATCGAGCCGCAACTCATGCCCGCATTCCGGGCCATGCTGATGGGGATCCTGCTCGACCACCTTGACGGGTAAATCCCTGCCCACGCAGTCGGGACAGCCACAGGCAGTGCCATGCATGGTGTGGTCGCCGTGGTTCGCTGGATCGGTCGACGAATTGTCCAAAACAAGCTTCACACGGTGCAGGTCCTCGTCGCTGCTAGGGCGTGGGCCCGTACCGTCACCCACGAGGGATTCATCGTCGCGGGTGTCTCGGAACTGGGTGTGCGAATCGTCGAAGTCGACAGGGAGAGAACTCCAGTCAGCGGGAGCCTGGCAATCAAGAACCACCCGGTCCTCAAGTTGTTCGCAGCGAAGGGGGTTGCGTCGATCGAGTTTGGTGACTTTGGTTAAGGGTGAGTCATACATTGCGATCATCTCCAATTATATGAATGTTTATGATATTGCTTCTCATTTTGGACAAGACTCTTCCAGTTCGATGGACTCGCCACCTACCATGCCAAGCTCGCCGTCCGCAGTCGGCGATCGTTTCGACAAGTCATCGCGTCTTCTCCCTCGGAATGGACGTAGCAATTCCGTACTCGGAGGTACCTCGACTTCTAGCAGCGAGGACCGAGCTACATCTCAGTCGTGCGATTTCGGGGTGTTTGGTTCTCGAAACGGCTTGACCCAAGAGCTTGACTCAAGCATCGAGTTCACTGGCCGAGCTCTCGTGGACAAGCAACGGCAAGGTTTACGATCAAGCGGACTTCAATGCATGCCATGGAGCCCAGGCCACTGTTGATCGGAGTGGGTTGCTCCTACTCCCAAGATCGTCATCGGTCGCTTCAGCGGACAGAGCTCTGCACGCCTTCGGCAACGGACAACAAGTTGGGGAGGAACCTTCTTGGCTCAGCGGTTCTCTGAGCTCCTGTTACCACGAGTAGCCATGGGGAAAGGCAGCGTTCCGTTTTGAAGCGTTTTTTTTCGGAAATCTCCTGAACCGGATTGGGCCCGCTCCTCATGCCATTTGCATCCGTCTTAAAGTCAAATGTCCGTCGAACAGGAAGTCCCGATAGAGCGCGATCACATCCACATAAAATATGTTATACTATTGTATTCAGATGTTTTGCATATTCAAAGAATTTCTACTTGACGAAAGATCCAAATCCAGGAATCTTGTCATTAAATAGGGCGTGGGAAGCGCCGGACATCCCTGCGAAGCCGCACGATCTCAGCCCGACCATGCATGCGGAGGTTGACATGGATTCCTCAGAACAGGACCGTCTAAGTCGCATGTCGACTTGGTGGACGATTGTATGCCAAGCCAACGACGGGAGCGTCGAGTCTCGCCAGGTTGCCACAGCATTGCTGTTCAAGCGTTATGAAACTGCCGTGCGCCGCTATCTGATGGCCATGGTGCGTGATCAAAACATTGTCGATGAATTGTTCCAATCGTTTGCCGAAGCACTGCTGACGGGTAAATTTCGCAACGCTGACCCGGAAAAGGGAAAATTCCGGTTTTATCTGAAGACCAGCCTGCAACGCTTTGTTTACCATCACTACCGGGACGATGTCCGGCGAAAGGAGCAGCCGCTTCCGGACGACTTCGATGTTGCGGCGGCATCGCAACATCCGATTTCGGAGGACCAGGAGAGCGAGATCTGGCGCAAAGAGCTCTTTGCCAATGCACTTCGCGCGCTGCGCAAAGAAGAGGAGCAAGCAGGGACGAATCGCTACCTCTACACGGTGCTACGCATGCGTGTTGATAACCCGAAGATGACTGCTGAGAGCATGTTCGAGCAGTTGCGACCGATGGTGGGAGACATGGAAAATCCCGCCGGCTGGATCCGCAAAAAGCTCCATATCGCTCGCGAGCGGTTCTGCAAGCTGCTCATCGAAGAAGTGGCACAAACCCTGAGTAATCCCACGATCGAAGCGATCGAGGAGGAACTCGTCGCGCTCCGACTACGCCACTATTGCAGTGGATATCTCGATCGTATCAAGTCCGATTGACACTCCCGAGGGCTCAAGCCCGGGGGAATCTCTCTTCACCGCCCGCTCAATAGCGCGCCGTTGACTCCTAGAAGAAATCGCAGCGATTTATTCGTCAGTTCATTACATACGTATGTGCGTAGATCGATATATATCCTCTCTTCCTTCCGAGCGGCGTGTGGGAACCTAAGGGTGTTCGGCGCGATGATTGCTGCTGGAGCTTCTCCGCGCTTTTCAGCGGCCACGGAGGATTGCTGGCTGGGTGGGGCCGGCTGATCGGCCAAAGCGAGTAACGCCGCCAATTGCACTTGGGCGTCAGG
>CAYPIE010000020.1:0-80735 GCA_964410665.1 uncultured Alcaligenaceae bacterium
TGCAAAGGCCGGTGGATGATCCAGCTCGCTTGGAGCACCTGTGAAGTTCTGAACGTCCACCTAGCACAGCTTCAAGGAGACATCCTGTTTCCGGATACCCGGGGCAACCGACTGCGTCAAAGCCACTTGACGCGCAACAGGTCTGGCCCGCTCGTGATCGAAGCGGGTCTGCCGCGAATCCGCTTCCGCGATCTGCGGCACACCTATGCCTCCTATTGGCCGCACAAGTCAATATTAAGATCGTTAGTAGCCGGTTGGGTCACGCGAACATCCAAACGACGCTTGAGCGTTACGTGCACCTGATGCCAGGTCAGCAAGCCTTGGCAGTGGACGCCATGGAACAGATTCTGTCCCCTGGACGGGCTGACGAGGTCACGATAAGGTCATAAAGGGTAATTGACAGGTCAGTTTGAGCGTTGAATTGCTTCGTAAGTACTATGCATAGCAGTCTTTACAACAGTACACCCGATAGGATTCGAACCTATAACCTTCGGTTCCGTAGACCGATGCTCTATCCAGTTGAGCTACGGGTGCAGCAATTTCGCCATCATAGGGAGACGTCGCGGAGCTGTCAATCGACCTCAATCGGATCCATGGGCAGCACACGCCACCTCCCGGGACTTTCTCTCAAGGCAGAACTTGCATCGCAACCCTGAATAGGCCAAACTAAGAGTATTCCCTACCTAATGGCGTTTCGCCGTGTTGCCGATCACCAAGCTCGCATCCGGGAACTCTTGTTATGCTCTCCCCGAACCAGGTGCTTGACCACTACTATCTCGAAGTTCGCTGTATGCTACTCGAAATTGCCGCCACCTTGGATCGGCATGATCGGGCCTTGCAGCAGTCTCCCAATGGCAAGCTGAACGACTCTCGGCTTGACAAACTGTATGCCGCCTTGAGCGAACTCGCCCAGCGGGATGGCCAACCGAATCGCAGTGAACGCTTGTTGCAGCTTTTTTCGGACCCCGCGTAAACTCCCATTCCTGGATTGTGCCACTGGAGTGCTTTCGTCATGCAGATTATCCAACCGCATTATCATGCGATCGCTCGCACCGCGCAAGACTATGAACGCATGGCCATGTCCGGAGTGGTCGCGGTCGCTGAGCCCGCCTTCTGGGCGGGCTTTGATCGCCAATATCCGGAAACCTTTATCGATTACTTCTATCAGATCAGCGAATTTGAGCCGACCCGAGCGGCTCAGTATGGTATCCGACACTTCTGCTGGGTAGGCGTGAATCCCAAAGAAGCCGAAAACCCACCTTTGAGCTATGAAGTGCTCAAGCACATGCCGAGCTTCTTTGAAAAGAAAGCGGTCCTCGGCGTGGGTGAGATCGGTTTTCACAAGACGACCAAGAACGAAGAAGAAATCTTCGCCGCCCAAGTCGAACTTGCTCTAAAGCATGATCAGCTGATCCTGATCCACACCCCACACTTGCAAGACAAGGTTCGCGGGACTAAACGGACGGTCGAGGTGCTTCGCTCGCTGAAGGTGGATCCCGAACGCGTTTGGATCGACCATGTCGAAGAGCACACTATCCGCGAACCCCTCGAAGCCGGCTTCTGGGTGGGCTTTACCCTGTACCCGATCACCAAGTGTTCTCCCAAGCGGGCCGTCGATATGCTGGAGATGTATGGACACGAGCGGATTCTGGTCAACTCCTCGGCCGATTGGGGGCCCAGTGATCCGTTTACCCTGCAAGAATGTGTGCTCGAGTATCGTCGACGCGGGCATAGCCTGAATGAGGCGCTGGAAGTCTTCCATAACAACCCCTGCCGCTTCCTCGGTCAGAATCCCAATTTTGACATCAAACCCATTCGCGTCGAAACCCTGGAGGAAGCGACGGTCAATGCTTAGGCAAACCGGTCTTCCTCAAGCTGAACCACCCGGCCATCCTGCAATTGGATGATCCGGGTGGCATGCTGTCGGGCCAATTGCTGATCATGGGTGACCAACACCAGGGTCCGTTGGCTGCACTCCAACTCTTGCTGAAGCCAGTGCATGATGTCCGCGGCAGTGGTGGAGTCGAGATTCCCCGTGGGTTCATCGGCGAGCAACAGAGCAGGATTTTGGATCAATGCTCGTGCAATCGCTACGCGCTGACGCTCTCCCCCTGAAAGCTCGGCAGGGCGGTGGTGTAACCGGTGGCCTAAGGCGACGCGCTCAAGTAAGGCTTGGGCCGACCAACGTCGCTCCGATCGGGGGATTCCAGCGAAAACCAGAGGCAATGCGACATTCTCCCAGGCCGACAGACTCGGCACTAAGTAGAACGCCTGGAAAATCATGCCGACCATACGCAGACGATAGTCGGCTCGCTGGTCGCGGTTAAACTCCGAGAGAGGATGGCCACCCACCAGAATCGAACCCGCGGTGGGAATGTCCAGTCCACCTAACAGGTGAAGCAGCGTTGACTTACCGGAGCCTGATTTGCCGAGGATCGCAATGCGTTCACCCGGAGTAATGGTGAGATCGACTCCACGTAAGACTTCGATGGATGCCGTTTCCGGGCCATAGGACTTGCGTAACCCCCGGGTTTCGATCAAGGGGGTGGGGATGGATTCAGCCTCAGCACGCTTCAAAGTCGCGAATCAACTCCTGAAAACGCGGATCCTGATGTAACGATTCTAAGTCCTGATCTTCACTCAAGTGACGTAAATCAGGATAACCACATTCCAACGCAGTCCGTAACGTCTGTAATGCTTGTTCGCCATCGCCGGTCAGGGCCAGGCTGCAGGCCAAATTGTAATGGGCCACCGGATCCGAAGGCCGCAATTCAACCCAACGACGGTCGATCTCCAGCAAATCCGCATGTCGTCCCATCAGGCTCAAATTTTGCGCATGCAAGCGTAATACTTCGACAAATGCGGGATGACGTTCCAGAATCCCGGCAAAAAAGCCTAATTCGAACTCCGTCTGCGTCTGGTTGGCCAGGCGGGCAAGCGGGCTATCGGGGGGGAAGCCGCTGGTCAGGGTGGGACGCTTGCTTGACGGGGGCATGAACCACCTCACTTGCTGGTGGGGCGATGCGATGAATTCCAAACCTCTTTGATTTGGAAAGTATATCGCTCCAGCCGCCATGCCTGGAGGGCAGCCTGACCGAAGATGAGCCATTGCCGTCGTTTCTGCGACCTGTCGGCCGGTTTCCACCGGTTGCCCGGCCCGGGTAAGCGTGAGCGATTGGGTTATTTCCAGCGGAACAAACGCAACGCCAAGAGGAAACTGATCGTTCCCCAGATAGCTAGGATTCCCAGGTCAATGGCCAGTGGCCCCGGACCCGCGGCGTCAAGCATGATCCCGCGCAGGGCATCATTCAACGCGGTAAGTGGTAAGGCCTGGATCAGCGGCTGAATGACCTCGGGGAATCGCTCCGAGGAAAAGAACACTCCTGAGAACAAGAACATCGGGAGCATGACCAAGTTCATGAGCCCGGAAACCGTCTCCACCGTCTTCGCTCGGCACGCTACGAAAAGGCCAATGCCACTGAAAGCCGCGGCGCCGAGGATGATCACTGCGAGCAAGAACAGAAAGGAACCCTGCACGCCAACCCCAAACACCAGATAGGCAAAACCCAATAACAACAACACCTCTGGGATGGTAAACAACAGCCGACTCAGCATAAGACTTAGCAAAAAATCGCGACGTCGCATGGGTGTAGCGAGGAATCGTTTGAGTAACTTGCGGATGCGAAAATCCACCGTGACAAAACCGACACCCCAAAGCCCGCCGCCCATCAGATTCATCCCCAGCAAACCTGGCACCAGAAAGTCGATATAGCGACTGCCTGGCTGCTCAATCATTTGCTCATCGACCACCGGAGCAGCTTCCCCCAGGGTGTCACGTAGGAGCACGCTATCCACCGCACTGCGGGCGAGCACACTCTCGGGGCGATTCGGCTCATACCAATAGCGAAAGGTCGGCGGTTGGCCATCAACCTGACCCGTCGGTTGCACGATGAGATCCGTCTTACCACGTTGGAGCCGTTGCTGGGCGTCATCGAAGGATTTCACGGTCACTTGTAGCCGCGAACCCTGTTTCTGGTGTGGCGAATCCTGTGACAGGGCCGCAACGAGTTTGCCAATCGAGTCGCCCTGGCTTTCCGAGATCACGTCGACACGCACCTGCTCCACCGGACGGTTGCGAAAGGCCAGACCCAAAGCTACCGCAAGAAGGAGCGGAAAGCCGTAGACCCAGAACACTGCCTCGGGGACTCGGAAAAATTCTAAAAGCCGCGCTCGCGTCAGTTCCCATAGCGCTGAGTAGTGCCGTGTAGGCCCATCATTGCCGTCCGTGATGCCGCTCATGTTGAAACCTTTAAATATTCATAAAAGGTGAAGCGATACTGCAAGGTGGTCCCTCGTTGGGGCTGAAGGAGTCAGTCTGATCGAGTGGTCTCGCTACTGGTCGGACAAGCGGTGGCCATGCATCTTGGTCGCGTGTTGCCCAACTCTGCGTCAGCTGGCACGACCGTCGCAGACTCCGAGCGTGGCAGCGCAATCGTTGGGACACGTTGTGAGATGATTGCGGCCATTCGCCAGCGAAGCATTCCACTCATCTGCATCCGTGAAACACCAGCCCAAGCAACGGGTTGCCAGCGCAGCCATCACGATGGCGAACTCGCCTGTTTGATGTATGCGACGAAGCGTTCACGTAGCGCGCGGGTGATGGGACCGGGCTTCCCATCGCCGATAACGCGACCGTCGATCTTCACGACGCCAATGATCTCGGCTGCCGTTCCGGTGAGGAAACATTCGTCGGCGGTGTACACATCATGCCGACTGAGCGATTCTTGCCGGAATGGCACCTCAGCGGCGGCGGCGAGGCGGAGGATCACCTCGCGAGTGATCCCCTCGAGGATGCCTGCGGTGCGTGGTGGGGTAAGTAGCTCACCCCGCTTGACAATAAAGAGGTTGTCACCCGTACACTCGGCGACTTCTCCCTTGTGGTTGAGCATCAGGGCTTCGAGGCAGCCCGCGCGGATGGCCTCCATTTTGGCCAGGATATTGTTGAGGTAATTCAGCGATTTGACCCGCGGATCCAGGGCTTGCGGGTGGTTGCGGATAATCGAAGAAGTGATGATCTCCAAGCCGTTCTGATAGAGTTCCGGGGGGTACAGGCTAATATCATCGACAATGATGATCACCTGGGGCTCGCACTTGCGCGGATCCAGGCCCAAGGTGCCCGCCCCGCGGGAGATAATCAGCCGGATGTAGCCATCGGTCTTGTTGTTCTCGCGGACACTGGCTTCCACCGCCTGCATCATCTCCTCGGGAGTCATGGGGATGGAGAGATCGATGTGGCGAGCCGAATCATACAGCCGTTCGATGTGGCGGCGATGCTCGAATACTTTGCCGTGATAGATGCGGATGCCTTCAAAGATGCCATCCCCATAGAGAAAGCCATGGTCATAAACGCTGACCTTGGCCTCATTTTTGTCCACAAACTTGCCGTTCAGATAGACCTTGGTGCTCATAAGTGAGGCTCGAAGGGGAATCCGAGTAGGTTAACCGCAGGCCACCGAGCTCTGCGGTTGTGGGCAATGGACGATGGAGGGGGGCACGTCGCCTCGGTCTGGCTCGATGCGTCCATCTTGCATGCGTAATACGCGATCGGTTGCCTGAACAATCGCTGGATTGTGGGTGACCATGATGATAGTCACCCGTTCTTGCTGGTTCAAGGTGCGGAGGATACGGATAATGTCGTTGCCGCTAGCGGTATCCAGGTTGCCCGTCGGTTCATCGGCTAACAAGACCGAGGGGCGGTGGATCAAGGCCCGGGCAATGGCGACGCGCTGCATCTCTCCCCCCGAGAGTTCGCGTGGTCGGTGCTCGAGGCGGTGTCCCAAACCGACCCGCTCGAGCAGGTCCACGGCGCGGGTTTGCCAAGCCTTCTTCTGCCCCCACCAACTCCAGATGGAGCTCCCGATCATCCCTGGAAGCAGGACATTCTCCAGCATCGTGAGTTCGGGCAGCAAATGATAAAACTGGAAAATAAATCCAAACGTTTGATTACGAAGCCGATCCTGCTCGCGTGCACTGAGATGATCGATCCGTTGCCCATCCAGATGAATGGTGCCGCGGTCGGGGCGATCCAGTGTTCCCAACAAGTGCAACAGTGTACTCTTGCCGGAACCCGAGGCACCGACGATCGACAAGAACTCCCCACTGCCGACTTCCAGGTCCAAGCCATTCAGAACGGGAACCAGAGTCGTATGGCGGCGATAGGCTTTGTGCAGGTCATGCGCGATCAGCATGCGGGACTCCTTATCCGAATTCGCTCCGTACCACCGCGGTAAATGCACGTGTATCGCTTCGAGGATCAGTCATATCGCAACGCATGAATCGGATGAAGCCAGGCAGCCCGCAGCGCGGGCAAAATGCTAAACAGCACCGCAATGGTCATCGCGCCCAGATCGATCAGGACAATACTCCAATATTCCAAATGCGTTGGAATCGAATCAAAGTAATACACGGTTCTTGGGAAAATATCCTGCCCGGTCAGTTGGGCGAGGAAACGTTCGATCTCGTTGATGTATTCGGTGATGATCATTCCCAGCACCGTGCCGAGGAGTGCCCCGATCAAGCCGAGCAACAAGCCATAGCCGACAAAGATGGCCAACACCCCCCGATCGGAGGCCCCGAGGGCTTTCAGAATGCCAATGTCTTTGGTCTTTTCAAAGACAATCATCGAGAAGATGGCCAGAATGCTGAAGCCCGCGACGCAGATGATCAGAAACAACAAGACATTCAAGATCCCCCGCTCAATCGCGATCGCCGAGAGTAAGGTCCCCTGCTTATCTTCCCAAGTCTGGACATAATAATGTGGTCGGGGGAAGAGGCGTTCGAGTTCGGCCACCACCGTCGGCGCGTGTCGATAGTCTGTCAGCTTGAGTTGGAGATGGGTGACACGTCCCTCCATACCGCGTAGGCGTTGTAGATAGTCTAAAGGTACAAAGACAAACTGCCCATCATACTCGGACATCTCGGATTTAAAGTAATCCCGCACCACAAAGTGAGAGGAAACCGGCACTTGCTCAGCTGCCCCGACCGTGTAGATCTGCACATCGTCGCCAGGCCGCAGGAGGAATACATCTTTGTTTTCACTCTCGGCCACCGCATTGGGATTGCGGTAGCTGGCAATGGTGTAGCCGACAATGATGCCATGGTCGGGAATCGGATCGCTGGGAGGTGGTAAGGGAGGTGGTGGCTCATTGGGGTCGAGTGGCAGCGGCTGTTCTTCCTGCTGCTTGCGTTGCACCCATCGGCGTCGGCCTTGAAGCCGTTGTTTCATAAACGCAGGTAGTTCGAAACTTGGCCGTGCACGATTGTTTGGGTCCACCAAGAACTCGGCAAACCCGCCAATCGCGGTGCGGCTTTCTGGATCCACGCCAAGCAGATGCACAGGGCGGGTGGCTGTTTCGCCGGTGCCAGGGAGGGCATACTGCAACATGGCGATGATTTCGATGGTCGGAGCCATCGCCTGAATGTAGGCTCCAACCGAGGAGGCCTCAATCTTCGCGATCATCTCCGCAGGTTTCATTGGGAAGCCGCCGTAGTTGGGCGTCTCAATGACCACATCGGAGAGTAAACCATGTAATCGGTCTTTGAGCTTGTTGCTAAAGCCGCTCATGACGCTATTGACCACGATGAGCGTGGCCACGCCGAGCATCACGCTGCCAATGCAGACAAACGCTAAGTAGCGTGAGCGAAGATAACGCCAGCATAACAGCAGCTTGTACATGCGGCCGCCTCATCCATGAGAGGTTGCAGTGAATCAGGTTTTCGCTTCCGGGCGTAACAATGGGAAGAGGATCACATCGCGGATACTTGGCGCATTGGTCAAGAGCATGACGAGGCGGTCGATGCCGATACCCAGCCCACCCGCCGGAGGCATGCCGAAGCGGAGTGCGCGGATAAAATCCTCATCCATCTTCGCCATTGAGTCCTCTTCTTTGAGCCCGGCAAGTTGGTGGCGGAAGGTCTGTTCCTGCGTCACCGGGTCGTTCAGCTCCGTATAGGCATTGGCCAGTTCCATGCCGTGAATGTACAGCTCAAACCGCTCAGCGAAGTTGGGATGGTTCGCCTTGCGTTTGGTCAAGGGGCACAAGGCTGCGGGATAGTCGTAGACAAACACCGGACCAACGAGGCGATCCTCGACCACTTCCTCAAACAGCTCGTGCACGAGCACATCATGTTCCTTGCCGGCGATGGCAATCTTGTGCTGAGCAGCGGCTTGTTGTACCCCAGCGGTATCGCCCAGCGACACGCCCACATGTTCCTGAAACAGATCGGCGTAGGCGGCACGCTGCCAAGGAGGAGCGAAGTTGATCTGCTTGTCCTCGCCGTAGGGTAAGATGCGTCCTTGGCCCAGAGCATCCACGCAGGCAACCACTACTTGCTCGGTCAGGTCCATCATGGTGTGATAGTTCCCATAGGCCTGATACAGCTCGAGCATGGTAAACTCGGGGTTGTGCTTGTGACTAATCCCCTCGTTGCGAAACACACGTCCAATCTCGTAGACTTTTTCTAGCCCACCGACCAATAAACGCTTTAGGTGTAGTTCAAGGGCAATGCGAATAAATAATGGAATGCCTAAGGCATTGTGATGCGTGTGAAAGGGACGGGCTGCCGCCCCGCCGGCGATGGCATGCAAGGTCGGCGTCTCGACCTCGGAATAGCCCTGTTGATCGAGATGTTGCCGAATTGTCCGAAGAATCAAAATGCGCTTTTGTGTCCGTTCCAGGGTGTCTGGGGTGTAGATCAGATCGAGATAGCGATGGCGTAGACGGTACTCAAGGTCCTGCATCCCGTGGTACTTCTCGGGGTGCGGCTCCAGAGATTTCCCCAGGAAAGTAAGTGCCTGGGCCTGGATGGTCGGCTCCCCTTTGCGGGTTTTGCCAAAAATCCCGTCGACCCCGACCAGGTCTCCCAAATCGAAGTTTTGCGCCAGTTGCCAGCCGGCCTCGCCAACCTGCTTCTGACCGATCATGATTTGGATGCGGCCAGTCTTGTCCCATAGGGTCAGGAAATGGACTTTACCTTGGGTGCGACGCAGGACAATACGCCCCGCGGCGCGGACGGTCTCGGTCGGATGATCATCGAACGGGAGGCAGGGTTTGGCCAAGATGTTCGCCAAAGGCTGATGGTTGTCAAAGCGGCCCCCCCAGGGGTCAAACCCAAGTTCAGCGATCCGGCGAAGTTTCTCCGCACGGCTCGCTTCCAGACGATCAGAAGGTTGTTCGGCAGTTTCAGACACAGTAGTTTGACCTATCCGGTTGCGAGCAACAGCGAGGTGATGCCCAGGGGAAGCGTTCGGATTGTAGCCCGATCCATCGGCCTGTCAATGGCGAGCGTAAGGAAGCGAAGTCCCTTGACGACAATCAATCGTCTATTTTGAATGATAGCGTGCTAGCATGTCGATGGAAATCCCTCCCAACCGAGTGCACATAAAGGGGTGGCTTGGGCGATCTTGGGACGGACAAGGAGTCGCCCCCAAACGATCAGTGCCGAGCATTCCTGCCACCCGCAAACTCGCCAGGACTCAGGAGCCACCTTGATCGGCTCCACGCGGAATCCACCACGTAACCCGGAAACCTGAGCATGCCAACACCTGTCACCAGCACCGCCATTCCAGGTTACCCACGCTACGCCGGCAAGGTTCGCGATCTTTATGACCTGGGCGATCGGCTGGTGCTGATTGCCACCGATCGGATCAGTGCCTTTGACTGGGTATTACCAACGCCGATTCCTGGGAAAGGGATTCTCTTAACCCAGATGACACGTTTCTGGCTGGACTGGTTAGGAGTTGCTCATCATCTGATCAGTGATGCGATCACCGACCTACCGCCGGCGTTTCAAGCCGAGGCCGAGTCGTTGGTGGGGCGAACCATGCTGGTGCACAAGACCCAGGTGATTCCCATCGAATGTGTCGTACGAGGCTATTTGGCGGGATCTGCGTGGAAAGCGTACCAACGCACCGGCAGCATTTGTGGCATTCCACTCCCTGCCGGGCTGCGACAGGCGGAGCAGCTGCCCGAACCCATTTTCACCCCTGCCACCAAGGCCAGCGCCGGCCATGATGAGAATATCTCCTTCGAGGCGATGGCCGAGCGTGTGGGTGCTTCCCTAGCGGAGGAGCTGCGCGCCCGCAGTTTGGCCATTTACCAACGGGCAGCGGCCTATTCGGCCTCACGCGGCATCCTGATCGCCGATACCAAGTTGGAATGGGGGCACCTACCCGATGGGACCATCTTGCTCATCGACGAAGTGTTCACCCCCGATAGTGCTCGTTTCTGGCCACGCGATGCTTACCACGTTGGTCAGTCCCCACCATCGTATGATAAACAGTTTGTTCGTGACTGGCTTGAGTCCAGCGGCTGGGATCAGCAATCGCCCCCGCCACAATTGCCCGACGCCGTGGTTTGGCAAACGGTGTCCAAATACCAAGAGGCGCTCGACCGTCTCGTCGACCGGGGCTAGAGGCCTTGCCGTCAACCACGGGTCTCCGCCAGATGGGCGGCGGTGGGGCTGTCTTTGGGGCTCGATCCGAAGAAGGCCTGGACCAGTAAAATCGATGCCCCGACCACGAGACAGCAATCCGCGATGTTAAACACGGGCCAATCGATGTAGTAGAAATGGAGAAAGTCACGGACTCCCCCAAAGATGAGCCGATCGTACAGGTTGCCCAGCGTACCGGCCAGAATCAGACCCAGTGCCATGCTCAGCGACCAATCCTGGGCGGTGCTACGACGTGTCCCCCAAAAGGCAATCGCCAGCGCGGCCAACAAACTCACCCCGGCAAAAAAGGCATTGGCAAGGCTCTGATGTTCGTTGCCAAGCCCAAACAATGCGCCGTGATTGACTCGCGGCGATACCGGACCACTCCAGGTAGCCAGGATACAGTCGCAGTTGGGAGTATGGCTGGGGTCAAACTGAGCGAGCAGTCGAAACACCCCGGGAACCACCTCGATCTTCCCACCCAGTCCCTCATTATACAGCTGTTTGAATATAAGATATTTGCTTGCTTGGTCCAGCGTCAGGCCGATCACTGCCAATCCAACAAATAACCAGCGATACGACCGGGTGGTCATGGCTTTTCCTCAACAGGAGATACCGGGGCAATCATTGGGTCAGTCTTTTGAGGTGTAACGATCGGAAGAATCCGAGACAAGGGCAACCCCAAAAGTCATCGACGAATTCACTTGACATCGCTGCAAAGCTTGCATATGCAGCTCGCCACGCATCACTCCAGAACCCAGAAGGACTGCACGTGGGCACGCATGGCGATCATCGGGGGGATGGTCTGTCATACGCACCGAACGAGCAGATTGGGAGGGCGAGCCATGAAAGTTGTGTGGCCACTGGTTGGTGGGGTACTGGCCGTGATGCTCGGCTGTCAGTCCCCACAAACAACGCGATCCCAGTCGGATGATGCCGAGGTTGGGCCACCTCCGTCCGAGCCAAGCCTGATTGGCGAAGCCACGGCCTTTGCCAATGTCGAACCGATTCCCATTAGTGGGGTTGGCCTGGTCTATGGTCTGGATGGCACGGGCCATTCGCCTCCTGGCGAATATCGCCGCATGCTGGAGCGTGATCTGAAAAAAGCTCAAGTGGAGGACGTGCAAGCGATTCTTGATTCGCCCAATCAGTGCATGGTCCTGGTTTCGGGGGTGATCCCCGCCGGAGCCCGCAAGGGAGACTCGATCGATCTGCAGGTGACCTTGCCACAAGGGAGTAAAGCAACCAGTTTACGGGGTGGCAAGTTGGCATCATGTCAGCTGTACAGCTATAGCTCGGCCCGGGCCCTCAGTGATCGCTATGCGGCTTCGGGTGCAGCCGATCAGCTCAAATTGGGACACACCTTGGCCCAAGCAGAGGGGCCATTGATGATGCGTTTGCCCGAGCCGCAAGCGGGGCGCGATCCTGCCCCGGGTGATGAACTGCGGCCTGAGGAAGACGATGAAACCACCGCGGTCATCTGGGAAGGCGGACGTTGTAAACTGGATCGCGAACTCTATCTCACACTCAATCCTGACCAGCAGCGTGCGTTGTTGGCAGCCCGCATTGCCAATCGTATCAATCAAACCTTCCATGGCCTGGTCATCGGGGCGGATCGCTATGCCGTTGCCAAGACCAAAGAACACATCGTCTTGAAGGTGCCCGCTCAGTACCGCTTGAACACTCCGCGGTTTATGCGCGTGGTACGCATGATTCCCATACGCCTGCCCGCAGAACGAAGTGCCTACCGGTTTAACCTGGAAGAGCAGGTACTCGACCCAGCGACAACGATGACCGCCGCACTCAAACTCGAGGCCTTGGGACCGGATTCGATTCCGATGCTCCGACGCGGCTTACAACATGCTTCGCCCTTGGTTCGCTTTGCCACGGCCGAAGCCCTGGCCTACCTGGGAGAGGCCGAGGCGGCCAAAGAACTGGCCAATCTGTGTCAGGAGTCCCCGCTGCTCGAAGCCTACTGCCTTACCGCTCTGGCATCCCTTGGTGATCGTGCCGCTCGTCTCCATCTCGCGCGGTTGCTCGAAGCGGATGCTCCGACGGTACGTTATGGCGCCTTCCGTGCTCTTCGCGAAATGGACTCCCAGGGCGATCCGCTAAACGGCGAGCAACTCGGCGATGCCTTCTGGCTGCATGAGATTTCCTCCGACCATGGTCCAGCCTTTGTGCATCTGTTGGGCAGCGGCCGGGCGGAGGTAACCATCTTTGGCAATGCACCGGCCTTCCAAGTGCCCTTTAGCTATCTGGTGGGTCCTGAATTTACCGTGACCGCCAAGGAAGGGGATCAACGCTGTACAATCAGCCGGTTCTCGCTTAAGGGCAAGGATCGTCGGCAATGCTCCTTCGCGGTGGCGGATATTGTCCGAACCATGGCCGCGATGGGAGCAAGCTATATCGATATTGTCCACCTGATGCGGCAGGCCGATATGGGCAAGGTACTCAACTGTCCTCTGCATTTCGATGCTCTGCCACAGGGGATTTCGGTTCCCCAACTCGCCAAGCTGGGCCAGGACTATCCCGATGCGTTGCCCAAGGACCTGACCGCCGTCGAGCAACGCTCATCCCAGGACAAGTAGAACGGTTGGTTCGGATCGCCGTGCGCCAATTCGATGGGCTTGGTCCACGGCGAACCCAGACAGTCGCCCTGGGCCAAGTCGACCCACGGTTCGAACAAGGGGTCGCGTCCCCCGGAGATGATTGCTGCATTCCAAGCACAGGGGCGGGACGGAGATTCTCCCCGCTTCGCCGTTGAGGGTGGCCGATGTTGAAGCGTCTGGAATTGGTAGGCTTTAAGAGCTTTGCCGAGAAGACCCGCTTCGAATTTCCAGCGGGGATCACCGCGATTGTCGGCCCCAATGGCAGCGGCAAAAGTAATATTGTCGATGCAGTCCGTTGGATCCTCGGCGAACAGAGCGCAAAAAGCCTCCGTGGCGGTGAGATGACCGATGTCATCTTCAACGGCTCAGGGACCCGGCGTAGCCTCGGTATGGCCGAGGTCACCATGACCTTCGATAACCTTCGCCGCATCCTGCCCATCGAGGCCGATGAAGTCCAAATCAGCCGACGGGTCTATCGTGATGGGACCGGCGAGTATCTGATCAACCAGCAAATCTCTCGTCTCAAGGACATCAAGGATTTATTGCTCGGAAGCGGGATCGGTACGAGTGCTTATTGCATCATTGAACAAGGACGTGTTGATGCATTGTTGCAAGCTTCCCGACAAGATCGACGCCTGATTTTTGAAGAAGCCGCGGGGATCAGTCGCTTCAAGGCCCGCAAGATTGAGACGCTCCGCAAGCTCGAGCGTGTTGAGTTCAACCTCAACCGCTCCCGCGACATTCTTGCCGAGGTGGACAACCGTCTACGCAAAGTGCGGCTGGAGGCTTCCAAGGCACAACGCTACCAAGAAGCGGTTGAGCGACTCCGTGCGTTGCGGGTCACCCTCAGTTTACGCGACTACCATGAGCTCACCGTCGCCTACCAGGGCGAGACCGATGCCCTTCACCAACGGCGGGCCCAACTCGATGATGTAGTTCTCGAGGCTAGCAACGCAGAGGCAGAACTGGCAGGCTTAGAACAGCGTTTGACCGATGGGGAAGCTCAACTCCATACCTCAGAAGCCGAACTATCCCAGACCCGGTTGAGCATCGCCGGGTTGCATGCCACCCAGGATCAGGAACAGCAGCGTTACCAAGAATTGTCGAGTGAGCTCGAGCAGGCCCGCCGTCAACGGACCCAGCTAGGTTTTCACATCATTCACCAGGTTCAGGAGTTGCAGCAAGCCGAGGGACACTACACCAGCTTGGCTGGTCAGGTGACCGCTCGGGAAGACGAAGTGCGAAGCTCGCAAGCGCATCTGGAAGCTCTAACGACCCAGCTAAATCAGTTGCGTCAGTCGCTCGAGGAAGATCGGCTCGAGCACATGGATCTGGTTCGCCAGGAGACCTCAGTACAAAACGAGGTGCGCAACCAGGAGCGTCTGGTCGACGATGCCAATACGCTGCACCAGCGCTTGATGCGTCGACAGGAGCAGTTGTATGCCGAGTGCAGTTCACTCGACTCGACCCTGAGTGAGTTGGCTCGTGACGATGCCGAGTTACGCACCCGCATGCAAGGGACCCGTGAGACCCTAGCTGCCCACCTCCAGCAACGCGGCGTACTACACGACCAGGCTGAGCAGATGCAGCAGACCGTCACCGAACGGCATATTCAACTGAGTAGCTTGGTGAGCCGCATTCGCGTGTTGGAGGAACTCGATCGCTCGCAAGAAGGGCTCAGTGCTGGAGTTCGCGAAGTCATCGCCCTTCTGGCCAACGAAACTCAGGGGGCAAAGGTCTCCGAGGACACGCACCGACTCGGTCAAACCGTTCTGGGCTTGGTGGCCGACTTTCTGGAAGTACCACGGGAGCATGCGCCGCTGATCGACTTGGTTCTCGGGGATCAAGTGGCTCAGTGTTTTGTCGTCCGAGATGCGCCGCTACTCGATCGTTTGCTCAGCGTGCGCGATGAACCGTTCGCCGGCCGGGTGAGCTTTTTACCACTGCGGGCTCACCCCAGCACGTCCCTATCAGCAAGCCCACACGCCCCTACATCGGTTCACTATCTGACTGTGGGGGAGACTCCGTCTTCCCCAAGTCCCCGCCACCCGGACTATCCCAGTCTCGATCAATGGGTACGCTGCCTTGAGCCTGCCTGCGCGGACCTCTCACAGCAATTGCTCGGCAATACCCTGCTAGTGCCCGACCTCGCCACAGCACGCCAGGTCCACCGCGAGTTTCCCCAGTTTCGATGTATCACTCCTCAGGGTGAACGACTGGACAATGATGGGTCTCTCACAGTGGGAAGGCCACACACCGAGGCCGGCCTCCTCTCGAGGAAAAGCGAACTACGAGAACTGCGACAGGAAGCCACCCAACTCGAAGCGCACATTCACCGACTGCAGAGTGACCTGGAACAG
Organism: uncultured Alcaligenaceae bacterium; assembly: GCA_964410665.1. GTDB lineage: Bacteria > Planctomycetota > Planctomycetia > Gemmatales > Gemmataceae > CAYPIE01. Next base: position 15,464 of record CAYPIE010000020.1, read on the forward strand.
ACCCGCCAAGAGGCTGAGCAGCTGGAGCAGCCTATCCAATCGTTGCAGACCTCACTGGATAGTCTGCAGGAAGCCGCCGGTGATCTTACCACCCAGACGGCTCTACGCCAGCGGCGTCGCGAGGACTTGACCGCCGAACTCCGGCAAGTGCATGGGGACTTAGACCACTTGCAAAGTCAGCTGGCAACCCTGAGTCAAGATCAGCAACAGTTGCTAGAGCAAGCCGCGACTATGCAAGCCCAGGTGCAAGCCATCCAAGAGCAGATTCAGCAAGCGACGGAAACGAGCCAACGCCTCGATCACGAGCGTCGCGAGCAAGAGGAAGCCTTGACCGTGAGTCGCGTGGCACTTGCCCGGCTTCGCGAGCAGCATGCCGCGGCGCGGCAACACTTCAATAGCTTAGAGCAGGAAGCTGAGGGGACTGGTCAGAAGGTCAGCAGCCTGGAACAGCAGGAAGCCGAGTTGCATGAGCGTCTCTGGGCACGTCAGCAGGGTATCCTGACCGCCACGCAGAGCTTAGCTCTGCAGTACTTGACCAAGGAAAGCCATGAGTCTCAAATTCGTCAGCTGACCTGGCAACGACAGCACGATCGCGAACGTCGCCAGATCCTGATCAATTCCCTGCAGCAAGCACGAACCTTCCATCAGGACCAGTTGACGGAAATCCACCAGCGGGAAATGCGCATCCAAGAACTGGAGAGCCGCCGGCAATTGCTGGTCGATCGTCTTCACGAGGACTATCAGCTCGATCTCGCCGAACTTCATGCCACCTGGACACCAACCATGCCCGCCGAGGAGGTCGCAACGGTTGACCAGTCTGCGGATGCAGCCACCGCCGAGGAGGTCACTGCCTCCGACTCGACCGTTGATACCGCCTCAGCCAGCGAACTGTCCAGAGAGTCGCACGATGCACCGGCGAACCGTTCTGACGCCCCGGTTCCCGTTGAGCAACTTCGTTCCGAACAGATTCAAAAAGAAATCGAGGAACTCCGCCGCAAACTCACCCGCCTGGGTAGCGTCAACCTCGAAGCCTTGGATGAACTCGCGGAGGTAGAGCTACGCGCCCGTGATCTGCAAGCGCAGCATGACGATCTGACGGCTGCGCAAACCACATTGCGTGACATCATTCATAAGATTAACGTCGATAGTCGCCGCATGTTCACAGAGACCTTAGAAGCCATTAAAGAGCACTTTCAAGAGATTTTTCGCAAGGTGTTCCGAGGTGGCATGGTCGACATCATTTTGGATAACCCCGAGGATCTCCTGGAAAGTGGGATCGAGATCATGGCGCGGCCCCCGAGCAAGGAGCTCCGCAGTATCTCGCTGTTAAGTGGTGGCGAGAAGACGATGACGGCGATCGCGCTATTAATGGCCATCTTTCGCAGTAAGCCGAGTCCGTTTTGCCTGCTCGATGAGGTGGATGCGGCCTTAGATGAGGCGAACACCACCCGGTTGGCGGCATTGATCAAAGAGTTCAGCCCGCTATCTCAGTTTATCATCGTCACCCACAAGAAAAGGACGATGGCGGTGGCGGATGTTCTGTATGGCATTACCATGCAGGAGTCGGGCATCTCCAAGCAGGTCGCAGTCAAGTTTGAAGACTGGCCTGAAGACCGTGTGGCCTAGCAGGGGCGTGGAAAAGGAACCTGAACGACGACGTGCTTATGCCCTGAGCTGCAAAAAGTTCTCAAGCAAGCGTGGCCCCTCAACGGTGAGGAAGCTCTCAGGATGAAACTGCACACCATGCAGCGGCCAGCGTTTGTGTCTGACCCCCATGATTTCCTGTTCCGGAGTCCAGGCGGAGATGAGGAAATCGGGATGCACAAAACTGGCACGCTGGATGACTAGGCTATGGTAGCGCGTCGCCTCGAATGGATTGCTCAAGCCGGCAAACACCCCCTGGCTGTCGTGATGGATCATCGAGGTTTTACCGTGCATAATGCGGTCGTTGCGCGTCACCTGCCCACCAAACACATGACCAATACACTGATGGCCCAGACAGACTCCGAGGATCGGTAGTCGTGGGGCAAAGCGTTCGATCACGGCATTGGAGACGCCTGCTTCACGGGGGGTACACGGGCCGGGGGAGATGATGATATGGCTGGGTTTTCGCTGATCGATGGCCTCGGCGGTGATCTTATCGTTGCGGACGACCTCCATCGGCAGGTGCGGGTCGAGTTCACCCAGACGTTGTACCAGGTTGTAGGTAAACGAATCGTAATTGTCGATAATCAAGATATGCATGATGCTATTATCCCTGGCGACCGGGAAATGGTTGCGCGCTGTTGACAGTAGCCTTGTAGGCAGCTTGACCTTCGGCGGCGTCGATGATGCGTAGATGCGAATCGGAAGCCAGAATGTCATACCAGGCGCCATCGGCGAAATCGACCAATGCCTTGCCTGAGCAGTTGACCGTCACCACACGGCCGACGCGCTCGGCAAAGCGGTCCAACTCGGCGATCCCGGGTTGGACCCGAACATACTGGTCGGTCCAGAGGAGTTTGAGATCTTCCAGGGCTGCTTCGCTCAGAGGTGCTGGCATGATCGGTATTAGCTTCCAGGATTTTTTGGCGGTTCGATGACCATCCGTTGTAGAAACTTGCAGGCATCCTCGGCCCCGAAGTCACGATCGAGATCCGGGTCTTGCCAGTCCACCGACAATGGCCCGCTATAACGAATCCGCAGCAAGGCACGCAGAATCGACTCCCAGTCAATGCCGCCGCGGCCCGGCGAGCGAAACTGCCAGCCACGGCGACGATCGCCGTTGGGCCACAAGTTACTGAATAACCCCGCCCGTCCATTCAGGGTGAGGGTCACATCCTTGACATGCACATGATAGATGCGCTCAGAGAAATGATACAAGAACTCCACCGGGTCAATCCCTTGCCAGAACAGATGGCTGGGATCGAAGGTAAAGCCGAATTCTGGGCGATGATCCAGGGCTTCGAGCACCAGTTCAGCGCTATACAGATCATAAGCAAGTTGACCGGGATGGACCTCGCAAGCAAAGCGAACCCCCGTCTCCGCACACAGCTCAAAAATTGGTTGCCAAGCTTGAACAAAGGCTTCGAGGGCTTGGCGAATGCGTTGTGGCCGCGGATTCGGCCAGCCGGCAATCGCCGACCACAGCGGAGAACCGGTGAAGCCGGAGACCACCCCGACGCCCATTTTTTCGGCCACCTGGATCGTGGCGAGCATTTCCTCGATGGCTCGCTGACGGACCTCTTCGGGGTCGCCATTGCCCCAGACATAGTCGGGAAGCAAGTCGCGATGTCGATCATCAATCGGATCGCCGATTGCCTGACTGACTCGATGGTTGGCGAGGACGTGCACTTGGAGGTCATAACGGCCCAACAGATCCAAGCGGCTAGCGATGTACTCCGCATCGGCACTCGCCCGTTGAATCTCCAGGTGGTCGCCCCAGCAACAGAGTTCCACGCCGGCATAGCCCCATTCGCCGGCGTGGGTGGCCAGCTCTTCCAGGGGTCGATCCGCCCAGCTGGCCGTGAACAGGAGAATGGGATGCATGGTGGAATCCTAAGAGCAACGCGGATAGCCAGCAAGGCGAGGGGCCTCGGACATCGCCTGGGGCCCCTCGCCTTGCTGGCTATCCGCGACCCCGAGTCTCCGCCCGCTTAGGGCTTATTCGCGGAGTCCTCGCCCTCCGGATCTTCGGGCTGGGAAGCACCGTTGTCGTTCGGAGGTGGGGGCGGCGGATTGAGCTCCGTCGAGGTGCGTGGACCGCTGGCAGGCTCGGTCGGAATGCCCCCTTGGCCCGCCTCCAAGGCCGACGAGGACCCGCCTGGGGGTGAGTCCGAGCCTGTAGCGGATGGCGCAGGAGTCGGACTCTCCGCAGGCGAGCTTGACTCAGCAGAACGCAGGGTAGGTGGTGACACCAAGGGAGGCGATTCTGCCGGCGGCTGCGTAGCTGCGGTCGGTTCTTTGAACTCGTCAGTCTCTTCTTCGAGGTAGACCTCGTCGAGTTCCATCTCATCGACTCGATAACGCATCAACAGGTAGATCAGTGAGCTGGCAGTCCAAAAATAGCTGTAGGCAAAGCCGAGCATCAGCAGAAACACGGAGCCCAACCAGAACGAGACCAACCCGGCACCGATCCAATCCGCAGAAGTGAACTCCTGCATATATGCCTCAGCTGCCGCTGGATTTACATATTGATAACCTGGGATGCCGGGATTGTACACGTTTGCCGGTTGTTCGGCACCCAAGGTGGTTGGCTCGATGGCCACCGGGGTATCGCGAAGCATCAGCTCACGCCAGCCAAACGAGACCGGTGTTTTGATGAATAGATAGCTCGGATAATGGTCAGAATCGCGTAGCGACCCCAACGGGTTCTGGCTGAGTGCCCACTTCCCGAGATAGACCATCAACGAGGTGACGAACACCACAAAGAAGACCAAGATGACACCATAAAGGAGGGTCACCAGACCATACCAGAGATAACGCAGCGGTTCACGAGCCAGGTAGAGATACGAGCGACTGACGGCATCAAAGGTATCCAGCCCTTCCGCGCTGAGGGTGGTGAACATCAACGGATAAGCAATCAGGCCAATCAACAACAAGGCCATGACAATGCCCGCACCCAGAATCAAGAACCAGCCCACTCCTCCCAACAGATCACCGACATAGGGGATGAGGGCCACCAGGCCGAACAGGACACAGCAAAGCACGATGAAGGCTATGAAGATGAGCGGGACCAGTGGAGAGGCAAAGTACGTTGCATAGCGGGACCAGACAAAGCGGAAGGTATCGCGAAGGGTGACCTGATCCTTATTGGCCAATTGCACCATGGCTAGGCGCGTAATCATACCACCAAAGAAGGCCCAAACGGCCAAGGTCCACAAGATTATCAAAATCAAGTAGATGCGCACCAAGAGGCTGGCATTGGGATCGAGCAGGCCGAACACGGGTGAGAGGAACTTGATCAGAGGTTCGACGAGCACAGGGACTTGGTGGGTAAAAAACGAGCTGATGGTATCGCGGCGTTCTTCCCGATCGCCCTTCAGGAGTTTGACGATGAACAGATAAGGATTCGGTCCACGGTCTTCGAACCAGGGAAGGATGCGAAACTGTCCTCCGTCGGCTTCGAGGCCTTTCTTTTCGAGCTCTGGATCAAATCCGGTTCCGGCGTAGCGGTGAAGCACCCCCCAGCGGACCAGGTCCCTTTGATAATGCTCGATGGCCAGAGCGGCTGCCTGATCACGTTCCAGTTCGGAGTTCTCATCCAGTTCACGTGCGGCGTTATATTCGCTTGCTTTCGGACGATCCCAGGTCGCGTTGAAGATGACCGAGAGCAGGTACCAACCGGTCGCCATCAGGAGAATGCCAGCGGCTGCGAGCAACAATTTCCGCGGGTCCAGGGCTATCTGGAAGGTTCGTAAGAGCTCGGTCCAGAGGTATCCTCGACGGGGAGAGTAATCCTCTCGCACATCCGCTCCCGCACGCTCATCGGCCATGCATTGCTCCTTGTCTGACCTGGGTCCCAGTCACGTTTCCGGTGGGAAGTGCTGGGCATTATAGGCAGACCCGCACGCATGACAACTGCAGCCCGCTCCCCGCTCGCTAGCGAGCGAACCGGCTTCAGGACCGCGATCATGCCGCGGCATGATCGCGTCCCGAGCACGGCTCGCGCGGGCTTGACACCTTGAGGGTTGGGGAATTGCGGTGGACCCATTGGCGTGCCAAGCCTTACCAGATGAAGCCAATCCCCACGTTGAAACCGTGGAGTAGACGGTAGAAGCCATCGTCGTAGTCGGGGTCTATGGCACCGTAATCAAAGCCGACGGGCTGATCCATCTGGTAGGTGTTGAAGAAGTTCATGGCTTGATAGCCCACACGCATCTGCACCCCTTTGACCGGATACCACCAAAGATTGATATGTCCGTTCAGGTTGGGCACGATTTCGTAGTCCAGAGCTGAACGCTTCGATTGGTTAAACCGATCGCCCCGCTCGTACTTGGCGCGCTGCTTGACCACACTCAACAGCAGTGAGCCGGTCAAGTCGAGACTCACGGCGAAGCGATTGCCCAGATAGAGTTCATGCCCACAGCCGACCATAGGACCGTACATCCGCTGTGACAGGATGTTGGAATACTCCGCAACATCCTGCGGCCGGGCAAAGCCGTTGATGTTCTCATCGATAGTGATCCAGGTGAAGCTGTCGTGGAACCAAGAATAGCGGCCACCGGCGATCCCATAGGTGCGAGCAAAGTCGGATTCCAGCAGCGGCACCCGGGCAACGACCTCCACTTGCGAGTAACGCTGGGTAAACTTCCAGCTCATTTGTTCGGCGGCATTCCAGATCCCCAAGCCGGTCCCAGGCACGATGGCGTCGAAGGCAACATCGTTCTGTTGGCCCGGATCGGTCGAAGCGGCGTTGAACCCAGTGGGGCCATTGAAGGGGGTCGGGAAGTTGAACACCGGAGCACTGATAAAGCTGCTGGTCAGGTTGAACCCTTGTTGCAACAACGGCCGCGCCGAGGTCGCACTCGTGGCGTATTGGGCATCAAACAGGTGCAAATAACTCGCCGACAAGGTGATCCCATTGGCAAAGCGATAGCCGGCAATGACATTAAAGCCTGGCTGGAAGCTTTCGTTACCTCGATTGGCGGTGTCCAATGCGACATTCGCTGTGCCAATAAAGGTGCCAGGGTTTCCCGGAGCTCCAATGGCTGCTCCGGTTGCATCGTAGAAGCCTTCGAAAGCAATGATCTGATTCCCCAGGGCACGGGGCACTTGTTTCAGAAAGACAAACTCATAAGCGGTGAAAAAGCCACCCTGTTCGTAGCGGGTAGTTTTAGTTGGAATCGGGACCTCAGGATCGGCCAGGGTAATCTCGCCGACAAAGGTTTGCTGTCCGCGAGCGATATACGGCGGTTGCCGCAGCAATGCACCGAATGACACGGGATGGTCGCCACGCTCGGAGGGGGATTGCCCCCATGCCGGCAGTGTGGTACCAGCCACGCCCGCGACCACCAGCAACCACGTTCGAATGTACCAACGCATAAGCCGCTTCCCCCTTCAAGCCGAAGACGTTGGTCTGAACGACGATTCCCCATACCCGCCGCTCAGGGATCAATGCGCTGGTGCCGGGATCGTGGATTTCCCCCTCCATCACGCGGCACGCGACCGTTTGGATTGGCCGCGAACGATACCGCAACTCGAAGGCACGTCAAGGGCAAATGGCGTGAGAAATCCGGACACCAACGCGATTTTCCTTCAGGCCGCCGTCCGGGCGGCTTGCAACACACTTTGCCAGCGTTCCCGATCGAGGTGGGGGGCAAAGGGACGGCGACCGCACAGGACCCGACCCAAGCGATAACGCCATTTGCGGCCCCAGGATAATGGCTCGCGGCCGTGACGGGCGAGCAACCCCTGATACGCTGCGAACGCTTGAGGCGAAAGCGGCGCATAACGGCTGCCAAACCCCAGACCCCAGACGTTGGCCGGCCGGCGTTCCGGGCCGTGCCAACCGAGAATCCGTTGTGGGAACGCCTCCAGTAACACTTCAAGTGCCTGCGGCGTAAACCGCCAGTAGTCACTCGGATAGCCGTGTACATGAAAGTAAAATGGACAGGCGACAAAGAAGACGCCATCCGAGCGCAGCACGCGCTGGACCTCGGCAAAGCCCTTCCAAAAGTGGCGGACATGCTCAAAGGTACTCAGGGCGATCACGGAGCCCACCGAAGCGTCGGGCCAGGGCAGGGCTTCGACATTGGCAACCTGATCCACCCCCGGTCCAGGCCGCATATCCACGCCAATGTAGTTCTTACCCGGCAGTAGATCGCGGAGGTTGGCGACCGCTTCCTGGCCCGTTACCTGGTAGGAGCCAATCTCCAGGATGGGCTCGGGGAGCTCGAAGGCCTCAATTACTGCCCGGGCCACTCCATGTAGGAAACGGTTCATGGCCTGCGTACTCCTCCCCTGGCGAATTTACCATCTGGCGATACCATGAGGACGGACTCCCCGTCAATCGCGTTCTGCGGAGGATGCGCGCGCTACCATGCCCATGATCACACTGGCGACCAAGGATTTACTGCTGTTGCTCCGCGATCCGCGTGCAGCCATCATCTTGCTAGTCATGCCTTTACTACTCATCCTGGTGCTTGGCCTGTCGCTGGGCGAAGGCTTTTTTAGTAAGCCTGACGATCGCTTGCGTGTTTCATTAGTGGATCAGGATACTGGGCTTCCTATGGATTCGGGACCGTTCCCCGGGCGGCCCTGGTCGGAGGTGCTCGTTGATGATCTGGCCAATACCGCCGATATTCGTGTGGAAATCATCCCGACCCTGGCCGAGGCCGAGCGCTTGGTCCGTAGTGGGCAACGGGCTGCGGTGTTGGTGCTCGGCCCTGAGTTTAGTCAACGCGTACACCGCGCTTCGTTTCTCTCCCATGCCACTCCTCCGCCGCTGAATCCGTTTTATCGGGATGGTATCAGCTTCGATGAGGTGGATGTCACCCTGTTGCGCGATCCGACCCAAGGGGTTGCCGCGGCCATCATCGAGCAGGTTGCCCAGGTCACCTTATTGCGGGTTGTCTTACCCTGGATGATTGGGAAGGCGTTTGACCGAGTGGGCGATCCTGAGTTTATGACGATGCTTGGCGAGCAGATTCCTTTGTTCAATTTGATTCCCGGCACGGTCAAACAACAAATGGGACCCGCAGTCAAACGTTCGATCGCTAAATTGTTTGATCGCTTTAATCTTACCGCCAAGACCTGGGCGGAACTGACCAAAGAACCGCCCCGTCCTCCCGGGAGCGGAGCGATCACCAACTATGCCAATGCCAGTCAAACGGGCTTTCTCGATCGGGGCGCCCAGCGATATCAAATCTTGGTTCCTTCCTATACCGTGACCTTTGCCTTCTTCTTGGTGCTTACCGTGGGCTGGCTATTTGTTGGCGAGCGGCAACAGGGCACCCTGGTTCGTTTACGACTGGCCCCGCTCAATCGCTCCAGCATCCTGTTGGGGAAGTTTCTATCCTGCATGCTGATTGCCCTGTTCCAGGGGGTTTTCCTGCTCGTTATGGGCAATCTGCTGTTTGGGATGCACTGGGGGAGCGAGCCATGGTTACTCATTCCGGTGGTGGCGTCGACGGCCTTTGCCGCCATGGGCATGGCCATGCTGGTGGCGGCCATTGCCCGCACCGATAGCCAGGTTGCCATTTATGGGACCCTGCTCGTCCTGGTCCTGGCCGGGCTCAGTGGAGCAATGATGCCCCGCGATCTCATGCCCGAGGAGATGCGGCGAATTAGTTACCTGACGCCCCACGCTTGGGCGCTCGATGCGTATAGTCAGTTACTGGTCAACCCCAATCCCGAGGTGGGCATGGTCTGGCAAGCATGTGGCGTTTTGTGCTTGTTTGGCCTTGGTTTTCTCGGCTTGGCCTGGTGGCGTATTCGACTGGACTGATCCCGTTTTCTGGCTCAAAACGGGTTTTTTTTCACATCCGCAGGAAACGGGCTTTGCGCTCAAGCAAAAGTGTCAAAGCGCCCTTCGTTCCCTTCCACCTCCGAGGTACAGTCAACAGAACGAGTGTGGTACGCACTCGGGCTTCCGGTGAATTCCCCTGGAATTCTTCAGACAGTGCGGTATGGTTCCGCCCGATGGTGCCAGAGTCCCAAGACGCTTACAGTGATGGGGATGAAGCTGCAATGTCGATGACTCGCCTGTCGGTTGCCTTAGTCCTCGCTGGAGGAGCAGGTTGGTTGTGCTCTTGGTGCCAGGCGCAACCTTCCAGCCCAGAGCACCTCAGCGATGCCGACCGGATTGCCAAGCTACAGACGTTAGTCGAGCAGGATGCCAAGCAACTTGCGACCTTACAAGCGAAGCTCGAGAATCCGCAAAGCGAGTACCGCAGTGGCCATAAGGCTTTGGAGGAGATCGACAAACAGGTTCGGGCTTTAGAGGCTGAACTTGACAAGCGGAAGGACTCTGCTGAAACCGAGTCGCTTACCAAGCTGAAGAAAGAACTGGAGATCAAGCAGAAGGAACGGAAGACCGCCCATGACCGGTATAATCTGGCCATCGAAGAACGCCGCACCATGATGCAGGCGGTCAAGCTGCTGCAGGAGAAGTTACAACAAAACAAGAATCGTCTAGCCGAGTTGCTGGGCGGGGCGCCGAGAACTCCCCCAACGGTCTCAGAAAGAAAAGCGACACCGCCTCCGCCGAAGACGAGTCCCCCCGCCGATGAGAAGCCGACTGAGCCCGCCAAGAGTCTGCCCATACCAGGGCTACCCATGGTCAAGGGTTCCAAGAATGGCGAAGAGGGACCAACGAAGGAGATGGACGAAGACCACAAGGATCAACCCGAGAGTGAGGCTCTGCGTAAGGCACGTGCGCTGGCTTTGGAGAAGGAAACGCAAGCCGAGTCGGCCCAGACCAAATTGGTCTTCATGAAAAACCAAATCGATTCGATCAAGAAAGAAATCGAACTGGTCAATAAGCTGATTGATACCGAACGGAAACAGATTGATACCACGCAAAAGATGGTCACCCGTCTCGGAGGGCAACTGCAAGACAAGCTCAAGCAAAAAGCACCGATCGACACGATCCTCCAGCAGATCGACAAAGCCAATGCCAATCTGCGGCAAGCATATGCGAGCCGCGATCGCTATGTCGAGCGCGTTGCCAAACTGCATTACGAGCTAGAGGAGTTGCAGGACCGACAAATCTCGGTGCTTCGTGATGTACAAACCTCCATGCGCGAGGCGGAAGAGTCGAAGCAGGAGGTCAAGCGACTTGAGGATCCACTCGCGCCCGAGAATCTACTCAATTGGGTGGTTGCCCATGTACCCAACATTGTGCTGATCGTTTTAGGCACTTTCGGTCTGCGTTATCTCGCACACAACTCCTCGGCCCGGGTGGTGCGGCTGATGGCACGCAGTCACAAGAATATGAGCAATCGTGGCAGCGCGCAGGATCGAGAGAACCGGATTCGCACCCTCACCAGCGTATTTGCCAGTACCGCCTCGTTGCTGATTCTGGGTGGTGGAATCATGATGGTGCTCGATGAGCTGGGTGTGCCTATCATGCCCCTTTTGGGAGGTGCTGCGATCCTTGGTCTGGCGGTGGCCTTCGGTGCGCAAAGCCTGATCAAAGATTACTTCTCAGGCTTTATGATCCTGGTCGAAGACCAGTATGGCATCAACGATGTGGTCAAGATCGGCGACATCCCTGGGCAGGTGGAGAACATTACGCTTCGAGTGACGGTCCTACGCGATCTGGATGGGATTGTGCACTTCATCCCGCATGGCCAAATCGCCACGGTCAGTAATATGACCCATGGCTGGTCACGGGCCTTGTTTGACATCGGAGTCGCCTACAAAGAAGACATCGACTTTGTCATCGAGGTACTGATGGAGTTGGCCAGTGAGCTGCGTTACGACAAACACTTTGGCGCGTTGATCCTGGAAGATGCCGAGATGCTGGGCGTGGACAAGTTTGATGCCTCGGCGATTGTTATTCGCTTCTTCATAAAAACGTGTCCACTCCAGCAGTGGACGGTGCGACGCGAATTATTACGTCGTATCAAAAGACGCTTTGACGAACTTGGGATCGAGATCCCCTACCCGCATCGCACGATCTACCTCCGCAACACGCCCGAAGTGGTCGAACGGTTGCGGGCAGGAGGAGAACCCCTCCAGAGTAATGGGCCCTTGTCGGTGGCCTAATTCCCTGTCGTCAGGTTTAGGAACGACACTGTGGATGGTTTAACGGTTTCCAGGCACCATTCTCCTTGGAGCTGGCGACGGACTGGGTAATGAAGTTCATGCCATCGACCCCATCGGCGACATTGGGATAGAGGCTATTCTTGCGATCGAAGCTGGCTCCACTTAGCCTTTGGATCATATCCGCGTAGGCCGCGGCATAGACATTGGCGAACGCTTCAAAGAAGGCCTCAGGGTGGCCGCTCGGTAAGCGTGCCGAGGCGATGGCTGTCGGCTTGCTAAATGGGGCATTGGGATCGCGGGTGTAGATCCGATGGGGCTCGCCATTGACGCGGAAGAACATCTTATTCGGTTCTTCCTGATGCCATTCGAGCGACCCCTTGGTGCCATCGATCTCGATCCATAGATCATTCTCACGGCCATGTGAAACTTGGGAGGCGGTCACGGTGCCGAGTCCGCCATTGGCGTAGCGAATGACGGCGGTGCCGTAGTCATCTAAGGGTCGACCGGGCTCAAAGATCTTCAGCTGGCAACTCATCTCAGCGGGGATCAGTCCGGTCATAAATCGTCCCAGATTATAGGCATGGGTGCCGATGTCACCAAAGCAGCCCGCCGCGCCGGACTTGGTTGGATCGGTCCGCCAGCTGGCCTGCTTGTGGTGCTCGGCCTCCAATCGCGTGCGCAGCCAGCCTTGAATATAAAACGCTCGGATCATCTGAATTTCGCCGAGCTCCCCGGCTAGAATCATCTCACGAGCTTGCCGCACCAGTGGATAACCGGTGTAGTTATGGGTGACGGCAAACACGATCCCCGTACGTTCGACGATCTTGGCCAGTTCCTCGGCCTGGGCGAGGTCAAAGGTCATCGGCTTGTCACACATGATGTTGAAGCCGGCCTCGGCAAAGGTTTTGGCAATGTCGAAATGGGTATGATTGGGCGTGGCGATACTGACCCAGTCGACGCGCTCGCCCCGTGGTCGTTTCGCCTCGGCAGCGGCCATCTCTTGATAAGAGCCGTAGGCACGTTCTGGGGGGATGCCGAAGGCAGGGGCGGAGGCCTTGGCCCGTTCGGGGTCAGATGACAGCGCACCAGCAACCAGTTCCGCTCGGTTATCGAGCAACGCTGCCCGCATATGTACGCCGCCAATGAACGCTCCCTGGCCGCCACCGATCAGCCCCATACGAAGCTTGCGGTTCAGTGGTGCATTCATGCTCATGCCGGTCTCTCCTGGTGGGATGATCTGAGGGGATCGCCTTGTCTGGGTGTGGGGAATGTATGCCATTGCCCAGAGCACTTCAAGCAGGAAATAGCTCGGACAATTCGATAAGCTCAAAGTAGGGAAATTTTTTGCCAGGAGGCACACCAATGGCACGTTGTGATGAGGGCTACTGTTGCCAGGTCTGCGGTCGCGATGTCGAACGGATCGTCGACTCAGATCTGTATTTACGCTACATCTTAGGGGAGGTGCGGCTTGAGCAGCTGCACTTGCACCCTGAACGGCACATCCGCTGTAACCCAGAACTCGCCCAGTATATCCAAGACCCTGCGTTTCCTCCGATCCATCTCAGCGGGGGATTCTCGAAAGCGGCACTGGATGCGGATTATGTTTGTTCTCGCGAACGCGAAGTGACTCAGGCTTGGCAGCGATTGCAGGCACTGCCAAGCCTCGGATTAACGCTGGCCGAATATCCCCTGGGGATCACTCCGGTTGTTGACCAGGAGTAACCCAGCATGCCACGGAGGAACCGCAATTCGCCTGACTTGGACCAGGCTCGGCAACGCCTACGTACCGTCCATGAACGACTATGCCAAGCTTATGGCTGCCCGGTCGACTTTTTCTCCGCAAAACCACCATTGGATGAATTGGTCGCCGCTCTACTCTCGCATCGGACGCGCAATCCCGCCTCGACCCAGGCGTATCACGCCTTGAAGCGGCATTTCGCAGACTGGACCGCCGTCCGCGATGCCCCGACCGGGGATGTCGAGGCGGCCATCGCCGGTTGTACCTGGCCCGAGCAAAAAGCACCGCGGATTCAACAAGTGCTCCGCGAAATCACAGCTCGTCGGGGCGGTGAGCTGTCGCTCGATTTTTTAACCCAGCTGAGCGTCCCGCAGGCCCGCGCCTGGCTGACCCAGCTACCCGGTGTCGGCCCCAAGACGAGTGCTGCCGTACTCTTGTTTAGTCGTTTGCGCATGCCCGCGTTGCCAGTCGATAGTCACCATCATCGAGTGGCTGCTCGGCTCGCGATCGTCCCCGACAATATGGCGGTCGGACCCGCCCACGCCTGGCTTGAAGGATTATTACCTAGCGATTGGTCTGCCCAACAAGTCTATGATCATCACGAACTGCTCATGTTTCATGGGCAAAAGACTTGTCATTTTACCAACCCCGATTGTCGTGCTTGTTGTGTCAACGATATCTGCCCCACGGGACAGGAGCGTTTACAACGCTTGACCTATCGGCGACAGCCCCCCAAAGAGGGTCTGAGAGAGTAGCCACGGGCCTCGGAATGATGGAAGACGGGGTCGAGAGCTGCTCGCACCCGGCCCCGTGAGTGGCTCAGTTATGGCGGATCACCTCGCCGCCGTTGCGCGTCGCGAACGCACGCCAGCTGGCAAGGTCAACGCTGGCACCGACCAACCGTACGCTGCCGTCGAGGAAGCAAACCTTCATGCCGCCAGTGTGGTTGCGGGGAAATCGATGAGAGCAAAGCCCACTATGTCGACCAAGTGGGTTCCCAATACCGTGCGGAGAATGGTCCGCTGGGAGTTTCGTGCGAGTCGTATCCCGCTCACCCTGAGGACGGGAGATAGGTATTCGTCGAAGAAGATCTCCATCGAAGGGCAAGAGAATCTAGCGATTTTGCGCTTTTTGAAAGGTCTGGCACGATTGTGCGGCAGCTTTCCAGTTCCCGGCCCGAGCATTCGCCAGAATGGCCTGAAAGAAGATTGCCTCCTGTTCTCCGAGCTTGTCCTCACGTTGTCGTTGGTCGACGACCGTCTGGACCTCAGCTAATTGCTCGGGATCACGTGCGGCACAGGCTGTGCACAGCTGGTTCAGCAAGTCCAGGTTCTCAGGCCGGGTCACTTCGGGGTATTGGGTACAGCCAGGGAACAGCACCCAGATAACGATGGGCCATGGGATTAGTCGCTGCATCATCTCTCCCACTGATTGGGTCAAGGGCCACCCTCGACCTGGGCCTGCATCAGTTCCCGAGCGGCGGCCTGGCCCTTGGCCCAGTTCCCGGCGCGGCCATCGGCAATTATGTCCCGGAGCCATTCAGTTTCCCGAGCAGACAACTCACCCACCTGATGGGCATCCTCTACCATCTGTGCCACCTTGTCCAGCCGGTCCTTCGCCTGACGATCGCAAATCGACACGAGGGCCTTCGCAATTTCATAGGCCTTTGGGCTCGTTTTGCCGTAGCCACACCCTACCAAGGCTAGAGGAACATACAGGAGGATCCAGCGGTATCGGTTACGCATGGGTTAGAAGTCCTCGCGGATCACTTCGCCTTCGTTGATACTTGATAGCTCGGCAAAAGTCAGAAGCGGGATAGAGTCGCGGATGAAGCGGACTGAGCCATCGCCAAAGGTGACATTGCCACCACCGGTGTGCTCGGCAAACATCTGCCCGACATGGTAGGTCGGGAAATTGATCGGGTGGATAATCGGCAAACCGGTTATATCGAGCTCGCCTCCTGATGGCCCAGCATGCACCAACGTCAGCGTGGCCGCGGCATCGGGCCCATTCTCCGGGCTGGTAAACTGTGGGAAGGTGAATGCCTGTGGGATGACGCCGACCCAGGTCTTCTCGCTCAGCCGCGAGGAGTGCTCGCCCAGAAAGATGGTGTTCGAGGTACCGTCGGTGACCTGCGTAATCCGAGTCCGCGAGTTGCGGTAGAACGGGCCATCGGCCACCCGCGACACATCGCCGTTGACCACTACTTCTCGCGTTTCACTTGTATAAATATTGGTGAACACGATGCCCGTCAGGGCAGCCCCACATTCACCCCAGCACGACTCCTGCCCGTGGCTGGCCACATAATGGGAACGGCTCAAACGCAGCTCACCACTACCCAGCTGCAGCGGACCGCCCGAGGCATTGCGGACGACAAACGCATCCTCACCGCCCGAAGACGATGGACAAAGGAAAATCGGCAGTTTCGTAGCGATGACATCCGTGTGGATCGGGTTCCAAATCGGATTATTGATTGACTGCATCGTGCCGATGCGATTACTGATCGTTCCCTGTTCCACATAGGGCAAGAGGAGTGCCCCCCAGCCCCAACCAGGGGCGGCGTCCCAAGTCGAAGGATCGATCGCGGCTTCGGCCGGACCACTGCCGTCGCGAGTCGGGAATGCCACATATCCCGCCGGAAAGTGCTGGTTGGCGTCGTGGAAGTTGTGCAGGGCCAGACCGAGCTGCTTGAGGTTGTTCTGGCACTTCATGCGATTGGCCGCCTCGCGGACCTTCTGCACGGCGGGCAAGAGCAGACCGATCAGGATAGCAATGATGGCGATCACCACCAACAATTCAATCAATGTGAAGCCATAACGTCGAGGCATGGAAAGCTCCGGGGGATTGATTTGCTTTCACTTCAGATGTATTTAGGCTAGCCTAATAAACAATATTAGGGTGTCAGTAGGGCTGTCAAGGGATCTTCCTCGTCTGGTCAGTGCTGTGCCAGTTGTGGGCAAGAAACAGACAGCTTGAGGCCAGCCGTTGGCCTTTATCTTAGGAAATGTGCCACCGCCAACGGTGGCACCAGACTTGCGTGTTCTGGTGCGATTTTCACGCTTCCATGGATTCGCCTGAGAAGGATGAAGCTATGTCCCGTCGTCGGCCTGGTTTTACGCTGATTGAATTGTTGGTGGTGATCGCCATCATTGCTATCCTGATCGGTCTGCTCTTGCCCGCCGTGCAGAAGGTCCGCGAGGCGGCCAATCGCATGAAGTGCCAGAACAACCTCAAACAGCTCGCCCTTGCGGTGCACAACTACGAGTCGGCGTTGGGGCGTTATCCCCCCAGCATGCTGGCTCCCGTGGGTGCGATCTTTGGGACCAACAACGGCTCCTGGTCCGTCCATGGACGCATCCTCGAATACATCGAACAGGGCAACGCCGGCGTCCGCGTCAACCTCGAGGTTCCCTGGGACGAACAGCTTGACACCGGCGTGCCACAGCTGCGCATACCGGTGTTCATCTGTCCCAGCGAGACCAATGATATGGTGCGGACCAAGAATGGCTTACCGTACGTCTATCCCAACAACTATGGCTTCAACTCTGGTAGCTGGTTTGTCTATGACCCACGTACCGGTCGCGGCGGCGATGGCGTGTTCCATCCCAATGCCCGAATCCGGCCGATGAGCATTCAGGACGGCCTGAGCAACACACTGTGTGCTGGGGAAGTCAAAGCGTTTACTCCCTATGTCCGCAACACCAGTGATCCTGGTCCGATGATCCCGACCAGCCCGGCCCAGATCGCGGGCCTGGCCGCCGGTGGCCAACACAAGCTCGGCCCGGCGACCAATGACAATACCGGACACACCGAATGGCCCGACGGCCGCGTGCATCATTCGGGCATCACCACGGTGTTTCCGCCGAACACAAAGGTGCCTTATAGTCTCGATGGACGCGTCTATGACATCGATTTCAATTCTCTTCAGGAAGGCAAAAGCGCCACCCAGCCAACCTATGCGGCCATCACCGCGCGGAGTTATCACACCGGAGTCGTCAATACCGCGCTGATGGACGGCTCGGTGCGAACCATCCGTAACAACATCGAACCTCTGGTTTGGCGGGCGCTGGGCAGCCGAAACGGCGGCGAAATTCCCGGCGAATTCTGAGCCCGACCGTCAACCACCCAGAGAGCGCCGGTCAGTTGCGACGGGATGCCGCACGGCGTAGAATCGTCTTGCTTTAACCTAAGATCCCGTTTGCTTTGATCTGGAGAAGACCCTGATGCAGACGACACGTCGTGCGTTTTTGCAGCAATCCCTAGCCACCGGTCTGAGCCTCGGCGTCATGGGCCGCGCCGCCGGCGCCCTGGCCCAGGACAAGCAGCCTCTGTTCAAGATCTCTCTGGCACAGTGGTCGCTCAACCGGGCGTTTTTCAACGGCGATCTTAACCCGTTGAACTTCGCCCGCATCGCCAAGAACGACTATCAGATCGACGCCATCGAGTACGTCAACCAGTTCTACAAGGCTAAGAAGGGCGACGAGGCCTACCTGGCCGAGCTCAAGAAGGTGGCCGACGGGGAGGGCGTCAAAAGCTTGCTGATCATGTGCGACGGCGAAGGCCAGCTGGGCGACCCGAACGAGGCCAAGCGCAAGCAGGCCGTGGCCAACCACAAGGCCTGGCTCGAGTGGGCCAAGGCGCTGGGCTGCCACTCGATTCGCGTCAACGCCGGCAGCCGTGGCAGCTACAAAGAACAGCAAGAGCGGGCGGCCAATGGCCTGGCCATGCTCTGCGATCTCGCGGCTCCGTACGACCTCAACGTGCTGGTCGAGAACCACGGCGGTCTGTCGTCCAACGGCCAGTGGCTGGCCGGCGTCATGAAAATGGTCGGCAAGCCCAACATTGGCACCCTGCCGGACTTTGGGAACTTCCGCGTCAGCAAGGATGAGATGTACGACCGCTACCAGGGGGTGAAGGAATTGATGCCCTTTGCCAAGGCGGTCAGCGCCAAGTCGAATAACTTCGACGCCGCGGGCAACGAGGTCGCCACCGATTACCTAAAGATGATGCAGATCGTCCTCGATGCCGGCTATCATGGTTATGTGGGCATCGAGTTCGAGGGCCGGTCGATGCCGGCCCCGGCGGGCATCCGCGCTACCAAAAAGCTGCTGGAGAAGGTCCGCAAACAGTTAAGCTGAGACCAGCATGAACCTGCCTGGACGTTTGGAGCAGGCCTTGCGCGTCCCTGCCGGGGCATCGACCCTGGCGGGGTTCCGTCGTTGGGTCACCGGCGATGATTTTCCCGAGGACCTGTCCGCGACCTACTTCCAGGGGGAGCTTTTCCTTGACATGTCGCCTGAACGGCTCGGTTCGCATAACGCGGTAAAGATGGAACTTGGCCGCGTGCTTGGGGATCTGACCAAAAAGGCGGACCTGGGGAAGTGGTTCCCCGATGGGATGCTGTTGACCAATCATGAAGCGGACTTCGCAACCGAACCGGATAGCATGTTCGTTGCCTGGGAAACCGTGGAAACTGGTCGCGTCCAGTTGGTCGCGAGTGCAGACGGCCTTGATGTGGTCGAGGTGCGGGGTACGCCCGACCTGGTCGTCGAGGTGGTCAGCCCCTCCTCGGTGACCAAGGACAACGATCTCTTGCGCGACGGCTATCACCGGGCTGGGATCCCGGAGTATTGGCTGATCGACGCCCGTGGCGACGACCTGCGCTTTGACATCCTGGAACGAACGCCTGCAGATTACCAAGCGGTGCCCCCCCGAGCGGGTTGGATCCACTCGGCTGTGTTTGGCCGCGAGTTGCAGCTCAGCCGCCAGCGTGACCGAATTGGCCAGTGGGACTATGAACTGCAGCTTCAACCCACCCCCCCCAGAAAATGAACGAACTACCCCTTACCCGCGATCAGGTCCGGCTCGTCGACAAGCATGCCATCGAAGAATTTGGCATGCCCGGGGTCATCCTGATGGAAAACGCCAGTCGTGGTACCGCCGATTGGCTGGTCGAGTTGCGTACCGATGATCGACCAGTGCTGATTGTTTGTGGCAAGGGCAACAACGGCGGCGACGGATTCGCAATTGCCCGCCACCTCGACAACCGGGGCATACCCGTTGAGGTGCTTCTCTTCGCTGAGCCAGAGAGCATTCATGGGGATGCAGCGATCAATCTGTATATACTAAAACAAATGAGTGTGCCCTTGCTGGTCCTCCCTGAACCGGCAGTGGTCCAGGAACGCTTCGCCGCGGCTGGCTGGGTGGTCGATGCCCTGTTGGGCACGGGCATGACCAGTGCCCCGCACGAGCCATTTGCCAACGTCATTCGGGCGATCAACCAACGTGGGGGATACGTCCTGGCTGTCGATGTACCGTCTGGTCTGGACTGCAACACGGGGACGCCGTATGAACCCACGGTGCGGGCATCGCACACCGCCACCTTTGTCGCGCCCAAGGTCGGCTTTGCTCAGGCCCGCGCATGGACGGGCGAGGTCCGGGTCATCGATATTGGCGTGCCCCGGCAAGTGATTGAGGGAGTCCGGCATGGAGGCACTGGAGTTTCTGGATAACGCGGCCAAGGCCCCGCTTGAGCCGTACTATTTCCTGGTGGGGGATGAGGACTTTCTCAAGCGACAAGTGCTCGCGGTCCTGCAGCCCAAAATTCTTGAACAGGGCGATCCCGCCTTTGCTCTGTCCAGCTATCCCGGTGACAAGCTCGACTTTTCCACCGTGCGCAATGAGTTGGACACGCTGCCCTTTCTTGCCTCACGTCGCCTGGTTATCATCCAACAGGCCGATCCGTTTGTCACCCGTCATCGTCCAGCGCTCGAACAATATGTCGATACTCCCTCGACGAGTGGCGTGCTGATTCTTGATGTCAAGAGCCTTCCGGCAACCACCAAGCTGTCCAAGCGGATTAAGACGAGTCGCCGCATTGACTGTAAAGCGTTGCCATCACATCGGTTGCCGGCATGGTGTATCAAGTGGGCCAAGGCTCAAACGGGCAAGCGACTTACGACGTCTGCCGGCCAGCTCCTGGTCGACCTTGTGGGACCGTTCATGGGGATGCTCGATCAGGAGCTGGCCAAGCTCGCTACCTATGTGGGTACGCGGGCCAGCATCGAAGTGGAGGATGTCGATCAACTGGTGGGTCGTAGCCGCGAGGCGGACATCTGGAAAATTCTCACCGCGGTGGGCGAGGGTAACCCTTCCGCGGCAGTGCAGATCCTGCAAGAGCTGTTCGCACAAAATGAAGAGCCACAACAAATCCTGGGTGCCTTTCGCAAACAGCTTCGCGAACTTGCTCAGACCGGGTTTTTAGTGCGGCAGGGCATGCCTATCGATGCGGCGATGGATGAAGCGGGCATTGCCGTTCACTGGCGGTCCAAACGGGATGGTCTGCGGCAACAGCTCCGCCACTTAGGCCACCGGCGACTAGAAAAGCTCTATGAGTGGATGCTCGAGGTCGAGCTCGGCATGAAAGGGAGTAGCCCACTAAAGTCGGAGTTATTGCTTGAACGCTTGTTGGTGCAGTTAGCCAAACCGCGAACCTAAGCACGAATTCACTTTCCCTTTCGCGGCGGCTCCTCTTAGGATGACGAACAAGGTCCATTCTCTTCCCGAGGAGTCGAATCATGAAGTTGCGTATCCTCGCCAGTCTACTCGTGCTTATGACTGCCAGCGCACCGGTGGGTGCCCAGATTCAGGTCGAAAAGACGGCCAACACGGTCCAGTTTGTCCAGGATGGTAAACTGTTGACCGAATACCACATCGGCCCCAAGGTGGCCAAACCCTACTTCTGGCCGGTGATGGCTCCCGGACAGGTCCCCGTCACCCGCGCCTGGCCGATGGAAAAGGCGACCAAGGGCGGCAGTACCGACCATGTGCATCAGAAATCGCTATGGTTTTGTCACGGCGATGTCATTCCCGAAGGAATCCAACTCAAGGTCAAGATTCCGAATGTCGCCGGGGTGGATTACTGGGCGGAGCACCCCGGTCACGGTCATATTGTTTGTACGAATGTTAAGATAGGATCCACCGGCGGTGAGATCGGCAAGGTCGTCACCTCCAACGAGTGGCTCACCCCCAAGGGCCAGAAGATCCTCGACGAAACGCGAACCATCACCGTCAAGCCCATGGCCGAGGGTTGGCTGCTGGTGTTGGACTGCGACTTGGCTGCCAGCGTCTGTCCGATCACATTCGGCGACACCAAGGAGGGCTCGATGGGCGTGCGAGTCAACGACCAGCTCACCGAGCGCAAGGGGGGCGTTCTGACCAACGACCAAGGCAAACAGAAAGAGAAGAATCTATGGGGCCGTCAGGCCCGCTGGTGCGACTATTCGGGCAAGGTCGACGGCGAGGAGGTCGGGATTGCGATCTTCGACGCCCCGTCGAACTCGGTGCAGGCCTGCTGGCATGCTCGCGGCTACGGCCTGCTGGCGGCCAATCCGTTCGGCCGCCAGCGCTCCCGGTTCCCCGACCGCAAGGGGCAGACCGATCTGGTTAAGCTGGACAAGGGCGAGCACCTCAAGCTCCGTTATGGTGTCTACGTACACACTGGCGACGTCGAGTCGGGTAAGGTGGCCGAGGCGTTTACCGCGTTCGCGGAGTAACAGTCCCTGGTGGGCGGCGAGTCGACCCGCTGCGTCAAACTGGCCGCCCTATTGCATGGCCGTCACAGATTCTGCGCGTGATCCGCAACGAGGGGAGCCATCGGCTGGCCCGCCGCGACATCGCGGCTCGGTGGGTTTTTCAGCAAAGGTGTTCGGCACGATGATTGGTGGTGGGTCTTCTCCGCGCTTTTCAACGGCCTCGCAGGGTTGCCGGCTGGGTGGCCCGCTCGGAGTCGGCAACGGGCGTGGGAAACGCTAAGGCATTCGCCACCCCCGGATGTTTCCCCTGCACCGGCGAACGTGGGCCAGGCTACCCCGGACTCCGCGCGGGAGCGACGCGGGGCATGCTCCCCAACCCGGGCATTGCCATGCCCCCGACGCACCGGGCGTTTCCCACGCCCGTCGCCGACTCCGAGCGGGCCACCCGGACCGCGGCAACTCTAGTGCCGAACACCATGGGGTTTTTCAGTGGCCCTCAGGCTCGGCCATGGTGATCCGGTAGCCGTGGATAAACTTGACCCACTCGTCCTTGAAATCCGGCCTGGTGCTCCGCAGCGTTGCCGTCTGGCCTTTGCGGGTGTAGGCGAACGGTTGTCCGGTGACTGGGTCAGGTGGCACCGGGACTTCCAGCGCGTTGAGGGTTTCGGGCAACTCCCCGTTGTGGCCGGCGGCGTACAGCCGCACCGCCTCGACCACCCGCAGCATGGCGATGTGCTGGCGGAGCCGCAGTTGCATAACCCAGCTGCGCTGGGCGATGGGGTAGACGATCTTCGCCGCCCAGTTTTCCGGCCGGTCGGCGGCCGCGGCGATCGCGGCCAGGCCCCGTTTGGCCTGCCAGTACGGCAGCTGGGACCGGGCGATCAGCCGGTCCAGCCAGACTTCGTAGTCGAGCCGGCTCTTGAGCAACAAGATTTGTCCGGACAGCATCAACAGGTTCTTGACCTTGGGGTAGCCGGCCTTGGCCAGTTCTTGCCGTGCGCGGTCCAGGTAGTTGGAGTCCTCAGCCTGTTCGTCCAGCCAGGTGTTAAACCGTTTGAGCACGGCGGGGTCGTGAATCGACCAGCGGTACAGCTTACGGAACTCGTCGAGCGCTTTCTGGATTTCTTCCTGGGTCATGACCCGGTCGGTCGGCACCCGAGCGAACTCGCTGGCCAGGAGGTCGCGTTCCCCTTGCCAGCCCTTGTGCAGTCCAACGAGCGGGTCGGGGAGGTAGGTCAGGCCCCAGTACAGGTTGGGGCAAGCGGGTTGCTCCACCAACTCATGGATGGCGTCGAGTGTGTGGTCGGCGATCGAGCCGCCGACCAGATGGCCGATCAGGGCGGGGTGTTCTTCAAAGGACCGGGCTAGGGCGAACAGGGTCTTGAGCGAGTGAATCGCCCCGGCGAAATCCTGCACGGCGATCTGACCGCGGAGTCTGAGCCGCACGACATCTGCGAGGAGGCGAATCTGCTGGATGTCAGGCACCAGGGTCGCGATCCCATCGCGGCGGATTTCGGTGAGCATCTGCCAGTCGACCTGATTCCTCCGTGCAGCCCGGTCGATCCGCGTCACCGTGAGATTGTCATAGTTCTGGAGCACCCGGACGGTAGGGAGCTCCGACCGAGGCATCTTCAGCCACTTCTCACGCTGTTCCTGCATTGGTTCGTCGAAGAAGAAGCGTTGCTGTTCCATGAAGCACTTCATGTATTCTTGGACCTGGTTGCCCGGTTCCAATTCGTGAAACTCCGGGAGTAGTTGGACCTTCAGCAGCGGCACCGGGGCGGCCATCGGGCGGACCTGTAACGGGATGAGCTCGGTATCGGCATCGCTTGGCACGGCCGAGATCAGCGTCGCGCAGACGAACAGCGTCGGAACCATCAGGTTTCTCCAACGTCAATGAATCTTGAAATGTAAATTATTATGGAGGTTTGCGAGTTCACTCGGTTCGCCGCAGCGACCCGATCGTCCAGACAATGGTGTCGCCGCGGAGGTTGTCGTACCCGGGCGGAGGGCCCAGGAAGCGGTCGTAGGCCAGCAAGTCGGGAGGGCGGGGAGAGGGGGGCGCATCCGGCAGCGGTGCCGGCACCGCCTCTGCTGGCGGCGTTACTGTTTGCGGCGTCAGCACAGGCCGTGGCCAAAGGACCCAGAGTGTCACGGCCTGGGTGAGCAGTAGCAGTCGTGCCAGCCAGCGCCACCCCGACGTTCGCCGACCCGTCTGCAGCCCGGCTAGGAACAACAGCTGGTCGCGGTTTAGCCGGCCGGGATCCGGAGACAGCCGCTGTAAAGACTCGATTACTGGGTCCGACATGGAATCTTCAAAACCTCCCGCAAACCTTGGATTCCTGCTTCAAAGCGACGGTAAGCAGTGCTCACGGAACAGCCAATGACCGCGGCGAGCTGTTCGAAGTTCAGCCCTCCCCAGAGCCGGGCGACGATCACCTCACGCTGCTCGCCTGGAAGTTGCTCCAGCGCTGCCACCGCCGCGGCGGCATCCAGACCGTCGACGGCCGGCTCGACGAACCAGCCCTCCGGACGGGCCACCCGGGCCTCGCGTTGTTGCCGCCGGCGAGCCACTCGCCCGGCGTCGATGGCCCGGTGTCGCACCACCCGGTACAACCAGGCGACCGAGTTAGGCGGCGGCTTGCGGGCCTCCATGAGTTTGAGGAACGCTTCCTGGACGACATCCTCCGGCGCGGCCGACCACTGACGGGCGTAAAGTACAAGCGCCGCGGCATGGGTGTCGATCAGGGTCGCCAGTTCGCTCGCGTTCATCACGCTAATGACGACACCGCCGAGGAGATTTTCCGGGGTTTGGAGAAAAACCCGGACCCTCCGGTGCTGGCGGGTCCGGCATGGATGCCTTTATTCTTTGGAGATGCAATAGAGGTGCTTCCGACCGCGGATATACAGTCTGCCGTCGCTGACCGCCGGGGTGGCGAAGACTCGGTCCTCGAGACGGTTCTTGGCCAGCAGATCGAACTCCGGCTCGGCAGGAAAGACGCAGGTGGTGCCGAGCTCATCGACGCAATAGATCTTGCCGTCGACCAAGATCGGCGAGGCCGTCACTGGTCCGGCCAGGCGTTCGACCCAGAGGTTCTTGCCGGTGGCCGCGACAAAGCAAGCGGCACGTCCGGTGTCGTGGACGGCAAACAGGTACTTGCCCCGAACGAGCAGAGACGGGACATAGGGTACATCGCGGCGGCTATCCCAAACCACCGTGGCCTTCGCGGCCTTTGGCTTCAGGGCGACGAAGCTACGGGCGCCGCCGCCATCGCCGGTGCTGGCGAAGACCATTCCTTCACTGGCGATGGGGGCTCCGACCATGCGAAGAGCCTTAGCCCCTTCCTGCCATTGCCATTCCCAGTGCCACAGTTCCTTGCCCGTCAGCGGGGCGTACGCGGTGACGCCGGCTGTGCTCCCGACGATCAGCTCCTCCACACCCTGTTCATTCGTTCGCAGGATGGGGGCGGCATAACTAGCGCGATACGCTTTGCGTGGCTGAGACCAACGCAGTTCCCCCGTCGCAGCGTCAAAAGCCATGACCTCCGCAGAGCCGTCCTGATCGTTGACGACCAGAACCAAGTCACGATGCAGCACCGGTGAGGTGCCGGCCCCGTGGTTGCCCGTGAAGCTGCCTAGGTCTTTTTGCCAAAGCTTCCTGCCCTTTAAGTCACATGCCAGCAACTCCAAGCGCTGGCCGTCCCAAAACAGGGCACATACGCGTTTCCCGTCGGTGGCCGGGGTCGATGAAGCCAGCGAGTTCTTACGGTGCATCCGTGCGGGACCGCCGGGCAGGTCGATGCGCCAGTTTAGCTTCCCGCTCAGAGCATCCAAACAGACCAAGGATCGCTTGGAGGCATTCTCGGCCGCAGTTTGCAGGAACAGCTGGTCCTCCCAGATGATCGGCGAACCATTGCCGGTACCCGGCAGCTCGACCTTCCAGCTTAGGTGCTTAGTCGCCGACCATTCAACCGGCAGGTCAGCGTCGCTGGCCACACCAGCACCGTTGGGGCCGCGGAAGCGAGGCCAGTTGTCGGCCTCGCTTGTCGCGCTCGCTTGCAGCAACAAGCTCAGGCTGACCAGGATGCGAGTCCATACGAGCATGATCGACCTTTCTTTTTTCTCGGTCAGGGGGTTTGTTGAATCTTCCACAAGTGCTGGTCGCTACGTACATACATGGCCTGGTTGGCAATGGCGGGGGTGCACAAGATGGTCTCACCGAGCTCGCCGGTACTGAGGATGGTATCCTCACCACTGGCCGAGGGTTGTACGACAGTGGCAGTGCCATCTTCGCTAAAGCAATAAAGCAGGTCATTAGCGGCCACCGGTGAGGAGCTAAACGGCCCCTTGACACGCAGCCGACCGATGAGTTCACCGTCGAGGCGATTGGCGGCTACCAAAAGGGAACCGCGCAGACTATAGATTCGCTCGCCTAGCACAATCGGACTGGCCGTGCTGGGATTGAGCCGGCGATTCCGCCAGCGTGGTTCGGGGGCTTGATTGCCACGTAGCTCGAACGCCGTTAAGCCTTCTCCGCCAGGGACATACAGTGTATTCCCGGCAACGATGCTTGAGGCAATGGCATCGCTGGGTCGCTTGAGGCTCCAGATGATCTTTCCGGAGTGCGGATCGATTGCATCGAGTTGCTCCAGGCCCTGAAGGAGAACCCGGGGCTTCTCACCGTCCGCGCTGGGCAGGGGGATGGGAGAAGTCCAATTGTAGCCGTGCGGCCGATCGATGTGCCAACGGTTTTGGCCGGTGGCCAGGTCGATCCCGGCAGCGAACGAGGTATTGAGGTTTTCGATCTGCACCAAAACGGTGTCGTCCACAATCAAAGGTGACGAGGCCAGGCCACGTCCATCGGTGGCTCCGACGTTCTCGGCATACAGAGAGCGAATCCAGCGGGGATTGCCATCCAAGTCGAGGCAGACAAGGTCATTGGTGGCAAACAGAGCAACGATGACCTGACCATCGGAAGCCGGGGTTGGCGCGGCCATACAAGTTTTCGGATGGGAGGCGGTAGGACCGGTGGCCCAGAAGGAGCGTTGCCACAGGGGCTTGCCATCTTTGGCGGCAAAAGCCATCACGTACAATTGGTTCTGGCGGTCGCCCCCCGAAGCGGTCACAAAGACGCGGTCACCGACCACGATCGGACTACTCAGCCCACGGCCCGGGAGCGGCACCTTCCAGGCGATATTGTTGTCGGCGTCCAACGCTCGGGGCAATGCGGTTGGGCTGATCGCCTGTGCGTCCGGACCGCGAAATTGCCGCCAATCGCCTGCCAACAAGCAGGGGAGGAGGCACAGCATCATGTATCGGCATGCCATCATTTATCTCCTTGGCTCAAGGGGTTGCCGGGGCCTGGGAGTGGACCGCCACACCCTGGGGATCACAGACCCGAAGCATAAACTGCCAGAGTTTCTGTGGCAATTGGGGCGGTGGGACATCCTGAGCCAGTTTGATCAGGATGGTGTTTTTCCCCTTCTTTAACTTGGCCGGGGTCGAATAATGGTCCAGACGCATGCCAGTATAGGCATCACTCCGGGCCAGCACGAGCTCGCCGTTCACCCAGAGTTTAAAGACATTAAAACTGCCCAAGCGAATCTCTACCTCCCGCGCTTCGTCAATGAAAAACTCTGCCAAGGCGTAGCCGACCACCTCCGTATCTTGACCAATCGCCGCATTGAAATCGACAATTGCCAATTTATCTTTGGAGGAGAAGGCTTGCCATTGCACCGGACCGTTCTTGCCAGGATAGGAGGCGTTGGGCTCGAACTGTTGCTCGGGGGGATAAACGGTGTCGATCCCGGTCGACTTTTCATTGGGGAACGGGCCGATCACTTGCCAGTCGATCACCAGACCGAGATGCTTCGTGAGGTTGATCTTCTCCCCCATCGACTCGAGCTGGCGGGCTGCACTCACGATCTGATACTGATCCCTCGCGGCGGCAAAGGCGCGGCGATAAGTCTGTTTGGCCGCCGCCTCCTCTTTGGCCTTCGCTTGTGCCTCGGCTTCCGTTAGCAGTTGCTTGACGGCAAGAAACCGCAATGCGGGACTGGGATCGTCGAGCAATTCGGCCAGGTACTGCTTGGCGACATCGGGATCGACCCGGCTCCAGAGCTGATAGGCGAAAAAACGCGGAGCACTGGCATGCTGCGTGTCTTTGACGAAGGCCTGGAGATCTGCGAGCGGTAATTTCGCACTGGTCTCACCTTCGATAATTGCATCGATGGCTGCTCGGAGCCAGTTGCGGGTCAGTGGCGATGCTTTATCCATCGCCGCCAAGAGCGTTGGAATCTCAGTCGCTGGGAGTGCTGCCAACTCCTTCCAGGCCTGGGCTGCCTTGCTACTGCCCAGGCCATTGGCGCCGACCTGGCGTAAAACGGCAATATTCTCTCGCGGGGTTGCCCCGTTGCAAAAGGTTGGGCTTACACTAAGCACCAGGACCAACCCACTCCAGCAGCCATGTTGCATGCTCAGTCTCCTTGCACGGATCGCATGAATCGCGGTGATTGTACGGCACGAAGTGGGCATTGTGCCAGCAAGCGAGCGGAGAATTCTGGTTCCTCGGGCAGGCTCCTACAACCGACCTGGATAGGAGCCTCCGTAGGAGCCTGACAATCCGTATGGCGTAAGCAGCAATTGCCCTAGGGCATCTGGAATGCTCGATTCACATCCGGCTCGCCGTCCGATTCCAAGAAGGCCATGTTGAATTCGGTTGCAATCTTGGTGAGGCCCGGAGGCCTCGACTGGAAGGATGGATCCATGTTGCGAAGTAAAAGCTGGTTTGGCCTGTCGCTCCTGGTGGGGCTGTCGGCCATAAGCCTGTTCGGTGCCGAGCCCCCGCGGCGAACCACGACTGTCGTTCCGGTCGTGCAAACCACCCCAGTGGTTCCGCCGGTGAGCTCGGCTCAGCCAGTTGTGAATGGCCAACTGATTCCCCCGGCCAATGTCCCTCCGCTCCATTCGAGCAGCCCCGCTCCGGCCCATGGGGCGGTACCCCCTGTCCCGAGTCATGGGAATTGCCCCAGTTGTGCGGTGGCCGCTCCGCCGTCGAGTGGTGGTTGTGCCAGCTGTGCTCCAACCCCCGCGAACGATTGCATTGACTGTGCCGGTGAGGATGAAGATTCTGGGCTGTTTCGCCGACTCTTTGGTGGGAAGAGTCAAAAGCAGAGGTATGGTTGTGCTGCTCCTTTGGGCTGCGGCACCTTCCACAGCGATGCCTGCTTTCTGTTCGGCAGCTGTCGGCAGTTTTTTGGCAAGCGTCCCCCGCGTGAGCCATTCCCTGGCCAATTCCAACCACCCACGTCACCCTGCTACTACGGCACTTTCCATCGCTATTGAGGTGAGTGCTTCTGGGCACCGCTCCAACCTCGGAGCGGTGCTTTTGGCATTTCCAGCTATCATCTCCGGTCGAGACACGGTTCCACCAACCGCTGCATCAGGCTGCACTCCTGCACTGCGAAACGGAGCAAGTGCCACGGATGTGTGCGGTGTGTTGTCCCTTGCCACATCAAAAAGGACTCTTCACAATAAGCCGTTTACTCGATTGAATCCTGGGAATCGCGAGGAAATGTCATGGTAAACACCATGCTGGCCTATCTATCACTGCCTGGCCTGGTAGGGGTGGAGGTTTTTGGAGTGAATTTCACTCTGGTGCTAGTCGTGGCGGTTCTCATTATTGGCTTGCCAGTTCTGCTGATTTACCTGCTGTCAAAGGAGCAATCTGATGAACAGCGGCATAGCTCACTCGACCCGAGCCTGGGCGATGGCGGGGAACGTGAGGGTCAAGATTATAGCGGCTATGCACCGAAGCTGCATCACGACGAAGCCGACCAGGATACTGGCGGCAGCGATGGGGGTGATGGGGGCGATGGCTGACTTATAGGGTTGGCCCGATACTCCAAGGAGCAAATTCCTCTTCGCCAACCCCCGCCAGCTCGCTCTTGGTCTTTTGCCCGCTGGCCGTGGCCAAGATCGCTTCGAAGAGCTCTCGACCCACTTCTTCGACAGGCACCCCGTCGAGAATTTTGCCCGCATTCAGGTCCATATCGTCGGTCATATGCTCAAAAAGGGGTGTGTTGGTCGCCACCTTCAAGGAGGGCACCGGTTTGCAGCCAAACACCGAACCACGGCCGGTGGTGAATACTAGCACGTTGGCACCCCCGGCGACGAGTCCGGTCATGCTCACCGGGTCATAGCCAGGCGTGTCCATGACAAGAAACCCTTTGGCCCGAGCAGGCTCGGCATAGTGCAAGACATCGACCAACGCGGTGTTGCCTCCTTTCGCGATTGCCCCCAGGGATTTTTCATAGATGGTAGTGAGGCCGCCTTCTTTGTTGCCGACCGAGGGATTGTTGTTGATCTGGGCACCAAACACGCTGGCATACCATTCCCACCAACGAATGCGTTCAACCAACTTCTTGCCGACCTCCGGGTTGATCGCGCGCCGGGTGAGAAGATGTTCCGCTCCGTAGATTTCGGGTGTTTCGGCCAGGATGGCGGTACCCCCTTGTTGGACCAAAAGGTCACTGGCGATGCCCAAGGCCGGGTTGGCAGTGACACCCGAGTTGCCATCCGAGCCACCACACTGCGTGCCCAGGATGAGATGTTTGGCCGGAATGGGCACTCGATGGACCTCATTGGCCTCAGGCAAGAGCTCGAGTACGGCCTGGACACCGGCTTCGACCGTTTTGCCGATCCCACCAAGCTGTTGAATGCCGAGCACTTTCGGGTCACGTCGCTTCCCGTTGAGCTGGATTAGATCCAGACCTTCCGACTCAATCAAGTGCGTTGCCTGACCGGTCTCACAACCGAGCCCAATTAACACATAGGCGGCGATATTGGCGTGCCGGGCAAAACCCGCCAGAGTACGGTTGAGCTGATGGTGATCGGGGCCGTCGTAGGCCATAGCGCAACCATACTTGTGGACAATCGGCACAATGCCATCAATGTTGGGATAATCGCGTAGGACATTGAGCTGGCGGATTCGTTCGGCAATGTACTTGCTCGTCGATGCTGAACAATTGACCGTGCTGATCAGGGCGATGTAGTTGCGGGTCCCGTATCGCCCGTTGCCGCGGTCAAAGCCTAAGAAGGTGCGTTGTTCTAAGGGGGGCTCGGGGGGCGGTGGGATGTGCTGGCTATAGGCATAATCACGTTCAAATGTCTCAACTTTAACATTCTGCACATGGACGTGCTCCCCCGGGGCAATCGGGCCAGCCGCAAAGCCAATGATTTGCCCATACTTTCGGATGGGTGAACCGGCGGCAATCGGCTCGAGGGCGAATTTATGCCCAAGTGGGATTGGTTTGCTCAATCGCAAGTGGATCCCGGCATGCTCCATGGTCGTCTCAGCGGCCAGATGGCGGGCAGCAACCGCGATGTTATCCTCCGGGCGGAGATGTACAGCAACCTGAGACAGGGGCAGTGCCAACATACGTTCAAGCTCCAAGTCGAGCGGGGAAGTCAGGCATCTCTTCCAGGATACTCGCTCGGGCAGCCTTGCGAAAGCGTCTGGGGAAGGCCGGGACTTGCCGACACGACCTGACTGGAGCAATCTTACTAGGCCTGACAGAAAAAACAGGCATTCGGAACGAACGCTTGTCGACGTCGGAACGTACGGTGGAAGGAACACCTTGATTCTTTTTGGGACTCTAGGGCAAGCGGCCATGACACCCGAAGTGATCGTCGAAACCCGCTCGTTGACCAAGATTTATCGCGACTTTTGGGGACGCCGGAAAAAGACCGCCCTCAATGCCCTGGACCTGCAAATTAATCGGGGTGAGATCTTTGGGCTGCTTGGACCCAACGGATCCGGCAAGACGACCACCATCAAACTGCTTCTCGGGCTGTTGTTCCCCACTTCGGGCGAGGCGACCGTCTTTGGCGAGCCCGCCATGAATGTCACCAAGAATGAACGGATCGGCTACCTTCCTGAGGAATCCTATCTGTACCGCTTTCTCAACGCGGAAGAGACCCTGGACTTCTACGGTCGTCTGTTCGACATGCCCCCCGCGTTGCGCAGAAAACGTGCCGATGAGCTCATCGAAAAGGTGGGGCTTACCGGCGATAAAAAACGCATCCTCCGTGAGTATTCCAAGGGCATGCGGCAACGCATTGGTCTGGCCCAGGCGCTGATCAATGACCCGGAACTGGTCATCCTGGATGAGCCGACCTCGGGCCTCGACCCGCTGGGCACCCGCTGGATGAAGGATCTCATCAAGGATTTGCGTTCCCAGGGTAAGACCGTTCTCATGTGTAGTCACCGCCTGGATGATGTGCAGGACGTGTGCGATCGCATTGCCATCCTTTACAACGGCGACCTGCAGACCCTTGGCTTGGTGCACAACCTGCTCGAAGATGCCGATCGTATCGAGGTGCGAGCCAAGAACCTGCGGATGAATGATCAACTGCGTCATGAACTGCAAGAACTGTTTGCCCGCCACGGCGGCGAATTGGAATTCGCGGGTCACCCCACCACGACCTTGGAGGATCTGTTCTTGCGGATCGTCGAGGAATCACGGACCCGTCCGGGGCGACGCTATCTGCCACCTTCCAACGGCAATGGTGCGGCAGCACCCGCCTCCGGTGACCAGAGCCCGGCCTGAGGCGGCTGGATCCCATAAGCGAAGACAATTGCTCGATCAATCCCGCTGGACCGAGGAACTGCTGCCGTGAACGCACTGTTCGGTATTCTCGTACAGGAACGTTACCAGCTTCAGCTGGCGGACTTCTGGGGCTTAGTGCAGTCCTGGCTACAGGATGCAGGCGGCTTTGCCGCAGTGGGGCTGGTACTGTGGATTGCCTACCGGCTGTCCTCGTCGACTTCGCTCGAATCGCGTGGCGAACGGCGTATTTCCTCGTTTATGATTCTAATGGCCATCTTGACCGCTGGCCTGTACATCGCTGCCGGAGTCGTTCTCGGCATCGAACTGACACGCGAAAATCCCAATCTCCCTCCTCCGGTCAGCGTCGATCGACCTGTTTGGCAGGGGGATACCCTGTCGCTACTACTTACCGCTGCCGGTCTCACGGCAATCTTAGGCTTACTCGAACCTCTGGTCTCGGATCTGTTTCGCTTACGTTGGCGTCGAATCTGGGCCTTAGCGTCGATCTCGTTTAAAGAAGCCGTTCGCCGCAAGGTCGTTTGGGTCTTTTTGGTGTTCCTCCTGGTGTTTCTGTTTCCAGCCAAATGGTTCTTCGACATCAAGGCGGAGGATGAAGTTCGCACAACGGTCAGTGTCATTCATTTTGCCATGACCGCCTTGTTGGTGTTGCCCTTTGGCATCCTGGCCGCTTTTAGTATCCCCAATGACGTGCGTAGCCAGGCGATCCACACGATTGTCACCAAGCCGGTCGAACGCTTTGAGATTGTTCTGGGGCGATTTTTCGGCTTCACCGGTCTGATGACCCTGGTGCTGTTGGTCCTGACTGCATTCAGCTTGCTACTGATCGCGGCGAGTTCTCCCGATCCTCTCGCCGAGGAAGAATCCCTCAAGGCCCGCAAGCCGATCTATGGACTACTCAGCTTTAAGTCCCTGAAGCGGGGCGAGGATTTTCAAGGCGTTTCGGTCGGCCGCGAATGGGAATATCGCCGCTATATCGCGGGTGGTCCGCGAACCCCCCAGCGGGCGGTATGGAATTTCTACGCGCTGCCGAGTGAGTTGGCGACGCGAACCCGTGAGCAGAATGGTCAAACCGTGCCCGGTGCGGTGCCTTGTGAGTTTGCATTCGATATCTTTCGCACGACCAAGGGTGAACGCGAGTCGGGAGTGTTGGTGACCTTCACGGTCACCACCTGGCAATGGGGGGGGACTCAGGAACGACTCGCCTACGAGGAAGCCGCCCGGGCTGACAACCTGTATCAAGTGAACGTTCGGCCAGATGACCCTCGTTGGAGCGAGCTCAACCAGCTGGCGGAGAAGTTTGGCTATTATCAGTTTCGCTCCAAGCTGGTCGAAGACTATCACACGCTGGCGATCGATATTCCCCCGGGGATCTTTGCCAATGCTCTGGAACGGGATCCACCGACCGACCGAGATGGCAACCCTATGCCACTCGTGAAAGTCGAAGTGAAGCTGGAGAGCCCTAGTCAATTTCTTGGCGTCGCTCCACCGGATCTGTATCTGCTCCAGTCCGAAGGCTCGTTCTATGTCAACTTCCTCAAAGGGTCATTCGGATTATGGTGCCGGTTGTGCATCATTATTGGCATTGCGGTCGCGGTGAGCACGTACCTCAATGGGGTGATTAGCTTGCTATTGACCCTGATGCTGTTCCTGTCGGGACTGTTCCGCGACTACATTGTTGCGTTGGCCAATAATCGCTCGGTCGGCGGGGGACCCTTTGAGTCCGCAACGCGGTTGCTCTCGGGGAAAAACATGACCATTGACCTGGACCCCTCTCCATTGGCCCAGGTGTCGCAGGTCTCCGATGAGGTGTGGCGCTGGACCGCGCGACGTGTTATCAACGTTATTCCCGATGTCGATCGGTTTACCTGGACCTCTTTTCTCTCTGAAGGCTTCAACGTTCCGTTGGAATCGCTGCTGCTAAACTTGATCATGCTGATGGCCTATCTGCTACCCTGGGGCTTACTCGGCTACTACTTGATCAAGACGCGCGAAGTCGCGACCTGGTAAAGGTGGCATCGACCCGGAGCGACACGGCCTCGCTCCGTTTTTTGAGGTTTATGATCATATGGCAAGTCCCCTTCAACGACCAAGCGCCCGGCGCAAGCTGTACTACTTCGGCTTGATCTTGGTGCTCTTAACCGTGACCATCTTTTGGCGCGGCATCATTTCTCCACCGGTCCTGGCCAGCCGCACTGTCGAGTCCCAGGCCGCTCAGCTGGATTTGCGTGAGTACGACAAAGGCGATACCCAATTAACTGGGGCGTCGGTTCGCTTGCTGTTGACCGGTTCACGCGGCTTGGTGCTGTGTGGCCTGTGGTGGTCGGCCACCGAGAAACAGAAGCGGCACGAGTGGAACGAGCTGGAGCTGATCGTCAACTCGATCACCACGTTACAGCCGCACTTCCTCACGCCTTGGCTGTTCCAGAGCTGGAATATGGCCTACAACGTCTCGGTTGAGTCGGATCGGCTTTCAGACATGTATTACTATATTGCCCGTGGAATTCAAATCACCGCCGAGGGCGAGCGTGTCAACCGCAATAATCCCGACCTACGCTACTGGATCGGTTTTTACTATCAGAACAAGTTCGGTGTCTCGGACAAAGTCGATACGCTTCGCTGCCTGTTCCAGCTGAGCTGCATCCCCCCGGAAGAACGCGACGCCAAGCGATTCTTGCGAGGGGATCGTATTACGGATCAGAACATCGATATGGACAAATTTCTTACCTTCTGCCAAAAGCATCCGCAGCTGGTGCGGCGAATGCGCGAGAGCAAGGTGGATTGTAAGCGGCCGGCCGATGTGGTCCAATTCTTAGCCGATAATTTCAAAATCCCAAACCGCTTTCGCAATGCCCGGGAACTGTATGTCGATGGCATTGAACAGTTCCCGACGCTCCCTCCGAAGTTTTATGACAATACCGAGCACAATGTGCCGTTTCGCAATGAACTCCCCGACTATGATCCCAGCGACGGCACGGATGTCATCGACGATCATTTTGATGGGTACCTCGCCGCACAGGCTTGGTTCCACTACTCACTCTTGCCATTACCCGACCCCACGGGTGAGCCGTTGGGCGTGATCGATCCCAGTACGATCCCCAACAACAAGCGGGTGCCACGACAACCGGCCACCATTGTGTTTCGGCAAGGTGTCCCGCGAGCGCAGTCGTATCATGCGGAGCGGCTTCAGCAAGAAGGCTGGTTCGATGAAGAAGGTTGGGATGTCGACGCTTACCAAATCGGTGGCGACCGCTGGTTTGCCAGCATTGACAATCCTGAGCCTTTGGCCGAGGGAGAAGCCAACCCCAAGTCAAAGCAAGCTTGGAAGGATGCCTACGAGCTTTGGTCGAAACACGGCGAACTCAACGGGCTCAAATTATCCGAAGCGGATCTGCTCGATTACACGCGTAAAGCCTCGCTCCTTCGGGACTTGGGAATTATCACCACCTTGGATGGGAAACCCCCGGCCGAAACCCCGGATCAGGCGGCAGATCCCGAAATCCATCAAGCGTTTGAAGCCTTCCGGCGGCTGGATGACTACCGCGTCAACCAGCAAATCACCAACTACGACTATTACCTTTTTGAGTCCGAGGCGGAGCAGGATGATCTGGCCATCGAGGCTCGGAAAAACTTCTTCGAAGCGAAGCAGCTTCGCCAACGCTTTGGCAACCAGACTCAGGCCGTGGAGGCCTACCGCCAAGGTTTCGACCTCTGGCAGAATGTGTTGGAGAAGTATCCCGAATATCACCGCAAGGATAACAATCAACGCGTTCAAGATGAGACCTATACCATGCAGCTCCGCTACACTCAGTTGCTTCAGGAGCTGTACGGGCCTCGCCTCCGCGAACAGGTTGAGCAAGTCCAGGCGCAAGGATTCACTGCACTTGGCAGCTTAGCAGGCAACCCGCTGACCGGTCTGGGTTCGCTTTCCCTGTTAAGCAGCCTGGAACCCAGCCTGGCCAATGCGTTACCCCTGGAATTCTCTGGGCCGTTCGATGGCCTGGCGCCGGATGGCAAGCCTTGGGTCAGCGAGAGCACCAAGCAGATGGTGCGGCAAAGCTTTGGCATCGCCACCCCAAGTCCGACGCCGCCAACGCCCCAGCCTTCTGCCCCGCCGGTTCCCAGTCGTTAATCGAGCGCGCCTCGCCCAAGGCATGGTCCTTGGGCGAGGCGCTGTTGCTCATATCCGAGCTCAGGCAAACATCTGATAGGCAGGTCCCACCGCGGAAAACGCATCGGGATAGTAATGAATGGTGGGCTTGGTCTGATCGGGTGGCCAGGACAATATCAGCACATCAAATCGCACCGACACATCTTCCAGTAAGCCTGCTCCGGCCAGAAATGCCAGGGCCGCTTGCGTTAAGGTTCGCTGTTTGGCTTGATCAATGGATTGGACGGTCCGTTCAACGTCACGAGACTCGGTCGAGCGGACCTCGACAACCAACAGGGTGTGGCGCTGGCGGGCCAACAGATCAATTTCACCGCCACGAGTATGGAGATTCCGCGCCAAGATGCGTGCACCCTGGCGGCGGAGATAGGCGGCAGCGGCTCGCTCGGAGCGTTGGCCGAACCAACGTCGCCACCACGGCCAGCGGGTGAACGACGTGGTCAGCGCTGGGCTCATGACGACTTGCCCGTTTTGGCCTTCCGGGAACGCGATGGACGACGGCTGGGGGTCTTGCCCTGGGCTTTGACCTCTTCGGCCTGACGCGCTTCCTCGATCGCCTTTTGTTGTTCGGCAACCAACTGGGCCTTCGACTTGCGCTCTTTCAAGCGGGTGGCCTTGCCGACCCGATCGCGTAGGAAGTACAGTTTCGCGCGGCGAACGCGGTGCGACCGTTTGACTTCGATCTTAGCGATCTTGGGTGAATGCAGCGGAAAAATCCGCTCAACACCTTCACCTTGAACAATCCGGCGAACCGTAATCATTTCTTGCAAGCCATCGCCACGCATGGCAATGACATAACCACTAAATAGCTGGACCCGTTCTTTTTGCCCTTCCAGGATCCGCTGATGGACATCGACCAAGTCACCAATTTCAATGTGCGGGATCAGATTCTGCTTTTCGGCTTCGGTGGGGGCCTTTTTCTTCTGGGCTTTCATCGACTCTTCATAGAGTGTTGCCCGTTGCTCGCGGATGGTCGCGATCTGTTGTTCTTCGATGAGTTGTAAAAACCGGTTTTTCATGGATCCACGACCCTTTCTCGGCCAGAGAGTCTGGCCGTCAGACCATCGACTTCGCGTTGACTACTGATTGGCTCGATCAGGACTCGGTTTCGCGGGTCGGACGAGTGGCACGACTTCGTTGGTCGGATTGTTGAGTTCGCCACCGGGCAATGGCCCCATGATCTCCCGAGAGGAGGATCGCTGGGACCTCCATCTCACGAAACACGCGCGGACGGGTGTATTGGGGGTATTCCAACCGGCCGGGGGTGTTGTGCGACTCATCGACGGCGGATTGGTCATCGCCCAGAACGCCCGGG
Source organism: uncultured Alcaligenaceae bacterium (assembly GCA_964410665.1). Classification (GTDB taxonomy): domain Bacteria; phylum Planctomycetota; class Planctomycetia; order Gemmatales; family Gemmataceae; genus CAYPIE01. The sequence goes on from CAYPIE010000020.1 coordinate 53,538, forward strand.
ACCAGCCGGATGACCGTATCGATTACCACCATCGCTGGGACTTCGCCACCGTTACAGACAAAGTCGCCAATCGAGACCTCGCGCGGCTGCAAACCGATTCGGATGCGTTCGTCAAATCCTTCGTATCGTCCACATAATAACAGAATACGGCGGTAGGTCGCTAGCTCTTGTACCACCGTTTGGTCCAGACGCTGTCCGGAAGGGGTCAGCATCACCAGCAAGCCAGGCTCTGGAGCGTCGGCTTGAACACTTTCGACGGCATCGAAAACGGGTTCGGGCATCAGTACCATACCCGGACCACCGCCAAAAGGGCGATCATCCACCGACTGATGACGATCCTTGGCCCAATCGCGGATATTCCACAAATGGATCGAAACGAGCCCACGCTGCAGGGCGAGTTTCAGGATGCTTTGGCCTAAATAGCCCTGGAACATCTCCGGAAACAGCGTCAACACATCAAAGCGCATCGCGGAGACTCACTGGGTCGATCCCCAAGAGGCGATCTTCTCGGGCTCCCGCAGATCGCGGCCTGATGACCCAAGCCATCAGCTGCCCGCGGCGTCCTCGGTGGATGCTGGCTCGGTGGCGGCCGGCTCGGCTGCGGCCGGCTCGGCTGCAGGGGAGTCCGTGGTCGTGGCACCTTCTGGGGTCTCCCCGCGGGCGCGTTGCGCAGCCACCAGATTCGCGACTGCTGCTTCCGACGCAGCCATCTCCTCGAACTTGGTCATGTACTTCTTCAGGAAAATGGCCACATGCTCCGAGGGCTTGGCTCCGACCGAGAGCCAATATTTGATCCGATCCGGGTTCAGGCGCACCCGTTCTTCTTTTTCTTTGATGGCGGGGTCGTACGTACCCAGAATCTCCAACGCCCGCCCTTCGCGTGGCTGGCGGTGATCGATCGCCACGATGCGATAAAAATGTCGGTGCATCCGACCTAGCTGTTGCATGCGAATCCGAACCGCCACAGTCGTCTTCCTCACTTCGAATCGGTTTTTCCGGAACTCATAGTGTAGAGCAGTTGCGGAAATGTGCCTAGGGAGAATGCTGCCTTTTTGACACGGCGGATTTGCGAGGCGGTTTCATCATTCATGTATATAATTATAAGAAGGTTATTGGGCTGCCCCGCTCGCGATCGATCGCAGTTCTGCTTGCAAGGCCCGAGCTGCCTGGAATGACGCGAATGCGGTGCCAGAGTCTTGCAAGCCTAGCCCGCACGTTGCGGTCACAACACTCTGCTGGGCTACCTGGGGCAAGTTTCCTAGAAAACTGGCCACGGAGAGCCAGCGACGATGGAGTTTATCGACCGAATACCCCTCAGGCGGTCGCTGGGTCGGCACGAGGCCAAGGCCGACATAGCCGCCTGCCCGAAACCACGCCTGCAAGGCTGGATCCTGTCCCTCGACCAGTGACTGGTGCGCGTCCCACGACAAATAATCGAGATCAAGGTGCTGGACCAGCCCGGAGGGCAGGGGGGTGCAACAGTGAACCCCGACCCAAGCTCCGTGTTGACGTACCGATCGTGTCACTTGGCGTAGGCCGGTCATCGCCACCTCCGCCTGGGAGTTCTGAACGCTCCCAAGGCGATTCAGCAGGCCCAGGACTGGCTCGTCCAGGACCAACAGGACTGGCAAGCCGCTCTGCTCCAGTCGATGGATTTGCCAGGCGGCCAGTCGGGCGATGTAGCTGGCCACCTTGAAGTAGAAAGGCGTCGCCAACAGCGGGACATCCTCATCAAACAAGTAACTGGCCAGCGTAATCGGTCCTTCCAACTGTCCCTTGACGGCGACTGCCTGGGGCAGCTGCCCATCTCTGAGGGCACGCTCAAAGGCAAAAAAGCCCGCGGCATGGTCCTGGAGCAAGCTCGGAGCCTGATCAAGCCGGTCAGCGAAGGCGCTACGCCTTCCCGTAGCGATTCGAAACCCGAACGGTGGCTGCGTTTCGATCAGGTCTCGGCACCAACCCAGCGCCTGGGTCACCATCCATTCACGCTGTGAACGCTTGGGCAGCTGTGGCCAGAACGGTAACTCCGGCGTGTGGGCGGCCACGAAGTCGACTGCCGACTGGGCGTCGGTATGGGGCAAACTGCCGACCCCGGTGACGCACCCTGGGGGCAGGGTCATAGCCGGTTGCATGGTTGCCTCACTTGGCTGAAGCCGGAGTCCCGGTTTTTCCAATGGATGTCGGGGTAGGCGATGGGAACCGCTTCGACTGACTCACTTTAGTCTCGCCCTTCGTATAAGAACAGGAGATTTCCGAATCCTTTCGCCCATGGGCGGATCTGAATCTGATCGTCGTTACTCAACCCGCACGGAGAAACTCGGATGTTCGACGCTGCCTGCCGTGTCTACGCGCTAATGCTCGGCTATGCCGAACGCCTAGTCGCCGATGTGAAGGAAGAACAGTTCACCTTGCAGCCGTCGCCGCGCATGAATCCGCCGGAATGGATTTTGGGCCATTTGGCGGTGTGTACCGATTACGCAGCGGAGATTGCCGGGTTGCCTTATGTATGCTCAGAGACTTATCATCAGAACTACGGGCCCAATTCCGAGGCAGGGATTCGTCAAGGTGCCGTACCGAGCAAAGAAGAGTTGCTCAGCCGGCTCCGGGACGGGCATGGCCGCGTTGTCGAGGCCGTCCCCACGCTCGATCCGACCCGGCTTGAGCGACCCAATCCAGTTTCCTTTTTGCGGCCGAGTCTGCCAAAGGTCGGGGACTTGCTGATGCACTTGTTGACTTCTCACGAGGGTGTCCACCTGGGCCAACTCTCCGCCTGGCGTCGGGCGGTGGGACTTCCCCCTGTCTAAGGTCGTGAACTGTCGGCATGGAGTTTACCCAGCTACCCGCTTTATCCTTATTGTCGCTGGTGCCAATCTGGTTTTATCTGCGGCACAGGCATCGCCAGCGGGCGACCCACTACTCAAGTTTGGCCTTGCTTCCAACTCTGACGACTCCTCGTCAGCGGTTGGCCGTCTGGTGGCCGGCCAGCTGGCGTACCCTCGTCTTACTGCTTATCATCCTCGCCTTGGCAGGCCCGCGCGTGCCCGATCGGCGGAGTGGCATTCGATTGCCTACGGAGGGAATTGCAATCAGTCTCGTACTCGATACATCGAGCAGCATGGCCACCCGGGACTTCTACTGGCGTTCCGGGGAGTCACCGATTTCCCGGCTGGAGGCCGCCAAGCGGGTACTGCGTCTGTTCATTGAGGGAGGGACCGGACCGGCTGGGAACGAGTTCGCTGGCCGACCGACCGATTTGTTGGGCCTGGTCACCTTCGCGGTCTGGCCCGAGGCAATCTGCCCGTTGACCTTGAGCCATTCGGTGCTACTGAACCTACTCGAAACGCAACAACCGGCCCGAGGTCTCAACGAGGGGACCAATGTCGGCGATGCGATCGCTCTGGGCGTCCAACAACTTGAGAGTGCTGGTCAGCGACGCAAAGTGCTGATTTTACTCTCTGATGGTGAGCATAACTTTGATCTGCAAGAACCCCGCAAACCTTTTAAACCCCGGCAGGCCGCTCAACTGGCCGCAGCACGCGGCATCACGATCTACGCCGTGGACCCCGGTGGAGAGCCACGGCCAGCCAAGGACCCCGACGACTCCGCCGGCCAAGATGCCTATCAACAACGTCTTGCTGGGAGGCAAACCCTTCAATCCATCGTCAACCTAACGGGTGGGCAGATGTTTGTGGCTAACGATGCCGCAAGCCTGGTCGAGGTGTACAAGGCGATCGATGCCATGGAACGTGAGGAGATACTGAGCTATCGCTATCGCCGCTACCACGATTGGACTCCGTGGCTAGGGCTGGCTGCGCTGCTGGCTTTTGCACTTGGCCTTGGGCTTGAGCGGTCTTGGTTGCGGACCTTGCCGTAGCAGATCAGCTGCGTCGGAGTCGCTGTCGGCTGGAATGCCTGGAGTCCTTGAGGGCGTCAAAGTGACCCAGCGTGCCAGCAGGTGAGCACGCAGGTGCGTGGAGGGTAGGTGCCGGGTGCCATTTCCGAGCGGTGCGTGTGAACCCAAAGGTGTTCGGCACGATGATTGCCATGGTCCGGGTGGCACGCTCGGGGACTGCGACGGGCGTGGCAAACGCTTGGTGCGTGGGAGGCATGGCAATGCCCGGGTTGGGGAGCATGCCCTGCGTCGCTTCCGTACGGAGTCCGGGGGTGGGCGGGAACGCCTTCGCCGGTGCAGGGGGAACACCCGGAGGTGGCCAATGCCTGGGCGTTTCTCAGGCCCGTCGCAGTCCCCGAGCGTGCCACCCAGCCAGCACTCCTCCGTGGCCGCTGAAAAGCGCGGAGAATTTCCACCAGCAATCATCGTGCCGAACACCTTTGGGTGTGAACCCACCGAGCCGAGACGTTCTATGAACCCGGGGCTGATTGGCAGTGCATGAGCCCAAGGCGGGATCCAGCGCAACCTCGGCGGTTTCACACCCGCCGCTTGCAGGACGGCGCTCGGTTCAAATAGGACCCCCGGCGCAAACTCCGGGCTTGGTGAGCATGTAGGGTAGGTGCTTCGTCACGATCATCGACGAGCCTGCCTAGCTCGGCCGGCCCGTTTGCACCCAGCGGGCAAATTGTTCGACGCCCTGGATATAGGTACCTACCCAGTCAGCTACCGGCTGCACCGGCTCACGGTAGCGGACCAGGATCGCGACTGCATCGGCCACGCCGAAGGGTTCGGCAATGCCTTGCTGGCGGCGGCGATAGGTTTCCAAGGCAGCCAACGCCGTCACGGCAGCACCGAGGGCGGGTCCTTCAGTCGATTCCAGTCGTTCCAGGGGGCGGTCCAGGGTACTGGCTAGGATCGAGCACATCAAGTCACTACGGGCGATCCCGCCGGAGACGGTGAGCTGCCGAATGGACTGACCGGCGGCGGCGTGCTCGCGGACCCCTAGAGCAATCAAGTAGGCCAGAGCTTCCAGAGCCGCGCGGTAGCGGACTCCTTCATCGGTTGGTTCTTCCGGATACCAGTGCAGCCGAGGGTGCTGGATTCCCAGAGATGGTTCGGAGAGCACGAAGGGCAGTACCCGGATACCATGACAACCAGGCGGGACCTTGCTCGCTTTGCGCTCAAGTTCATCCCATTCCGGGTGGGTGCCGAGCAGATGATCAAGGAATTGAGCACCGTTACTGTAACAACGCATCCAGAGATAAGGGCCCCAGTTGAGCCGCATCGCGTCCAACTCACCCGATTGGGGCAGCTGATCCGAGGAGGAGTTGACCACTGCCGAGTTGCCCAGGATGATCGCGACATGGCCCGGTTCAACCGCGCCGCCGCCGACCAGGCCGGCGGCCTGGTCATCGGAGGTTGGGAAGATCCACGGCCGACGTTCCAGGCTAATGCCCGCCTCCATTGCCAGGGCTTCACTGATCTGTCCCACCGGCTCCGCCATGTCCAACGTGATCTCTGGTAAGTTGCGCCAGGCCAACTCCCGGTGTTCGGGTTTTTCCAGGCAATTGAGCATCTCCTGGACAAACTCCTGCGTGCGTAGATCGAGGATCCCGCTGGAGGCCGCGGAAGAGACACTGATCGTGTCGAAACGCCCGGTCAAGTAGCCCGCAGCGAGAGCGCCATGGGGGAGGATACGGGAGGTCTGACGCCACTTGCCTGGCGACAGAGTCTTCTCGTCCTTGACCAGATGAGTCAGTGCGTAGCGGATGGCCCATGGTCCACCGGTCAAGCGGCGCGCGACCTCCGATCCGCCCAGACGTTCTAGGCCCTCGGCGTGGTACTGGGCCAGGGTCTGGTCGTTCCAACAGATGGCGCGACGAACCTGATTGCCATGGGCATCGATGCGACCGGAGGTGTGGTGGGTCGCCGAGATTCCTCCCGCCACCCAACGGTCCAGTTCCCCGGCCGAGGTCAACTCGGCGGTTAAGGCACGGACGGTGGCCCGTGCTTGCCCTTCGAGTTGCATCAGGTTGAGCTCGCGGACGCCCCCATCGGTCCAGAGGTCCGTCGGTAGCCGCACCTCCGCGACGACATGGCCACTTAAGTCAAAGGCCAAGGCCTTGACGCCGCCGGTGCTAAAGTCCCAGCCGACCAGAAGACTCTCTTCGCCGACGCATCGAAGCGACTCACTCACAGCGTATGCCCTCGTGGGGACCCGTACTTGGCGCTGCTCAAGAACGCCTGATTTGCTTGTAGCACGTCCGCGGAATGGGCTCAATGGATCCGGCTGGGAAAGATCCGCAAAATCCGCGAAGACGAGCGGACCGATGGCAAATCAAATATTTGTGAAAATTCAAATGTATTTGTTTAGCCGTTTGCGAATTCCCCGCCCAACCATGCGGCTTCGGGAAAAACTTGACGGGATGATTGACGCTAAGCCCAGACGTTATAGCTTACGCCGAAATGCATCGAGGAGCTGGCTCGGTCACGCTGCGAACCGAGTGGTCCCCTTGCCCAAGTCCCGAGGAGGTTATGCATGTGCCTGCGACGTCGCTTTGCCTTTACCCTGATCGAGCTGTTGGTGGTGATCGCGATCATCGCCATCCTGATCGGCTTGTTGTTGCCGGCCGTGCAGAAGGTACGCGATGCCGCCGCGAGGCTTCAGTGCATCAACAACCTCAAGCAGTTCGGTCTGGCGCTGCATCAGCACCACGACGTCTACCAGCGGTTCCCCGCCGCTCTGCAGGTCGGCATGACCTGGAGGCCCGACGGCTACCCGGTGTACCGCCGCGAGCAGCCCCCTGGCGGAGTGCTGCCGACGGTGATGCACCAGGGCTCGCCGTTCCCGGCGGAGGGGCCGTACTGGGGCTGGACCATGCGGATCGCCCCGTTCATCGACCTCGGCAACGTGTACGACCAGGTCGACTTCGGCGCCGGCTGGGACGCTTGGCCGTGGTGGGGGCATTACCTGTCGGGCCAGCCTCAGACCCCGGAGAACCTCGTCAATGCCGTGACCGCCAAGATCTTCCAGTGCCCGGCCGATGGGCGTTCCCAGCTGCTCTGGACCGGTAACAGTTCCAGTACGGGTACGCCGGTTGCTGCCGCGCTGACCTCGTACCTTGGTGTCAGCGGCCGCGACCAGTTCAAGGAGGCGATCCCTGGCTCGGGCAACCCCGGCCCCTCCGCCAAGCTACCCGGTCAGGACGGCATGCTGTACGTCAACTCTGGGGTGCAGATGACCTCCATCGCTGACGGCACGTCGAACACGCTGCTGGTTGGCGAGCGGCCGCCGGCGGAGAACCTATACTACGGCTGGATGTGGGCCGGCTGGGGCGAGCCGCCGTACTTCGGCGCCGCCGACGTGGTGCTCGGCGTCCGCGAGCGGGCCGAGTCGCCGGCGGCCGCGCCGGACTTCTTCCGGCCCGGCCAGGTGTCCGATCCGAACGATGAGCACCGCTACCACTTCTGGAGCTTGCACACGGGTGGGGCCAACTGGCTGGTCTCCGATGGTTCGGTTCGCTTCATCACCTACTCGGCGGGCACCCAAAATGTGGCTGTGGTCAACGGAATCAACGTGTCCTTGCTCGAGGCCCTGGCCTCGCGCGCGGGTGGCGAGGTCCTCTCGGACCGCTGAGCAGGTTCATGCGGACCGACAGTCGTCGGCCCTGTAGATCGCACCACCCCGGTTAGCACAACGACGATGCCGTGGTCGGAGTGTTCCTGATGTTGCCTCCAACCGGTCACATCAGGGCCCTCGTAAGGCCCGGTTGTCGTCTCGAAAAGATGTCCAGGACTAAGTTTCTTGCTTTAAGTCAAGATCAAACTGCTCAATAAGAAAAGAACTTCAAAAAATAGTTGACTTGAGGCGGGATGCGAGTAGCGTAGTTAAGTGTGATTAAGCACTAGGTTTCAATTAACTCGCAAACTTTCTTTACTGAAAGCGATCCCGGCTTAATCACCAACAACGAATCGGCTATTTCCCTCTCCCAAGCTGATGGTCTTTTCATCAAAAGTTCTTTTGATCGGGGCGTTTATTCGGCGTGCCGTCCCCTCGTGGGCTGCGCGCATTTGTTCACACGCCGACACGACCGGCCCAGGGCACGCCGCCTGTGGCATTATGAGTGCGCACAATGAACGATTGAGACAAGCCATCTGGCCGATTCTGGAACCCTCTTCATTAATCTTTTGTACTAGGGGATGCAGATGTCTGCCCGTGTTCATCGCCGATCGGCGTTTACGCTGATCGAGCTGTTGGTGGTGATCGCGATCATCGCCATCCTGATCGGCCTGCTTTTACCGGCGGTCCAGAAGGTCCGCGCCGCCGCCGCCCGGCTGCAGTGTACCAACAACCTGAAGCAGTTCGGACTGGCCCTGCACAACTTCCATGATGTCAACAACCGCTTCCCGTCGGCCCACCAACTGGGAAACAGCTGGTACTCCTCGTTTCAGCGTGAAGCCCCTCCCGGCGGCCTCACCCCAGGCTCGACCTACCCGGCCGAGGGCCCCTTTTGGAGTTGGTCGATGCGGATCGCCCCCTACATCGAGCTCGGCAACGTGTACAACAACGCTGACCTGCGTGGCGTGGCGGCTGCCTGGCCATGGTGGCAGTACCTCCCCAACCTGCCGGAGACCAACGGCAACGAGGTCAACGCGGTCACTGCCAAGATCTTCCAGTGCCCGGCCGACGGCCGTTCGGAGCTGCTCTGGACTGACGGCAGCCACTCCGCGGCCCTGACCTCGTACATGGGTGTGAGCGGGCGTGACCAGTTCAGGGAGTCGATCCCTGGCAGCGGCAACCCCAGCCCCAGTGCCAAGCTGCCTGGGCAAGACGGGATGCTGTATGTGAACTCCGGAGTCAAGATGACCGGTATTGCCGACGGCGCCAGCAACACATTACTAGTCGGCGAGCGGCCGCCGGCGTTTGACCTGCTCTACGGTTGGATGTGGGCCGGGGCGGGCGATCCCCCTCACTTTGGTGCCGCCGACGTGGTGCTGGGGGTCCGCGAGCGGGCGCTGATGCCAGGCGCGGAGCCAGATTTCTTCCGTCCGGGTCAACTCCAAGATCCGAACGACGAGCACCGTTACCACTTCTGGAGTCTGCACACCGGCGGTGCCAACTGGCTGGTCTCGGATGGCTCGGTCCGCTTCATTACTTATGCGGCCGGCACCCAGAACGCCACGGTGGTGAACGGCATCAACGTGTCGCTACTCGAGGCCCTCGCCTCGCGGTCTGGCGGGGAAGTATTCTCGAATCAGTAAGCATTTTGACTCGGGATACCTTGCGGTCCCACCAGCTCGCCCCGGTGCGGCTCGTTCGGCTGCAAGGCCCGCTTGCAGCGAAAGGACATCTAGCCATGAAGCATCTCGGTCGACTGCTTTTGCTCGGGGCACTGATTTTGCCCGGGCTCGGCTGCGACTCCGGGTCTCCAAGTGACAACGAGACCAACCCGGAATTCAAAGTGCCCAAGGTTCCACCCGGGCGGTCGGGGGGCGGGGCACCGGTGACGAAAGATTCTGGCAATAATTAGGTCTGGCGTCCCGTTGATCGATTCCGAAGGGACTGTGCTGGGCGAAAACCAGAACGGAAACGCTGCCTGAGTAAGAAGCGGTCGTGAGGCTTCGCCCAAGGGTGACGCTCTCACTACCACCTCAACTCCAAGAAGCCGGTTGTGGTTTTGGATCCGTTTTGCCGACCTGATCGAGAACGGTCACTAGCCTGCTACATCCGAACTACGTGGTAGGGTTCAGGACTTTCCGCTGTACGAATCGGGCTGCGGTTCATTCCTTCAACGGAATTCGCGTGGCTGGAAATCGAGCATGCCGCTCGTCGAAGAGGCCTCCCACCCGTCGAGTCTGCTAGGCGTCTTTCCAAGTTTCGAGCGATTGGTCGCGGTCGGAAAGGGCACGCCAACGATCCAACACAATAGGGGTGTAGGTTGTATTCTCACGATCAGGAGAAAAAGTCTGAGGTTGAGCTGGAAAAAAACTCGGGAAATGTGATTGACTGACCGAACTGACCGTGTACGCTACCAGCAGCGATGGAGTTCAAGAATTGCGGACTCGCTGCAATGCTTGGGGTAAGATAACCATCGCAAACTTGTCGAACCAATTCCTCTCCCGAGTTGGTGTTACAAAACCGGCTTACCACGACCACGCGATACAATCGACGCAACTGCTCGCTTGTTGAGGAAGGTAAGGCGCGAACGAAGTACCACACCAATTTGGATACAGATCGCCTGGTTGGTTGGCAGCAGACTGGTTGTTGAGGGCATACCCATGCGCGTCTGCCACTCGCGGCGATCAGCCTTCACGCTGATCGAGCTGCTGGTAGTGATTGCCATTCTCGCGATTTTGATCGGCTTGCTGTTGCCGGCGGTGCAGAAGGTACGCGAGGCCGCGGCGCGCTTGCAATGTACCAATAACCTGAAGCAGTTTGGTCTGGCGCTACACAACCATCATGATGTTTACCAACGCTTTCCCGCCGCCCACCAGATTGGTATGACCTGGTACTCTCCCTATCAACGCGAACAGCCGCCCGGTGGAGTCAATCCCGCGGTGACCTTCCAGGGTTCCCCCTATCCGGCAGAGGGGCCGTTCTGGAGCTGGAGTATGCGGATCGCACCATTCATCGATTTAGGCAATGTTTTTCATACGGTGGAATTGCGCGGGACGCGGAGTTCCTGGCCCTGGTGGGGTCACTATCTTCCTGGACGACCGCGAACCGCGGAGAATCAAGTCAATGGCGTGACGGCCAAGATATTCCAGTGTCCTTCGGATACGCGTTCCGAATTAGTTTGGGTCAGCAGCGATGGCCGCCACCGCGCGGCATTAACCTCGTATCTCGGGGTGAACGGTCGGGATCAATTCAAAGAAGCAATCTCGGGCAGCGGCAACCCCGGTCCTCGCGTCAAACTCCCCGGTCAAGACGGCATCTTGTATGTCAACTCGAGCGTGACGATCGGGGAAATCCGCGATGGTAGCAGTAATACACTGATGGTGGGCGAACGGCCGCCGGCGGAGAATCTGTACTACGGCTGGATGTGGGCCGGTGCTGGCGAGGATCCCCACTTTGGCACCGCTGACGTGGTCCTCGGCGTGCGTGAACGTCCGCTACGCCCAGGTTGGCGACCGGACTTCTTCCGCCCGGGTAGACTGGTCGATCCCAATGATGAGCACCGCTATCACTTTTGGAGCCTACACACCGGCGGGGCCAACTGGTTGGTCTCCGATGGTTCGGTTCGCTTCATCACCTATCGAGCAGGAACCGAGAATGTGACGGTGGTCAACAACATCAATGTATCGCTGCTGGAAGCACTGGCTTCGCGGGCCGGGAATGAAGTGTTCGCTGATCAGTGAGCGATTTCGCGATGAGACAAGGCAAGTAAGGTAGCTGGCATAGGTTTAGGTAAAATGGGCTGTATCTCTGAGCTGTACAGAACCTTGGTGATGCTGGAGACACTTGCGAGCAGGCTGACAATTGTCCACGTAAGAAAAATTTTCCATAATACATTGACTCTTCGCGTGAATCACGTAAAATCCTCTTCAAGCAAGACACAGACTCGTGGTTTCTTCTTTCCGTTTTTACGGATACTTCGTAGTCTTGCCAATTTACCTCCTCTCCCACATGCCAGCTTGTGCTCACTGCACAATTCAGACATGTGTAACCCTGTATCATGATTCTCGTGAGTTCTGGAGATGGTACCGCAATGGCACATTTGAAATCAAGCAAGCGTCATGGATTTACCTTGATCGAGCTGTTGGTGGTGATTGCGATCATCGCCATCCTGATCGGCTTGCTCCTGCCTGCCGTTCAGAAGGTGCGTGAAGCCGCGGCTCGGATGCAGTGTCAGAACAACCTGAAGCAGATTGCTCTGGCCGCCCACAACTATGAGTCGGCTTACGGCGTGATGCCCCCCGGCTTGATCGGCCCGAGCTTGGCCGATGAGCAGACCACCAGCGCATGGTTCCAAGGTCCCTATGTTGGGGTGATGGTGTTCCTGCTGCCCTACCTCGAGCAAGAGAACCTGTTCCGTACCCTGGCGTTGCCGACCACCAACCCCGATGCCCCAGCCACCGGCGACCAATATACGAACTGGTTCCAGCTTGGTGGCTATCCGAACGTGGCCAACTACACTGCCGCACAAGTCGAACTCAAGATGATGATGTGCCCATCGTTCCCAGGCACGCCGGGCAGCCGCGTGATCCTGGGCATTCTGAACTTCTTCGTTCCTCCGGAATCGCTGTTCACGGGCATTTGGCGAGATGATTACGTTGGCGTGGAGCAGTTCCAACCGTTTGCGATCTCCAACTATCTGGGTGTGGCGGGTACGGCTCGCACGCTGACCCAAGAGGGCATCTTTGTCAACCGCAGCAAGACCAAGATCGCGGCCATCAGCGACGGCACCAGCAACACGCTGGCTTTTGGTGAAGTGAGTGGGACCCGTTGGCCCAATGGCGGTAGCGGTAACCCGTTTGACAACACGCACAACTGGTTTGGTTCTGGGGCCATGTACTCGTTCCGCGTCCTTGGCTCGGGTGAGCAAGCCGCGCTTCGCGAGTTCAGTAGCTATCACACCGGCGTGGTTCAGTTCGCTTTAGGCGACGGATCGGTGAAGGGTCTTCGGATCAGCGGCTCGACGTCGGACCTGATGCGTCAGCTGGGCGGAAAGGCCGATGGTGGCATCCTGGATGTCTCGGGTCTGCTGCCATAAAGGGAAGTCGAGTATTTATTGTGGCGGTCGGGGCGTTCCAAGGTGGCCCCGACCGTGGCATTTACATAGAACAAAAGTCCGGGATTATTGCAGAAGCTTACCAAGACACACTAAAGGTTTCTTTCTCGATCCCACCCACAAACCCACCGTCGGTTCTTTCAATTTCGGAGAAATGCAACAATGAAACGACTCCTCACGGGTCTGGCGCTGTTTGCCTTTGTCGTTACCCTTGGCTGCGCTGGCGGCCAAGATGAGAACAAGCCCAAGGGTGAGAATCCGCCCTCAGAAGAGATCAAGACCAAAGAAGGGCAAGGCATGGTCAAAGAAACGATCAAGCCATAGTTTCGGTTCATGCGCGTCACCGCTCCAGTAAGTGGGCAATCCCTGGGAGCGGTTGACGGCAACCATGTCGGTGGTATGAGTCCACGATTCATCCATCTCCTCAAAACCCCATCCTAGCACGCATCTCCATTTGTAAAAGCAGAACGTTATTGTCTTCTTTAGTGGTCTACTTGAAAGCCGCGCTTCCTGAAGTGTGCTCTCGAACACGAGAGCGTGGCATACCGAGCAAAACAACTCGACATCGTGATGGGGATCCATTCTTTCCAAGCGTATTCCGGATCCATCTGAATGATTGGTATCGATGATCAAAGACTATTCCTGCATTGCTCATGAAGTGTTGCAATTCCCTAAGAACTGTGAACTCCCGGGCTCTACCATCTTGTTCAAGATATGGAATAAGAACTGTATTTGAAAAGAAGTGTGAGAAACACCTCCAAGTGATCACTGAACGATCATCGGGAATCATATCATCCAATGAAATCGATTTGATCGGCCCATCCTGCTGGGAAGACCATCGGGAATCGATTTCAAGTCCACGATCAGCCATTCTGTTGCCCCCCGCACCTTGCATACGTTTGCGATCGGCTTCCCGGTTCGTGGCTATCCCAACCTGGCCAACGATGCCATCAAAACCAAAGAGCGCACTTTGACGGACACTACCCCCGGATGCGACGGTAACTCTGAGTAACCATGCAACTGAGCCCGCACTCCTGAGGCCAAACGGTTCGCAGAAATGGGAAGCCAAGAACGACTGCTGAGAGTCAACCATCCAGTCGCTGTTGATGAATCCAGAAGCGACTGTGGAAAAGGGTGCTGACACGGCGATGCGAAGCGCGGTTCCTTGGGACACAAGTATCTACAATTCTGATACTTAATGTGGAGAGGGCTGTTTAACCCCCGCTCATCTAAGAAAAAATCCTGCTAGATCATTGACTTGGCATGTGAATCATGTAGGATCTTCATCCAGCAAGACATCGACTCGTAGCTTTGTCTTTCCATCTTGATGGATGTTCCATCGTCTTGCTTCTGAATGCCTCTCCCACATGCCAGCTTGTGCTGAGTGCACAGTTCGGACATGGATCGCTCTGTACTAGGATTCTCGTGAGTCTTGGGGATGGTATTGCTATGACACATTCAGTATCAAAAAATCGTTATGGGTTTACTTTGATCGAGCTGTTGGTGGTGATTGCGATCATCGCCATCCTGATCGGCTTGCTCTTGCCAGCCGTCCAGAAGGTGCGTGAAGCCGCGGCTCGAATGCAGTGTCAGAACAACCTGAAGCAGATCGCTCTGGCCGCCCACAACTATGAGTCGGCCTACGGCGTTATGCCTCCGGGCCTGATCGGCCCGAGCTTGTCGCATGAACAAGATCTCGACCACTGGTGGAAAGGTCCTTATGTCGGTTTGATGGTCTTTCTGCTGCCCTACCTCGAGCAAGAGAATCTGTTCCGTACCCTGGCGTTGCCGACCACCAACCCCGATGCCCCAGCCACCGGCAACCAGTACAGCGGCTGGTGGTCGCTCGGCGGCTATCCGAACGTGGCCAACTACACCGCCACGCAAGTCGAACTGAAGATGATGATGTGCCCATCGTTCCCAGGCACTCCGGGTAAGAATGTGATTCTCGGGATCATGAACTTCTTCGTTCCCCCGGAATGGCTGTACACCGGGATTTGGTTTGACGATTATGTGGGGGTAGAGCAATATCAACCGTTTGCGATCTCCAACTATCTCGGCGTGTCCGGGACAGCCCGCACCCTGAGCCAAGAAGGGATCTTCGTCAACCGCAGCAAGACCAAGATCGCGGCCATCAGCGACGGCACCAGCAACACGCTGGCTTTCGGTGAGGTGAGCGGTACGCGTTGGCCCAATGGCGGTGACGGCGACCCGTTCAATTTCACCCACAACTGGTTCGGCTCCGGGGCCATGTACTCGTTCCGTACCCTTGGCTCGGGTGAGTCATCCGCTATTCGCGAGTTCAGTAGCTATCACACCGGCGTGGTTCAGTTCGCTTTAGGCGATGGCTCGGTGAAGGGTCTTCGGATCAGCGGCTCGACGACGGAGCTGATGCGTCAGCTGGGCGGCAAGGCCGACGGTGGCATCCTGGATGTCTCGGGTCTGCTGCCATAAGAGAAGTCCAGCATTCTTGCGGTCGGGGCGACTCAGGGTGGCTCCGACTATGTCATTTGCATCGAGCGTTGTGGGAAAATCCGAAAGGATTGCCAAAACACGCCAGGTTTCCTTTCTCGAGCCTACCCACAACGCACCATCGATTCATGCTTTTTCAGGGGCTATCCCTAGGACCGCGGTGGACGTTGAGGCGCCATGATCATCGGATGGAGTCCACCAGACTACCAGCATCATTGATCGAAATAATTATATACCATTTGATTCAATTTGCAGTATCTCCTCGGTTAACTGAAACTCGGCAACCTGCCCCCCGATCGTCTCGGTTGAGGTGTGACCGTCAACACCCGTGGATTACATACCAATCAAAACAATCACAATCTAGAATTGAATCATCATTTTCTCCCAGTTTACCCAAGGTCCAGGCGGGCTTCGTTTTGACGCCTTGGTTGGAGGTCTCAAGCCGCAAAAACGCCAAGAAAGTGCGGGGGAATGGCAGTGTGTTCTTCCTTCGATCAACTGGTGTGCGCGCTTTCCTGGAGTTCCGCACCGGAGTTTTTCCGTTCTTGGTCAGGATGTGGAAAACCACTCTAACGATATTGACTTCATGACAAAAAAGTTTAGACTCAGAGCTGAACCGGGGTAAACCTCAGGGAGTATCTGCTATTCTCTGCGCTTCCATCTTCCCTGACCGGTTCACTCCTCTCCGAGGATGGAGTCGAGAACAGTCTGCGGGAATCACCGACGACCGAGGAGATGCAGTAATTATGTCTCATCCAGATTCCAAACATCGTCATGGCTTTACCTTGATCGAGCTGTTGGTGGTCATTGCCATCATCGCCATCCTGATCGGCTTATTGTTGCCGGCGGTCCAGAAGGTCCGTGAGGCCGCCGCACGGATGAAGTGCCAGAATAACCTCAAGCAACTGGCACTCGCAGCGCACAACTTTGAGTCGGCTCGGGGCTTCATGCCCCCCGGTCAATTCGGCCCACCGCCCGCTGCCAACCCCGATTCGGGTGGGCCAGCGCCTGACTGGCCTGAATATCAGCACATGGGCGTTTTTCCGATCCTGTTACCCTATTTCGAACAAGACGCCCTGTTCCGTACTCTGACCGAGGCGAGTTTTAATCCCAGGACCAAGGGACCCGGCGTTTGGATCAACCTGTCAACGAGCTGGGCCGCAGCGCAGGTGAAACTGAGCATCCTGCAATGCCCTTCCGACGACTACAGTACCAGCGGGGAAGAGGGCATCGATAACACGGTCATTGGTGTCCTTTCGTACCGCGACCCCTCGAACCCCCTCGGCGGTGCCTTTTACTCGATTATTCAAATGAATTATCCAGGCTGGGAACTCGCTCGAACCAACTATACCGGGGTCGGTGGCGGCATCGGTAAGCCGAATAATGCCTGGGATCAATATGCTGGGGTGTTTACCTCAGCTTCACGCAACCGGATCCAGTCCATCAAAGATGGCACCTCGAATACGCTACTGTTCGGCGAAGCACTCGGTCGGGCGCAACCCCCATCCGATCAGCCGGAGCGCCGCAGTACGGTCAATATGCTGTCGTGGTTTGGTGTTGGCTACATTCCGACCGCTTGGGGATTGCCGGAAACGGATCATCATATTCACTTCGCTAGTCAACATACCGGCGTGGTGAATTTTGCCCTCGCGGATGGCTCGGTTCGGACGATCCGCCGCAACGGCGCGGATCCCTTTCAAGGGTTTAATCAGGCCGGGGGTATTGCCGACGGGGATTTGGTCGCCGACGATCAGTTCTTGCTTCCCTAAACAACCTCGTTGGCCGGCGCGGCATTGATCCATGAAGAGAGAAGAGAGAAGAGAGAACGCATCGATTGTAGTTATATCGATGCGTTCTCTTGTCCATCCCGATCCTTCTTATCTCGAGTAGCGAAGTGATGAAAACCGTTGTTTGTCGACAACTCGGTGGACTGGTGATGGTGGGTATGTTGTTGGGCTGCCTGGGCTGCGGAGGTAGCAATGAAGCGGAATATCCCGAGAAGACTACTCCGCCCCCGAAAAACGTCAAGTTTGGCCTGGGTAAAGGTGGAGCTCCCCGTGGCGCTTCCACGACACTCCCTGGGAAGAAGAACTGAGCGTCGCTCGGTTGCGAGACTAGTTCTCACTAAAAAGAACTGGCAATACGATCAGCATAAAGGCCAGCCCGACAAACAGCGCGAAAAAGACTGCATGGCCGGGCTGGTACTGTAAGCCGATCCAGAACACCAAGAACCACAACACAAACTGAAACAGATTCAGCACCAGATTGGCGAGCAGAAGATCAGAACGCGGGTTCACCACCTGGCCGAGCTGGTTCTGTAACATGTAGCGATCGCCATCCACTTCTGCAAACGTCACGGGTTCGATAAACGAACCATCCTGACGCACTGCTTCGAAGCGGAGCGGTTGACCCTCATGGTCGATTTCGATCGCCGTGACCAACCAGTCTGCTGAAGAGCGGGTAAATACCTCGTCCTGGTTATTGCGATAGGCCTGGTTGCCGCTGCTGCCCATCGCGCGTTGATAGGGGACACGGCTTTCCTGGCCCGAGCGGCTCGCCCGGATCGCCGTGAACTGGTCAACTTCCTGAATGTCATAGGCACTAAAGGTAAAAAAAGTCTGGTAACGATCAGGTGATTGTTGGTCTAAATAGGTCCAAAAGCTGAACAACAGGGTCATGACGGCACTGCTGGCGGCGGCACGCAGACCCAGCCGCTCCGCCGGTTCACTGTACAAATAGCCTTGAATGACCAGCGATCCCGCCCAGAACAGCACAGTGAGACCGGCGAACAGCAGCAAACTGATCCAAAGTAGGGTCACGGCGAGACTCCAGGACTCCGTAAAAAAATCTGACGATGTTTGCCGCCCCACCGGCTGCTCCGATCATCGCTGCTCGCGAAGTGCCTGGAGACGGGTCTGTGTCCGCGTAAAATACCAGAAAGCCGTTCGCGAATAATACGGAGTGAAGCGCATTGCCGGATTTCGCGTTCACCCGGATTCGCGTTCTCTATCCAGGAGGAAATATCCTCTCTTGAGGAGCAAGCCATGTGCAAGAAATTACTACTACTGGGGGTGGTCGGCCTGGTCGGGATCGGCATCCTCCGCAACACCAACATCCCCAGCTATCTAGCGACGGCCTGGAAGAGCGGCGTCGATCAGCTGGAAGAAAGCGTCGATCCCCAATTTGAGCTGGAGCGGATTCGCTATCAGCTCGACGGGCTGGACCAAGATATTGCCCAAGCCAAGGACGAGCTTGCTTCCCGCATTTATCAGGTCCGCAAACTGGATCAACAGGTGGTCTCCTTGGAAGAGGAGCTTTATGGAGCTCATCTGGTCCTCAAAGACCGAGCATCCAAGGTCGATGAGGTGGGCGATGCCGACAAGCAAGAGCGGGCCAAGCGACGTCTTCAGAGCGATGTGAACAAATACAACGCTCGCATGCGTGAACTCGATGCCAAACGGCAAGAACTCAAAGTGCAAAAGCGGATCCGCGACGCGGTCCACGAGCAGTTGGATGCTTTGGTCAGCCAGCAAGACCAGTGGAAGAGCGAGATCGCTCAACTGGAAGCCGAGTGGAAACTGGTCCAGCTTGAACAAATTGAAAGCGACTATCAGAACGATGACTCTCGGCTCGCGGACATCAAGCAGTCGGTGAATCGTCTGAAGAAGCGGATTGAACAGGACCGGATTCGGATTAACTTGGATGAAGAGTATGACCCGGATGCAGTGCGTCACAAGAGCGGTGAGGAGATTGTGCGTGGGTTGCGGCCACCGACTCCTAATGGCCACGAGAATGTGAATCGCAACGACTGATCATTCGCGTCGAAACAGTGAGCGAGTTCGATTTGTTCTGGGATCCCACGCCCTCATGCAATGGTGGCGTGGGATCTTTTTTTCCTGTTTGCTATAATGCAAACTGGGTATTTTTGTGGTTGGCGAAGCTGATGGTTACCTCCTCGAATGCCGCTTGAAGCCTGGTTGCTTTATCGCCGCGGATTGGAAGCCATTCAAAACGGCCAGTTGCAGGAAGCCGAGGAGTCCTTGGCGTTGCTTACGCAGCGTGGGGATCGTCGGGCCAGCAAACTGCGTGAGCGTTTGGTCAGTGCCTATCTACAGAGTGCCGAGAAACACCATTATCACGATGACGATGAGGGGGCCTGGGCGGATTTACTCAAGGCTGAGGCCCATGCTCCGCACGGCGTCGAAGTGTTGCAGATGCGTGATCGGTTGGTCAATCTCGGCTTAGCTCAACTGCGGGCATTGCTTGAGCATGCTCTCCCGGGGCAAGCTTGTGAGGTGCTATCGCAGCTGCAGGCTCGCTCGGTTCGTCATCCTGATTTGCCCGTGTTGCATGAAATTGCCCGCGACTGGTTGCTGGCTCAAGACATGGCCGAGCGCGGCGACTTTGCGCTCGCCATTCAAACGCTCAAGGGGGTGCACGCGCGGTTGAACGGTCAAGCGTGTAATCCGACCGGCTTACAGGATGCATTGACCCGGCTCACGGCGACGCATCTGAATTACGAAGAGGTGCGTGCCCGGGTGCAAGATGCGGTGGCTCAGAGGGATTGGCGTCAAGTGATGCATCAGGCCGAGGCAGGCATTGTGTTGGCCCCGCGCAACCCCGAGTTCCACCAGTTGCGCGGGCGAGCTTGGGAAGCCATGGCCTATCCCGGCCAGCAGACAATCACCCATGCCCCGTCGCTGTCGATGGTGCCGCCTGCGTCCGTGAATGGCAGCGTGACCGAGTCGGGTGTGCGACGCTTTCTGTTGTGGGTCGATGGGGTGGGCGGCTTTTTGGTTTGTTTGGCCCCGCGGATTAGCCTAGGTCAGGCAGGGTTGGAACGTTCGGTGGATGTGCCAATCTATGCCGACCTCTCCCGCTTCCACGCCTGCTTGATTCGCGACCCGGAAGGCTATTTGCTCGAAGGTCCCCGCCATATTCTGGTCAATGGGATGCCCGTCGAGGGCCGGCAATGGCTTTCGGTTCAGGACCGGATCACGCTGGGGCGTTCCTGCCAGTTTATCTTCCAGTGCCCAGTGCCGATCAGTACGACGGCTTTGTTGCAGCTGGTCAGTGGTCATCGCATGCCCCTGGGAGTCGATGGCGTGTTGTTGATGGCCGAGAATGTAATCTTGGGCCCTGGTCAGGGGTCGCATGTTGCGATACCGAGTTTGAGCCAACCCATCATTCTCACTCGGGCGGCCAGCGATCAGCTCCGTGTCTCCTTCCCTGGACGCTACTGCATGGACGGCCAGACGGTCGAAGGCCAGCAGCCTCTGAGCCTCGGTACCAATGTCTGGGACGACCACTTCAGCTTTGCCGTAGAGCCCATCGACGAACGTCTCGGTGCAATCTAGGGCCGGCAGCAACGAACAAAGGGTAGAGAAAGCAATCCTCGGCATCCCCACCCCGGATGCGTGATCTTCGATTGAGGCGGTCGATGAAGTTCCGATACCGATGCGGGCAACGCCCCCTGGACGGTTACACGATCAAGCGCGGCGTCGGTGCTGGCGGCTTTGGCGAGGTCTATTTTGCCCTCAGCGATGCGGGCAAAGAAGTGGCCTTGAAATTGATCCTGGCCCACACCGATACCGAGATCCGTGGCGTTGCCCAATGTCTCAACTTCAAGCACCCCCATCTGGTCCATCTGTATGATCTGCGGCGCGACAGCGAACGCAACCGATGGTTGGTGATGGAATATGTCCAGGGCGAGTCCCTCGACCAAGCGATCCGCCGGCATCCCCATGGGCTGCCCGAGCCGCTGGCACGCGAATGGTTTCTTGCCATCGCCGATGCGGTGCATTATCTGCACGATCATGGCGTGGTGCATCGCGATCTCAAGCCGGCGAACATCTTTATTGAGCACGGGAACGTCAAGATCGGCGATTATGGGCTATGTAAGGCAATTAGCGAGAGTCAGCAGATCTCGCAAACCCAACATGTTGGTACCGTTCAATATATGGCCCCGGAGATCGGCAAAGGCGAGTATAACCGTACCATCGATGTCTATTCTTGCGGGGTGATCCTGTACGAGATGCTGTCGGGCAAACTGCCCTTTCACGGGGATACTGCCAGCGAAATTCTAATGAAGCATTTGACCACCGAACCGGATCTCGAACCCTTGCCAGAGGCGTACCGCCCGATTGTCCGGAAGGCACTGGCCAAAGCGCATGCGCAGCGTTATTCCGATCTAGGCCAGATGGCCGCCGCCGTACGCCAACTCCATGAAGCAACCTCAACCACGTCGCTGACCATGGAAACCTCGCCGGGACGACAGCTGGGGCCGCCACCGACAAGCCGTACGCCAACCCCGATGGCCTTGCCGACGCCGAGTAACCAGCTGGTGGAACGTCCGGTGGCAGCTCCGTTGCCACGTTCGGAGGACATACCGGTGTCACCCGAGCGGATGGGTGTTCGTAGCCTGGAACGACTGGTGGACTTGTCCGGCTCTCTAGCGGGCACGGCGATCTTGGCGGGGCTTGCTCCGTTGGCCAGTGTGCTGTTCTTCAGCAACCTGAGTGTATACACATTAGGATGGGTTTATGTGGTGACTCTGGCCATGTGCTGGGCGGTACAGATTCCGAGTCGCTTGCTCTGGGTACGGCCACGTAGCCGCACGTCTGGGCGACGCATGTTGATGGGCAGCTTGGGAGTGTTGGTCGGACTCACCGCTTACTGGATCGAGGGCTGGGGCTGGCCACGGTTGGCTTGGAGTTACGATCTGCCACCGCTCCCGGAACGGAGTCAGCTCGGCGGTTTCTTCGATCTGGCTGGTCCCGCCTGGCAGGTTGGACTGTCCTATCCGCTGTTTTTTGCCTTATTATTTGCCTATCTCAACTGGTGGCACTGGGCGGATCGCCATCGGAAACATCGATTTGCTTTGTATCCGACCCTGGCGACGTTGTTTTGGACGGGCCTCTTGTGGTTGGTCTGGGACTGGGTGTTTCAGCGGCCACCGGTCGAGGTGCTGTTGATCGCGCCGCTCGCAGCGGCCATCGTCCAATTGACCAGCCCGTGGACGCCACCTCCCCCACCCAAGCCGCGGCGCTACCGACTTCGACTGGGCCAATAACTCGGAGATGGCACGATGATGCGTTTGGTGTTGGTACTACTAGGCCTGGTTGGGATGGGCCTGCTCGCCAATACATGGGTCGAGGCAGGGGATGTGGACATTGCCTTGGAGAATCAACATCTCCCGGTGCCACTCGACGAGCAGCCGCTCAGCTTCCGGAAAGAAGGATTTGGCTCGGAGCGAGAGGTGGCCGAGCTGGATGCCTTGCGCAAGGCCCAACTGCGGATCCAGGTCCATTTTCGACAACATCTCGAGCCCCCAATCTACCAGCGACCGAGCGTGGAGCAGATCCGCGAGACGATGTTGGTCTCCAGTGTCCCCCTTGGGGAGCTTGCGACCACCTCCAAAGACCGTGGCGTGCTCGTGGACAGCGATGCCGCCCCGTATACGGTCCAACTCGAGTTTGAACTCACCCCCGACCACATTCGCCAGTACCGGGCCCTGGACCGCATGATGCGGCTTGGCCTGTACCTCGGCGGCATCGTCGTACTTTGCGGGGCCTTGTGGCTGTTTGCCCGTGTCGATCAATGGACCGGTGGCTATTTACCCCGCTGGGTCGGCCTCGGACTGGGTGCGGTCTTGCTCGCAGCACTGTTAATGGTTGTGCTCGCTCCCCTATAGTGAGAGCGGATGCTCGCCGGCCGGCTTGCTCTCCAATCTGATCGTTGGCAGGTTGGCCGCATACAATCAGCGGGGACACCCTCGAGCCCACTTCTAAGCCCGCATTTCCCAGATGACGCATGAAGGTCGAGTTTCTTGTTGCGCACAAGGCAAGCCGGAGCAATGCTTTACGCAAGATTGTCGTCTGCCCGACCGGGGATAGCCATGGGTGAGAGCAAGAAACCGCCTCTGCGTGTCCAGTTTGACCGCCAGATCAAACTGGAATTCCACGGAGCGAAACTGACCAGCGACGCCGGCCTGTTCGCCCATCGTGAGCTAGACGAAGCCCTCGGACTGACGTGCATGGCCTTCGACGTCCTTAACGACACTCGTACCGGCTTGAATACCCGGCACGACCTCCAAGCCTTGTTACGACAGTCCGTCTACGGCCGTCTCGCGGGCTACGAGGACGTCAACGACGCCGACCGCCTCCGCCACGATCCGGTCAGCGGAACGATCGTGGGCGGTCAACCCGAAGGGCGGCCGGCCGCGTCCGCCAGCGAAATGGCACGGTTCGAGACACAGACCCTCAGCACCCCGGAGAACCTCCGGGCGTTGATGGACCTCAGCGGCAAGTGGATCGACCGCGCCCACCGACACCGCAAGCTCGACAAGATCGTCCTCGACATGGACAGTTCCGTCAGTGAAACCTACGGGGAACAACAGGGCAGCGCCGACAACGGCCATTTCGGTCAGACCTGTTCCCACCCGCTGTTCCTGTTCAACCCGTACGGGGATCTCGAGCGGGCCATGCTCCGGCGCGGCAACCACCACTCCGCCAAGTTCTGGCGGGCCGCCTTGCGGCCGGTGGTCGATCGGTATCGGGACTGCCACGTCCCCAAATTCTTTCGGGGCGACGCCGCCTTCGCCGACCCGGCCCTCTACGGCTACCTAGAGGCCGAAGGGTTCGGTTACGTGATCCGCCTGAGATCCAACGCGGTGTTGCAGGGCGAGATCGCCCACATGATGACTCGGCCGGTGGGCCGCCTTTCCCGTCGGCCGAAGGTATTCCACCACGCCTTCCTTACCGAGCGGGGACTTGGGATCAGCCTCGTCGGGTGATCGCCAGAGTCGCCTGGCACGCCGGGGAGTTGTTCCCCCGGTCGGCTTCCTGGTGACCAACCTGGACTGGTCGCCGCAGAAGGTGGCCCGGTTCTACGACCGCAGGGGCACGGCCGAGCAGTGGATCAAGGAAGGCAAACAGGCCCTGAAGTGGACGAAACTCTCCTGCCGCCGGTTCAAGGACAACCAGGCCCGGCTGCAACTGTTCGCCCTGGCTTACAACCTGGGCAACTTCGTGCGAACGTTGGCGCTGCCGGGGGCGGTGAAGCACTGGAGCTTGACGACCTTGCGGGAGAGACTGATCAAGACCGGAGCCAAGGTCGTCCGGCATGCCCGTTACGTGACGTTCCAGTTGGCCGAGGTGGCGGTGCCCCGGAAGCTGTTCGCCCAGATCCTCCGCCGGATCGGCCGGTTGCGTCCGGCGTGGGCACCCGGGTGAGCCGCACCCGATGGGTGGAGCCGTACGGTTGTGACGACAACCGCGGGGACGGTTCGTCCGGAGGGCTGGATGGAAGCCGGCGGGGCCAATGCGGGCCGCAATGGCGTGGATTTGCGAACTCCGCGGTGGGCTCGCGGACGGAAAAAGAGGGGAAGATGGTTGCGGAGCGGCATCCGAGTGGTTAACCTGCCCGGCGGAGATGGTGGGAGAGATCCATCTGGGAAATCTCCAGTAACAATATCCCTGCCCGAAACTCTGTTCACCCGAGTCCCTTCCATGCGCCGACAATTTCTGATGGTGGGGTTGCTGCTCGCTGCTGTGCTTGGTTGCTCGAAGGAGCCCCCCACTCCGATTCCGAACTCTACCGAGCCCGGAGCCCAACCTTCGGGGCAAACCCTGGACCCGAATGCCACTTACACGATTACATTCCGCGGAGTGAAAAAAGGCGACCGTCATCGGATCGTGAAAGCACGCGACGCCACGGCCGAGATCACGAACCAGGACGCCAAGACAACCGAGACGAAGAAGGAAGAGTTTCGCTACGACTACACCGAGACGATCCTGGAGACTTCGCCCGACGAACCCCGGCCGACCAAGGTGACTCGGGTCTATACCATCGCCCGGAAGAACGGCCCCGACGGGAAACAGCAGAACGCCTCATACGTCGGCAAGACGATCACCATCGAGCGATACCTGCAGGGTTACAAGTACTCCGTCGAAGGCGAATCCCTGCCACCGCTCGAGCAGCACGAGATCGCCGAGGACTTTGTGAAAGGCTCGTGGAAACTGGACAACAACCTGCCCGACAAACCCGTCAAGGTCGGTGACCAGTGGGAAGTGGATTTCGCTTCGATCACGTCCATCGCGGGCGCACCGCAGAAGGGCCTGGACATAGAGAAGAGTAAGATCACCGGCAGGCTCGTCCGGGTCTACGAGAAGGACGGCCGGCGGTGGGGCGTGATCGAGTTGAAGATTCTGATGGTGATCGACACCGTCGCCACCAACGGTTCGCCGATCAAGGGCGAGGTGACCACCACTGGCAAATTCGAGATCGTCATCGACGGGTCCTCACGGGAGGGCAAGATGACCATGGACTTAAAGAGCGTGCTCGACAACCGGAATTCCACCGGCCAGCGTATGCACACGACCATCCAAGGTACCGAGGAACGGTCCATCAGCCCGGCGGAGTGACATGGCGACCTTGTTTCACACATCTGGGGTGGCGGTACTCATCTGCGTCAGCGGGCTGGCGGCCCAGCCGTCGAGTCCCTGGGCCGAAATCCACGTGGTTGATTCCGATTTATGATTCTCTCGGTGCAGTGGGGGTGGGCTCCTGCCTGGCACTCGCGGCCGAGCGTGCCGAAGAGGAGAAGAACTACCTTACCTACTTACGCTCCGCTCTGCTCACGATCTCGCTTGCGGATGGGTTTGGCGACTGGCGCGACACAATCGTGTGGCTTGGTAGGCTCCACGATGAAGCTCGGGCACGCGGGATCGATCCTCGGCCTCACTTCGAAGAGGTTGCAGCGCTGTCTGATTGCGAGAACCAGCACGGGATTTCGGAGATGTCAACACGTGAGCTCTTCCTCCTGGCAGGTGGGGGGTTGATGAGGGATGAAGGCGGAAGAAAAACGCGACGCCAATCGAGTTGAGTTCGGCCGAGGCAGAACGACCCCGCTCAGCAGCGGCGGGGGCCGAGTCAGCTACACGTTACGAAAAAGCCGATATGCCCCCGCCGTCTGCTGCAGTGTCTGGTTCGAGACAGGAGGCAATCGGTGGCTACCCCGACCACGAAACTGTTCGCCGTGGATGTGCCGGACCCGCAGCGGTTCGCCTTCA
Organism: uncultured Alcaligenaceae bacterium; assembly: GCA_964410665.1. GTDB lineage: Bacteria > Planctomycetota > Planctomycetia > Gemmatales > Gemmataceae > CAYPIE01. The sequence continues at coordinate 79,706 of CAYPIE010000020.1, forward strand.
ACGCCGCCAACACGCTGCTGGCGGTGGGCGGGCGGGACGACGGGCGGTCGGTCGTCCTCGACCTCGCCGACGGTCGCCAGGTCGCCCGCGCGGAAGGGATCTGCCCCGAGCAGTTCGAGTTCGTCGAGGACCAACTCCTGGCCCTCCGGGCAGGGCGGTGCGCCCTATTCGACCCCCGCCGGGGGGAGTTCGAGACACTCTTCGCCCCCCCGTCGCATCCCTCCTGCGCGACCGTCGATCCGACCGGCCGGCTCCTGGCGGTCGGGGTGAACCAGGGCCTGATCCTCTACGACCTGCACCGGCGCGAAGTCCGCCAGCGGTTGGAGACATCCGTCGATGGCGCTCCCTTACGCCCGGCCTTCTCCTCCGGCGGGCGCTACATCGCGGCGGACTTCATCACGGAGGCCTACGGGGACTTCCTCATCGTCTGGGGCACGGAGGACGGCAAGCGGTGGCGGACGATCGAGATCGTCTCGCAGAGCGAGCCCGTGGTGGCGTTCCGCGGCGACAGCCTGGCCTTCGCCCTCGGGCAGAACGGGCTTCGGCTGTACGAACCGGACCAGGGGGACGAGCCGGTGGCCAGCTATCCCCGGCCGGCCTACCCGTCGGCGGTCGCCTTCCGCGACCAGGGCAAGACGCTGGTTGCGGTCGGCTACCTCGACGGCTTGGTTGAGATCGACACGGCGACCGGCCGGGAGCGGCGGGTGGTGGACCGGCCGGATGGCAAGGAGGTGGGTCACTCAGAGCCCAGCCCCGACTGGTCCCTTGTGGCCAGTAGAGTAGACGGCGGAGTCCTTGTGTGGCCGTCCGGACTGGAGTCGGGCGCGGGCAGGGTTCCGGTGTCGCGTTGAGGCCGGAAAAACCGGAGAGCGGCAGTCAGGGCCAGGCCGAACCCGGCGCTGCACCGGACCCAACCCCCAAAGCCGGCCCCGGCAGGTGAACTTAGTCGTTCGACAACAATATCCACTTAACCGTCAGAGAGTTGCAATGGACAGCTTCGAAATACTGCGTCGGGAACTGTCGATCGCCG
>CAYPIE010000021.1:0-78202 GCA_964410665.1 uncultured Alcaligenaceae bacterium
TCCCCAGGTTGAAGATCCCACCCCCGAGTCCCGCCGAACCACCGCCCCCGAACGCCCCGTCACCCCCGTCAAACCCGGCCGCCACTCCCCCAGAAAGGGTCAACGTCTCCAGCCGTAGTCGCGCACCAGGAATGACATGGAACAGCCGAAACTCCGCCGCCTCGCTGTCCCGCAGGATCCGGATGCCGTTGCCGGTGATGGTGATGTCGGTGCTGATCGAAAGTGCGGTCGGACCAACCTCCTGATCGTCCAGGCCGGTGTCGAACTCGATCAACGCCACCGTCTGGTCCCCGCTGACCAACAAGGGATCAGCAAAAGTGATTGTATCGGCTCCGTCCCCGGCCGTAGACCCGTCCACGCTGATGTCCGTATTGGCCGCCTGGATGGCTTCGCGGAGTGTGACCATGCCGTCGACGTCCGTGTTATCGGCCAGGCTGGTCACCGTGATCAGGGCCGGGGCGGTTCGGTCTTCGAGCAAGTCGACAAGGGGCCGGAAGTGGGTGCGAGGGCGAGTGGGGAAGACCGGGTGGGCGTTCATCAGACAACACCTCGCTGGATGAATAAACAGGGAAGCGAGATAATTTGGGAAATTATGGGGATCTTAACAGCCCAACGTCGCCCCGAAAAGACCTTTTGGGATGGTAAAGTCTGCATTGGCTGTCGCTGGTCGCTCAAACCCGCTCAATTGGCCGAACACCCAACCGACCTTTCCGCGGCAGCACTCCCAATACTGCGGAAGGGGCGGTTGGGTGTTCGGCCCCTAGGGCATCCCTTAGAATCGGTAGTTAAACAGAACGCCGGCTTCGAGTTCGTTGGGTCTCGGTCCGGTGACGGGGGCGCCCACATTGAGACCTAGGGTGCCACGTCGTCCGATTCCGAAAAACACCCCACCAAGGAGGTTGACGATATCCGAAGAGCCGACCGGTACATCCCGGATCCCCCGGTTGTTCAGTGGGGTGTTCACATGCACCTCAAAGACCGGCACGATCGAACTCAGCCAGCTGCAGCGGTTCTCGTAGAGGATGTAGCCCAGCTGCACGTCGTTGAAAAAGAAGGTGGTGTCACGGTCATCGGTCGGTACCGCCACCGAGGAGAAGAACTGCATGAACGCCCGGTCCCCTGCCAAACGCCCGCCCAGCCAGGGTTGCAGCATGGTCGGATGAACCTCGGGCATCAAGGAGGTAAATGTCACCGACCCACCACTGGGGGCAGTGACCAACAAGCCGCCGGAAAACACGCTACCTCCGGTAAGGATGTTCCCCGTCATGGGCCGATCATCGGCCCAGAACAAGAACTTGAACAACACGCTGATGTCGCCAAAGCCATCCTGTTCGGTGAAGTCATCCCCGGTGATCTGCAAGATCGGGACACGCAGGCCCACCGAGGCATTGCCGTTGAAGAAGGTCTTTTCAAAACCGAAGACGGTCCGGTTGACATCAATGTCCTGCAAACCGGGGTTGAGGCTGCCCAGGACGTCACTGAAATAGTTGTAGGTCACATACAAGCGGTCGACCGGTCGCGGCGTCTCGTTCTCGGCGACCTTGAAGGCCCCACGGACCACGTTGACCGGCAAGGTCGGGATGGCGTCAAAGGCAGTCACCGCCGCGATGGACTGCAGAGGCACCCCGGCCGGGATGGTCTGACCCGCCTGGGGGCCGGAGCGGATCACTACCGGCTGATCAAACACCGTTCCAGGGGGAAAGACACGGGTCTCAAAGGCGGGGATGGTGAAGCGGCCAATGCCCGGGGCAAAACCGCTGACCGGGATGGTGGTGGTGGTCAGCACCCCGGCATCGCCCATCACCGGCAGGGCGAAGCCTTCTCCGCCGCCGGTCCCCGTGGTTCCGGTGCCGCCCAGCGCGAACTGGGACGCCCCGCCTAGATCATCCATCGAAACCGGAGAGGTCGGCTCGGTGCCCGTGGATGGGGTTTCGGAGGGGGCCGTTCCCGGTGCCGTGGTGCTGGGGGAGGAGGTTGACGGCGTCGATCCGGGTACGCCTGGAGATGGGCGTTCATAACCGGGAGGGGAGGTTGACGGCGTCGATCCGGGTACGCCTGGAGATGGGCGTTCATAACCGGGCGGCGGCTCTGGCAGTGGCGGGAATCCGCCACTGGATCCGGGGAGGGGGGCATATGGTGAAACCCGCGGGAGAGGCTTCGGTGCATACGGTGAAGGATGCGGCTGGACCGGACAGGGGTGAACACACGACGGGGGTTGACCCCAGAGCAGGGGAGTCCAGCAAATCCATACCGCCACAGGTATCCCCCAAGCGCCCCGCGTAAGTCGGTGGCTCTTCCCCATTGGTGATCCTCCTTGATCCACCCGGGTTGGCGACTAGGCGACAACCTGGTCGCCTTTCCTATTCTCTGCAAAGGGATATCGACCGCCAGAAACCAGGCAACCAGGGGAAACCGGTCGATCTACACAACGCAGCAGACCGGTTGTTTGTGTCCCGCAGGCTGTACCGAGAAGGACGGCCAGATCATCAACTCATTTGCTACGAGATCTGCGAGTCGACTCAAGCGTCTGACCCGCCCAGCCGAAGAGGCCCGACCGGCGAAGGCACTTCCGGCGTTAGCTGGATGCCGGGTTGGTTTTGCAGCAGCTGCTTAAGCGTCTTGGTAACCTCGTGTAGCTCACGAACGCCATTACCGATTGCCGTGCCCAGACTACGAAGCAACTGCGGTTGCGGGTTGAGGTTCGCTGCGGCTGGCTGCGTACTCACCCGCAAGCGGGCGACGTTGGTCAGCCCTGTGGGCCAAACCTGGATCTTGTCGAGCTCGTTGGCCGCCCCCGAGCGTGCTTGCTGCATGCTCCGCTGGGTTTTCACGTCTAAGAGCAGCAGCTGCGCCCCGCGAAACTGCTTAAAGCGAGCCGCTAGTTGTTCACAGTCGATCATCTTCTTTGGATCGTTCCAGATTTCTCCGAGGGGCAACACCAAATAGTGCCCTTCTGCAGTGATGCGTTCTTTGCCCAGGAAGTACAACAGGATGACCTCATTGGCGAAATCGTCTAGGCCGGCTCTTTCGCGGGCCTTGATCGCGGCTTCGATCTTGTAGAGGGTCCGATACACCTCACTCAATTTGGGCCGCTCTGTGGAACCGACCAGCGGCGGATAAATCTCGACCTCTGTGAAGGCGGGTGACTCGTATCGGACCTGCCGGGCGGTCGCAACGCGGTCCCCCGGCGGCTTGCGGCGAATCTTGAGGGCTTTCATCGCTTGTTCCTGGAACTTCGCGCCATCTTTGACGTTGACACCCACGAGCAGCAAGTGGAGCCGCTGCCGCAGTACTGGCCGCGTGCATTCCTCGACCCGACATCGCTGATGACTGTCATTAGCCAGCGGCAGGTTGTTGACCGAAAGATGGATGGTGTTGTTCCGTGCCCGGTCGAGCACGATTCGAAGACGAAAGGGGCGTTCCCGCGAAGATCGTCCGACCGGGATGCGGATCGGCACCCTGCGGAAGCCATTGACCATCACCTCCAGCCGCAGGTCACGCCGCTTGCGGTCGGGGTTGTCTTCATCCTGCCACACTAACTTGCCGATGAGATCAAGTTGACCGCTCTGGGTCCGCGGGACGCGCACCACCCCGTTCGCTCCTATCTCGACGACATAAGCTTCCTGTGGGTTTTTCGGGTTCACCAGTTGCTCAAGCACCAGCCTCGGTAAGGCAGGCCGCATATTGTACAGACGTTCGGACTTCGCCAGCGGTCCCCGCTGGTTGGCAGCTTCGATCACAAACGTGTTTCTCACTCCCCGATCCAGTCGTAGTTCGGTGTCGACCTCCAGACGATGCTGGCCATCGGTGGCGCGCTCGGCCTTGCCGACATCGATCGTCTGGACGACCCTGCCCTGTTTCTTCACCTCGACCCGAGTGATCGGGGTCTGCTGCGAAAGCACGGTGAACCGCAGCCGTACCCGTGAGGTCGCAACCGTCTGCTCGCGGAGCCCCTCGAACAACAACTCGGGTGGCGGGAACACTGGCGTATGCTTGATGGTAAATCTCTGAGGTGCTACGCTCCGCCCGTCAGCGTTCTCCACCGCTAGAGCCAGCGGGTTGTTCCCCTCGGTCAGCCCTTCGATCTTCCCACGCAACTGCCACAGAGCCATCCCCTTGGGGAGTTCCATCGGAGGCATCGCGATCCGGGTAAACGCCGCAGCCGGCCATTGCTGCACGCGGCGTCGGCCACGCAAGAGGGTCCCCTGTAGTGGGGGCAAATCAGCCGGGGTTTGCACCATGGCCGCGAAGCCAATGCGGCTCTCTTTGGTCTTCTTGGCCTCGAGCTGCACCACGACGACCTCCGGTGGTTGGCGGAAGAAGACCTCGCGAGTGCGAACTTGTTCAGCCCCAAAGCGGTTCCATAAGCGAACCTTGATCATGTTGCGGCCCGGTCGGAGAGTGACTTTCGTCGTCCACGCTTGGCGTTCTTTACGGGCGGTAAACCGCTTGGGCGCAGCCACGGGCTGATCGTTGAGCGTGATCTGTCCGGTAAAGGGCTGCGGGTCGGTCACGGGGAACAACCAGACCTCGACTGGGATGGCGGGCTGGTCCTTCCCTGCGATCAAAGTCTCTTGGTCGGTGGGGGACTTTACCTCCGGTTCGGGTACGCGGGGCCGATAACGTAGGGTGATGTCGGTCTTGGCAAGAGGACTGTTGGCAGTCTTGGCTCGGATGGTAAGCGACTGATCCCCCGGTTGTAACCGGAACGTCTCTTTGATCCGAACCCCAGGTTGCATCGGCCTGGCCAAGTTGCGGGGGTTGTCCTCGCCCAGCTGGGCCTCGGCTTGAGTCAGAGGCTTCCCGGCAAGGATCTCCCCGATCAAAGTGACCTGAGGCTCCCGGACTAATAGTGGCTGGCCCGGGTCAATAGCGAGCAGATCGTTGACCATCGGCAGCTGCACCCCCTGCAGCAGGATCCGCGGGGCGGGCTGTGGGTCCGGTTGGTAATCGACCTGAATCACCCGACGGGCTGTCTCCTTGATTCGCTCGGCTTCCGAGGCCTTGGTGTGATATGCCACGATCTCTAGCTGATTCTGACCTTTGTTCAGTCGCAGTCGCTTGAGATCGATCTTCGGCGAGTCAAGCTTCTGCCATGCTTGCTGATTCCAGCGGACCCGCACAGTCAGCGGTTCGTCGGCCACACCTGGGGTGACCCGCCCTTGGATGGCGAACACCGGTTCGTCCTGCTTGACGAGCACACGGGTCACGGTGGGGTGGATTGTCTGAGCTTTGGTCGCGTTGACCCACTGCTCAGCCAGGGTGATTTGTGGCGCCGGAGGTTGGTAGTGGAGGGTCAACCGGGTCGTGAGGGTCTTCACCGAGGGTTCACGGATCTGCAGGCGAACCCGGTACTCGTGCGAGCCTCGTGCCAGCTCGGAGACTGGAACGCGAAAAACCCCTTCACCCGGCTGACTTTGGGAGGCGTTAAAGGATTGGGCGGCTCCCGCCTGCACCTGCCAAGTCGGCGGATCAAACTGGAAGGGTTGGAAGGCCTGGTTCATGATGCGAAGCGTCAACACGCCCTCGCGTTGCCGCACCCGATAGGTGAATTCGCCCAGAGGTTCCGTCGCACCGAAGTCCTCGGGCTGCAAGTTTAGGTCGGTGTCGTCGGGCAAGTTGTCCTGGTCCCAGGCCTTCAGCGCCCGGATCAGGTCGGCCTCTCGGGTCAGGTAGCCGACCAGGTTGCGGCGAAGATATTCGCGACGATACGCTGCGGTGGGAGCGAACTGTGGTGGCAGATCCGGTCGAACAGGATTATGGTGCCAGCCGACGAGCGTTTCGATCAACCGATCGGAGCGGTCGTACGGCCCGTGGGGGGACCAGGCGATCCAGGATCGGTCGGCCCCATTTCCTTGGAAAGCTAGCGTCACCAGCGGCTTCTGCTCATCCACCGCCTGGGCAACCGTGAACCGAACGTCCCGGGCTGGCTGGTTGGCCGGTTGGATCCGCAGGGTCACTGTCTGACCTGGCTTCTCCTGAAAGATGCTCTGGTAATAGCGCAGGGCCTTGGCGTAGGAGACCAGTTTGCCATTCTTGATCCGGCCCAGAAGAATGCCCGCTTGCAGAGATGGGTCCGAAGCCTGGGAAACCACGATCTTACCGTCCTGGTCCTTCACATAGAGATCCTTGATCACACCTCGCCGACCGAGCAGGTCGGGCAAGTCGGCCAGCGACCACAGGTTGACGGTGTAGTCATCAGCTACGGAGGCGAGAAGGCGGCCATCCGGAGAGAACGCCAGGCCCCGGATGAGGCCATCATGACCGGTGAAGCGACGGATCAACTGCCCCGTGGCAGCGTCGTAAAGATGCAAAAGCGGCAGTCCTTCGGCATCCCGCAGTGCCACTGCCAAAACCGGAGGCTGCTGGGGTCTGGGCTGGCGAATGCGAACCGTTTCCCGGCCGATCCACTGATTCTTGCCTAGGTTGAGCTCGATCGGGTTTTGCTGGGGGGGAACCACCCACAGCTTGGACCGTTCTTGTTGACGGAGACGCCACTGCCAGGTCGGCTTCGGTCCTCGGGTCGGTTCCCACGCTTGCACATCCGTTTCCCACGTCCGCTCCTCAAGGGCAAACACACCGGACGGAGACTTCGCCCCTTTCTCGCTCAGGAGTAAGCCGAGCGTCCGCCGCGCGGCATCGTCCGATTTGCGGCGGGTAAACTGTACCTTCGCGAAGCGCGGGCTCTTGGTATGAATGGTCTGCTGCGGTCGAGTGTCCCCAGCCAAAAGGCGATCGGTTGGAAAAATACAGAGGGAATTGTCGGGATACCCACCGACCACGAGGGTTCTGCCATCTGGCGTTGCGGCAAGGATCGGTTCCTGATCCCCCGGTTCCCAGCCTTCCCATAGGGTGATTGCCCGAGTCGCCATGGGCAGCCGGCGATTCTGAACAAGCGGGCCGAGCAACAGCCGGATGCTGTAGAGACTCCGCCCGGTTTTATCACGCTCGATTTGGCGACAAATCAAGGCAACCTGTTCCGGGGGGGTTACCTGTCTAGCCCGTACCAACGCCAGGCGGCGGGGAATGAGGGCATGGCTAGGCGGCAGATCGGGCGCGACCCAGTGGTCCAGCTCGTTCTCCGGTTGCCCCTTCGGGCCCCAAACCCGGAACTGAGCAGGGATGCCATCTCCGCGAGCGACCCTGAGGCTGGCGGTCAGCAGTCGATTCCCCGGCAAAGTTAGCATCGCGTCATTATGTGGGCCATCCACGCGCGCACGAACCTGCTCACCCGCAGGGTCCCAGAGGTGGAGTGTTCCTTTGGACTGCCGGCTAAGAAACTTTGGGGTGGATTCCCAGGCAACCGCGACCGTCAATCGGTCGGGCTCAGTACTGGCCTGGACGACCGCCAGTGCGGGTAAGATCGGTGAAGCTCTTAGCAGGCCCTTCGTTTGGATTTCTGCAGAGACAGCTCGTTGTTCTCCTGTGGACACGTCCCAGAGCCGCAGGCGACCCACGCTTGCACCACCTCTCGGAGGAGACTCATGCGCCACCGAGACCAATCGAAGCGCACCATCTGGTTTCGTACGCGGGGCAAAGGCCAGATTCCATACCGGGCCTCGGTGCCCTCGCAAAACCTTCAAGCGCTGCAGTTGCAGGTCATAGAGGTAGATGGTGCCCTGCTCTTCGAGCATCGCTTCGGACATTACCAACTTCTTGGGGACCAGCACACCTTGACGGCGGTAGCCAGCGGCACTGCTGATCAAGCTGTTCCCGGCCGTCGCCAACCAGCGGCCGTCCGGTGAGACGCGCACCGTGTTGAGCACTCCGAGCCGACCAGGCCCTAAAGGCACCCGCAGGGTCAAACGCGGTTCGGCAACATAGTTGCCCCGCCGCCGCACAAAGACCTGAACCCGCTTATCAAAGCCGACCACGTAAAGCCTGTCCCCATTCGGACTGAATGCACAGGCGGTTACCAGCGTCCTGGGTGCGGCCCCATCGAGCCGCATGATCGGCTCAGACTTGGTGTCAGGACGGGGCCTATTTCGACGTTTCTGGTCTTCACCCCTTAAGTCAGCCAGGGGCCCCAGGCCGCCAAGCAGCAGCCACGTCAACAAACAGGTTGCACGGATCATCATTTCGACCTGGGTTGTGAACATCGTAACATTGCTACCAGGATGATGATATTCTGCCGCATGGACCGGACGGCGGTCAAATCCCAGGCACAGATGCCGACAATCCATGGCTCCTGGAACAAAAACCTGCAAACTGCTGCAACCCGCATGTCCGCGCCAGACGGTTATCCAGCTCTCCTGGCTTATCCGGCGAATGCACCCTGACTACACCGCGCCCGCTTGGCTCGTCGATATAGCAAACCAGAGAAAACCGCGAATCCTGGTCCTGGAGGCAATCTCGGGACCAACCGTACGCCCAGCAAGGACGATCAAGGAGGATCGGTCATGCGCTTGCCTTCGCTTCTGGTCACAGCATTATTGCTTAGCCTCATTCGTGCACTGGGGAGCCCAGGCCTGCTCTGGGCCGACCCGCCCCACTATCAATCCCCTTATGGTCCCTGTCAGATCCCCTGCCCCCCGTCACTCACGACGCCGCCACTGCCCACCCCGCCACTGGCAGTTCCGGGCCCCGTGCAGTCGAACCCATCCGGTCAACCAGTCACACCGACTCCGAGTGCTCCCGGCACTCCAGATCGGGCGCCGAGCCCACCGGCCCAGACGCCGACTCCGCCATCGCTGACAGAGCCGACCCAGCCATCGCTGACAGATATGCTCGATGTCCAGTCTGACCTTGCGGATTTGGGAGGGGCATCGCAATTTGACCTGGGCGGCAGTGGGGTCACCGGTACCGGTGGGGGAGCGAACATCGCCCTCAATGCTACCGCCGAAGGCGGCTACATTGACCCCGCCGTACCACGGACTCGCTTTCGCTTCCGCTTTGATGATAACGTGGGCAACAACCGGCCCGACCGCGCCGAATTCTTCTATGCCAAGTGTGGTTGCTTCGCCCTGTTGCCACCCAACAACCCCTTGTTTGACCCCAACGCACCCGGTCCGCGGGGCAACGGACAGATCGAGACGAACGTCGATTACCAGGACTTCGATGCCTATTTGGAGTATGCCACCAGTCGCCGCTTCTCAGGCTTTATTGAGATTCCCTATCGCCTGCTCGACCCGGAGATCAATGGCAACGAAGATGGCTTCAGCGACCTGAAGTTTGGCTTCCGTTATGCGTTCGTCGCCGACCCCACCCAGTTTATGACCTTCCAGCTGCGGACCTTTGTACCGACCGGGAACGCCTCCGAAGGCCTTGGCACCAATCACGTGAGTCTGGAACCGGCCCTGCTGCACGCGACCCAGCTCACCTCGCGCTTGTTCTGGCAGAACGAGTTTCGCGTTTGGGTGCCGATCGGTGGAACAGACTTCCAGGGCAACGTGCTTCGCTACGGCACGGGTTTGGGCTACTTGCTGTACAATCAGTGTGACTTCCGCATTGCCCCGACCGCGGAGTTTGTGGGGTGGACCGTCCTGAACGGGTTTGAATCTGATCCCGAGACCGAACGGGAGGTCGCAGGCGGGGCGAGCATCTTCAACATCAAAGTCGGCACGCGTTTCGGGATCGGCCCGCTGCTGGAAAACGGAGCAAGCCGCTCCGATCTCTTTATCGGCTACGGCCGAGCACTCACTGGGGAAGTGTGGTACGAAAACTCGCTGCGCGTCGAGTTTCGACTGAACTTCTGAGGATGATGTTTCGGCCCTGGCACGCTCGTCCTGCAATGCACTCGTGCCAGGGCCGTCGAACGACAGTTGCATCATGGCAAATCGATGGCGACCCGGAAGCTGAGCATTTCGCTGGGATGGTCGAATAACATAAATCCGTTCGCCTTGAACTGCCACTCGTCGCGGGAGGAGGCATAGGAATTGCCGAAGTACATGACCTCAAGATGATTGACGTCGTCCGCCGATTGCATCGACCATGTCCCGCCGCTGAAACGGTCGGCGGTCCATTCCCAACCGTTCCCGTTTAAATCGCGACAATGAAACTCGCTCCTATCGTCTTTGGCCTTGCCAACGGGCTTTGGCCCCGTCTCTAAGGCCACGTCAGCATTATGGATGTTGATTTCTTTTTGATTCAGCGAAAAGGGCTGATGCAGCCCATTGTTGGTCCGATAACCGACGGCCGTCTCCAGCTCACTCAATCGCGGCAGGCGTCCCCCCTTCCCCCCAAGCACCTCGGCAAAAATCGCTGCTTCGGCCGCGCTCACCATGAACACCGGCCAGCGAAGATCGGGTTTCTTGGCATCCGCGGGTAAGATTTCTTGAAACTTGGGGACCTTCATCTCTCGCGCTGGATCATAAGGGTGCTGCAGTGTTACGACCTCCAGGCGGTTCCATTTGTCAAGGCGAAGCGGCACGTTCCCCAGCCGTTTCTCTAGAACCATCAATTTTTCCTGATAAGCAGGGTCGCTCCAACCGGCCGCGAACAACTGGTTGGAAACTTTGTTTTCCATCAAATAAAAGGCATCCGGGTCATCGGGGCCGGTGAAGACCAGATGGAATGGGATCTCCATGCCCCACTTTTTCAGTTGGATGTGATCCCAGTACCGCCGGCCGTCGATGGTCACGATCGTTGCGTCAGGGGCCGGCTCCCCATTGGGGGGAAGGCGTGGATCTTCTTGCTTTGCGTCTTGTTGTTGCGGAACTACGGGGTGCTGGTCGTCCGAGGACTTGTACCAGATGAACGCTCCCGCGATCCCTAGAACCAGACCCACGACCGCCGTCAACAGCAGCTTGAGCTTCCACCCGGACCCTCCGGCGGGTAAAGGATCTTCTTCGTTGCGGCGAACTGCCTCCAGAGCTTCCGCAAAGGCCAGGCAGCTCGGGTAGCGATCACTGGAATCTTTGGCCAGCGCCTTGAGAACGACCGTCTGTTCGGGCAGCGTCATCCCAGACAGATCGGGTGTCTCTTCCAGGTGGGCATACATCAGTGCCGGTTCGGTGTCTGCCTCCGGAAACAGCCGATGCCCCAGGCGAAGCTCCACATAGGTCGCGGCCAGGCTGTACTGGTCGCTGTGCGGACTCAGCCGGTTGCGGAAGATCTCTGGCGCCATATACAACAGCGTCCCAGCCATTTGGGCCTTGGTCGAGCGTCCCTTGTGCACTTTGGCCAGCCCGAAGTCGCCGACCTTGGCGTACTTGTCTTTTAGGAGAATGTTGGCCGGCTTGACGTCGCGGTGCTGCACTCCCTGCTCGTGCAGATAGTCCAGCGCCTCGCCCGCCTGCAGCATGTACCGGATCAGTTCCTTCCGCGGCACCCCGGGAAGCCCGTCGTTCTGACACTGCTTGAGCCGGTCGGCCAAGGTCCCTTGGGCCAACTCCATAATGATGACCAGGCGGTCCTCTTTCGGATAGTAGGCCTGGGTTTGCAGCAGATACTGATGCGAAAGTCGTTTGATCAGCTGTAACGACTCGTGTTCTTGCCGACGTTCGTCGTGGTTGCGTCGCCCCTTGATAATTTTCATGGCCACTGGGATGCCGCCGGGGGCCTCAGCCAACCAGACCTCGCCGAAGCCGCCGACGCCCAACAAACGCATCTGCTGATATTCGCTCTCTACGGAAAACTCCTCGACCGGAGTGGCGACCTGGACTTCTGCCGGCCGGGCCCCCGGCTTGGAGTCGGCATGCGACGAGCCGATGGTCTCGCCGAATGCCGGCGCTTTCGCCGGGACAGGCGACATCGGGGCCTTGATGTCTTCGACATTGAGGAGCTGGCGAAGCGGAGCATAATACGAGGGAAAGCGATGGGAGTAATCCTCGAGAGGTGGCTTGTCGCCGTACTTGTGACGAATGTAGTATTCCTCACGCAACAACTTGGCGAACAAGATGGGATCGTTACGCAAGTTTGGATACTGAGTCAGGTATGATTCCAGGGGTACGCCGACCTTGCGCAGCCAGCGGATCTCCAAATCTTCCTTGACCAGTTCGTGGAGGACGAGCAAGCGTAAACGCGGCGGTTCGCTGGGCAACAACTCGGCCAAGCTGGCGATGTCGACCGGTGCCTCGGCCCGCGACCAGCAGCGTTCTAGCTGACTGGTCGCCGACTGCAGCTGCTTCCACTCCTCGTTGGTTAACTTGCCGATGTCGATATGACTCATCGGGCTAGGCTTTCGTTCTGCGAGCATCGTTGGCTGAACCTCACGCTACTATACCGCATACCGCCAGGCCCCTAAAACCCGCCCCTACGATGAATCGCCTCTCTCAGGCGAAGTCGTAGACGAAGTTGGCACTGCCATCTACCCCTACCCGGATACTATAAATGCGTCTTCCTTGCGCCAAACCGGACAAGATTTCGCTAGAAATCGCGGGCAGCAGCGTCCCGGTGAGGATGTGATCCACATTGCGGGCCCCGCTCTCTACCTCCTTGCAACGACGGGCGATCAGCTCGATGACTTCCGGGTCGTACCAAAACTCCACCTGATGGTTCATCGCCAAACGGTCCCGGATCTTGCTGAGCTGTAACTCGATCACCTGCTTGAGCACCGCTTCGGACAGAGGGAAATAGGGCACCACCGTCATCCGGCCCAACAGTGCAGGCTTGAACGACTTGAGCAATTCAGGTCGCAACGCCTCGGCCATGCCGGTGGCGTCGGGCATGGTCTCCGGATCGGCGGCAAGCTTCATGATCGTCTCGGTTCCCACATTCGAGGTCAGCAGGATGATCGTGTTCTTGAAGTCCACTTCGATGCCCCGGGAATCGGTTAACACTCCTTTGTCAAAAACTTGATAGAATATTTCTTGAACTGAAGGATGCGCTTTCTCCACCTCATCGAGGAGGACAATCGAGTACGGTCGACGCCGCACCGCTTCGGTGAGCACGCCGCCTTCCTGGGAACCCTCGTAGCCACGGGGCGAACCGATCAGCTGCGACACCTTGTATTCTTCCTTATATTCAGACATATTCACGGTGATCATGTTGCGATCGCCGCCATAGAGCAGATTGGCCAGGCTGATGGCTGTTTCGGTTTTGCCGACGCCGGAAGGGCCCACCATGAGAAAGACCCCGATCGGCCGTCGAGGATCGGACAAGCCGGCGCGGGAGGTGCGAATTCGCTGCGCCAGCGACTCCAAGGCATATTGTTGGCCAATGATCCGCTCGGCCAGATGCTCCTGTAGTGACAGAATGGCATGAATCTCATCGCGGACCATTTTGCCCACGGGGATACCCGTCCAAGCCGCAACGACCTCGGCCACCACTTCCCCATCGACGACGGGAAAGATCAGGGCCTGTTCGCCCTGCAGTTGTTTCAGCTCGGCTTGCAGCTTCAGGAGTGCTTCCCGGTCGCCCTGAGCCTCCCCGGTCTCCAGTTGCTCGCGAAGGCTCTGGATCTGGCTCACCAGCACTTTCTCCTGCTCCAGTCGGGACCGCAGCTGTGCCGCCGCAGCCTCGGTCGAATCGAGCCGCTGGCGGAGCGCGGCCAGTCGTTCATCATGCTCCGGGCTGGTCAGGCCCTCGCGTTCCAGGGCTCGGATCTCGGTGCCTAGATGCTCGATCTCTCGCTGCAAACTCTCGACTGGCTGCGGCGTGGCCGACTGGCTCAGCGCCACCCGGGCACAGGCGGTGTCCAACAGGCTGACCGCCTTGTCCGGTAACTGCCGGTCGGGAATGTAGCGGCTGGTGAGCCGCACAGCCTCGACCAGGGCGGAATCCAGGATGCGAACCCAATGATGCTTCTCAAGGGTCGGCAGCAGGCCGCGCAACATCCGTACCGCCTTCGCCTCGTCGGGCTCATCGACGCGGACCTGCTGAAAGCGGCGTTTGAGCGCTGCATCGGTTTCGAAGAACTTCTTGTACTCGGCAAAGGTGGTGGCCGCGATGGTGCGGAGTTCGCCACGTGCCAGGGCGGGTTTCAGCAGGTTGGCGGCATCTCCTTGCCCCGCAGCCCCTCCCGCGCCAATCAAAGTATGGGCCTCATCGATAAACAGGATGACCGGCTGAGGCGACTTTTTCACCTCATCGATCACCGACTTGAGTCGATTCTCAAATTCGCCCTTGACCCCCGCTCCCGCCTGCAGCAGTCCCAGGTCCAGCACGCGTATCACCACCTGCTTGAGCGGGTCGGGTACATCCCCCTGCGCGATGCGAAGGGCCAACCCTTCCACCACGGCGGTTTTGCCGACCCCCGCCTCGCCGGTCAAGATCGGGTTGTTCTGCCGACGACGAGTCAGGATGTCGACAATCTTCCAGATTTCGGCATCCCGACCCACCACCGGATCGATTCGTCCCTGGGCAGCGAGTTCGGTCAAGTTGGTGGTGAACTGATCCAGGGCCTTGGTTCCTGCAGCGCTGCCCGTGGGAGGGGCTGCCGAGGCCCCGCCCATTTGGGCCGGGGCTCGTTCATTTTCCTCGCTGGTGGTGGCCGCCAGCAGGTCGGGCAGCTCAGCAAGTAACTTCTCGACCGACAAACGGGACAGCTCCGGCGAGCTCTTCCGCATCCGCAAAGCAAGCATCTGATCGCTTAACAGGGCGATCACCAAGTGGCTCGTCCGTACCCGGTTGCCACCCAGCTCGAGTGAGCCGATCATCCAGGCCTCTTGAATCAGGCTTGGGATTTCGCGTGAGAGGTCGGGGGCTCGGCCGTTGCCCGTCTTGAATTGGGCGAGCTCGGTGTCGAGCTCTTGGCGAACCTTGTCCTGATGGATGCCATAATGCTTGCACAGAATCGCCAGGTCATTCTGAGTGGAATCCAGCAGTTGCAATAACCAGTGCTCGATCTCGACATGAAAGTGAGTCCGCGCCAGGCAGAGCCCAGCGGAGTTCTCCAAGCCACGCCGACAGGTCGGATTGAGCTTCTCGATCAGAGCGCGGGGACTGATGCTGGCCATCAGTGACTCCTCACATAGCATCGGGGATCAGGTCAGTGCAACACGGTCACCACATTCCCGGGAAACACCGGGTCATCGGCATCCTGTGCGGGGGATGCGGTGATGAGCCATAGGTTCCATCCCAATCGCGGCCCCACACCGGCATCGGTGAGCTGTGCCTCGGGCACAGCATGGGCCGCCAACACCAACTGGACATCAAAGGCCAGGTGCACACCTACGAACAAGACACTCAAGTGAGTCAACAGAAAAAAGGTCTTGCGTTCGCAGTTTGGCGAATGATCGGGCAGCAGCTCTAAAAATTGTTCATAGTTAAGTGGTCCAATGCGTAGACGAAACTGGCCCTGGACATCCCAGACATGGCTACCAGCGATGGCATTCACGCCCAATTGGGCTTGGCCACCGAGTGCGGTCTGCAACGAGCGATCAAGCTCCTGCCAACGACCGTGAAAGGGTTCGACGCAGACTGGAACCCCAAACTGATTCTCTAGGAGGATGCGTAAATTCGTAGGGTTGGCTGGCCGCTGCGCCAGCAGACCCGCATGGAACAAGAGAGCCAGGTCATCGATGCGTGCCAAAGGGGGATCGAGCGGTGCCTCAATGTAGGCGGGCGTTACCGGCAGGCTGGAGCGAACCTGCAGGCGTTGCCGCAAACGCCGGGTCCCCAGTCCAAACAAGCTCAGCACCGTCAGGGTAAAGGCTTGTTGCTCGAGTTCCTGGCCATGCTCATAGCCGATGGTAAAACGATATTTCTCCCAGGCCCCATAGAACAGGCTCAGCAGACGATGGTTAAACAAGTCCAACCAATCCCGCAGCGCATACCGCTCTGGTCCCCGTTCATCCCGCTCCAGATCGAGTAGCAATTGCGTGTAATGGGTCGGCAGGACTCCGCTGCGACCAGTTAGGCCAAAGAAGTTGACCGTCAGCCGCGGGATGGGCCATTCTTCGCTAATCGGCTCGAAGGCATGCAGCGTACTGGCGGGGAAGGAGAGGTCCGTGCGAGCGCGAAAGCGAACCAGGTCATGCTCCGGAGAGGCAGCAGCCCCAACCAGAGGACACTCCGGTGACAACAGGGTCAGGAGCCGGACCGCCTGGAAGAACTCAAAGGTGTAGGGTTCGGCAAACAGGCGGTCCCGGACCGAGGTCAAAGCAGGGGTTGTTCGCCGGTGCGAGGCGGCCATCGTTTCAGCTCCCCTTCCCGTTGCCGCAACCGGGCCACCATCTGGGTGAAGGAATTGACCGAGGTATATAAGGCAAAAAAGCGTTCCAGAACCGAAGCAAACAACACAATACTCGAACGTGTAAACATACTCTCGTCAAATTCCGTGGCGACCTCCAGCCCCCGACACACCCCCCCGTGGTGCCAGGCGACCACTTGACGGCTGCTTAGATCCGTGATCCCCTGAATGGCCTCGCGAGCGGCGGCCGCCCCCTGGGGGTCGACATCGGGGTCGCTAAAATCATACAGGCTTAACAGTTCGCGGACGGCCTCGGCCCCCTCACCAGGGTCGCCTAGTGACAGGTGGTTGAGGGTCAGGTGCGAAATCAGCCGCCAGTAGCGGCCCTTGCGGACCGGGGGTCGGTTGGACGGCGTAGGATTCAGCCGACAGCGGACCTGGGCTCCGCCGGCGGCAAAGTCTGCCTCCAGATAGACCTCTTCGCCGATCCGCGGCAAGCGCATCGGCAAGTCCCGGTTGGTACAGGTGGTCTTCACCACCAGGGTGGATTCCGCCGGTCGGGTCGGGTCAAAGCCGCGATCGACCAGCGTCAAGTACACATCCGTGCCATGATCGATCCGGGCCTGGAGAGCATCTTCCCCTTTTTTGCGTACACTCGGGCGGCGACTGGCATACCAGAACGCCTCCTGGCCATTGCGTTCTGCGCCATGGCGAAAGCTGTAAAAGGGCTGAAATTCCCGGTCCTTCCCCGAGGCCGTCGCCGCAGTCACCTGGTCGATCGAATAGACCTCATAAGCATAGGGATGTCCCACATCGGGGAGCACCTGGTGCTCAGCACGGGCATGGGTCAGGGGGATTGGCTCGGCAATATGCGAAAACAGATTCAACGCCGGGGTGCAGCCCAGAGCAAGCATGGACGCATCCAGGGTCTGCTCCAACCGGTTATGCGTGCGGTTACAAAATAGATACAGCTCCACCTGACGCGTCGGCCCGAGCTGGGCGAGGACGTTTCCGAACCAAATGTCAACGAACAGAAACTTCTGGGGGTAAGCAAAAAACTCACTTAGCAAGCGATAGCCGGGAAAGGCCTGGGCTGGGTAGGGCAGGAGCCCTTCGTCCAGGTCGAAACCCACCGGCCGAACCGCGTCCAGCGGCAACGAGACGGCCGGGGCTTCTGGCCGGTCGGTGGCTCGGATGCCCAGGGCCAGCAGGTGGTTCATCAGCAGGTCATAAAGCGGCGCAGTGAGCGTGGGATCTCCGTCCAGATAAACGCGGAGCCGATCCAGTTGCAGCTGGTCGAGGGGGACTTCCCCGCTGGCCCGCAGAGTCAGCTTCAGTGCGGCCAGGGCCCGGGGCGGAGGCTTGAGCCCGCCCGGGTAGGGCGGCGGCTGCAGGCGAGCTTCGGCGACCTCCAGTGGCCACAGAGTCACCGGGTAACCGGTGCGATAACGGCAGGGTACGCCTTCGACCGGGCGGGTTTTCAGCATCCGACCGGCCGGCAAGGTCTGGCCGGTCGGCGGCACTCGGGTCGGATCAGGCACGAACTGGACGATGCAGAACGAAGGGACTGGAGCCAAATAATGCGGGTAGAGCACCGCCAACAAGGCATCAGTCAGTTCGGGGAAGTCATCGTCCAAACGCATATGGATCCGACCGGCCAGCAGGGCGAAGGCCTCGATGAGGCGTTCGACGTGCGGGTCGGCCGCGCGGTTCTGCTCGACCAGCAACCGGGCCGCCACGGTGGGGTAACGTTGGGCGAACTCCTGGGCCGACTTGCGGATGTAGAACAGTTCTTTCTCGTAGTACGTCAGCAGCTTCCGCTCTTCCTCTTTCATGCCGCGGCTTCCTTTACCTGGAAGTGGCCCGAGGCGATCTCCAGGATAGTGTCAAAGGCGACCTCCGGGGCTGGCTCCAGGTTGAGTTGACCGCTGACCAGGAAACGGACCGATGGCAAGACGGTGTTAAGGTCATCGGCAGGCAAGATCACCTCGACAGCGCGCAAGCGTGGCTCAAAACGCTGGATCACCTGACGAATCGAGTGGCCGATCTCGGCACGCTGGAAGCGTGTGTTGCCTTCCAAGGCGGCTAGGTCGGGCAAGCCGTAGCAGATGATGGAGTCGCGGACCTGCCGGAGCTCCGCAGGGATATCGCGATAAACGAGCTGAGTATTGAGCAGATCCTGCAGGTCGCGCAAGACGGCTTGATACATCTGGGCGATGGTATAGCCCGGCTGGGACAAATTGACGCTCAGGGCCGGATCGATCAGCCGGTCTAACAGCGAAGGCTGCAAGAGGGTTTGTGACTTCATGCGCTCTCCTGGGGCGACGCCTGCAACGGCGGGGAAGCGAACGCGAGTTCGCGAATTTCCACCAACGGCATCGTCCCCCCTGCGTGCAACAACACCCGAGCGCCCACGCCGCGCACCGGGGCATCATCCCCCCCGACCCAGTCGGCAGCCCGGCCAAGTCGCAGTTGATCGTCACGCTGCTGGTGGGTGTCCGGGTAGAGGCCGGGCAAAAGTACGTCGCCCGCGGAACCGTTGCGTAGCACCAGATGGGCAGGCACAAAGACCAGATCCCGGGGCCGGCGTGGCGGACCGATCGAGAGAGATTCGACCTGCTCCAGGGGTACCCAACAATACTGCCCATTGGAACCGTGCACCTCCAGAACCGTCGCGAACAGGTCATCCCCGTCGCGGAGGAGGTCGACCCCCTCGCCGTTCAGGGTGGCGCTCAAGGTTGGCGCTTGCTGGTTCGCCTGGTCGAGGAGCTGGTCGCCACCGGGCCGGTCACCGGCGGCATACTGCTTGAGTGCGTGGAGGCGTTGTTCCACATGGTCCGGGACGTCGTCGAGGAAACGTGGGCGAGCCTGGCCGACCAAGACTTGCCGGCGAACTCGTTCGGCGGCGATGGCCCGTTGATAAAGGCCGATCGCCGCCGCCGCGGCGGGCTCATCCAGAGTGATGGCATCGAGCTGCTTCTCCGCCCGGTCGAAATCGCCGGCGAAGAAGAGTAGTTCACAAAAAAACAAGCGGGTGCCAGCGTTGGCTGGGTCGGCCTTGACTGCCGCTGTTTGTGCCTGGATTGCTACTTGCAGTTGACCGGCCTCGAACAGTTCGCTGGCATTCATGGGATGGCTTGCCTTTGCAACGGGGGTTTCCGGGGCCGGACATGCATTCGGTTGGCGGAGAACTTTCCGGGTCCGAAGGCCCGGGGTGGCCGGGGCCACCCCTCCAGGACGGGTGCGCTTACTTGGTGTTTTCCTTCAGATTCCACGAACCAATTTCCGGAGAATCCAGCCCGCCGTCGGTCTTCTGCGGCTTGAGCTCATACTTGATCTTCGCAAAGTTGATCGAGAACGAATCCATCGGACGGCTGTCACCGCCGGAGCTGCCACTGCTCTGGTAGCTCGAAATCAGCACATCTTCCATCGTAATGGTATAGTATTCTTGCGGATCCTCGCCCGACTTGCGGACGTGTAGGACGGCCTTCTTAATGTGCTTCCCATTGGCACAGAAGAGCATGAGGGTTGGGCTCGACTTGTTGGCCGTGGTCGTGAAACTCAAGTCGGAGAAGGAAACCTTACCAGCCCCGCCGCCGCCGCCAGAGGCGAAGCTGCCGACGTTGTTACAGCCCCAGGAAAAGGAATCGATCTCGATCGTTTCTTTCAACGCCTTGTCGCTCGATTCACCCTTGACACCGTCAATTTCCAGCAGGTAGTCACTCGCCATGATCGGAACTCCAGAATTGCGTTCATGATTGGCCCGGTCGGGTTTGCTCACGGTCGAGAACCACTCTCTTCGATGAGTCCGTCAGCAATCCCCTCCACTAAGTTGATGCAGAACCGACCACCTAGCGGACGAAAAAGCCGCGCGTCGGCCAAGAATACGGTCACTGGCCCAATTGCTTGGCCACCAGGTGCATGGCGATTTCCAGTCCTTCGAGCTGGTAGTGCGGCTGCATATAAGCTTGGGCACGATAGAAGCCCGGCTGACCGGGGACATCCTGGACCTCGACCCGGGCCGACTGCAACGGTCGCATCGCCTTGTCCTCATCACTGGCATTCTCGGGGCTCGCCAGGGTATAGTTGTTGATCCAACGGTTAAGCCACTTGTGCATATCCTCACGCGACATAAACGAGCCCAGCCGGTTGCGGACCATCACCTTGAGGAAGTGGGCAAAACGAGACAAGCACAAGATCAGGTTGAACCGTGCCATCAGAGCCGCGTTCGCCGTGGCAAAGTCCTCGTAATACACTTTGGGATTCTGACACGACTGAGCACCGATAAAGGCTGCGAAGTCGCGGCCCTTACAGTGGATCAATGGTAAGAAGCCCAGGTCGGACAGCTCCTTCTCCCGGCGCTCGGTAATGCCGACCTCGGTCGGGCACTTCATGGCAATATCGCCGTCATCGGTCGGGAAAGTACAGACCGGCAGGCCCTCGACCTTGCCACCGCCCTCCACGCCTCGACTCCGGGCCAGCCAACCAAACTTGCTGAAGGCATCGGTGATCCGGGTGGCGTAGGCCCAGGCCGAGCTCATCCACTGGTACTTGTCGTGATTGGTCCCGTCGACATCCTCTTCGAAATTAAATTCTTCCACGGGTGTATACTTTTGCCCGTAGGGGTAACGGGCCAGCACGCGCGGCATGGTCAGGGCGGTGTACCGGGAGTCCTCCGACATGCGGAACGATTTCCAGGGGGCGTAGTCCACCGTGGAAAAGATCTTGGCCAGGTCGCGTGGCTTGGTCAATTCGGAGAAGCTGTCTAAGTTAAACGCGAGCGGACTAGCCGCGGCCACGAATGGAGCATGCGCCGCCGCTGCGATGCCGGCAATGTTTTCCAGGAGCTTGACGTCCATGGCCCGCTTGCAGTCGAACTCGTAGTCGCCGACCAGCATGCCGTAGGGATTGCCCCCAAGCGTCCCATACTCCTCTTCATAAAGCTGCTTAAACAAAAAACTCTGGTCGAATTCGACGGCGTTGGCCAGGTCTTTCTGCACCTCTTCTTTGGAGGCGTTGAGCACGCGGATCTGCAGCTTCTCACCGGTTTCGGACTGATGCACCAGATAATGCAAGCCGCGCCAAGTTCCCTCGAGCTTTTGATAAGCCGAGTGATGCATCACCTCGTTGAGTTGTTTGGTCAGCTTTTGATCGATCTGACTGATCCAAACTTTAAGGGTTTTCTCAAAATCGGCGCTGACCGTCTGCCCAGGTTGGGCCATCAAGTGATTGACATACTCGCTCAAGGCATCCAGACCGCGCTGGCGAACCTCGGCGTTTTCCTCGAGCCGCATTCCGGCGGTGACGTCGGTAAGCCAGGAAGAACCGTCAAAGGTTGTGGCTTCACCGGAGCGTTCCGGCTGTTCCGAAGCGGAGGTTGCTGTACTCATTCACTCGCCTCCTTATCGCTATCGGCCTTGGATTCTTCGGCGGGAGGATTCTCTTGCTCAAGCAGCTTGGCGATGGCGTCGCGGTTCTCGGTGTTGGCCAACACTTGTTCGAGCAAAGCAACCAGGTTGTCCTTGCCCTCGGTTTTACTCAGTAAGTATTCAAACTTCTTGCGAGTCTCGAGCAACTCGCGTAAGACCGGGATTTGTTTGGCAATCTCAGCCGGGGAGAAGTCGGCCATGGACTTAAAGTTCAACTCAACATTCAGCATCTGATCAGGCTGGCCAGAGATCTGATCCGCGACCCGAAAGGCCACGCGCGGGGCCGAACGAGCAAGCACATCATTGAAATTATCACGATCGATGGGTACAAAACGACGTTCCTTGTAGGCTTTGCGTGCCCCCTCAGCCGGCTGACCAGATAGATCGGCCATGACGCCGACGACAAATGGCAGCTCGGGAATCTCCATCGCATCGCCCTTATAAACCGAGGCTTCGATCTTCACTCGCGGCGGACGGACGCGCTTGAGCTTTTCCTGATAGCTATCTGGCATGTAACAACTCCTAACTCGAAACGTGACATTGGTTGTGGAACAACCACCCAGCCGGATTGCGAACATGAGGGGTGAACGAAGCCTGAGACAGCGCGGTCAATCTTACAACCAAGAATGAATCCTGACAAGCATCCGCGCCCTTGGTTCGGACGGCCCGGAGGAAACGGTGATGCCATCCGCAAGGTTAGCTTCTATGTTCACTTACGAAGAACCGGCCCCATCAAGGGGATGATGCAATCGCCACGACCAAGGCGGACAAATGCCGATGACGGAAGGCCATGATGTCGCAGCCAAGCACGTTCAATTTGGATGCACTGGTCGCTCCGATTCCCGGGGATGACCCAGCCGGTAAACCCACTGCTTATGCAGAGATGCAGCAGCTCTTGACGAGTCGCAACAACCGCGACTGGAAGGAGGTGCGCGACCGGGCAATTCGCATCTTGACCTCGGAGTCAAAAAACCTGGAAGTCGCGGGAGAATTGGTCATCGCACTTACCGGAGAGCACGGATTCAGCGGTCTCCGCGCGGGACTGGCCCTGCTAGGACGGCTTTATAGCGAATGTTGGGATCGTTTGTATCCCCGCTTGGAAGACGATCAAGTTGAGGAGGAATCCCTGGAGTCCTTACGCAGTGGGGTTATGCGGGTATTAAATGATGGTTCGGTTGGCTTCCGCCGGGTGGGTGTAAAGTTACCTTTACTCCTGCAAGAGTTGCCGCTGTTGGCCGTCCGCGGAGCTGGTCAGCGCGATATCACCGATCGATTTAGTTATATTGATACTATTAGTCCTGAGCGTAAGCAAGTCTTTGAAGACGCGATTCCGCAGGTAGACATTGACCAGACCCGCGCGGTCCTGGCGGAGCTTGCCCAATGCCAGACCGAGCTGACCAACCTGAGCACAATTCTGGATGAGCGGTTAACCGTCGACTATTCCCCCAATCTGCAACCGAGTACGGAACGGCTGAATCTGGGTGGAGCGATGGAGAATTGTCGCAAACTGGCCGAGTCGGTGCTCAAACAACGCGGCGAGCCGCTACAAGCACCGCTGACGCCTTCCGTCGAGTCGATCGAAGCTGTCGCATCGACTGCCGATCCCGAGGATTCACCCCCGTCCTCGGGGGTATCTCCCATGCAGGTGTTTACTCCGGGCGCCACCCGGGCCGAACTGTTTGCTCAGATTGAGCAGATTGCTCAGGCCTTTGAACAGCTTGAGCAGCAGAGCGTTGTTCCTGTTCTGCTGCGTCGTGCCATTCGCCTCGGCAAGATGCCCCTTGCCGAACTTATGAAGGAACTTCTCAACGATGATAAGCTCCGCGAAGAGATCGAACGAAAGCAACAAGAAGAAGCCGACGATTGATCGGTTTGACCGCGGCCAGAGCTAACCAAGACGCGTTGCCGGCAGGACAAACAAGGTGAATCGGAAAGTCGCCACCTCCGATTCGGTTTCGATCGTCACTTGTTCTTGCCCCTCGAAGTTGCCCAGAGCTCTTTTCAAGTCCAGCCGGATGGCCAACGATAAGGAGTCCTGCACCTTCTGCCAGTCGGCCTGGGGCTCGCGACTTAGCTCGAAATATGTCCAGCCAGCTGGGAGATCGCGCGGCGGGTTGCTTGCCGGGGTAAACATCATCCCAGGTTCCCCGCGCCGAAAAAGCCGTTCGACCTGATCGGCCGCGCCAATCTTCATGCCCAGCTTTTCCGGCCGAGTCAGCAGGCGAACACAGTCGGCAGAGGACAACTGGGGCACGCGGACACCGAGGAACATCTGCCAGTCCGACTGCAACCAATCCCGGTCGAGACTGACCACCATGCGAGTCCCCTCGCCGACAAAGGTTCGTTCCAGCACGACCGGCTCTTCAACCTGGTTCAACAATCGATCGAGGAGCCGTTTGAGTTCCTGGAACACCCGCCCCAGGTCATCATGGTCATAACGCGGCAGCTCTGGGCAGCGTCGGTCTGGGGCGAAGATGGCCAGTTGGCCAACAATGCGGCAAAGGTCGCGGTAGGCCTCCAGGGGGTGGATGCCGGGGATGAAGGCGGTGGCGTCGAGCACCGCGGCAGCCTCGTGAAGGATGCGTAATTGGGCGACCTTGACCGCGTCGCCGGGGGAGCGGCTGTCTAAAGTGATTCCCCGGGAGACCACCTGGGCAGCGAGAAGTTCGCTTTTTTTCCGCAGCCGGAAGTAGAGTTGTTGCAGTATATCCTCTTGAAGGCCCCGCCAGGCAGCGCTGCTAAGCAGCGCGGGGATATAGTCAGGATCGATCTCGGGAGGTGCTTCGGGGCGGTCGGCTTTGGTGAGCCGAGCCAGGGTCAACACCTCGTAGCCCGCTTCATCCCCGGCGGTGGTCAGCAGGCGAGCCTGCAGCGCCTGGAACTTGAGGGGTTGCGGATTGGTGCCGGTGTTTTCATCCTCAATAGGGAGGGTCAACACCTGGAAACGTCCGGGTTGGCCGGGCTGCTCCAAGTTGGCCGAGCTTGGCCGCAGCCGCGGCACGGCCAGTCGGACCTCAACCCGTGCGTTTTGCTGCAGGACCGGTTGCAGGTCTAAGCTCAATGGATAGGTCAATTCGGCAAGCACGACCAAGGTCCCATCACGAAGCCGGGCCTCGAGTTCGCGAACGACAAACTGTCCGCTGGCCAGAGCGTCGGGATCGATGATTAGGCGATGGATCCCCCAATAATAGTGCTGGCTCCAGCCGATATGCTGATGGAGCAGCCATTGATCGTGTCGGGCCGCCGCCTGAAAATGCTGCGGGCGAAGGAACATCCCCTCGTCCCAGTGGACGGCTTTGGAGGTCATCAGATTTGGCTCCTAGAGGGTCGCGTTGCCCAGAAGCGACCGTTGACAGGGGTCGCTCGTCGGTTATCAGTAGGGAATTCGTTGCGAAAACCAACTCCTTCCCACCACACCATCGTGCGCCATCCCCTGGGGTGCGGGCTCGAGTCGGGAGATGCTGGCAATGCCTGAGGAATTACGCAAGCTGGTCGATCCAGTACTCCAACAGGGCCTGGAACTCCATACCCGACTCCAGCGTGGTGAACGCCCTAGCCTGGCCGCGGAGCAACTTGCCCTCAAACGTTTACTGGGGTTCGCGGATCAACCAACCCCCTGGGGCACCGATACGCGAACGGGCTTCCTAGGCTTGCGATACGCCTTAACTTGCTGGTTGGATGAATTGTTTATCCAGCACTCTCCAGCCTTCTGGGCCGATCAATGGAACGAAGATAAGCTGGAAATGGCCCTGTTTGACTCCCAACTGCGCTATTCGGAATTTTGGGAACAGGTGCGGCTTGCCGAGAAGGTCCCCGACGGCGGCGCTGCTCTGGAGACCTTTTGGCTGTGTGTGGTTTTGGGCTTTCGCGGCGCCCGCGGCCAGCAACCGGATACGTTACGCGAATGGGCCAACGCCATGCGAACTCGTGCCGCCGCCAACCTACCACCGGAACCGCCCAGCCCCCCCGAACAAGCGCCCACTGCCAACGCCCCGCTTCTGTTGGGGGTAGCCGCCTACCGGAACA
This sequence comes from uncultured Alcaligenaceae bacterium, assembly GCA_964410665.1. GTDB lineage: Bacteria > Planctomycetota > Planctomycetia > Gemmatales > Gemmataceae > CAYPIE01. Next base: position 25,468 of record CAYPIE010000021.1, read on the forward strand.
TGGTTTGGTGGCTGACCTTTGGCATCCTTCTGAGCGTTCCCTTGGTCCTGCTCATGCTCACTCTGCTCAACTACGCGGGAGAGAAACCATGAATCCGTGGACTCTACTAATGCGCCTGTTCCGCTGGTTGGGCCGATTACTGTTGCCCATGCTGGGTCCTCCCCGTTTGTCGGGAACCACCTTCTGGATTGTTCATGTCCTGGTGGTAGCCGCCATCCTCGTCGGGTTGTGGTGGTTACAGCAGAGGTGGATGGAGATCGGACGCAATCTGACGCCCTACGCGCCTGAACTGTTACGCGAAATCTGGTTGCCGCTTCTGGTTCTAGCAATCTATTTGCTTTGCTGGCTCGGTTATTGGCTTTATCAATTACTGCAACCGGTCGAGCCGTATATCCCCTTCCCCGATCTCGAGGAGGCATGGAACGCCATCACCGCGGAGCTCCATAAAGCAGGAATCGACCCCTATGATACCCCGATCTACGTTCTGTTCGGACAATTGCCCAAGGATGAAGCCAGCTTCTTTACCAGCCTGCTGATCCGCCCCGAGGTGACGGCGGTCCCCTCGCGGACCGCCCCAGTCCGCTGCTACGCACATCGCCAGGCGATTTTTCTCGTTTGTAACGGGGTGACCCTGCTGGAACAAATCGATCGGCAAGCCTTCGTCGCCACTTCCGAGCAAGCAGATGATGAACAATCCATTGCCTTTGATCCCGCACAATCGATCAAGATGGGGCAATCGATTGCCATGTCCATGTCGCATGGGTCCCGCGGTTCACTGGCAGCGATGGGGGGCAACTTTTCGGAGATCCAGGCAATCATCCGTCAAGCGCAGGCCGAGGGCCGTCCCTTGAATGAGGAGGAAAAAGCCGAGATTCGCCGACTGTCGCATCCCGAGGACCAGCCGCGCCGTTCCCCAGCTGGCGCTGCCGCAAACAAACAACCCCGCTTGCACGTCTTGCAAGATGCCATGACCGTCGCAGAGCAAACCGCCCGGATGAGTTATCTTTTGCGACGGGTTGCCGAGACGCGTTGGCCACTCTGTCCACTCAACGGGGCGATTGTGCTGCTCTCCGCGCGACAGGCAACCCAGGAACACATTGCCGCGCAGCTTGGGGTGATTGCCCGGCAAGACCTACTCAACCTGATCACGGCTGCCCGGTTGCGTTTTCCCACCTATGTGTTGCTCACCGAACTCGATGAGTTGCCCGGGGCCAACGAGTTTCTGCGCCGTTTTGCGACCGTTGATCGACGCGATAAACGCCTCGGCAAAGGTTTCCCGCTAGAACCGGATTTACCGAGCGAGCAGCTGGCGCCCCGGGTGGAGGAAAGTGTGCGTTGGACCTTCGCCGGACTCCTCCCCTATGTGACCTACAAGCAGTTACGGGTCGAGACCGGCGATGAGACTGCGGTGAGTGAATCGATTCAGAGCAATGCAGCCCTGTTGGCCTTCTTGCGGGCGACGCGTACGCAGGCCGCGGCGATTGCTCGGATGGTGAGTCGAGCCGTGGTCCCCGATGGAACATGGCTCAACTTTGGCGGCTGCTACACGACTGCCCAGTACGAAGGGCGTAGCTTGTTCTTAAAAGATTTCTTTCGCAAGCTAGACAGCACCCAGAGTTATGTGGCTTGGACCGAGCAGGCCTTTGCCGAAGACGCTTGGTACGGACGGGCCGTCCGTCTGGGCTATCTTGCCCTGGGTGGGGTGGTGCTGGGAGTGATCGGCCTGGGAGTCTGGGTATACATCTCGTAGTGCAAACGCGAATGCCATCCTGGCAATAGGGCAACGGCCCTAAGACCCTCAGTCGTTGCCGTACTCATCCTTCCATTCTTCGTACCAAGCCATTTGGATTGCTTCAAGAATCTTCTCATTAGAATCCTCAGGCTTTCCCGCAAAGTCCTCGAGATCTAAAATCCACTTATGCATATCGGTGAAGCGGACCGTCAGTGGGTCGAGGGTATCATAGCGGTCAAATAAGGCTTCGCCGAGCTCGCGATAATTCTGCCAGTTGAGTGCCATGCTCCGCTCCCTGGTTAGATGTTCGCATCAAGATGGTCGGCATCTTTGCCGTACAGCGTTTGCTTGACCACGGAATTCATCAGCAACTCGGCCAACGGCTGCGTGGCCTGGCCAAACTCGGCGACTCGCGCTTGCAGCTGATCCACATTCTGAGCCTGCATTGCCTCCTCCAAGGCCGACTGGGCAGCGGCAATCCGTTCACGCTCAACGGCAGGGAGTTGCGCACCGGCTTGGGTCAACGCTTTGGCCGTGTGCGAAAGGTCGCCTTCCGCTTTGGAACGTAGTTCAATCAGACGTCGGGCGGTGAAGTCCGCCTGGGCATGTTCGACGCTTTCGAGCACCAGTCGCTCTATCTCTTCAGGGCTCAACCCATGCCCAGCCTGGACACTCACCTTGGCCTGCTGACCACTACGGTTCTCCACCGCACTGACGGTAAGCAAACCGTTGGCATCCACCAGAAAGGTAACATCGACCTGTGGCATGTGCGCAGCCATCGGCGGCAGATTGGACAAGGTGAACTCGCCAAGCAGACGGCAATCGCGCGTGAGTTCTCGTTCGCCTTGATAGATATTGATTTTCACAGCAGTCTGATTGTCGACCGAAGTGGTGTAGCGGGTGGTCGCTTTGGTGGGGATGGTGGTGTTGCGGTGAATTAACTTGTCGACCACTCCACCGCGCGTCTCAATGCCGAGCGACAGAGGGACAACGTCGAGCAACAACATGTGTCGCGAGCCGCCCGTTAAAATGTCCGCCTGAACTGCAGCCCCCAGTGCCACCACCTCATCCGGATTCAACTCGGTGTGCGGGGTGCGACCGAAGAACGCTCCGACCCGTTGTCGAACCACCGGAATGCGCGTCGAACCACCGACCAACACCACCTCATCGATCTCCGCGGGCTTGAGCTCGGCATCGCGCAAAGCCAGCCGACACTTCTCAAGCGTCCGTTCGATGGCCGGGGTGATCAGAGCTTCAAACTCGGCCCGGGTAATGGTCCGGGTGAAATCCAAGCGATGGGCCGAGAGCCCCACCTTGAAGGTCGCTTCCTCTGCTTGACTCAGCTGAATCTTGACGGCTTCCGCTCGATCCCGCAGAGTTTGCAACGCCTCTGGAGCCAACGGCTGGTCGTTCAGCCCCTGCTCGTCGATGACCAGCTGCATCAACGCTCGGTCAAAATCATCCCCGCCCAGAAATGTATCGCCGTTGGTGCTTAGGACTTTAAACACGCCATCCGCCAACGACAGGATGGAGCAGTCAAAGGTCCCACCCCCCAGGTCATAGACGGCGATCTTGCCATTGCGTTTTTCTTGTAAGCCGTAAGCCAGGGCTGCGGCAGTCGGTTCGTTAACGATCCGCAGAACATCCAGCCCGGCGATCCGCCCGGCATCCCGAGTCGCCTGCCGTTGCGCATCATCAAAATAGGCAGGCACGGTGATGACAGCCTTACTCGGGTTGCCTGCCCGAGAACGCAGCTCACGCAGGATGCGTGCGGAAAGTTCCTCGGGAGTAAATTCCCGATCACCGATCCGAACGTGCAACACGGTCCGACTCGAATCGAGTTCTCGTTCGACGACTTGATAAGGGATGAGCTTGAGTTCCTGTTCCAAATCGGCCAGGGTGCGGCCCATCAGGCGTTTGACGCTGTAGACCGTCTGATCGGGGTCACTCAGAGCCCGTTCGCGGGCGACACTGCCGACCAGTACACTGCCATCTTCATGGAAGCTGAGCACACTCGGGACCAATGCCACTCCATGGGCATCGCGGATCACCTCAGGGTGCCCATCTTTCATGGTCGCAGCCAGACTATAGGTGGTGCCCAGATCAATACCGACAACTTCGTTGGCCATAAGTCAAAATGATGATCGTAGAAAACGAGGATGCGGGATGGGCGCTACAGGAATCGAACCTGTGACACTTCGCGTGTAAGGCGAATGCTCTACCTCTGAGCTAAGCGCCCGCTGAGGGCTCAGCGTGCAAATCACGCTTTAACCCTTGAATGTATTTCAAACTATTCAATTCCATACGAATCCGTTGCAATACGCTGTCGCGTGTTTGCGCGGGCAGCACTGCTTCGAGCTGAGCAAACAGTCCGGCGAGGACCTCGAGGAGCCCCGCTCGCTTGGCGTCAATCTGGGCCTCCATCTCCTGAAACGGAGGTGTTTCGGGCTGGGCCGTTTGCTTCATCTCCTCGATCGCCATACGAAGTTCAAGAACCTCCTCGAGAAAGGCGGGGGGCATGGACTTGAACTCGCTGGCCGAGGGACCACCCTCGAGCGTCAGCAGATACTCCGCACGCTGATGCGGATCCTTCAATACACGATACGCATCATTGAGCGCAGAGGCCAGTTCCAAGCTGGCCAGCTGATCGCTGGTCGAACCAAGTTGATGCACATCGGGGTGGACCTCGCGACTACGCCGTAAATATTCGCGTTCCAACAGGTCCCTATCAACTGCAAAACGCCTCGGCAGTCCGAGGCGTTCAAAGTGGTCTGGCACTGGTATCATAAAGCAAAACCTTGTGTGCCCCAGGGCGGGGACGGCTTTCCCCGACCTGGGTTGCTCCAGGTCGAGGAAAAAGCGTGTTTGTTACATCGAGAATGAGCTACCGCAGCCGCAGGTGCTCTTCGCCGAGGGGTTGCTGATGCTGAAGCCTCGGCGGTTTAGATCGTCATGAAAATCGACGGTGACGCCCTCGAGGTACATCAGGCTACGCTTATCCACCACCAACGAAATTCCGTACACTTCATACACTTCGTCGAGCTTCTCGTTCACCTGCGGGTCCAAATCCAGCTTGTGCTGAAAGCCCGAGCAGCCGCCGCCCACCACACGCATGCGAAGGTGTAGCTTCTCGGTAACCCCAGCGCTTGCCTGTTCGGCGATGATCCGCCGTACCTCTTCAGCAGCTTTCTCGGTGATTTGAATGCCGGTCGGGGCGGTGGTTTCTTTGGTGGCCTCTTTCGCATCATTCTTGAGGCCGAGTTCGCTTTGTTCAGTCACCGAAGCCATAACACTTCTCCTGTTCGTGGGATGGATGAAGGAAGACCGATTCCACAGATTTGTCGTTACTCTCATTAGACGGTAAGTAACGAGCCGGGATTCATCGGTCAGCTTTGTGCGGAAGCCACTTCTTGCGAAGCCGACGCCTCCGCAGGATCCTGCTTTTCCTGATAGTTCTTGATCGCGGCCTTGATCGCGTCTTCGGCCAGTACCGAGCAGTGCACTTTCACTGGCGGCAAGGCGAGTTCCTCGACGATCTCGGTGTTGCGGATGGCCAGGGCTTCATCAACGGTTTTGCCCTTGAGCCATTCGGTGGCCAGGCTGGAAGAAGCGATGGCGCTACCACAGCCGAAGGTCTTGAATTTGGCGTCTTCAATCCGCCCGGTCTGCGGATCTATCAGAATCTGCAGCTTCATCACGTCGCCACACTCCGGGGCACCGACCAGACCCGTACCGACGTTCGGATCCGCTTGGTTGAAGCTGCCAACGTTTCGCGGATTGTTGTAATGGTCTAGCACACGATCGCTATAAGGCATGGGGTCAATCCTCCCAACAATGGCTCAAGGGAATTCCGATCCAACCGGAGTCAGGCCGCTCGCATATCGCCTGAGGGCGGGTGGGGAAGCGCCAGAAGAAACACCTTTGAGTCTGGCGTCGAACCCGCCCGCCCAATCCGCTTCCAAATAAGTTAGTGAGCCGCCCAAGAGACCGTCTTCAGATCGATCCCGGCTTGGGCCATCTCAAACAACGGGCTCATGGCACGCAACTTGTTGACCGCAGTGACGACGGCGTCGATGACATAATCGATCTCTTCTTCAGTCGTGAAGCGACCGACGCCGAAGCGGAGGCTGGAGTGTGCCAGCTCATCGCCGACGCCCAGAGCCCGCAGCACATAACTTGGCTCTAAGCTGGCGCTGGTACAGGCCGAGCCCGAGGACACGGCGATGTCTTTGATGCCCATCATCAACCCTTCACCCTCGACATAGGCAAAGCTGATGTTCAGATTCCCCGGCAACCGTTCAGTAGGGTGGCCGTTGACATACGTCTCGGGCAGCTGATCCATAATGCCCTTGCGGAGCTTCTCACGCAGGCGGAAAGTTCGCTCGCTCTCTTCGGCCATATCCCGGTGGGCAATGGCACAAGCCTCGCCGAGGCCGACGATCATGGGCACCGGTAGAGTGCCAGATCGCATGCCACGCTCGTGACCACCCCCGTCGATGATCGGCTCCAGGCGCACCCGTGGATTTTTCTTCCGGACATACAGAGCGCCAATACCCTTTGGACCATAAATCTTGTGACCCGAGAGCGACAGCAGATCAATACCCATGGCCTCGACGTCCATGGGAATCTTGCCCACCGCCTGGACCGCATCAGTGTGGAACAGGACGCCGCGATCTTTACAGATGGCTCCTATCTCCTTGATGGGGTGGATGGTGCCGATCTCGTTATTGGCGGTCATCAGGGAAACGAGGATGGTCTCCGGCCGGATGGCTTCGGCGACTTGTTCGGGATGGACCTGGCCGTACTTGTCGACGTCGAGCCAGGTTACGTCGAAGCCGGAGTGCTCGAGTCGCTTGCACGGATCAACGGTAGCCTTGTGCTCGATCCCGCAAGTGATGATGTGGTTGCCCTTCTTGCGGTACATGCTGGCCACGCCCTTAATGGCCAGGTTGCTACTCTCGGTGGCACCGGAAGTAAAGATGATCTCTTTGCCGCTGGCCCCGATCAACTCAGCAATCCGATTGCGGGCCTCCTCCACTGCCTCCTCCGCTTCCCAGCCGTAAGGGTGGTTGCGGCTAGCAGCGTTACCGAACTTCTCGGTGAAGTAAGGCAACATGGCATCAACAACCCGCGGATCGGTGCGGGTGGTCGAATTGTTATCGAGATAAATCGGAAACTTGAGCATAAGTCCATGAACTCCCAAAAGGGAAGGATTGAGCTTGATCAACTTCGATGTTTCGTCTTCTGCCAGGTAAAACCGTTATTGCCTGCGACACCTTCACGTCTTGACGATGGACTCGTTCAAGCGTTCAGGATTTAGCCGGTAATGGTTCAGGGATGTTCTGGTTCGTGTGGTCACCGGGCAACGGTTGTTTGACCGTGGGGCGAGCAAAGGACTCCGCATGATTCAGCGTGGGTGGAGAGATCATTTGCAGGGTTGGGTGCGAGCCAGCCGCCTGAAACAAATCCGCAAGTGTGATTCCATGTAGTAATGTCTGGATCCGATGATGCAACTCGCGGATCGGTGATTTTACCGGACAGACCCCCGAAAGGGCACAAGCCTCATCCGAATCATGCGCGCCACATGCTGCTAGTTCGACCGTTTCATCCAAGGCCATCAACAACTCACCCAGGCGAATCGATTCCACCGGACGTCGCAAGACATAACCGCCCTTGACGCCACGCTCGCTGGTCACGAAGCCTCGTTGACAAAGTTCTTTGAGAATGTTCGCGATGAATCCACGGCTCAGTTGGTAGTGCTCGGCAATCTCACGAGCGCAAGCACCCTCGGGATGCTGGTAGAGATATCCGAGGATGACGAGGGCATAGTCTGCCTTGCGACTGAGAATGGTCATAAATCCCTCCCAGGTCGCTCACCCCTGGAGTCTATCGGTCGTTTGGTATTTTTATCGACAATCATCATCGATCATGACTCAGGGATGTTGCTAAAGAGTACTATGTTAGTACTGTTTACTGCTCTCATAATAGAAGCTACCCAGTTCTATTTCAAGCGGTTTCAAAAACGGTTTTTTTGCCCGCAGGCATCACTCGCTTGCGGCGATGTGGAGTTGGACGAGACGCTCTCGTTCTGGTCGCTGCTTGTAGAAGGGATCCAGAGGATAGCACCCTGACACCATGCCATTCCGCGGCGCGGTGGTGCAATCACTAAAGGTGCGGCAAATTTGTCTGCGGACCAGCGGTTGACCAGCCAAGACATCGGCCGGAAACTCCGGATAGGACAACACCATCCGCCCCAAACCGATAAAATCAGCGCCCCCATCGCGAACGACCCGTTGGCCGATGTGCGGCAACCATTCTTGCAAATAAGAGTAGCCCGAACCAACCAGAATCAAATCAGGATGCCGACGTTTGAGTTCAGCAGTCACCGCAATTTGCCGGGCCACCCCAACCAACGGATCCTCCGGGGGTTGATAGCCATCCGAAGGCGGAAAAGCCGCCGGCCGCTGGATATGCGGGTTGTAGTAGGGACTGCCGGCCGTGGTACAAATGAGGTGAATGCCAAGGTCGTGGCACAGAGTGAGAAAGCGGTCGGGTTCGCTCAGGTCGATGCCCTGCCCGGTGCCATCGCCACCGAACGCATAAGGATAGTGCTCGGTGATCGTAGGAATGCCGACGCGATCCGTTCCAGGTTGAAAGGGAACAAAGTCAAAAACACTCAAACGAACTCCCATCTCGAGGCGAGGTGCTGCTGCCCGGATACCGGCCACCAACTCACGCAAGAAGCGAGTCCGGTTCTCAAACGATCCCCCGAACTTACCCGGCCGGTCGAACCCGGAGAGTAGCTCATGGCCGAGGTAACCGTGACAGTGCTTGAGGTCGACAAAGGCAAAGCCAGCCTGTTGAGCGAGCCGTGCGGCTTGGACAAAGTCTTCGATCAAGTAGTCCAAGTCAGCATCGGAGAGCAGCGAGCTATCGTCGTGGATCCCGAACTTCGCATCGAGCAGCGGATGGCGGTATGCGATGTGAGGCTCCAGCCGCTGCTTGTCCGCCGGCCGGGCGAACCGACCCGAGTGGGTCAGCTGCAAACCGATCAGAAGGTCGTTGCTCGAGCCAAATCGCTCTTGGTGGGCAGCGAACAGCAGTTCACGCAGTTCCGCAATGCTGGCCAGATTGTTCTGGTTCAGCACCAGCTGGTTCGGGTTGGCTCGGCCGTCGTAGCGTACCGCTACCGCTTCGCCACCCCAGATCAGCTTGGCACCGCTGATGCCAAAGTGCTGCCAGCGGCGACGGGTCAGTTCCGAAGGTTGACCGTCCTCGGTCCCGTCCCAGCCCTCCATCGGCAAGATAGCGAAGCGGTTGCCAATGGTCATCTGGCCCGCAGGGAGGGGTTGGGCCAACGGGCCGGCCGGTTCGAGATGCTCATCGAACGAGAGGGTAACGCCCAACTCGTCGAGGCGACCCTGAAAGTCGGCGGCCGTCTTGAGCGAGGCGATCTTGGCAAAGCTCACGGTCATTGTGCTTGCTCCAGGGCGTGCTCAAGCCGCGCGGCGATGTCGGCCAGGACGGCCCGGTCGCCGTCTGGGCGCCTCGGACTGTCGGCGTGGGTGCGGTCGCTACCGATCCAACCGCGAAGCTTGAGGAACATGGCCGCGGCATGCTTGTAGGCCGGCACCGGGGGACGGAAGGCAAAAAAGCCCAGGTACTGCAAAAGGTCATTCCACTCAAAGAAGGCCGGATCGCCAGCCGACCAGCAAAGATCCCGCTTCGCGAACAGATCGGGGGCAAAGGTGCTCAACCCAAGCAGATAGTCGCTGCCGTACATGACCATGTCGATGGCCAGGTCATTGCCGGTTAGCACCATAAAGTCCGGGCGGACCCGATCGCGCAAGGCAAGCCGCTGCCATTCGGGCTCACGTCGCAAGGATGAGTGCTTGGCCCCGACACAGGCGGGCAGTTGCATCAATCCCTCGAAGGTCTCGAGGGAATAGATCTTTCCAAAGGGCGCAAACATGGTGCCCAACTCGAAGGCCAGAAACCGGTCACAATGCCGGGCGAGTTCGGCATAGCTTTTCAGGATCGCGGCATCACTCTGACCAGTGAGGCCATGCGACTGAAAGATGATCGGGGTGCCGCCGTGTTCCTGGATGGCCTCAATTTGTCGCAGATAAGCTGCGGCATCGAACGGGCTGCCGGGCTGGTCGCCGACAAAGGCCCCAGCGACGTACCACCCTCCGCCGAGGGTCGTGTGGGTCCGCTTCAAGGCTTCCTGGCGGGTGGCCTCATCGATGAGATTGGCATAGCCGGTGTCCATGTTCACTGCTGGGGTCAAGCCAGCCTGGGCGGTGCGAGCGAGGTGGGCTTCAAAGCCCAGCCAGTCGACCGCACCGGCGTTGGTAAACGGTAGCAGGATGGCCGACATGCCGGTGATCCGTCGCCGCGGACGGAGCATCGCCAGAGGGTCGAGGGGTTGCAGCTGCATGCTTGGCGGTCTCGGTAGAAAGTGGTGCGAGGTCCAGTTTAAGGGTACCGGGAACGGGGAAGTGGTGGCAAATTGAATTACGAGGAGGGGGTGGAAAAGGAAAGTCCGTTCGCAGGGAAACGCGGCGCGGTGAGACAGGCAGGATGACGCCGGTCGCGGTTTCCAGGGTCATCCGAGGTGATCGACAAAGCCATATTCCATCAATGATTAAATAAAAACTCCCGGCTGGTCAGCACCGCCCAGAACAGGTCTTCGAGCGACTGCCGGCAACCGGTCCCGTCCTGTTCGGCCTCGGTCAAAAGTTCAGCGAAGCGTTCTTGTTCGCTGTCGGTCGGCTTGCGGGCTAAGGCCAGCACAAACAGCCGCTCCACAGCCTCGGCATCCGAAACACCTTGAGCCACCCAAGCATCGATGCGGCTATCTTTGGCCCGCAGTTTCTGGTTAAGCGTCTTGCCGTTGTTCAGGTGCAGAGCCTGACCGACGCTGGAGTCATCCTCGCGTTCGCAGGAACAGGTCTGGATGCGGTCGGGACGTCCGAAGGTGTCCAGGAAGTCCGAGGCGATGCGGACATCGGGCAGTTCCAAGGCCCGCATGCCCAACGGAAACAGGTCGATCTTACGGCGTTCGTTCTCGACCCCGGTATAGATCTCGTTGAATGGAGTCGGCACGCCGATCACCTGGGCATATGCGTCCAGGATGACCTCGGCCGGCAATCGCCGGATCAGAAAGCGGCTGTAGAAGCGGTCATCGGCCTGATTGGCTGGCCGTGGCTCCGCGGAGCGTTGGTAGGCCGCAGAGTTGAGGATGAGCCGCATCAGGCGTTTGAGGTCGTAGCCGTGCTCGACGAAGTCCCTGGCGAGCTCATCAAAGAGTTCCTGGTTACTGGGCGGATTGGTCGCTCGCAGGTCATCGACGGCTTCGACCAGGCCGCGGCCGAAGTAGTTGGCCCAGACGCGGTTGATCACGGCCTTGGCGAAGTACGGATTGTTCAAAGCCGTCAGCCACTCGGCGAAGAAGGCCCGGCGATCACCTCGCTCCTCAAGCCCCATCGGCTCGGCATCCAGAGGCGTTGGCGGCATCGGTTCGGCCCGACGAGGGTGCAAGATGTTGCCGCGAACGGCGGGCTGGATCAGCACTTCGCCGTTGCGTTCACCGTCTTTGAGGGTCACCCGACTAAACAGGTTGGCCAGGCCCCAGTACTGGTCTTGGGTCCACTTCTCCATCGGGTGGTTGTGGCAACGGGCACAGGTGATCGACATGCCCAAGAAGGTCACCGCCGTGGTCTCGGTCAGCTCGGCCACGTCACGGTGAAGCACATAGTAGTTGCCCGCTCCGTTGTGGAGTGTGCTGCCTGAGGCGGTCAGCAGTTCGCGAGCGAACTGATCCCAGGGCTTGTTGTCGGCAACGCTGGTGCGGATGAAGCGGTGGAAGGCCCACATCGCGGGTTGCGGCAGGTTCCTCGTTGAAACCAGCAGCAAGTCCGACCACTTGTAGGTCCAGTAGTCGACGAATTCCGGCCGATCGAGCAGTTGATCGATCAGGCGGGACCGCTTATTCTTGGCGTCGTCGGCCAGGAACGCCTGGACTTCCGCGGCTGTCGGTAGCACGCCCAGGGAATCCAGATAAGCCCGGCGAATGAAGGTCGCATCGTCGCAGCCCGGCGACGGGGCAATACTCAACGCCTGCAATTTCTTTAAAATCAGTTTATCGATAAAGTTGTGGCGGGGCGACTGGGCGAACACCTCGGCATCAACCTGGTTGGGAAAAGGCACCATCACTGGAATGGTGGCGACTTGGGTGCCGAAGCCGATGGTCACGGCTGCTTCACCGTGGCCACTGACCTTGACCAGGCCAGTTTCATCCACCCGGGCGACGGTCTCCTCGCTACAGCCAAAGCGAGCCCAGCGAGTAACGTCCTCCACTTTGCCGTCGCTGTAGCAGGCGCGAACGAGGACCCGAAGTTCGGCGTCGGGCTGTAGGCGTGCCGAGGGCGGAAAGACCTCCAGCCGCTCGAGTCGAGGGTCTTCCGGCCGCGGACCGGGGGCACCGGCGGCGATCCAGTCGTGTAGGATTTCGTACTCGAGTGACACATCATCAAACTTGGTACCGCCGCCGTGCTTCATGCCGCGGGTCGGTTTCAGCAATACGAGGCTCCGTTCAGGCTCCTGGCCATTGACCCGGCGGGTGAAGGCCTGGCGGGTCAGGACAAAATGGTCACTCTCCGGATCGTAGCCTCGTAGCGACAGCTTCATGCCCCCCTTGCCGGCCAGAGCACCGTGGCAAGCACCGGAGTTACAGCCCTTCTTGGTCAGCACCGGCAACACGTCGTGGCGGAACGACCAATGGACAGGGACATCGGCGCCGGATACCCGCACTTTGGCCATCGCCGTGGTTTCGTTGATCGTCGCGGTGATGGTGGCCTCGCCGTTGCCAACGACATGAACGATGCCCCACTCATTCACCTCGGCCACCTCGGGGTTGGAGCTGGTGAAACGAGCCTTCTCGGTCAGGTCGGCGACCGCACGGCCGTCGACCTCATCCACCAGCAACAGTTGGTGGCTGGCCCGAGGGCCGACCAGGGGGATCTCGGCGGGGTAAAGCCGCGGGGCCGCACTGGCCGCGGCGGCGACGAAAAGCACCGACGTCAAGGAGAGGAACAATCGCATAAGTCAACACCTCAGTCACCGAGCCGGACGGGCTGGGGAACGGGGTTTAGAACAGTTCATCAATCGGTTGGAGGCCATAATCGACCAGCGGGATCGGCCGGCCCTGTACGCCGGGCAGTTCGTGGTGGGGGTCCAAGCCGAGGCCGCGGTAGACGGTGGCGGCGACTTCACCAGGGGTCACCGGCCGGGTTTTGACCGCATAGCCGAGCTCATCGGACTCGCCGATCACCCGGCCGCCTTGAATCGGCCCGCCGCCAATCAACATCGTCCAGACGCCTGGGTGGTGATCGCGGCCGCCGGCGGGGTTGATCTTGGGGGTGCGGCCGAATTCGCCGGTGGCAATAACGATCGTGTTCTTGATGAGGCCACGCTGTTTGAGGTCTTCCATCAACGTGCTCATGGCCCGGTCAAAGTTCGGGGCGACTTCCTCAGCCATTTGCACAATGTCGGTAAACGGTTTGGAACCGTGGATGTCCCAAGTCACTTCGTCGAAGACGGTCTCGAACATGTTCACGGTGACGAAGCGAACGCCTGCCTCGATGAGCCGCCGGGCCATCAGACAGCTCTGGCCGAAGCGGGTGCGGCCATAGCGGTCGCGGACCTCCTCTGGCTCCTTCTCGATGGCGAAGGCTTCGCGGGCCTTCTTGCTGGACATCAGCCGGTAGGCCTGGTTGAAGTTGTCGTCGAGCTGAGCGGCGGCCGGACTGTTCTCGAATGCCTTGACCGCCCCGTCCACAGCGTCGCGGAGCTTTTGCCGGCGTGCGGCACGCACCGGGGCGATGTAGTCCGGGGGCAACAGGTCGGGTACCTTGAAGTTGGGTACCGATGGGTCGGCATTGAGCACAAACGGATCGTACGGCTTGCCCAGGTAGCCAGCATCCTGTCCATGCGGCATGTTGCCGCCCGTGCGGCCAATCGGCCGGGGGACTAAGACATGGCCGGGCAGTTCGCCGCGGCCGCCCTTGAGGTAGCTCAGCACACAGCCCATGTGCGGGTGATGGACGCCGCCGGTGAATAGACGGCCGGTCTGCATCATCTGGTGACCGGTGTCGTGCACCGCGGTGGCGGTGTGGTAGACCGAGCGGATCAGGGACAGCGCGTCCATGTGCTCGGCCAATTTGGGGAAGATCTCCGTGGTCTGCAGGCCGGGCGTGATCGTCGGGATTGGCTTGAACGGTCCACGAATTTCGGCGGGGGCATCGGGCTTAGGGTCCCAGGTATCCAGCTGGCTGGGGCCACCGACCAGGAAGATGAAGATACAGTTGATGTCGCTGTCCGGGGTCCCAGAAGCCGCCTGCAGTTGCTGATAGCCGGCGAGAGTTAGGCCGAGCGTGGAGAGAGAGCCGGCGTGTAGAAAGTCCCGGCGGGTCAGGCCATCACAGAAAGAGACCGTACGACTCGCATCCAGTCGGATCATAGCCAGGCTCCCGAAGCGCGAAAAGGGTGTCGGGTCGGCGGTGGGTGGCAGGAAATAACTTCCATCAGACTACCCGTACGTCGCGGGCAGGTCAACGAATTTGCCGCATCGACACCCTGATTCGAACGAACTCGGAAGGGGTCAGTTGGCGGGGCGAACCCGACGGATCCGATGGTTGAGCGTATCACCAATATACAGCGTGCCATCCGGAGTCACCGCTACACCATGGGGACGGCCTAATTCGGCCTCGGTAGCGACGCTGCCGTCGCCGGCTCCCCCTTGACGACCACTGCCGGCGACCGTGGTGACGATCCCGGTACGGGCGTCGATGCGGCGAATGACCTGGTTTTCAGTATCGACAACCAACACATTGCCGGTGTCGTCGATGGCGAGTTCCTTGGGGCCGTTGAAGGTCGCTTCGAGTGCAGGCCCACCATCGCCGGAATAGCCTCGCTTGCCTGTCCCGGCAAAGCGGGTGATCTTGCCGGTGTTGAAGTCGATGCGACGAACGCCATGGCCGCCCCGCATGCAGATGTACAGCGATCCATCAGGAGCAACTGCAACCGCCCGCGGGCCATTGAGGCTGGCTTCGCGGTAGGGCCCCTGGTCACCGGTGTCGGCTCGCTTACCGTTCCCACACAGGGTGTTGATGAGACCGGTCTTGAGATCAACGACACGGATGCGTTGGTCGGAGACATCCGCGATGTAGAGTTTGCCTTTGCTATCCAGAGCGATGCCATTGGGTTCCCGGAGTTGTGCTTGGCTAGCCGGACCGCCATCACCCGAGTAGCCCTTGGTTCCAGTCCCGGCCACGTTCGTGATCACGCCGGTCGTCAGATCGACGCGGCGAATGCGGGCATTGAGACGATCGAC
Organism: uncultured Alcaligenaceae bacterium; assembly: GCA_964410665.1. Classification (GTDB taxonomy): domain Bacteria; phylum Planctomycetota; class Planctomycetia; order Gemmatales; family Gemmataceae; genus CAYPIE01. The sequence continues at coordinate 40,596 of CAYPIE010000021.1, forward strand.
AATGTACAAATATCGATCTTGGTCGAGCGCTACGCCATAAGGCTCATGCAGTCGCGCCTGCTTGGCCGGGCCGCCATCACCGCGTTCGCCGATCTGACCAGTGCCGGCCACGTTGGTGATCAGGCCAGTCTGGGCATCCACCCGGCGTACGCAATGGTTGTTGGTGTCGGAGAAGAACAAGTTGCCGGCGGAATCGACCGCCACATCGAATGGATTGTTTAACTTGGCAGCGGTCGCCGGCTGACCATCCCCAGAATACCCTGGATCTCCTGTCCCAACGACCGTATCGATCGTCCCCGTGCTCATCCAAAACCCGGTGCATAACAGTGCCAGAGTGATCATGGAGAGTCTTGCTCAGCCGAGGAATCGAGATATTTGGTCCAGACCATACCCAGTACCGGCAAGCTTTGTTGTTGGAGACCGCTCAGTAATTGGCGAATGGCCTCGCCATTGGCCTCGGCTTCTTCGGTGACTAGATAGACCGCATCGAGAGGCGTCGTCGTTTGCTGTCTGTGTGGGACCGATATCGGAGGTCGAAACTCTTCCCTCTGAAGCATCTCCGGCGCCAGATCTAGAATAATCCAGTCATACTCGCTTCGCAATGCATCGAGCCAGCCGGGGGAGTTCGCTCGCACCGACGGATCACCCAAGGTCATTACGCCCAGACGATCCAATTCCGTGCCCACCGCGACTCCAGGAGCGGGGACTACTCCCGCTTGGGCGGGAAACACGCCTTCCCTCGATCCATCCACGGCCAGAACGCGCACCTGACCGTTGCGCGCCAACGTGACTGCCAGGTTCAGAGCGACCGCAGCGCGTTGTAATGGATCTGGACCGGTAAAAGCCAACACAGGAGTAGCGCACTCTTGTACCTGATCCATCACCTGAGACATCAATCCACGATATTGCTGGGCGATCAGATGGCGAGGATCGTGGAAGGCGATCACAGCCGAACCAAAGCTATACGGAGGGGTGAAGCGCAGTGTGTCTGGGGCTTCAATTGGTTCAAAGCGAATGGCGAACAACACGGGGGGGCTGGCATCGGATTGCGAATGCAATTTCGGCAACGATGCCGATGGGGACGTGACGCGCAGCGGCACGGTCGGGTCGGCCTCATCCACCCCTTCGCCCACTTCGAAGAAGGGGGTGGTATCCTCGTCGGGAACGTCAAGACGGCTTTCCAAATTCCCCTGCCGAGTTTCGGCGGAATGCACCAAACCTTCCGGTGCATTGGGACCAGCCGTTACTGGTGCATCCTGTCCCGCGGGACGGGTAAACAACTCAAACATGCGTCCCATGGCCACAGGTCCCTTTCCAGCGCAAAGTGTGGGGGAGTTACCGCAAGCTTTGCCCTTCGTTCGATGCTGAGCAATGCCCCGCTATCCCTCGCTCCAGCGGAGTTTTGTTTCGTTGGTTGAGGTGGACTCTTCGCTCGACTCACGAAAGGGCAGTCGCCGAGGCGTTTCCTCGGTCTCCCCGCTTCCTAACATCTCCAGGACCACCTCAGCATCCACTTGTGGCATCCCTAGTTGGGCGGTTGTGCGTAAAGCGGTGGCCATTAGCTGATTGAGTAAACGGGGTAAGCCCGCAGCATGTTCAGCGATCAGCTCCGCTGCTTCCGCGGACAAGATCTCATCCGGGCGACCTCCCGCTAAGCGAAGCTGATGTTGCAAATAGTCGACGGCTTCTTCGGGGGCCAGAGGCTGAAGCTCCGTACGAATCAATAATCGCTGGCGTAGTGAACGAAGCTCATTGCGTTCGAGCAGCGTTCGGATCTCAAGCTGTCCCAACAACAACACCTGAATGATCTGGGCCTGACCATTATTGAGGTTGGTCCACTGACGAATTTCTTCAAAGGCTTCCAGTGGCAGCAAGTCGGCCTCATCCACGATCACCATGGTGGGCTGACCGTTGCCGAACCGATTCAGGCAGGCCTCATACCAGGCTAATCGAAGTTCTTGCTCGGAAAGACCCTGGTATGGCAGACGGAGATCAAACAGCAATGCCTTGAGAAGATCGCCACGCGTCGCTTGCGTCGTCGAAGGCAGAAACAGGTATTGCCTTGGGAGCTCTTCCGCGACGCTCATGAGCCGCTGAGCCAAGAGTGTTTTGCCAACACCCGTCACCCCGGATAGGAGTAGCAATGGTTCATCATCGGCCAGCCCAGCTTGCAGTTCACCAAGCACACGTTCATGACTGCTGGCCGGATAGTACATTCCGGCATCGGGAAGCGAACGGAAGGGCCGTCGGCGGAAGCCGAAGTGGCGTTCCAGGATCATGGACGCTCCCCCATAACGGACGAATATGCCAACGCGATCCGAACATAGCCTGTGAAATAATCGGTGTAGCTGTGGAAGGTTCTTGACTTTATCCTGCATCAATTGCCCGTGAGTCGCGGCTCCAGGCCTTGGGCAGATTCGCGAATGATTGCCTTGCAAGCTGGCCGATAATCGTTATAACTACCGCGTCTGACTCGCAATGATTACTCGCTGCATGGAGGCAGCCACCATGAGCATGACGCTCGATCTCTTCGAGAGCCTATTGGGCATCGCTACTCGTTATCGTCATCTTGGCCGTATGCAGGACGCCTTGGTCCAACTCAAGCGATTGGCGGATTTCCCCGCGTTGCGTCCCGACCTGCAAGCTCGCGTTCAGCAATCCCTTGGAGAATTGCATCAACACGAGGAACGCTTTGTCCAAGCCCGTCGTCACTTTCGTCAGGCCTTGGCCCTGCAGGAGGATCGGGAAACGCGTTTCCGGTTGGCCGAGTGCTATCTCCGCGATCCCCAGGCCAATGTGCTGCGGGCACGGACCCACTTGCGAGTTGCACTCGATGCCGCCCCTGCCGAGCCACGCTACTTGGCTGCCTATGGGGAACTCGCCCTTCGCGTCGATCGCGAACGCACTGGGTTGAAGTATTTAGCACGTGCTTATCAGTCCGCACCGCACGATCTGCCGATCTTGGAGCAGTATCTGGATGCATTGATTCAATCCGGCCGGGTGCTCCAAGCTCAGCGTCTGTTACGCGTCGCTGAGTTTCAGTTTCCAGGCGACCAACGCTTCGAGAATTTGCGACTTCAATGTCGCTTTCAAATCGCGCGTCAACAACAACGTCACCAGATAGAGAGCACCACCGAACCAGTGCTCCGCTTCCCAATATCCAGTCCTGATGCGACCCCGGTGCGACTCCAAGTTGTCCGACAGGATGCGGCCAGCCGGCTGGCTCGCCCGCATACCCTGCGGTTGCGTCTTCGTCGATTCGACGCTTCCTAAATCGAAATCCCTCGGCCTCTCCGTGACGATGGCGGCCCGTTTTGAGGACTGGGCCGCCATCCGATCCCATTAATCTTGCTGATAGGGTGCTTCAAACTCGGAGGTGAGTTCCGGGAGTTCCGCTCGGAGCTCTTCCATAGAATGATATTCTTGGTCGCCGAGCAACCGGTTGGCCATATCCCGCGGAGAGAGGCAGTAGGAGCAAGTGCAAATCTCGAGACAATGCGAACGTTTGAACGATGTTACAACGGGCAGTGTTTCGCTTTGTTCCAGCCGCGACCCCAGCGATTACAACATTGTGAGTGCTTATCTCAACTGCTCTAGCCGTGCAAATATCGCTGCCAGGGACTCCATCGGTAGGCCAATGACATTCGTCAACGACCCCTCGACCACCTCTAGATAGGGATCATCATGATCGCGAATCGCATACGCCCCCGAACAGCCCTGCCATTGTCGGGTGGCCAGATACGCGTCCAACTCGGCAGAAGTCATGGGCCGCATCCGCACCAAACTGCGTTCCTGCCAGCACCATTGCCAGTCGGTCGGCCGTAGCCAGAGGCAAACTCCCGTCCACAACTCGTGAACTTTACCGCCGAGCATCGTCAGGATGCGGCGGGCATCGGCCTCATCCTCTGCCTTACCGATGACGCTGCCGTCCAGCCAACCGACCGTGTCGGCGGTTAACACGATTCCCTCGGCCACGCCCGGCGCCACCGCAGCCGCCTTGCGCCAGGCCACATCGTGGACATAGTGCCGGATATCGCCAAACGCCGTCTGGGTCGGCTCATCAATGTTCGCGGGCCGAATATCGAAGGAGTAGCCTGCCTGACGCAGAAGCTCACGTCGGCCGAGTGAACCGCTGGCAAGAATCAGGCGGAACGGCAGGTCGATTGCCATCGGAAGAGCACCTCGCCTAACACCGGAGCAACCCGCTCGGGGGTCAACTCGTCCATACAACTTTGATGAGAACAGATACGTTGATAACTTCCGTGACAGTCTACGCGGGTTGCTATCGGCCCGAGCCGCAGGCCATAGGGTCCATGGCGTTCAACCCGGGTACAGGTGTAGGGCGCAACGACGGGCTTGCCTAGGGCAGTCGCCAGATGCAATGGACCGCTATCGTTCGCGAAGACAAGGTCGGCCGCAGCCAGAATCGCCACCAGCTGGGCCAGTGTCGTCTGACCAGCCAGGTCTACGGCTGCCCTAGTGGGAAGGTTCCTCATGACCTCCTGAGTAATCGACCGCTCCTCACGAGCACCGATCAACAGGGAGGTACCGCCGACCAATCCATGGGTGCGCTGAATGAGCTGTGCAAAATGCTCTGGCGGCCAACGCTTGGTCTGCCAGCGGGCTCCGGGGGCCACAACGACCCAGGGCCGCGGTACGCCGCGGAGTCGTTCGGCCAACCAAACCCTTGCTTGAGACTGCACGGGCACAAAAAACCGCTTAGGCAGATGTCCCACCCCAAATGCCTCGGCCACCCGCCAGCAACGGTCCACGGCATGCAACGTCTGCGGAGCATCGACCAGATCAGTGTAGAATGTCCGGCTCCCTTCCCGGGCCTGCCTTAAGCCGACCCGACGCTGAGCCCCGGTCCAGCCGGTCATGAGCCCGCTACGCAACAAGCCCTGCAGATCGACCACTAAGTCGAATTCGCCTCGGCGTAAATCGGCAGTCAGCTCGTACAGGTGACTTAGACCCGAGACGAAGCCAGAGCGAAATGGTTTGCGCTCGAAGGGGAAGACAGCATTCAGGTCCGGATTCCCCTCAAGCAAGACCCGGTAGGCGGCATTCACTAGCCAGGTGATCTGTGCCTGCGGATAACGCTGTCGCAGTGCCGCCAGCACTGGCAAAGCATGCACGATGTCGCCCAGAGCGCTGGGCTTGAGCAACAGGATCCGCTCAGCCGGGTACTCAGCCAGACTCACTCGGGGCATCGTTGGTTTCCTTCAACGGCTCGGCAACCGGATCGTGCTGGACTCGTGGCACCAGCGTGAGCACAAATAGCAACACACTCCCCGCGACGACGTAGGGCAACACGTGCGCGGTGTTCTCCAGTGGGAACAGGGTCAGGCCCACCATTGGCCCACCGATCCGGGCAAGGGCGTTAAAAGCTTGGTTGACACCGAGCACCTCGCCCTGGCGGTTGGGATCACTACGCCGCGAGATCAGGCCCTGAACCGAAGGGGTGGTGAAGGCAAAGCCACACACCGCCACGGTCAGGGCGACCCGGAAGCCACCGAGCAGATAGGTATCGTTCGACAGAGAGCCGTCGGTGAGTGCGGCCACCACTGCCAAGCCGACGATCCCGGCAAACATCAAAAACACACCGAGGCGGACAAAGGTGACTTCGCTGGAGCGTCGGATCAGACCCCGATAGACCCCCTGAGCCATCATGAGCACAAACCCGACGTAGGCGAAGACTAAAAAGTTGTCGGCATCGGCATAGCCGAAGGACTCGGTCAACAGGGCGAGCGTCGCCTCGAAGTTGGCGAAGGCGAAGGTGCCGAGGGTGGCGATCGCCACCAGTAGGCCCACGGTAGGGGTCTGCAGGGTCGAGAGTAGCTTGCGGAAGCCCGGACGACCGCGGTGTCCGGCTGGTGCGTCGGTCTGCCGGGTTTCCGGCAACAGGATCACCGCCAGGACTAGAGCGATCAGCGACAAGCCTGCCGCGACCAGGCCGACCCCAGCACGCGAGTCGGGATACCAGGTCAAGGCAGCGTAAGCAACCAGTGGCCCGAAGGTGAAGCCGATACCGAAGGCTGCGCCGATGAGGGCCATGCCGCGGGCACGTTGCTCAGGCGGGGTACAGTCGGCAATGACCGCCTGGGCGGTGCCGATGGTAGCACCGCTGATTCCGGCCCCGACCCGAGACAGCAGGATCAGGCTCAAGGCCAACCAGGCCTGGGCCGGCGACAGATCGGTAGCAAAAGCGAACAAAGTATAAAACACGACCGAGCCAGCCAGGCCAATCAAAAGGATTGGCCGTCGGCCGAACCGGTCGGAAAGCCGCCCCCAAATCGGGGCAAAAATCAATTGCATCAGTGAAAATGATGTGTACAAAATGCCAATAATCGCCCCCCCGACGGCATTGGGGACGCGGGTCAGATAATCATCGGCGTAGCGGGGTAACAGCGGCAAAACGATGCCAAATCCCAACAGGTCGATGAACACGACCACAAACACAATAAGCAGTGCAGACTTGGGCGGCCCGGACGGTGTGTTGGCATCAGAGGAGTTCGAGACAGTGGGTTCAGCAGTCATAATGGCTCACTATTCGATCGGCCCACATGGGCATCACTGGTACATCCGGTATCTCTGGCAACTCCGTTGGGGGATTTTCCCCATCGGCACCGCACGACGAGTTGACCACCCGGTTTTTCTGCGGCACGCTTGGTCATTGAATTTCTCTGCTGGCAGTACGCAAGGATGACCCCGCATGGCCAGCCCCGCACTCGCCGCCCGACGACTACCCTCCCGCGTCAAGACCGATACGGCTTTCCTGGTGCTGGACACGGAGAGCATTCCGGATGGCCAGCTTCTGCGCTCGGTTAAGTATGCCGATGAGCCGGAACTGACGCCAGAGGAAGCGATTGCTCGGGCTCAAGCGGAGGCTCGGGCCAACTCGGTGACCCAGTCAGATTTTTTGCCGCTCACCTTTCAGATTCCCATTGCTATTTGTGTTCTTCGGGTCGGATACGACTTCGGTCTACAGAATTTTGCCTGTCTGGATGCTCCACAGTTTCGAACTCGTGAGGTAGTGCGACAGTTTTGGCGTGGCGTGGATCATTATCAGGCGAAATTGGTGACCTTCAATGGCCGGGGCTTTGACATGCCACTCTTGGAGCTGGCAGCCTTTCGCTATGGCTTGGCCGCGCCTTACTACTACATGCATAGCCGGCATCGCTTCGGCGGTCCCCTGGATCTGCTCGATTGGCTGACCAATTTTGGTGCCTGCCGGTTGACCGGTGGCCTGAACTTGTTGGCCAAACTGCTCGGCAAACCGGGAAAAATGGATGTGGCCGGCGATCAGGTGTATCGCCTGTACCAAGAAGGAAAATTACGCGAAATCAACGACTATTGTCTGTGTGACACCCTGGATACCTATTTTGTCTTCCTCCGCACCCGCGTGCTCACCGGCGATATTTCCGCGCACCAAGAACGCCAGTTGATCGATCGCGCCATCGACTTCTTGACCGCCCGGCGACAAGATCATCCAGCGCTGCACGCGTATTTGGCTGCCTGGACCGAACCCGCGCTGGATTTCTGAAGCCGCTCGGCGAACACACCTTGCAGCCATGAGCGTTTCTGCCACCTCGAAACATTTCTTTGGAAGTTCACCTCGACGCGGCAGGTCCACCCCCATATATCGACTGCGTTGTGATCTCGCACGAGCGATCCTTTGACCTTGATCGCTGGAACTGAAGAGGCAGACTCCCCTCCTGGTGGCTTCGTCCCGAAGCCTAAGTAGGCGGCCGATCCTGTTTCAGCCCAGATACAACATCCTGGAGATATGGACGATGGCAACGCTGACACAGCAGATCGTGATCGTGGGAGGCGGAACCGCCGGCTGGTTATCGGCTCTGCATATCAAGAGCTCGCTTGGGGACGGGGCCCAGGTGACGCTCATCGAGTCGCCCGATGTGCCGACGATCGGAGTCGGTGAGGGGACCCAGCCTACGCTGCGCGTTCAGTTGCATACGCTCCGGGTGGAGGAAGATGAACTGTTGAGGCATTGTGGTGCTTCATTTAAGAATGGGATACGCTTCGTTGATTGGTGTCGGGGAACAGGGCCGAGCGAGTATCTTCACCCGTTCTTTTCCGGGCCGACCGGGCAGGACCGCTCCCCATACGCCGATCATCACCTCTGGCTTGCCTTGCAACAACTTGGCCAGGTCCGGCCCGATACTCTGGCCGATGCCTGCTTTGCCGAGTCGGTTTTGATCCGCCAGCAGCGGGCTCCGATCGGTCTCCAGGATGGCAAACGCTTGCCCAACCCAGTTGCGAACTATGCCTACCATATCGATGCCGCCCAACTTGGACTCTATCTGCGCAAGCTAGCCATCCAGCGTGGCGTCATCCATGCTCAGGACTATGTCGAGGGCGTTCGCCGCAATGACCACGGGGACATTGTCGCCGTGCAAACCCGGAACCAAGGAGAGATCCCGGGCGACTTTTTCGTCGATTGTAGCGGGTTTCATCGCCTGCTCATTGGCCAACTTGCCGACGACTTTGTCGATTTCTCTCCCTGTTTACTTAACGACCGAGCGGTGACCGCCCGGATTCCCTACAACGAGGACCGACCGCAATCGATACACTCGTGCACGACATCAACGGCCATGCCCCACGGCTGGATCTGGGAAGTCCCCCTCCGGGATCGGGTCGGCATGGGCTATGTCTATTCCAGCCAGTTTGTCAGCGACGAGGAAGCCCGACGCACCTTCGTGGAGTTCATTGGCCATGAACCCGCGCAAACCAATCTGATTCGCTTCCAAAGTGGTTACTATCGGCAACAGTGGAATAACAACTGTGTGGCCATCGGTCTTTCCGGGGGCTTCATCGAACCGCTGGAAGCCACCGGCATCGCCTTGATCACTTACTCGCTGTTTCGCTTACTCGAGCTCTGGCCCACTGGGGACCACGCACCCGTCCTCCGCGATCGCTTCAATTCTCTGATGGGGCGATCGTATGAATGGATTCGCGACTTTATTGTCATGCACTATTGCCTCAGTCAGCGTGACGATACCCCCTACTGGCAGGCAGTCCGCCAACCCGAGGCGATCCCGGATTCATTGCAGAACCAACTGGAGATGTTCCGGCACAACTGGCCATTCGGCGATTCGGCGAACGAGGGCGCTGTCTTTCATCTGCCCAACATCTCGCATGCTTGCGTTTTGGCAGGCTTTCATTATTTCCCCCATCATCCCAACGCCTACATTCTGGGTCTGCCTGCGGAGAATTTGACTCAGAAGTTGGCTCCAACCACCAAACGGGTACAAACCATTGCCCAGGTGTGTCCGGACCATCGCGCCTATCTCGACTGGCTTAATGGCACGTCAACCCATTTTTAACCGCAGAATCGCCCTCAAGCGGCTTGCGATGCAGCCGATGCGACCTGGCAAGACAATCGCGTTGCTGCTTGTCTGGGCTGCTTTGTAGGCTGGGCATCGTCGACTGGGTCGGTCTCGGGTCGGCAATGGCATTCCACCGTGCGACCCCGTCACTCGTCCTCACGCGCTACGAAGCCGTCGAGCAAACTGCCGAACAACTTTCGAGGTGTCATTCCTCGCCCACCCATTTGGCTACAAACCCCTTCCTCAGATAGATTCACCCCTCGGATCACTGTCAAGGAATGGCGACGCTCCTGGCAAATCGAGGCAAATTCCGGGACAACTTTGGTTGCTGGCTGCATTGAATAGGTAGTGCAACCTGTTGCTTTGGCTGAGGTCCGGTTGGATGGCGGAACCGACTCTACTTTTGGCTTACTTGGAACGCGCATGGTCAGCGCAACGCAGCGACGCCGATCTACTCGCGGCCATCGCCGAGCGCAAAGATACCGTGGCGTTTACCGAGGTCGTACGCCGGTATGGCCCGCTGGTCCTGGGCGTGTGCCGCCGGCTGCTACGTCAGCCGGCGGACGCCGAGGATGCTTTTCAATCGACCTTCCTGGTCCTTGCCCAGAAGGCGGCGAGCCTTGGCGACAAGCCCCAGCTGGCCGGCTGGTTGCACACGGTGGCCCGGCGGACCGCGTTGCGGGCCCGGCAACGGTGCCAGCACCGGGCGCAAGCGGGGGACTTGCTTGAGCATGTCCAGGCCCGGAACGCTGCCGACTTAGTCGAGCAGGGTGAACTGCGTCTGGAGTTGGACAACGCAGTCGCAGGCCTGCCCGAGCGCTACCGTCAGGTGGTGCTGTGTTGCCTGTTTGGCGGAGCCAGCCGGGCCCAGGCTGCGGCCGAGTTGGGACTGTCCGAAGGGACCCTCTCCTCGCGGCTGGCCCGCGGCCGCCGGCTACTTCGCACCCGGCTGTTGCGGCGAGGCATCACGCTGGGCGCCTTGCCGCCTTCCGCGGCGATATCAGGTTGTTTGTTGGCCCAAACGCAGGGTGTGTTCCGTGTCTATGGCTTGACCGGCTCGGCCGGACTGCCGACCGGGGTGGCAGGCCTTACTCAGGGAGTGTTAGTAACCATGCAGCTCAAGTTGTTCAAGAAATTTGCCCTGGTTGGGGTGTTGCTCCTGACCGGCCTCGGCTTCGGCGGCTGGATCACCGCCCAGGCACCCAACGCCCCCCGCGCTGCGTCGCCCCCGCTGCCGTCCCCTGCCACCCCCCGGAATCCGTCCGAAGACCAAGAAGAGCTCCGGCTAGGGCGGACCTACACCCAGCCCCTGCAGGACCCACTACGCCGCCTGCACGAGCAGGTTCGGAGGCTTGAGGAAGAGGCGACCCAGCTCCGGGACCAATCCGAGCGACTTCAAAAGCGGGCGAGTGCGATCCGCGATGCCGTCGGTTCGATACGGGCTGGCTTGGGCGAATCGATGCCGCCGTTTCCGACCCGGGCTCGGCTTCACGACGCGCAGCAGCCGTTTCGTATTCGGCAGCCCATTGCCCAACCGAACGAGCCGCAAAAGGATCCCCGACCATCCGAGCAGACCGCTCGGATCATCCCCCTGCAGACCGCCGATGCCAAGGAGGTGGCAAGGCTCGTGGGCAGCATATTTATCGGCTCGAATGCCGAGATCATCCCGGTCGAGCAAGACAACGCCCTGTACCTGCGTGGCCCGAAAGACCTTGTGGCCGATGCAATCAAGCTCGCTACGGCTCTTGATCGGGCGGGGGAGAGGACAGAACTTCCCCCGGTAGAACCCGGTAGAGCTCCGAGGCGGCCCACACCGCCCAGCATTCCTGAGCTAGACAGCTCGAAGACCCTGCTACCGAGACCGCCGACTCCAACAACTGCGAAACCTGCCGCCGAGTCGCCGCTGCCTCCTACGGGAAGCCCCAGGGGCGGGAACGAAGCACCATAATCAAACGTCATTTCGAAGCCCGGCCGCATGTCATGCACTTCTGCCGGGCTTCCGATCATCCCCGCCCCCGGTCCTTGCGGGTGGGGTAACCACTGCTGAGCACTTCTTTCTGGCAACCAAATTTACATCCCGGGGACGGTTTTTCCCGCTTCGGACCATTACACCAATAGAGAGAGAGACTTTCATGCCCCTGTGAGCCTGACGGATGGACCATTCTACCCAGTTGCTGGCCCGCCTGGAGCGGGAATGCCACGCTCGTCGAACCGAGGCCGACCTGCTGGCGGCGGTCGCCGGGCAAAGCGATGCCGCGTCTTTTGCCGAGCTGGTTCGCCGCTATGGCCCACTGGTGTTCGGGGTATGCCGTCGGCTCTTAGGCCACGACGCGGATGCAGAGGATGCTTTCCAGGCCACTTTCCTGATTCTGGCCCGCAAGGCGGGCGACCTGGGGGCCAGGCCGCAGCTGGCCGCCTGGTTACACACTGTGGCTCGGCGAACTGCATTGCATGCCCGACAAAAACGCCGACGGGATCCCCAACCCAGCGGGTTGCTGGAGGAAGTGCTTGCCCGGGCGGCTCCCGATCCTGCCGAGCAATTTGAGCTTCGCGAGGCGTTGGACCATGCAGTCGCTTCCCTACCGAACTGCTATCGTCAGGCGGTCTTGCGGTGCCTGTTCGCTGGCTGTAGCCGGTCCGATGTGGCTGCGGAGCTTGGCCTGTCCGAAGGCACGCTTTCCTCACGTTTGGCGCGGGGTCGTCGGTTGCTCCGCGCGCAGCTGACCCGGCGGGGGATCACCTTAACCATGGTCCCCTTCACCGCGATGGTATCACGGGGTCTGTTGGCTCAGACATTGGGTCTATTTCGTGTCGATGGACTGGCGGGGTCCGCCCAGGCCTTACCGAGCGGCATTGCCTCTCTGATCCAAGGAGCGATGATGGGGATGCAACTCAATGCCATTAAACAAGTTGCGATGATTGGGATCCTGCTGTTGGGCGGACTTGGCGCGGGTGGTTGGCTGATCGCCCAAGACACCGCGAAGTCCTTTCCCGAGACTCCTGCTCAATTGATTGGCAGGGCTGCCCCTCCGAGGGAACCGGTCGAGCAACCTGTGGGAATGTCGATCGATCACGAACAGCCCGATAGCTTCGAAGAGCAGCTAAAGCGCCTGGAAGCCCAAGCCGGAGCCCTGGAAAAGAAGGCCGGAGAGCTTCGCGAGGAAATTGGTGCCATACGCCTTCACCTTCAACCTCCAAAGGTTCCTCAGGTTACCATCCCACCAAGGCATGGAATTCCCTCAACGAAGATCACGGCACGAGTGACTGCGATCGGCAAGGACGACCTCGCCAGGATTTCAGCTGGGAGCGATGCCGGGATCCAAGTGGGCGATAATCTCGATGTTTACCGCATCGAACCAATCCCAATGTATCTAGGACGTATCCGAATCATGGAGGTACTTCCCGACAAGGCACTCGGGAGGTTGTTTTCTGAGTCCAGGCTTCAGCCCGAACTTGGCGATTGGGTGACACGATCAAAGGTCAACCCCTAATCGTCATCACTAGGGATGCCATCAGGTTTGCGAAATGTGCTGAATGACCTCGTTGCAGCGTCGCGACCTGGACACATCGGCATTTATCGATAAGGAGTTTCTCATGCAACGCAACTTACGTACGCCACTTTTGGGGTTGGTCTTGCTAGGAATCATGGGGTTGGGTTTGGCGAGCTGGCTGGGCGCGCAACATCCTCCTCACAAAGGCCCCAACCCGATCAGGACGCGATTACAGCCCGTGGACGAGTCTGCTTGGTTGTTGGAACTGCAACTCCCGGCCGATAGCGCGGCTCCTGAGAGCGTGGCAGCTCGATTAAAAGCGCTCGAGCAAAAAGCCCAGGCCCTAGAACAACAGGCCAGCGAACTCCGTAGCGCCATCGCAAAGGTTCGCGCGAGCTTCTCTGGAAAAAAGCAATCACCCCAACAGTCTGATCGCATCCCGCCCCGAGAATGGTCTCGCCCGAATCGCGCGGTGGGTGAATTTCGCTTGACGCTACAAGAGCAGGAGCCCGTGGCCAAGCGCACGCTGATTGTCGAGGTGATTACCCTCCAACATGTCTCGAGCAAAGACATGGCCGAGTTGCTCAAGGAACGGTGGCCGGAGGTTGCGTTCGTCGGGAGCAACCAGGCCTCGGATGTCCTGTATGTCCAAGGTCCGAAAGAACAGGTCGATGCGGCAAGAAAGGCGATCCACTCCCTGGAAGTGAAAATCGCCAAGTATCAGGAGTCTCAGTCTAAACCCAAGTAACCCTGGTTTACCCGTTCGGAGCGGGCTGTTCTCAGGCCGGCAACGCGAGCTCATTCCTCTAGCGGTGAAGCGGATCTTCGACCGAAAGCCGCCGAAGCGGAACTCCTTGGGAAACCTGTTGCCCGGCCTGGATCGCTTGCAGTAATACGGTGAGCCCTCGGTTGAAGCAACCATCGCCGCAGACCAGATGAGTGGAAAACCAACTCGGTTGGCGGCAGTCGGGGTTCCTGGAGACACCGAACAACGCCGGGGACGAAAGTATCGACGCCTGATCGGGTCGCTTGTAGATGGTGACGCCCTCCTTGATCGTTTCGAGTACCTTCAGGTCATCGAGCTGCTCCGGGGCAACCGTTAAGGGGTTGTCCGACAGGATGACCAAATCGGCAAGTTTGCCCACTTCCAGGGACCCCTTGCTCTTCTCTTCAAAGTGTTGCCAGGCCGGCCACAGGGTCATCGCCTTGAGGGCGGTGGCCACCGGGACGCGATGTTGCGGCCCAAGGATATCGCCGGTCCGTGACCGACGCGTCACCGTGGCTGAGAGCACCCGGATGGAGTCCGGCAACGCCACCGGGGCATCATGGTGGCTGCCAAAGCGCATGCCTTGCTCCAGCAGCCAGCCGGTCGGAGAAATGTTGTCGGCGCGTTCTGGGCCTAGGACCGACTCGCGATGCCAATCGCCCCAATAGTAGGTGTGCATCGGGAAGAGCGAGGGAAAAATGCCCAGTTCCTTGAGCGGACCAATCTGATCTTTACGGAGCACCTGACCGTGAATGAGCACCGGCCGCAAATCCGCGTCAGGGCGGAGCACCTTGGCCTCGCGAACCGCGGCAATGAACCGATCACTTGCTGCATCGCCGTTGGCGTGACAAAGTAGCTGCCAGCCGTTGGTGAAAGCCTTGTTAACCGCAGCTTTCGTCGTGGCCTCGTCGATGGCCGCGTAGCCGCGGTAGGCCTTCGGCATGCCTGGGGGCGGGATCAAATAAGGCTGGCTCAGCCAGGCAGTCTTGCCCTGTGGCGAACCATCGATGGTGAGTTTGGCACCCCCCACGCGAAACCGGTTCTGGTAGGCCCGGGACGGGCGGATGTCTTCGACTTCAAGAATATCTGGGTAGGCCACAACGTCAATGGGTAGCTTGTTGCGTTTCGCGACGCGCTGAAACGCCTCCACGGCCGGACCAAACGCCCGCCCCTCCTGACCAGTGGTGTAGCCAAACGAGGCCAACAACTTGGCCCCCTCCTCAACCAAGGCATCGTTGATCGAATTATCGAAACGGCTTGCAAGGGCCCCTGCCACCTGGAAAAACGCGTATTCTTCGCAAACTCCATTGGGCTCATTCGATCCAGGTTGACGTCGAAATACGCCCCCTTTGGGATCAGGAGTTTTGGCGGTGATTCCGGCCAGCGCAAGTGCCTTGCTGTTGGCCACCCCCAGGTGACCAGACTGATGAATGATCAGTACCGGAAGCTCACGGGACACATCGTCGAGCTCGCTGCGGGTGGGGTGGCGTTGTTCGGTAAGTTGGGAATCATCGTACCCAAAACCGACGATCCAGCGGACCTTCGTTACCACGGTCGGATGGTTTTTGGCCCAATCACGTAACAGCATCACTAAGGTGGGGATATCCTTCCCACGACCATCGGGGGGCGGGAGAAGATTCGCCGTAGTCGCCTGGAGCCCGATTAGATACGCATGTCCATGAGAGTCCACAAAGCCTGGGAGCAGGGTTTTGCCCTGCAGATTGACCATCTTGGTTTGGTCGCCGCGGCGTTTGAGCACGTCGACCTTGTTCCCAACCACGACAATCTTGCCTGCTTTGATCGCTATTGCCTCAGCGATGGGTTGCTGGTCATCGATCGTGACAATGGGTCCGCCGTGGTAAATGGTATCGACAGGTTCATTCCCCTGGATAGAGAAGGAAAGCAGGAAGACCAAAACCAGGCTGATGCACATCCGCACGTAGGACATGGAGAACACTCCAGAGTAAGCAGCATTGCAATACGAGTCGGCGACATCATCATGGCGATGTCCTATCCATTTCGCCCAGGGTGGCTAGTGCATGCGGGGGAATCGGTCAAAGGGACTTGCGAGCTTCCTACCAGGCAGGGTTGGTATTGCGGATATGCGTCCACACCGTGTGTAGCCCCGACCAGCCCTCATGGATCGGAGCCAGGTCAGCGACAATCCACATGTTTTGTGGTGCCTGGAAAACCGGTAAGCCCTCGGCTTGCCAAGCCAGTTGTGCCACGGCCTCCGCAGTAAACTCGGTTCGCCAACCTTCGAGTCGTGCTGGCGGTGTTTCAGCCGCTGGACTGGCTGCTTGGTTGGCTCTCCAGGCAGCCAACCAAGCAGCATCGAGATTGGCGTTGATGCCACAAGCACATAACACGATCCGACTGCAGGCTGCCGCCAGGGTGTGGCAGTAACGCTCCGCACTCCATGCCTGCTGCCAAGGAACCACTTCGAGTCGGAGGGGCCGGCGTTCCAACACGGCATCGAGGAGGGTCAAGTTGACCAATCGCCACAAGGGATCATTCCGCATCCGCACGGTCGCACGTACCCGCCGCTTACACCATCGATCAGTGATCCGTCGATCCCACCGAATGGCCCGCCACCACTGCGGGCGATACACCTCTAAGTAGGTGCGCAAACGCCAGGCCTCGGTGCTGCGACCCTGTTCCTCTAACCAGTCGGCAAACACTAACTTCACCAGATTGTCCTGGGGTTGGCGGAGACAAGCATCGATGAACGCTTGTTCGTCGTTCATAGCATCCTCCCGTCCGCACGAAATCAGACGATAGCACGATTGTATCATCTGTCGCAAGGCACGG
Source organism: uncultured Alcaligenaceae bacterium (assembly GCA_964410665.1). GTDB lineage: Bacteria > Planctomycetota > Planctomycetia > Gemmatales > Gemmataceae > CAYPIE01. The sequence continues at coordinate 57,011 of CAYPIE010000021.1, forward strand.
GTCGACAAAATCCCAGTCGGAAAAGCCCGCGTCCCCCGGACCACGATTCGAGAGGATTCCGCGGCAAGGTGAACGAGTCGACGACCGAGGCAACTTCCAGGTTGCTGAATCCGTGAGGTCAATCCCTGGGCATGTTGAGCAGATAACCGTTGCCTTCCGGCTTACCGCGGGCATTGGGCGCGCAGGCAATGGCCAGGCGAGTGCCATTGGGTGCGACGGCCAGCCCCTGGATCTTGCCGGTGGGTAATTCCAGTGCGTTGTTCAACTGGCCATCTTCGACATTCCACCAGGCCAGGTAGCCATGGTAGCGCGGAGCGCCCCCTGCACTGAGGATGGTCTGACCATCGTTGATAAAACGAGCCTCATAAATCCAGCTCGGATGAGCCTGGACCGGAAGGGAGATCGGGCTCTGTGGGCGAGCAAAATTCGGATTCTCGAAGTCGCGCACCAGACTGCCATCGCTGACCTTCCACAACTTCAGGCTGCGATCGCTTGAGCCAGAAACGAGGAACTTGCCATCGGGCGAAAAAGCTGCGCAGAACACCCCCTGGCGGTGGCCTTGCTCGGATTTGCCTGGCTCGTACTTGGCAATCTCGCGAACCAGCTTGCCATCGGCCACCGTCCAGAGCTTGAGGGTCTGGTCGAAGCTGGCCGACACAAGTTGCTTGCCGTCGGGGCTAAAGCTCACCCGATACACCGCACTCTTGTTAGGCTTGGTATGGGCGTCGATTTCGCGGATGCTTTTCCCTTGCTCGATATCCCAGAGGCGTACCTTGCCATCGTGACACCCGGTGGCCAAAAGCTTGCCCGTGGGGTCGAAAGCCACGCTATCGACGATATCGGGATGCCCCAGTTCCTTGACTGGCTCATCCCCAGCAAGCTGCCAGCTACGCATCGATTGATCGGCGCTGGCACTCACCAGGATCCCCTGGTCGGTAAAGGAAAGTCCCGCCACCCGTCCCTGATGCTGGAATTCGGCCAATGGCTTACCCATCGTCGCTGGGACGGGTTGGCCCGGTTTGAAGTTGGCATTCCAAGCGATGATCTTGCCATTGGAGAAGGCACCCGCCAGCACTTGTCGGTTTGGATGGAATGCAAGCGCGTCCACCACTTCGGGTACCGAGAAGTTCGCGCGCAACTGCCCATCATTCACCGTGAAGATTCGCACCTGTTGGTCCCCACCCGACACCGCCACCAACTGGTTGTCTCGAGAAACCGCCAACGCTTGGATAGGTCCTTGCACACCTGCAAAACGACGTTCCTGGTTTCCGTTTGTGGTGTTCCACAGGGTCAGTCCATGGTCCTTGGCAGCGGTCAGAAGCCGTGAACCATTCGGCAACATGCCCAGTACATGGGTAGGTTTCTCACTTGGTACAATCAGCCGTTGCAAGCGCACCGGGTGTCTACCTGCGGTCTTGTCTTCGCTGGCGGCGAAGATCATTGGCTGGTTGGGGTGGTAGCCGACGCCCCGAACCGCACCACCGTAGGGAATAAACTCGGCCCGTTGCCCGGTGGTCAGGTCCCAGACCTGGGCCAGATTGTCGGTGGTTCCCACGACCAAGCGTTGGCGATCCCCGCTAAAGGCGACCGAGGTGACCGCACCATCGTGCGTCAGACTAGCGACCTCGGTACCATCGTGGACCTGGAACAGTTTGATCTGCTTGCCCGAGCCCGCAGCGAGCTGTTGCTGATCCAGCGTCAGATCCAGGCAGACGACCGCATCTGCCAGCGGTCCGATCGTACGGAGCAACTTGCCATCGTTCAGATCCCAGTGCTTAATGAGCCGGTCCTTGCCGGCGGTGAATGCCTGAGACCCATTCGGATGGTAAACAACCGCCATCGCGCCACCCTCATGGGCCGGATAGGCCCGCATCACCGCGGCATGCAGCAGCCGGACCCTTCGCCCACGATCTACAACGAATACCCGATTGCTATCCGGAGTAAACGACACTGACTGAATTGGAGTCGGTCCTTGGGTAAGGGTTTGTAAGACCATCCCGGTCGGAATATCGTAAACGTCTATTCGATCGATTCCCTTCGTCTTGGAACCGATGACCAGACGCCGACCATCCCGACTGAGTGCCATCGACTTTCCAGTGCCCGATACAGTGATCTCGCCGAGTCGCTTACCATCCTCGGAGCTCCATCGACACACTCTACCTTCGGTCCCCATTGTCACCACTTGCCGCCCATCTTCACGCACCGCCAAGCAAACGATCTCCCCCGTGTGGGCTTGAATCACTCGTCGTTCTTCTCCATTGCTGGTATCCCAGATACGCAGGTGCCGATCGTCGCCGACGCTGAACAGTCGATTGCTGTTGGCGGCGTACACGACTTGACGTACTGCCCGGTCATGGGCTCCGTGAAAGCGCAGACGACGTGTTTGAACATTGACAGTGTTGTCTTCATTGGCGGTGATTAAGCGCTGGCCGTCGGGATGAATAGCCACCGTTGTGGTGGGTCCCGCCTGAGGTAGGGATTCCAGAAGCTGGCCGTCTGCTGCAAACAAGCGAACCTGTTGGTCGGCGCAGACCACTGCTATGGCCTCACCGTCGGCGGACAGGTCGAGGCCGCGAATATCCGCCTTGACGTCGATGCGGGTAGGTTGTTCGGACTCGGCAAGCTGCCATAAGCTAACCACCTGATCATCGGTTGCTAAGGCGAGAACCTTTCCATCCTGACTAAGGGCCATGGCCACCGGTACCGCAGAGAGCTCGAGAGTGCGTTGGGGCTCCCGTTCGTTTAGCGGCCAGAAGTGTACGGTCTTATCCTGGCCCACCGAGACAACTAAGCTCTGTTCGGCGGAGTAACTCAGCGCCAGCACAGAACCCTCATGGCCAGAAAGACGCTCGATTTCCCTACCCTGTCCAAGGTCATAGACCCGCAGCTGGGAATCCTGAAAGCCTGCGATGAGCCGCTTACCATCGGCAGTCAAGGTCATTGCCTGGACACCCGCAGGCAGGTCTTCCAGGTGATGGACCTGATTCCCATCACGAAAGACATGGATGCCTTTGCCATGGGTTGCCAAGGCCACGGAGCGACCATCCGCAGCATACGCGACAGCCTTCAGGGGTTGCTGATCGACCTGGTAGTTGTGTTCGACCTGGCCATTGACCAGGTTCCAGATACGCACACGCTGGTCATCTGCCAAGGTAAGCAGGCGATTTCCATCCTTGCTCAAGCACATCCGGCGAACCACCTTAGGGTGGTTCAGCAGTTGCGGTTTGACCAACGGATAACGCCAGCACTTGACCAGTCCATCCTCGCCAACCGAAGCCAGCTGTTTATAGCCGGGCGAGAAAGCAAGGGCGGTGACCTTGCCGGTATGTCCCTGGAAGTACCCCAAGGACTGCCCATTGGCAGCGTTCCACAGCTGAATCTGGCCCTGCGCATCGGCGGCCGCGATGGTCGAGCCGTCGGGGGTCACTGCGATCGCGCTTGCTGGGATTCGTAGCCCCTTAAAGCTCCGTTCGGTCCGCAGGTTTTCTAACCGCCAGAGTCGCAGTTCCCGATCACGGGTGGCGATCAACGCTCGCTTCCCATCGGGCCAAAGTACGGATGCCGTAATCTGCTCGGGCAGGTTCAGGTTGGTGCTTGGCAGCAAGGGAAGTTGCCACTGTTTGAGCCAACCATCCTCACCCACGGTGAGGACGTGGTCCTTCTTCAGATGGTAGGCGATTCCGGTGGTCGCTCCCTTGTGGGCCTGGAAAGCACCTTGCCGATTGCCACGATTGCCCCAAAACAAGAGTCGACCATCGCTCAAGCCCGCGGCGATTTGGTCCCGATTGGGAGCCAACCCGACCGATGCAACGGGACCAGGCGTGGCAAATTCCTTGAGTTGCTTGCCATCGTCGGTCTGGCTCAATCGCACCATGTGATCGTGCCCACCTGTGACAACCTGAGAACCATCGCTCGCCAACGCGAAAGCAGTGATGCGATCTCTATGCGAGGGAAGCGATTGGGCCTCAAGCTTGCGGGTCTGCCAGGCCTTGACAAGGTTGTCTTGGCCCAGCGAATAGATGAGAGAACCATCCGGATGGACTTGCACATCGCGGATCGACCCCGGATGAGCTCCGATCGTCCCCAGTTGGGTGCCATCGGTGGCTTTCCACCAGCGCAGCGTCCGATCCTCACCGCCCGAAACAAGGAACTGACCGTTTCCGCTAAATCGGACGACAGTGACTGAGCCGACGTGGCCATTCAGGCGAAACAGCTCCTTATTGTGTTCGAGACTCCATACCTGGACACCACCATCCTGGGTACCGACCGCTGCCCGCTTGTGATCTGGACTTAGTGCAAAGCTGGTGACCTCCGCCCGGATGAGGCGTTGCTGCACCGGGGCCTGGCTGGGAACCGGCCAAAGCTTCACCGTTTTGTCACTAGAGCCGGAAGCCAACAGGTTGCCGTCCGGAGCAAAATCCAGGCACAGCACCAAATCCTTGTGTCCCCTAGCACCCGTATAGCTGCGTAACGGTTGACCGTTCGTGTCATACAGGTGGATCGCCTTATCAAAGCCTCCGGTGGCCAGCATCGTCCCCTTGGGGTGGTAGGCCACGGCGTAGACCGATTCGCTATGCCCAGAGAGCGGAGTGATCAGGCCTGGGATGTCCAGATTGTCATCCTGAGCGTGAGCAAAGGAGAGCAGGCCAAGCAGGCCAACCAGCAATCCCAGTAGGGAACAACGGATGACAGATAGCGACATGGTGACGATCCTCGTAATCAGGCGGTACCCATGAGTGGGTGCGTCAGTGTCGCATCCGCGTGCTCGAGCGTCAAACGAATCCTGCTGGCCGATGCTCCCGTAACTCGGATAATGCCCTCAGTGGAGTCCGAACCCTGTCGAGTACATCGCGATGGATACATTTGACGCAATCAATCAACGCCGTGCGGTGAAGCACTTTGACCCGACCCACCAACTCACCCCGGAGGAGGAACGCAAACTCCTCGAGGCCGCCATCCAATCCCCGACGAGCTTTAACATCCAACACTGGCGATTCGTCATCGTTCGCGACCCGGCCATGCGGCAACAAATCCGTGCTGAGTTCGGGAATAACCAGGCCCAGATAACCGATGCCTCGCTATTGATCATCATGACCGCCGACGTGAAAGCCTGGGACAAAACACCCGAACGCTATTGGCAAAATGCCCCGCCCGAAATCGCTGATATGCTGGTGAGCTGGATGGGTCCCTTTCACGAGGGGCGGGAATGGTTGCAACGTGATGAGGCTCAGCGCTCGATTGGCATGGCCATGCAGACCCTAATGTTGGCCGCCAAGGCAATGGGCTACGACTCCTGCCCAATGATCGGCTTCGAGATTGACAAGGTAGCCGAGCTGATCGGCTTACCGGGAGATCATGTGATGGGTCCCATGGTAGCAATCGGTAAGGGAATCAAAAGTCCTTGGCCTAAGCCGGGTCAGTTACCTCTCAGCGAAGTGGTGGTGGAGAACCACTTTTCATAGGCGGGTCCCCTTCCAAAGACGACCTCGACTTGACAGAGGGACGATTCGAGCGCACAGATCATCTCATATGAGATAATTTCACGCAGTCTTCATTCAACACAGCACACCTTAAGCTATGGTTAGAGTGTAGATTGTTCGACCGCGCTTGGAGGATCCCGTCATTCGTCTAAGTCGTCGAGGCTTTTGTCGTACCGTTGCCAGTTTATGCAGCCTGCCGGTCCTTGGGGTCGGTTATGGCCTGATCGAGGCAGGCTGGATCCGCCTTTCCGAACACACCATTGCTGTGCCACAGCTGCCGCCGGAGTTCGACGGACTTCGCGTGGCCTTGCTGACCGATCTTCATGCTGGCAACTATAATCCGCTGAACTTTATCCAGTCGTGTGTTGACAAGGCCAATGCCGCCAAGCCGGATTTGATCGCTTTGAGCGGTGACTTCGTCGACTGGGGACCAGCTTGGATGCGGCCATGTTTCGAGATACTGTCCCAGCTCCAGGCTCCTCTCGGAGTCTATGCCGTCCCCGGCAATCACGATATGTAAAAAGACGGTCGGGTGATTCGTCGGGTGATCCGCGAGTTCGGCATCCAAGACGTGGCCAATACCGGCTGTTGGCTCCACTGTGGGGCAAGCCGCTTGCGGCTTGCCGGGGTCGATGATCTGTGGCATGGGCAACCCGATGTGCAAGCTGCCCTCGGGGATGCCACCCTTGAAGATGCCACCATCCTTTTGTGCCACAATCCCGACTACGCCGAGACCCTGACCGATCCGCGTGTCCGCCTGATGTTGTCCGGGCACATGCACGGCGGGCAAATCTACCTGCCTGGCTATGGGGCTCCATGGATCCCCTCGCGCTATGGCCAGAAATATTTACACGGGTTAGTACAAGCTCCGGTCACCCAGGTGTTTGTTTCCCGCGGGCTTGGAGTGGTCGCCTTGCCCTTTCGCTTCGCAGCACCCCCGGAGATCAATCTGCTCACCCTGGTCCGTGCAACCCAATCCAACGGCTGAGTGGCTGCTTGTTTGGCCTCAGAGACTGGACCTAGGCACCGGCACCGGCTACAGTCATGGCAACCTTGGCGTTGATTCTATCAAGGAGTGTTTCTATGATGCGACTGTGCCTACTCGGCTTGGTGCTCGGTTTGCCTCTGGGGTCCGGACGTGCGGAGGAAGCCGCGGATGGTTTCAAACCGCTTTTTAATGGCAACGATTTGACCGGCTGGAAGCCACTGGGTGGCTCAGCCCAGGACTGGGGCGTGGAAGACGGTGTGTTGTTCACCCGTGGTCAGGGTGGTGGCTGGTTAATGACCGAACAAGAATATAGTGACTTTACGCTGCGTCTGGACTATCGCCTTCCGAAAAAGGGCAACAGTGGCGTTGCCATTCGCGCCCCCATGAAGGGGAACCCGGCGTACGCCGGCATGGAAATCCAAGTGCTCGACGATCCAAACTACACCGGCCTACGCCCCGCGCAGCATACCGGCTCGATCTACGACGTTGTCGCTGCCAACCATCCGCAAAACCAACCGATCGGTGAATGGAACACCATGCAGATCCGGGCCAAGGGCCCGATGATTCGTGTCGAGGTCAATGGCAAGCCGGTCGTTAATGCCAACCTGGACGACTTCAAGGATCAGCTCAAGAAGCACCCTGGGCTGGGACGACCCGCCGGCCACCTGGGCGTGCAAAGCCATGGTAGCCGGGTCGAGTTCCGGAATATCCAGATTAAAGTCGACTAAAGCATGTCGTGACGCTTATTGCCCCGCACCTGGATAGATCGGGGCAACCGGCTGAAATGCGTTGGGATATTGCGGAAAGCTGGCCGGGGCGGGCAGATTATTGACCGGCCGCGGCGATGGGAAGATGGGCACGATTCGACGGAAAAGATCGAGCAGGCTAAAGCGAGCTTGTTGGGTCGCCAAAGAGCCTACCGGCATCGGCGCGGCCACATTGGCCAGGTTGATCGGTTGAAAAGTAAATTGGCGCTGTGACACCGCGCCAATTGGCACCCCACCAGAGGTCTGGGCCTGGCTGGTTCCAGCCCAAGCCAATCCCAGTAGCAACGCAAGTAGCCAATATGTGCGAGCCATCCTGGCACCTCACCGGGTTGTTCGAACAGGACGTTCCCCCAGACGAGGTGCATAGCACTGTTGCACCGGTGGGTCAAGGAAAAAGCCCGTTGGCTTATGCGTGAAATTCTCCATTCGACTCACAGTCAACGCGCGGTTGGAACCAGATCGACCGCTTGGTTCGTCCGGCGTAGACCCCTCCAGGCAGAGTCAGCACACGATCCCCAAGCCCAAGCACCAAATCGGCTAGCCGTTCCCAGTGGACGTAGCTCATCCGACCCCGTGGCCATTGCTGCACTAGCCATAGCTGCTGAACCACCGCCCGGATGATCGGGCGTTTCAGTTGCATGAGCCGACGGCGATCCAGTTCGATCCGAGCGCCTTGCGTCGGTGCCTGGACTTGGCGAAGCAAGCGCTGGACCCTCTGCTCGGCCAAGCCTTGCGTAGCACCGGCTTGATCCGCCAGCCGAACCAAGGCGGTGGCAATGGCTGGATTATATCGAGCTAACTGTGGCAACAACTCTTGCCGCAGACGGTTGCGGGTAAAGCGCAGGGAATCGTTCGAAGCATCATGGCGAAACGGTTGGTGTAGGCCTGCTAGATAGTCGCGTAGCTCGACGCGGGTAAATGGCAACAGCGGACGGACCAAGCGCAGATTCGGCCCGAGTTGTCGCTCGGGGGCGATGCCGCGTAGGCCAGGAAGACCGGTGCCGCGAATCAGGTGATGCAGCACTGTCTCGGCCTGATCGTCGGCGTGATGCGCGGTGAGTACGACTGGGATTGCCTCCTGGGCCGCCAATTCGCTCAACCAGGTGTACCGAGCGTGACGGGCACGGTTCTCAAGCCCCGCCTGTGCGTCCCTGAGCGAAAGACGTGTCTGGCGTACTTCAACTGGCTGACCCTTGAGTTGCAGTTGTTGCCCAAGTGTGAGCACAAATGCAGCATCGGCATCACTCGCGGCACCCCGTAACTGATGATTGACGTGCCCGACCACGAGCCGACCGTTTCGCCCGGGCTGGCTGGCACAGACGAGCCGTAGTAACGCCACGCTATCGGCTCCGCCGGAGACGGCCACCAGCAAGGGCAACTCGGGGGGAATCTGCTGGCGTGCCAGTTGTAAAGCGAATCGATCGACGATCGACGAGTTTCCCTGCTTGGGGCCTTCCTCAGTCACGGTAGCCCTCACTGCCTTAAACCAGTAGGATATCCTTATTCTATCCAGGTGCTTTGGGGAGAAACTGCATGCCTGCGTCGGATCCATTCACGGTCCTGGGGGTCACCGTGGAAGCCAACGATAGCCAGATTCGCCAACGCTACTTGGAACTGGTCCGAGAACACTCCCCGGAACAGCATCCCACGGCGTTCCACCGCATTCGCGAAGCCTACGAGAAAATCAAGAACCTGGAGAGTCGGGTGCGTTATCGACTCTTTGAGCAGGGGACTGAAGAGACCATCGAGCGGATTATTGAGGACTTGCAATGCACCGCGAAGCCGACGCGTGTTCCCTTGGATCAACTGTTCCAGGCCATCCAGGCGGATTGACGCGAGAGGCGATCGAGGCCATTCTGGGCAATTTTCGGCATTGGCTTGAAACGCTCGACCCACCAAGTGAGGTCGGCCCAGCCCCCGATGAAACCACGCCTGATTTGTTTGCTTTGATAGGATTATTTACTAGTCTGCGTCAGGAGGTTCATCTCCAGACACGTTCGGTGCGTAGTCTGCTCGAACAGCACCAGCAAATCCTCAAACGTTTCCCTTCGGAGCCATTGGGCTCTGAAAATGGGTCTGCGTCGACGGGAGTTGAGCTGAAAGCTCTCCTCAAGGCATTGGTGGATCTACGTGATGCCATCGAGCGGACGCACGCTCCTCTCGAGCAAGGGCGAGCCGAGCTGGCGGCGGGGCTCGGAGAGGCCGAGGCGGCCTTGGGTGAGCGGTTGTCCGAACCTCCGGTCAAGCTGCCGGCGGGCGATGCCGCGTTGCCCAGGCGTCAAGGCTTCTGGGGGCGCCTGCTGAGCCGCTCCTCTACCCAGGGTTCGGATGACAGCTCGTTGTGGTTGGCGTGGGTGACGCAGTTCCACGAGCAACGCCAACGCCAAGCCGCACTTCTTCAGCGGAGCCGCGTACGCCTTCTGGAGATTCTGGACAGTCTGCTTGCCGGCTACCAGATGGGCTTACGCCGCATCGAGCGAGCGATTTCGGAAGCGGGGCTGGAGCGGATTCCAACCCTGGGGCAGCGCTTTGACCCTGAGACCATGGAACTATTGGACGCGGTAGCCAGCGATTGCCATGCTCCGGAAACCGTGATTGAGGAAATCAAACCGGGTTTTCGCTGGCAGGGTCGTCTGTTTCGCTACGCGCTGGTCCGAGTGGCGGCACCAGACCACCGGGGTCCTTAGGCACCAAGAGCCTCCCGCCCGTACTTCGACAGAGGAAGTAGTCACCATGGCCGAGATCATTGTTGGTATCGATCTAGGCACCACCAATAGTGAGGTGGCGGTCGTCCGCGACGGTCAGCCGATGGTGCTATCCGAGGACGATGATCCGATTGTCCCCTCCTTCGTCGGTCTGGCCGAGGATGGTCGGCTCTTGGTCGGCCAGGCGGCCAAAAATCAGTGGGCTTTACGGCCTGAGCGGACCATTCGCTCGATCAAGCGACAAATGGGCCAGGATGTTCAGGTTACCCTGGGCGAGACATCCTATTCGCCCCAAGAAATCTCGGCCATGATCTTACGCACGCTCAAACAGCGTGCCGAGCGGGAGCTCGGGCAGGAAGTCCGCAAAGCAGTCATCACCGTCCCGGCCAATTTCAACGACTCGCAGCGGCAAGCGACTCGCGAAGCGGGCGAACTGGCTGGGTTAGAAGTGGTGCGCATCCTTACCGAACCGACTGCCGCGGCGTTGACCTATAACCCGCAAGTGGCTGCTGGGGAGACGCCTCAGGCCGAGCATATTCTGGTGTACGATCTGGGTGGCGGGACTTTCGATGTCTCGATTGTGCATGCCGAGCATAACGTTCTGGAAGTCAAAGCCTCCAAAGGGGATGCCCATCTAGGAGGCGACGACTTTGACGAGCTGTTGGTACAGCATGTGTGTGAACAGTTTCTCAGCGAACACGACATCGATCTGCGACAGGATCGCGTTGCCCAAGCCCGATTGCTCGAAGCGGTCGAGCGGGCCAAGCGGCAACTCTCCGATCATGCGGTGACCCGACTGGAAGAAGAATTCCTGGCGAGCAAGGATGGCGTCGCCTTGCATTTGGACTTGGAGCTCAGCCGAGATAACTTTGAAGCGATGATCCGGCCGCTCCTGGACCGGACGATGGATTGCCTGCAACAGGCCCTGGATGATGCGCGACTCACCGCCCGAGAGATCGATCAGGTCGTCCTGGTGGGGGGGAGTACGCGGATCCCATTGATCGGACAGCTGCTCGAAGCTCGTTTAGGGCAGCCGCCTCACCGCGAAGTCCATCCCGACCTGTGTGTGGCCCTCGGTGCTGCGGTGCAAGCAGCCATCATCGCCGGAGAAAATGTCGGTGCCATCCTGATTGATATTACCCCGCACTCGCTAGGCATTCGCTGCTTGGAGCCACCGTCGTCTCCGTTTGCCATGCCTTTCGAACATCGATTTGCCCCAATCGTGCTGCGGAATACCCCGTTGCCGACGTCCCGCAGCGAGATCTTCACCACCGTGATCGACCAGCAAGAGAAAGTCGAGGTCGATGTCTATCAAGGTGAGCATGAGGATGTGCGCAACAATCATCGCATTGGCAAATTCGTGATCGAGGGATTGGCTCCGGTCCCCGCGGGCAATCAATTAGTGGTGCAGCTCGCTCTGACCCTCGACGGCACGCTGCGTGTCACCGCGAGAGAAAAGGCGACGGGGCTGTCCAAAGAGATTACGATCGAAAACGCCATTGGTCGGTTGCCACAAGACCAGATGCTTGCCGCGCAAAGACGTCTACAACGCCTGTGGGAAACCGAGGCAGGGGCCGAGGATGACTACGAAGCCTTGCTCACCCAGGTGGAAGATGCTGCGCGGATCACGGAAGCGGATGCCATGCCGGAACTGATCGCCGGTCCCAGTGAAGGCCAACGCGAGAGCGTGCAGGCACGGGCACTATTGGACAAGGCCGCCCAGCTCCGTCCCCAGTCCACGCCGGAAGATCAGCAAGATTTGGATCAATTGTGTGAGCGGCTTCAGGTCGGCCTCGCGGACCGGAACTGGCCGGCAGTGCAGCAGGCGTGTGCGGAACTATCGGATGTATTGTTTTATCTCGAGGATGTCTGAACATGGACGACGTCATCGATTGCCCGCTGTGCCAAGCAAGCAACACCCAGTCGCCGTGTCGCCGCTGCAAAGCCGATTTGCACCTCTTGTTTGCCGTGGCCTCTCAGCAACGCCAGCAGCTCCACCAAGCCCGACAGGCCCTGCGACAAGGCCAACTCGACCGAGCCAAGCAAACGCTGATCGCCGCGGCATCCCTCTGGCGGAATGCCGAAACCGTCCGCCTGCAGAGTCTTGTTGCCCTGCTTGAGGGAGACTTTGGTAAGGCCTGGGTCGACTACACGCGCTGGCGGCAACGGCACTCCGGGGACGCCCCATAACGCCGCGAAACTGGCATCGGAGCGGTTGGCGGCTTCGCAGCAACCTGCGATACCTGTTGGGGAGCTTGGCCTTCCTAGCATCACTTACCACCATAGGTTTCTGCTTTCTGGGGATGGCAACGGGCCATGACCGAATCGATTTTAATTGTGGACGATGAACCAAGCGTCCGCCAGACCTTCGCGGAGTGGTTGCAGTACTCTGGGATCGACTGCAATGTCCATGCGGTCGCCGACGCAGCAAGTGCCTTGCAGTTTGCCGATCAGTCACCCATCGATCTGGCCATTCTGGACTGGAATCTTGGCTCCGGCAGTGACGGGCTCCAGTTATTGCAAGATTTGGTGGAATTCCATCCGGATTTAGTGGCCATCTTAGTCACCGGTTTCGCTCATCGGGCGACGCCACTCGATGCCTTACGGATGGGTGTGCGTGACTACTTGGAAAAAAGCGCGGAGCTGTCTCGTGAAGTGTTTCTGAATTCGGTGCAAAGGCAATTGGAGAAGATTATCCCTGCTAAACGGCAGCGTGAGTTTTACAGCAAACTGCGTTTGTTTCGCGAATCGGTCGAGAAAATCTTGCCACTGGTTCAGACGGCGGCCGCCTTGCAAGACCCAGTGCCGATGCCTGAGGCCATTCACGATCTGTTTCGCTTTATTCTTGAGACCACCCAAGCCACACAAGGCGTGCTGCTGGTGCATCAATTTCGAGACGATGGCAGCGAGCAAATTAGCTGCTTCGATGCAGCAGGAAAGCCTCTGGAGGGGATGCCCACGATCCCGTTTGCCCGTTCGCTGGCGGCAACGGTGGTGAGCATGCAGCAACCCTGGCTGAGTAACGATCTGCACCTTGCCGGGGTTGGGCCAATTGACTGGTACCCATTTGAGCAAAACCGACGCCATCTGTTAGCCGTGCCCATGGACCTGGGGGACGGAATCCAGGTCGTGATCGAACTGCTGGACAAACCACCCGATGGCTTCTCGGAGGCAGATCGGCGTTTCCTACAAGTCGCCGCCGATCTCGGTCGGGAACTGCTGCGGCAGGCGTTACGGGAACGGCAAGCAGGTCAACTCTTCATCGATGCAGTGGAGGGAGCGCTGGAGGCCAGCGACCGAGTTCGAGACCTCCGCCCCTCGGTCGCCTCCGAGGCGCCCGACACGCCACCGCCAGAATCGGTCCTCAATCGCCTCCGCGAAGGGCTACAACGGCAAAGTGATAGCGGACTGGATGGCCCCACGGCAGTTCGGTTAGCCGAGCGCATCCGGGTTTTGGCGTTGCACCATGGTCCGATGGCGACCGAGTATTGCCTAAGCATGATCGAACAGCTCGATTTGCTTTTGACCAGGCAATTCGGCTCTTGGGACCGTTAAGCCCGCCAACCAATGAGCGTCATGTTGAACAGCGAAGGCTCCGGTGAAGCGAACGTCTTTGATGAACTTTTCGCTCTGCTGCGTCCGGAACGAATTCTCCACGATCCCCGTGCGACCGGGGCAGGAATCACCGTTGGCTTGATCGATTCCGGTGTAGAACGCGCAGTCCTGGAGACCAAGTTTCATGCTGCTGGGCAGAGGCTGCTCCCCATCGAAGGAGCGGTATTTCGTCCTGGCAAGCCCGAGCCACTTCCCTACACCGGCAAACAATCGTCTGCCCATGGGACCACGGTGGCAGACATTATTTTGACTTTGGCGCCCCAGGTACGGCTGTTTTCGGCAGATGTGTTCGGACCGCAAGGGCATTGCGACGTGGACACGATTCTCTGTGCTCTGTCCCACGCCATCCATGTTTGGAAATGCAAGATCGTCAACTTATCCCTGGGCATTCCTGAGCATCGTTTGCACCAGTTGCCAAAACGCTACCAATTTCTGCGTGCCATCGAGGAGGCTTATTATCAAGACGTTTTGGTATTTGCTGCAGCGCACAATGAACATCCCTTGACCCGTAGCTATCCGGCGATGTTTACCCCGCCATTGATCTCCGTCGACAAGGGATTGTTTGACAATCCACTCCATTTCGACTATCGGTTGTGCGAACGGGTCGAGTTTCAAGCGCATAGCCGAGGATACTTCGGTCCATTTGCCCAAGAACCAGCAACGAGTTGGGCCACGCCGCATTTAGCAGGCATTGCCGCTAGAATCTTGTCGCTGCGGCCTCACTTGAAACCGTTTGAGATTAAGACCATCTTGTACTGGCTATGCCAAGCCTCGAGTACCGAGCAAGCGCGACCATAAGAGGGAGTGGGTCGGTGGTGGCGTTCGCCCACTCCGCGGCCTTGGAACCGGTACCCGCTTAGTTTTCCAGTTCGCTCTTGGCAGCTTCATACGCTTTTTTCAATTCGTCGTAGGCTTGTTGCGCCTTCTGTTGGGCTTCTTCGTAGGCATCCCCGGTGGCATCTTTGAGCTTGTCGAGCTGATTGTCCAGCTCGTCGCGTTTGCTGGTGAGGTCATCCAGCTTCTGCTGGAGTTTCTCCTTCGCATCCCCCGAAGCTTCGGCCACTTTCTCCCCAAAACCGTCGATGTCGTTGCTCAAGCTTGCGAATTTGCCCTTCATCTCTTCAGTGAATTTCTTGAGCTGTTCTTGGGTCGCCTTGCCGACTTTTTCGGCATCTTTTTTGGCCTGTTCGCAGCCAGCAAGCAGGGTCAGTCCGAGGAATCCAAAAAGAACGAGACGCATAGATGGCTTTCTCCCTGGTAAAAACGATAGTTCCGCATCACATCCCTCAATGACTCCACATCAAGGGACTTACCAACCTTCGCTCCTGGATTGCGAATAGGCAATCCGTGACGAGACAGCACTTTGGCCGATCTCAATCAGTTCATTAAGTTAGCAACCCGCGTTCCTGTGGCGAGAACGAATTCCATTTTTCACTGCCCAATTCGCCGAACCGCGCATCTTCGCCCGAATGGTGGAATCCGCCCGTGCCGACGGATCCGGGAGAAGACTCCGGACCGAATCTGCAGAAATTGCTCTTTCCATCCACGACCAATCCCGGTATGGCAGTCCCGCGAAACCGTTTCGGCGCGGACGGGGGAGTGATCCGCGCACCTGCTGGATGAAGCCAAGGCGAGGCCGACCATGAACCGATCGCTTGTATGTCCGTTGGCCCTTTGGATGGTCCTGGGCGGTAGCGGGCTGGCGCTAGGACAGTACACTGCCCCACCGAATGGGAGTTCGGCCCAAGGAGGGGAGGCTTCGAATCCATCGTTGAACTCGACTCCGACCAACCCTTCGCCGTTACCCGAAGGGATGTTGCCTGCGCCAATTGATCCGAACACCAGCCCGCCGGCGACCACCCTAAGTTTGCCGCCTGGTGCAGTGGCCAGTCCTTGGCTTGATCCCAGCTGTCCCGAATGTTGTGGGCCCATTGGCTACAATGGCCCGATCGGTTCGGAACTGTATCTTCGCTCGGGTGCCGCTCTGTCCATCGGCGATGGGGAGATCAACGAACGCGTCCAGGTGGGTTACGACCTTCGGGGGGGCGGCCGAACCTTATTGTTCAACCCGGCCGCGGATCGTGCCTGGGTGCTCGATATCGGGGTTGGCTATACTTACAACAATGGCAAACAGGATGACGTTGGCTTTCTGGTCGACGGCGAACTTCTGAGTATTCGCGGTCTGCACCGTACCAGCTTTTCCTTTGGACTCGGCCGCGAATGGTTCTTGTTGCGCCCAGTCACCGATTGCACCGGTCCAAACGTCCGTTTTGGCGTCGATGTCCACGGGCATTATGGATCCTCCCATATGGATCTAAATGTAGTCGGTTTCGCGGATGGGTATCGCCGCGAACACGATGCGTTTGGAGGCTATGCGGTGGGGATCCAAACCGGTATTGAGATACCGTTTAATTCTTGGTTCTGGACCCTGGGAACCCGGCTGGAATGGCGCTACACGTATCTCGATTTGCTTCCGAATTTTGGTGGCGGATTTCATGATTTGAACATTCTGTTTAGTTCAGGGATTCGCTTTTGAACCGTCGTCTCCCCGATGGGGGGTAGTCAGCCTGTCGGGGAGAGGTTAAGCTAAAGTTCTACCCCAATTGATTGCGCTGCCTTTGATTTTGCATCCCTGGAGTAGCTGATGCGGCATCCCTCCATTGTCGGTGGGCTGGTTTCGTGGTGGGTGGTGTTCACAACGCCAGCGGTCGCAACCGCCGAGCAAACCCCTGCAACCCCGCAGAGACTGGTTCGGCAACTGGGTTCGTTGCGATTCCTAGAGCGGGAAGCAGCCACCCAGTCGCTGCTCCAGATGGGAACGCGTGCTCATGCTGCAGTCAAGGCCGGACTTGCGCATCCTGATGCCGAGATCCGTTTTCGCTGCCAACAATTGCTGCCAATGCTCCAAGCCATGGAGCTACATCGACAAATTGATACATATCTCCGCGGCTCACCACAAGCCGACCATACCCGCTTACCGGGTCTGACTCGGTTTGTGGAGGTGGTCGGCGAAGATCGCGTTAGCCGACAGTTTTATGCCGAGATGTTGCGGCAAAATAGCCAATGGTTAACCGAGGCCGAACAGGATTCCAAAGCAGCTACACAAGAATATGCCCATCGGTTAGAAGTGATCTATGGACTCCTCCGGCAGTCCTCGCTACGCGAGACAGCTCCCTTGGATCCAATGAGTATCGCGGTGATTCTGTTTGTTGGCGCGCATCCCAAAGTGGCCAGCCAAGGGCAGCTGAACGCTCTGCATCTCCATTACTTTTTATTGCAGTCGCCGCTGCAAACGCTTCTGAAGCAGTCATCCGAGGAAGGGAAGCGCTTGCGCAAACTCTTTGTGGCTTGGGGACAAGCGCAGCAGAGCTCCAACGCCAGTCAGTTGTTTTATAAGATTGCCGCCCGTCTGCAAGTTCGCGAAGCCTTACCTCTGGCCCTGCGGGCCTTGACGAATCCAGCCGTCTCGGCCAGCGGACGAGTCCATGCCATGCTCCTCGTCGGAAAACTCGGGAATACCAACCACCGACCTGTCCTGCGTCCATTCCTCACCGATCACACCGTGGTTGGTCATGTGTCACGAAATAATCTACTGGGCAAGATCCAGGTCCGCGATGTCGCTCTGGCCATCACCGTTCACCTCTCGGGAAAACCGCTAAAGAGCCAGGACTTTCCCTTCTTGCGACCCGCCGATCCATTAGCCGCATCCTACTCGTTTGCTTTCAGCAACGAGACCGAGCGTGAAACAACTTTCAAGAAGTACCAAGGGTTGCTGCACAAACAGCCCTGAGATGAGCTCAACTAGGCCGCACCGTTCCACCGCCCGCACGGACACACGCCTGGATCACGGTCGCAAATTCGGCCTTGAGCGTCTCCGCGGCATTGCCCCAGGTCACCACCGTTAAAGTCACTGGGTCGCGGCGCAGTGTAATCATCCCGCCCTCCAGGCCCAAGCGGAGCTCCTGCCAGCTGTCCTCTGGAACCTCCTCAGGAAACGCAGGGAGGCCATCGATCATCCGAATCGGTGGTGTGAGACCCAGTTCCGCTAAGGCCTGTTGGATCCTTGGCCAACCCGGTACCCTGGCTTCCGGGTAGTCAATCACCTGTTGCATTCCCATCGGATGCCCTCTTCGCGTGCGTCAACGGCCTGTAGGAACCCCTGTCGGACGAGGTCGCAACCGACAGTCCCCTCCGCCCCTGAAAAAAATCGGCGGCAATTTGTGAGTGGAGTTCAAACGCCATGGTCACAGGGCGATCGATGATCAAGCGGTCCAGAGTTTCCTCATTCGGAATAAAGGGGGACAGATCGGCCGAACGACGCGGCTTGGCCAGGCCAAAGACGATCATCAAGCCGGGCGGAATGCTGTGGATGGCGAAGGCTTCCAATTCGTAAGGATCGATCGAAATATTGGCTTCTTCGAAAAGTTCCCGGGCTGTGCCTTCCTGCCAGGTCTCACCATAATTGATATAGCCCCCAGGCAGGGCGATCTTACCTCGATGCGGATACATGGAGCGGCGAATGGCCAGCAGACCATGTTCCACCGGTAAGAGTGCCACCCCGACCGGCAATGGGTTGCGGTAGACGATTTGCCGGCAGCGTTCGCATTGTCGGGGCCAATCTAGCCGGTTGCCGAACGCATGGCCGCAAAACGAACAGAACGCATCGCGCTGTGCCATGCCATGCCTCACCATCACGCTTTTCCCAACCCAGAATATCGTAACCGAAAATCGATTTCGGTGTTAGCCGGAGTTCGTGCCGATCATGTCAAGTCCACGTCGCATTGAGCGTGAATTTGGGGTTCCTTTCGCTGGGAAGATCCTCGACCCGGCCCATTGGACTCAGACCGCCTTGAAAAAGTTTCCCGAACTCGGGCCATTGGATTGGCAAAGTCTGTTTGGCCGATCGGCGCGCATCGTCCTGGACCTCGGCTGTGGCAATGGACGCTACAGCATCCATAGCGCCGTCACTCGTCCCGACCACGACCATCTAGGCATCGATACACTTCCGGTGGTGATTCGCTATGCCCGGAAACGTGGCAATCAGCGCGGGCTGAGCAATCTTCGTTTCGCCGTCGGAGATGCCCTGCAACTGCTGGAACGGCACATTCCTCCGCGTTCGGTGCACGAAATCCATTGCTATCATCCGCAGCCGTATGCGGAGTTCAGCCAGATTCATCGTCGTTTGATTCAGCCCCGGTTTTTAGCGCTGGTCCATCGCGCGCTGGCAGACCAGGGAATATTTGTTATTCAATCAGATAATTATCATTATTGGCAGGATATTCAGCAGATGGTCGTGCCTTTTTTTCATTGGCACGAGCGCATCGGTCCCTGGCCCGATGCGACACGGGGACGGACTCGGCGTGAGATTATTGCCATCAAACGAAAGTTCCGGATCTATCGTGGCTGGGGAATTCGCCGTGATGTTCACCATCGCGAAGTGAACGCGGCGTCGGGCGCAACCGAGGAATGCCCGAGGGCCGATGCGTGAAACAAGCCCCAGGTGGTAAGCCAATCAGAACCATCATCTCAAGATGAGATCACTTTGTTGCCATTCTCCACGGCTTCGCGGTCATGTCTATAAACGTCTATTATTGCTGTTTAAACACGTTTAATAAGAGCATTTAATCGATATATTCTAGAAAATAACTGGACAATACCTAAAATAACCAAGATTTTTCCCAAAATGTCTTGCTGCTTATACTGAATATAAGTATAGTTAGTCACCATGAGCCTAATGGGGAGTTGGACCTCCTTAACTCGGATGATGTGTTGAGCGTTTTGTAAGGGGATGATGATGGAAAGCTGGCGCGTAGTGTGGCGGGAAGGGTTCGCACCTGTCTTACCCACCGTGGGTCTCCGAGCCCTTTATCAGGCTTTACGGGAGGATCACGATGAACTCACTCAAGGGGCCACAACCAGTCCCCCTCCGCTCCTTTGTGTGGCGGATTGGCCGGTGGAGGCCGCCTGTGCCATCGGATTGTGTGGCTGGAAAGGCGAGGGCCTTGAGACGGTCGGAGAGGTGGAGGATTTCTTTGCCCGGGCCTGCTTTGAGGCCGATCAGCGGCTTGGCGAACCGGCCGCCTGTCGATGGTTCTTAAATTGGTTTGATGACAGCCAACGTGAGGTCATGCGACAAGAACTGCTGATCGAGGTCGAGCAGACTTTACAAGCACGAATTGACGATTCATCGGACACTGAATCGGAATTTCCTCATTGGGACGAAGCAGCCGCATAATTCCCGCGGTAGAACGCCATCAAAATTGGACGAACGCTTGCAGCCATGACTTGTGTCGAGAGATCACTGATTTTTCTAACCATGCAAGGATTGAAGTGATGATCTGCCGTCACTGCCAGAAAAGCAAGGTGAACCGTCCGCGCGGCTTATGCTGGAGTTGCTATTACACTCCCGGCGTGCGCGATCGCTACCCATCTACCAGCAAGTATGCCCGTCGTGGGCTTGCCAATAGTCCAGGTCCTCTACCCCTACCCGCCGCTGCCACCGCCGCACGACCAGGTACGGAGGAGAAAATTGCCGTCCTCGCCGAACGTGTCCGTCGGCGAGAGGCCCTCTGGCATCCAAATGACGCCAAGCTGAACCCCGACCGCGAAGCAGAAGACCAGGCGTCGGAATGCGCGGCTTCTATCCTCGAGCTCAGTGAACGTCTGCTTGCGCAAGCAAGCTGAATCACGACCATGCTACACCACATGGAGACGGTCTGAAGACTCTAAAACATTCATATCATATACCATAAGTTGCTTTTTTCTGGACGCACATTACTGGAGTGATCATCATGGGGCTTGACATTCACGCGGCCAGTCATTTGTATTATCGAAAACCCTTACCCACGAATGCGGAAGTCGCCCCGCACGGTTCCTCGTGCAGGGAAGGGAAAACTGCCATCGACGACTTGTACTTTGTCATCTTACCAAATCAACAGTTTGACCGCCAATTGGCTGGTACGGAACCGGGGCTATATGGCTACACCAGCATCAGCCAACACCTCTATTTCCGAGCTGGTTCCTACGCCGAGTACCAGGCCTGGCGAGCCGAACTCTGCCGCTTTGCAACCGGACACGAGCCGGAAGAAGTCTGGGCCGAGCCCGATGATTTCGAAGGTCTGCCGTTTGTCGAGCTCATTCACTTCACCGATTGCGCTGGCCGGATTGGTACCTGGGTCGCGGGCAAGATTGCTGCGGACTTCCGGGCCTACACCAGGGAAGCCGAAGCCCATGCAAACTCCTTGACCCATGGTGCAAACTGGTTCACGATCTACCAGCAATTTGCTCATGCGTTTGAGCTTGCCTGCCAAGATGGGGTCCTTGAGTTCTGCTAGTCCATTTCTCCCAGCGCATCAGCGGCCGACGCGCTGGGATGGTTTTCTTCCCTTGCTCCGCGTGGTAGGCTTGATCCCATCCCAGTAAGATGGAGTGTCACTATGCGGCTTATGCTGGTTGTGTGGGCTAGTCTTGGCGTTTTTGTCCCTGCCACGCTCGCGAAAGACCACCTCAATGTGCTGTTCATCATTGCCGATGATCTCAATTGTGATCTTGGCTGCTATGGGCATCCGGTGGCACGGTCGCCACACCTCGATCAGCTAGCCCAGCAAGGGGTGCGGTTTGAGCGTGCCTATGTCCAG
>CAYPIE010000022.1:0-7140 GCA_964410665.1 uncultured Alcaligenaceae bacterium
TCGTGGTCATCAAAGTCTGGAGGATGGAGGGCCAGGATCGCTACGTTGAACATGGGGTGTCTCCGTGTCGCGTGCCGAAGAGGTTGTCCAACTTCAGTTTACGAACCGGAAGCCACCTTCGCTTGACGTACATGCGGGTTCACACCCGCCGCTCAGAATGGAACGCCGATTCCCAAAGGCTCCACGCCCGTCGCAGACGACGGGCGTGCCACCCATTGCGAAGATGTTAGTGGACCACACACTTGCATGAATGTGCCTGTAGTTTGGTCACTCCTTCGAGGCCTCACGGCTTCCGACCCGAATACCTCGACCGCCTCTGCCCCGGCTTCAACCGCGGCTGCCACCCAGCTAACCCATCTTCGACCGGTTTTCGCCGCGGCCATCGACAGGAAGAAAACCTCTCCATCACGACGAAGTTGGCTCAGTCGCCGTAAAAGATCACGCCCATGGCCAGTAACCGGGCGGATAGCTGATAACCAACGATCGCGCCTCGGCCATCGCGGGACATGCTCAGTGGTGTGCCGAGCTCGGTGATGGGATCGTCCCCGACGCGCGCGGACCACAGCGTTGCCAAGAACAACCAGGATGTGAGTCGCATGGTCGCCGCGACCTAGCGTTTGCGTTTCTTATCTTCCTTGCGCTTCTTCTTGCGTTCCTCAGCCCGTTCCTTGGGCGACTTGCGGTGGCCGGTGTTCCCCTTGGTTTTGAGCATCCCTTCGTTCCCCGGCATAAAGGCCCCGGCCTTGCCCATGCCGCTGAGCATCTTCATGCGGTCCCAAACCGACATGCTGGCCATCTGCTTCATGATCACCCGCATCTGATCAAACTGCGTCAAAAACTGCTTGATCTCGTGCGGCTCCGTCCCCGAGCCCTGAGCGATGCGGCGACGACGGCTCATGTCGATGGAGTCCGGGTTAATCCGCTCGTTCTTGGTCATCGAGTCGATCATGCCCTGGATCCGCTTGACGGCGACCTCAGGGTCTTCGCCCTCGGGAACCATGTCCGACATCCCCGGCATCATGCCCATCATGTTCTTCATGCCCATCTTGCGCAGTTGGCTAAATTGCTTGCGGAAGTCATCGAGCGTGAAATTGCCCTTTTCCAGCTTGCGCTGCTGTTCGGCGAGTTCTTCCTGGCTGACCTCTTTTTGCAGGTCCTGGACCTTGCGGACCAAGCCCATCATGTCCCCTTGGCCCATGATCCGCGAGGCCATCCCATCCGGATCAAACTGGTCCAGCTTCTCCAGCTTTTCGCCAACGCCCATGTACTTGATCGGGACACCAGTGATCTCTTTGACCGACAGCGCGGCACCACCACGGGCATCACCGTCCATCTTGGTCAGGATGACGGCGTTGAGCTCCAACTCATCGTTAAACGTCTTGGCAACGTTGGCGGCCTCCTGACCGATCATGCCGTCGACTACCAAGAAGACGTGATCAGGCCGCACCAGTCGGTCGACCTGTTTCAGTTCATCCATTAACTCCTGGTCGATCTGCAAACGACCTGCGGTGTCGAGAATCACCGTGTCCAGGGCATTTTTCTTGGCGTAGCTGATAGCATTGCGGCAAACATCGACCGGGTTGGTGGCTTCGCTGTAGACAGGCACATCCAGCTGCTGACCCAAAACCTTGAGCTGTTCGACCGCAGCCGGGCGTTGCAAGTCCGCGGCCACCAACAGTGGGAATCGTCCCTGGTCGCGCAGGTTCAGCGCCAACTTGCCACAGGTGGTCGTCTTGCCGGCCCCCTGCAAGCCGCAGAGCATCAAAGTCGTGGGCCGGTCCTTGGCGAACTTGATGGCGTGGTCGACGGGGCCCATCAGGGCAACCAACTCATCGTAGACAATTTTGACGATCTGTTCGCTGGGGTCAACCCGCTTCAGGACGTCCTGGCCAACGGCCCGGGACTCGACCCGCTTGATGAAGGTGTTGACGACGTTAAAGTTGACGTCGGCCTCGAGCAGGGCGCGGCGAACCTCGCGCAAGCCTTCACGGATGTTCTCTTCGGTCAGCCGTCCGCGGCCGCGAAGCTTGCGAAAGGCGTCGCTAAGGTTTTTCGAGATTCCTTCAAACATAGTCAGACAGTCCGGAATACGTGGATACCGCCCGGTGGCGGCCCGGGCTGAAGTAATTAGTCAATCTAACCAAAGCCCTCCCTTGCCGCAACAGGACGTCGCCATGGTCCAATCTCGCTCTAAGAATGCCCCCAGGGACGAACACGCTTGTGACCCACGCGCTCCAAGCAGCCGTACTGCCTCCGGAAAACAGTTACGGCGTCACCCGACCGGCCAGAATACTAGAACACCCCGGTCGAACGGTTCTCGAAGGAAGATTGAGTCCACTTCAAGTCGCCAATCTGGGCAACTCCACCGAAAACACACTCCCCTGCCCCGGCGTCGATGTCAGCGTTAGCTCACCCCCATGTGCCTGGACGATCTCCTGACAGATCGCTAGCCCCAGCCCAGTACCGCCGACCGACCGCGATCGCGACTTGTCCACCCGGTAAAACCGCTCGAAGATGAGTGGCTGTTCCGCCTCCGGAATACCGATACCGTCATCTTCGACCCGGACACACGCTTGCTCGCCGCGGGCAGTGACCTGAACCCGTACGGTCCCACCGGGCTGGTTGTACTGGACCGCGTTGGTGATCAGGTTGGCCAGCACCTGACCTAAAGCCGCAGCATCACCCAAGACTTCGACCGACTGGGTCTGGCTGGTCAACTGTACTTTTCGTTGGACAGCAAGCGGCTGATACTCGCGGACCAGTTGTTCGGCCAGTTCGTCCAGAGCCACCACCTCCCGCTCAAGATCGGTCCAGCCCTCATCAGCTCGGGCTAGGGTCAGCAGCCGCTCGACCAGGTCGGTCATCCGCTGCGTCGAGGCGATGCAGGTAGCCAGAGTCGCTTGGTACTCCTCCGGAGTGCGTGGCCTCGCCAAGGCCAGTTCGGCATGCGAACGCAGAACGCTAAGGGGGGTACGTAACTCATGCGAGGCATCTGAAGTAAACCGAGTTTGCCGCTCCAAAGCGGCCTGGAGACGATCGAAGGCAGAATTGAGCACTTCGGCCAGGCCGACCATCTCGACATCTACCTGTCTGGGATCGATGCGTTCGGCTAGGTTGGTACCCGAAATTCGGGACGCGATGGCGGCGATGGTATTGATCGGCCGAAAGATGCGGCGTGATACGATCCAGCCACCGACCAACCCGACGGCCAACGCTCCCCCACCAACAGCGACCAGCAACCAGGCAAAGCGGTGGAGCTCCCCGTACAATCGTCCGGTCGGGCGCCCAACCAGGATCACCGTGCCCCAGGGTCCTGGAACGACTATCTCACGGTTAGGGCCTGGGGCGCGTCGGGGTGGCCCCGGTGAGGTTGGTTCGGGGCGAGGTCGATTTTCGGACACGCCGTCAGCATTGATAAGACTCCCATTGCCGCGCCACACGGCGAAATACATCTCGGGAGTTCCCGGGCCAGGCGGTATTGACACCTCCCCTGGCCTTAGTGGAGGGTGGTCGGGAGGCGGCCCTTTTCCTCGCCAGGGAGGACGATCCTTCGGGAAACGGTCGCCGAGGCCGCGTTGATTGGGTCGACCGCGGCGATCACGGTCATCACCGTGGTGGCGGCCGCGTTGGTCGGGCAGCGGCAATCGCTCGATGCCTCGGAGCAGTTCCCAACGAGGTACGCCTTGCAGCACCCCCTCCAATCCCGCCACAGCAGTGGCCAGCTCGGCGTCAAACTCGACCAACCGAGACCGCCGCACCTCGTGGTACAGCAACACTGCAAAGCCGCCGACGATGACCACTTGGACGATGGCCATCCAGAGTAACAAACGCAGACGTAGCGACCTACCCGTCAATGACATAGCCTAACCCACGCCGGGTGGTGATAAAGTCCTTGCCCAGCTTTTTGCGGACATGCGATACGTGTACCTCGACCAGATTAGACAGGGAATCATCCTCTTCATTGAAAATATGATCATAAATTATTGTTTTTGACACTAACTGACCTCGCTTCAGAGCCAGTAGCTCGACGATGGCGTACTCGCGGGCGGTCAGGGAGACCGGTTCGCCTCCCTTACACACTACCTTGCGGACCGTATCAATCCCTACGTCGCCGATGACGATGCGTGGATCAGCCGCCCCGGCCGCGCGGCGAATCAAGGCACGCACCCGGGCCAACACCTCGGGCAGCGAAAACGGTTTGACGACGTAGTCATCGGCCCCGGCATCGAGCCCGCGGATACGGTCGGTGATCGCATCCCGGGCGGTCAACATCAACACCGGAGTGGGCCGAAGCTGGCGCACCTGGGCCAACACCTCCCACCCCGCAAGCCCGGGGAGCATGACGTCAAGCAGGATGGCGTCGTAATCCCAGGCAGTCGCCTTGTACAACCCATCGGGTCCGGTCTCCGCCTCATCGACGGCGTAGCCCTCCTCGCGGAGTGCCTGAGCAAGTGCCCGCAGTAACTCGGGTTCATCCTCCACCACCAGGACACGCATGGCACTCCCTCAATGGGTTCGACCATCTCGCGCAGCCGAACTCGATGGTTCACATATCGTTTAAGGCCGCATCCTGCGTGGACCTACCCCGTTTAAATCCACACTTAGGAACTGGCCCGAACCGTCGTTCTCACACCCGGACTCCTGTCGTCCCACCATGGACTCTTGCCGACGCGGTGGCCGCGACCCAGATCGATCGCCATCACCATCGCCTAGGGCGATCCAGGTCTGGGTGTCCCCACTGTTGACCAACACCGGCTCGGACTCCATGACTGGGTCATCTTGTGTATCGAAGACCACCCGGATGGTGTATTCCCCGGTCCGCAATCCGTCGAATGCCGTGAAGCGGAAACGGCCGTCCGTGTTAAGCGATTGCTCGGCAACCACCTCCCCAGAGCTCAGATCGACCAGTTGGACCACACGTTCTTCCTGGTTACGCCCGGGGCCACGTGGTTCGCGTCGGCCATTCGGTTTGTTATCCTGGCGGACTACCCCTCGGATCTCAGCTTCGAAGAAGAACGGGTTGTCTTGGATCGAGGTCAGTTCGGTGTTCCGTTCGATGATATCCGAAAGGCTGGTGTTGCGTAGGGTCCTCAGGTCAGCTCCACTGTAGATATTTTCATACCAGAACCGATCTCCGGCACGGATCCGGTCAAACTGGTCCGCGATGATGGCGCGAACCGTCGGTCCGACGCTGCTCCCCGGCAAATGGTCTTCGGCGAGGGCCCCGACCCACAGATCGATATTGTCGACGCGGCTGTACAGCGAGCGTAACGCGTCTTGCAGCTCGGGGTCCGACGTGATGTCAGCAAAGTCGTGCACCGCCGGTAAGCCGTAGGCGGCGCGCACCGTGTTGTAGTCGGCCAGCCCGTGGTCGCGGCCACGCTGGATGTTCAGGCTGACCAGGTCAAGGGTTACTGTCTGTCCCGGCGTTGGAATCAGCAGGTTGCGCAGACTATCGACCACTCGGGTATCGACCTCGGAGGTCAGGTCCGAGGCCAGGTTTTTGAGCAACGCATCAATGCCGTACTCGCTGACCAGCGACGGGTTGAAGAAGGCTTCGGCCAGGGACACCGCCTCGGCTACCGGCTGACCGTCATCGCCAAGGAACTCGATGCTGTCACCCAACAAGCTATGCCCGACGCGGAAACCCGCCGTAGCAAACTCATTGGCGATACCCGGATTCACCCCTGGATCGTACCCCTGATAGGGCCCGAGCGTCCCTGTCCCCAACAGCGCTGGCAGCCACTCGTTGTAGGTAATGGCCTGGAGCTCGGCAATGACCCAAGCTCGGGCTTGCTGGAAGATGGCCTCATCGTCGAGATCCGGGTTGGCCGCGGCAATTTCCCCAGCTACCCGGTTATGTTCACGGACGAACAACGTGTGCAGACTGGTCAGCTCCGGGTTTTCGTTGGCCCGGACATCGCCGGCAAGGAAAAAACCTGCCTGATCCATGGGAAGCAGATCGCCCTCGGAAGTTTTAAGCCGTCCACCCTCGAAGGTACGCAGGCTCTCCGCGGTAGCCTCGTCGGAGCCGTAGATCATCGACCCGTCGAGCCAGGCTGTGATCAGGTTGACCTGCTCGCGTGGGTTGTCCAACGAATTTCCGGTTTCGGGGTCATAGCCAGAGCGTGAAAAGCTCAGGGTTTGCGATCCAGTGCCGTTTGGATCAAAGGTGGGGTCCCCGGTAGGGACGATGACCGGAAACGATTCGTCGTGAGACTCGAGGGTGAGGTCCAGATCATGATCGATGAACTGGCCCCAGGCATAGACCAGGGCGGACAGCATGCGGTCGTTCGAGATCGTCTCCTCGGCTTGAGCAGACACGGCATTGCTAATCGCTCGTGCACTCGGTCGGTCCTCCCCGGCGGGTTCGGCAATGCCATCGGCATACTCCGCCGGGGCAATGCGTAGAAAGTTGATTCCAGCCATGCCCCACTCGGGGTTGCTGAGGTTATTGTTCGAGCCATCGTAACTGCGTAGTTCGAGCGTGCTTGGTACCAGCCGCTCTTCCAGGGTCATTAACGTCAGACGAGAGGTTCGACAGGTTGGCATCATCCGCTGCTCCTCAAGACTTGAGTAAGAGCAAACCTACCCAGTAGGTGATGGGAGTTCGCTGGGCGCTGGGTAATCGCCCACCGACAAAACCACCCTAACCGGGACAACCTGAAGAGAACCTGAAGATTAAAAACGGATGAGAAATCGTGAACTGGCTGCCCGATAGGGCAGCCGGTTCGATCTTCACTCACCAGCTCCAATCGTTTAAGAAGCCGAATACATCACTAGATTGGGGAGTGGAGATTGGTTCATGGCCATCGATCGGGGGCCGGTCGCCGCGTTCCGGTCGACGACGCTCAAAGGGTGGGCGATCGGGAGGACCATCCTCAGGTCCGCGGTGACGACCTTCTGGAGGACCACCCGGGCGGAACTCACGACGACCTTCCCAAGAAGGACCACGTGGGCCGCGGCCACGCGGGCCGAAGTCTCGTCGACCTTCGCGAGGAGGGCCACCGCGACCGAAGTCACGACCACCCCCACGACGACCATCCGGGGAGTGGCAATCCCGCCCGCGATCCCACCAACCACCACGACGCCCCTCTGGCGGCGGGCCGCCCGGACCGAAGTCACGACGACCACCGCGAC
>CAYPIE010000022.1:7240-72803 GCA_964410665.1 uncultured Alcaligenaceae bacterium
CGACGCCCCTCTGGCGGCGGGCCGCCCGGACCGAAGTCACGACGACCACCGCGACGCCCCTCTGGCGGCGGGCCGCCCGGACCGAAGTCACGACGACCACCGCGACGCCCCTCTGGTGGCGGGCCGCCCGGACCGAAGTCACGACGACCACCGCGACGCCCCTCTGGCGGCGGGCCGCCCGATCCTCGCCCACCCGGGCCGCCACGACGTCCTTCCGGCGGCGGGCCACCCCGGCCACCCTCAGGCCGCGGCGGGGGGATGTCCTTTAGGGCTTGTAGTTGGTCTTCAGTTAGGATTGATTCGAGCTTCTCCTTGACCCCAGCTTCGAGTTGCTGGATTTTCTTCGCCTGCTCGTTGGAGAGCTCAAGACGCTCGATCATGAACGGGGGTAACACCTTCCCCAGTTCGAACGGGGGCGGCCCCCTTCGCTCGCCCCGTGGAGGGCGGCCGCCTTTGCCTTCGGGCCGTTGAGCTTCGACGTTGGTGAGCACCAGGCCCATCGCACTGGCCCCGGCCATCGTTAATCCGAGCACAATCCCTTTCATGGTACTTCCTCCGACCTGTCCCCAGAATCACCGGGTAACCGTCTATCGGCCACTCCGTGTGTCCCGCCATTTGCAGCGTGACAGGCGTAGCTTACTCGAGCCAAGCTGAAGCCGAGGTGAAGGAAGACAAAAACTCGAAATTGGTAGCGCGCTCCACCGGCAAACTCCCAGGACAGAGAAAGTAGCTGTACTTCACGGCATCGGCCAGGACAGCACAGCCAGCACTGGACGATGGTCCGACGCAACCGGCTCGTCGAGCACGGCGGCCTTCTGGACCCGAAAGGCATCCACCGGACGGTACAGGATGTAATCGATCTGCTTGCTTGGCTTGGCCGACGGGTAACTGAGCAGCTTCGGGTCGGGATTGGCCATCGTCCACTGCTGAGTTAGCTGTGCAATTGGCTCGCTATCGGGGAGGGCGTTCATGTCGCCGGCAAGGATCTTGAGCTGGTCATCGTCGGTAAACAGCTGGTTGAGCTTGTTGGCCTGACGAAGCCGGACTTCGGGCATACGGTGATGCAAATGGGTAGTGATAAAGGTAAGTTTACACCCGTCGATCTTTAGGGGCATGGCAAAGCCAATGCGAATCTCCTGGTTAGCCGCGCCTGGTAAGGCATAGACCTTGCCCTCGCCCAGCGGGTAGCGGGACAGGATCGCCTGACCATACTCGCCTCCCTGGTAGTTAATCGCTTTACCGAAGCGGCCTTCCATACCGGTCAGACGGCTGAGCTCGGCGGTTTGGTCAACACCACCCGTCCGCTGAGTCTTCATGTCGACCTCCTGCAGAGCCACTAGGTCGGGGTCGGCGTTGCGGATGATGCGTGCGATGCGCAATAGATCTACTTCGTCGTCGGTGCCGCGGCCGTGGTGGATGTTATAGCAAAGCACGCGGAGGGTCTGGGGTTGGTTGGGCTTGGCAGGGCGGAGTACTGCAGTGACCGGCAGGTGATCTGAGGGCGTCCGTCCATCACGAGATGTGCGATCAATCCCGGCCAGGCGCACCTCCCAGTCGCGTGAGCAGGCGATCCAGTCGATTCGCTTACCCTGGGTCCGGCTGGCATCAAAGCGGGAGAAGGTACCCTCGTGCTCACCTGGAGTCGGGTGGGCAGTCCGGAAGGTATCCTGCAGCGGGGAAGGCTGACCGTGGAGCTCGCCGAACATAGTTTGGTACGGCCGGCTCCCCTCCGCAGCGTTGAAGTCACCGGTCACTACCAGCCGACAACCCTTGCCCAACCTGTCGATCTGTTGGCGGATCACTCGGGCACTGGCAGCCCGGGCCTCCTCACCGCGGTTATCAAAGTGAGTGTTGATAAACAACACCGGTTTACCGGCGGGATCCACCTTATCACGAAGCTTCACCCAGGTGGCCATGCGGGGAGCAGCCGCATCCCAGTCCTTTTTGCCTGGCTGCTCGGGGGTACGGCTCAGCCAGAAGTGGCCGCCATCGAGTTTGTTGAAGCGAGCCGTGCGATAGAACAGCGCGGTCATCTCCCCTTCCTCTTTACCGTCCATGCGGCCCGCGGCAAGCACACCATACCCAGACAGCTTGGCGAGTAGGTAATCACGCTGAAAGGTGAGCGTTTCTTGGGTGCCGAGAAGGTCGGGACCGAAGGTGGCGATGGTTTCGACGAGGAAGTCTTTACGCTCCTGCCAGGCCTGGTCGCCATCTTTAGCAGCGCCGTAGCGAATATTGAAGCTCATCACCCGCACGGGCAGGTTTTCAGCGGCCGAGACCAGGGTCGGCAGAGTCGTCAAGAGACCCATCACACAAAGCAATACGCAACGCACCATGGCAGATCCTCTGAAACAAGCCAGCTAGCCAGCGACCAACGGCTTTGTTCGCGGGAAAGCTGGACAAGCGGCAGCGGGTTGGCAATCCAACGATTCACGTACTGAACATGTCCGTTGAGATAGGAACTTCCGTGAAGCCGGCGAGAGGGGACCGATTCGTCTAGGTGTGAACGGCGCCGCAGTATCCTGATTCACTTCAACATCCTGAATCGAAAAAAGGCGCTTGACCCTCACGTTACGTGAGGCTCTAGCATATCCTCGTCAGGCCGACCAGGCTTGGCTACTGATGGGAGATTGACTATGTC
Source organism: uncultured Alcaligenaceae bacterium (assembly GCA_964410665.1). Classification (GTDB taxonomy): domain Bacteria; phylum Planctomycetota; class Planctomycetia; order Gemmatales; family Gemmataceae; genus CAYPIE01. The sequence goes on from CAYPIE010000022.1 coordinate 9,882, forward strand.
GTTTACTGCCTTGAAAGTCGGCGAGCTGGCCAAACGAACCGGTTTAACCATCCGGACGCTGCACCATTATGATGCCATCGGCCTGGTCAAACCTTCGTTGCGCACCGAGTCTGGCTACCGGCTGTATACCGCAGGGGATATTACTCGCCTGCATCAGGTGATGTCGCTGCGGCAACTGGGCTTGTCTCTGGAGGACATCGGTCAATGTCTGGACCAACCAAAGTTTGCCCCGCTGGAGCTGATCGAAGCCCAGCTGGCCTACTTACGTGAGCAGATCGCCATGCAGAGTCGGCTTTGCCAACGGCTGGAGGCGATCGCACGGCATTTTCAGTTGGCGGAGGAGGTCTCCGTCGACCAATTCCTGCAAGCGATCGAGGTAATGACCATGCTCGAGAGACATTATACGCCCGAACAGCTCCGGCAGTTTGACGAGATCCGGGCCAAGACCACCCCTGACGAGATCCGGGCCATCGAGGAGGGTTGGATGGCTCTGCTGGGCGAGATACGAGCCAGCGCCGAACTTGACCCAGCTTCCCCAGAGGCCCAGGCCTTAGCCCAACGCTGGGAGCAGCTCCAGGAGCGGACCATGAGCCACTATCAGGCCCACCCTGAGCTTCAACAGGCGATCGCCGACAGCTACCAGCAAGGCACCTTCGAGGGCAACATGCTGGCTCCACAGGCGAGCGACTTCGCTTTCATCGAGCGGGTCAAGGCCGCCCGCAACCCCGGGAACTAAGTCCTGCTCAAGGCGTCTTCGGTGAAAACTTGGGCGGGGTAAACTGTCGAGATGGTTCTAACCGTACCCGGGTCGGGATCTCCTTCCGGTCGCCGGTGCGAACAAACTCCTCGACCTGTTGCCACACTTTGGGCTGTTGCTGGGCCAGTGGTCCAAGGATCCCGTGGCCACCACGTTCGCCAATGATCAGGTGGCTGTTGGGAAAGTAGGGTAGTATCTCAAGTGCGTTTTCGATCGGTGTTTGCGTATCCCAATCGCCGTGGGCGAACACCACCGGAGTGTCGCAGCGGACCGGCCGACGAAAGTCATCACCAACATCCGGACTGGGCCAGAGATCGGCGCTGGCCAGGTACGGGGCGAAGTTCCGGCGGCTCAGGTACCGGGTCGCCGGGTCGGTCTCGAGCTGGTAGCGACGTTCGGGAGTAACTCCGAGGCTGGAGTCAATCAGCGGGCCGATCAGGCGGAGCTGCCGCTGTGTCACCAGCCGTTGCATCGTGGCCTGGACAACGAACCGCTGGGTGCGGCCATGATAGAGCTCGAGGATGCGGACCGGGTCGTTCCAGGGGAAGTCGGCAGTCCCGAGCGTGGCAATCGTCTGCTTTTGCCCACTCTTCTGGTCCTTGCCCTGAAGGGGCATTGGTTCCCGTTCGAGCCGCTGAATGACCACGCGGGCGGCCTCAGCCATGCCTCCCTCGGGCAGGTAGGGTTTGAAACCTGGGTCCTGATCAATCACCCGCCACATGCGTCGCACCGCGGCAAACACATGCGACGGCATGTCGTAGCCGTGGTCGAGCGGTTCGACACCGGAAAGTACTGCTCGGGCGACGAGCTCGGGGTGAAGCCGCATAATGGCAAAGCTCCACTGCGAACCGAAGCTGGTGCCTTCGAGAGTAATCTGGTCATAGCCCAGGGCCTTGCTCAGATCATGGACGTCGTGGGCACATTCTTTCACTGTATAACCACGTAAATCGATTTTTTTTTGCTCGTACTCGCTGATCGTGTCGCGGGCAAAGGTTTTAAAGGCTTCCTCGAAGATCGCCACCGTTCGCGGAGTCTCGGGGTCAAGAGGTGGAAAACGAAAGGTAGCATAGAGTTCATCACCACGTGTACTGAAGCCGCGTTGATCCACGAAGACGAGATCGGCAAAGCGACGATACCCCAACCGTCGGTCGAGCATGATGCTCCGTTGGACTGGGTTGGACGAGGTCAGAGCACGCACATAGGAACCCCCCGGCCCACCGGGCAGAACAAACACCGGCGGTGCTTTAGGAGGTTGAGTCGTGGCCTTGAAGCGAGCGAACCCGACACCGATCAGCCGGCTCTCGTTGACACTGCGGTTCTCAGGAACATACAACGTCCCCAGCTCATAGGTGATCCGTTCGTCGGAACCAGTGGTAAATGACCGCTCCTCAAGCTTGATCTCTCCGGGTTGCTGAGCACGCACTCCCGTGAGACAAGCACCGAACACCCACACCGTGGCAGCTACACCCATGTATCGGACAGATCCACGCATTGGACATTCCTAACGTTACCGAAAGAGGAGTCAGGTTGTGTAAACCGTTGAGACACGCTTGAACAAGGGACTGGGCTTTATTCGGTAAAATCGCTCGAGATTTGCCTCAGCCTGCCAGATTCGCCGATTGGCTTCGAAAGCTTGCTCGCGAGGAAGTGGGCAACACCCCGCTCCCCGGATCCTGTCAAGCAGCCTCGGGCAGTCGTAAGCGAAGCAGTCCGAACCCGGTTTGCTCATGGATCTTCTGTTCAATCAGGACAAAACCGTACTTGGCATAGAAACTTCGTCCGATAGCATTGGCCGTGAACACCTCCACTTCGAGCGTCTCGCATCGTTTTCTCGCTTGATCCATCAGAGCACCCCCAATTCCTTTTCGTTGGTGCTTCGGATGCACAAACAACCCCCCAACTTCGTTTCCGATCAGCGCGATAAAGCCCTGCACCTGGGCATCCCCTTCATAGACCCAGGTCTCGGAAATCGGCAGATATAGATTCGGGATATTCTCGCGTTCTGCTGCCATGAAGTCCGCGGGCAAAAAGGGGTGGGCAATCGCGGATGCTGCGTCCCATACTTCCAACATTCCTTCTAGGTCTTTGTCAACGTACTGACGAATCATCTTTACTCCTTAAGGTTCGGAGATTCCCGAAACAACGCCTCGGAGTTGATAGAGAAGGGACAACCTTGCCTACGGAGCGAAAGAATGCAAGTCTCTGGAACGAATCTGTTGACCGATCGATCGTGTCATCTTCGGATGACTGCTCGCGAAGGGAAACAGAAGTAGGCCAAAACCTGTTCCCATGCTATGATCGGTTCTCGGATTGCCAAGCATCGATTGGCCACCACAACACCATCTCCTCAACCTTCGGACGAACCTGATCGATCATCAATATGTCCATATTTCATAGAAATCGCTTGTGCATTTGGACCCTAGTTCTTCTCGGTGCATGGCCAGCTTTCTCCGCGGGTGCGGCCGATCCGGAAATCATCCAGTTCAGCGACGCCAAAGCTGTTGGCAAACGCCGGCCGATTATCATCGCTCACCGCGGGGGAGTGGTGTCGCCGCGGTCGGCCGAATGCTCGCTGACCGCCATCCACCTGGCCGCCGAACAGGGCTATGACATGGTCGAACTGGACATTCAGAGGAGCAAAGACGGCGTGCCGGTGGTATTTCACGACCGCAACTTACAGAAGGCCTGTGGCAAGTCAGGGCAGGTCGCCGACTTCCGCGCCAACGAGCTCGAGGCGATTCCATACCGGATCGGTAACGATCGCATTGTCCGGCTGGATACCGCCCTAAAAGTCTGTCGCCATTTGGGCATCGGCGTGATGCTCGACCTTAAGGACGGTCGAGATTCGCCGGAGTTTTTGCAACGAATCGACCATCTGCTGGTCCACCATCAATTGCACGACGCGTCGATCTCATTCTCCGGCAGTGACGCCGCCCGCAGGTACCTCAAGAATGTCCGCTTTACAGCAACAGAAGAGGAAATGCGTCGGTTACAGGCCGGAGCCAAGCTCGATCTGCGGCACCGCTTCTGGTTCGGCTTACCGAAACATTTGCAGCCAGGGGATGTCGACAAGTTGAAATCGGCCGGGGCTTTGATCCTGCCGGCGATTAACACCTTCCGCTATCCCAGCGACCGGCACCGCGAACTGGCCAAGCATGATATTGAGCGACTTCGCCAGGAAGGTGTCGATGGGTTTCAGATCGACTCGGTCTATTGGTCACTCATCAAGCAGAAACCGTGAGTCCACCACAGGAGAACTTGACAAACGCGTCGACTTGGGGTGAGTTGGCTTTTGCTGCGGTTGCCCAGGTCCCTTTCTCGCAATGGTGTCTGGACTACCTTTTACGAACACACTCAGCCTCACTCTCGGGACAGACTCGAGTATCGATATGTACACGAGCCGTGGCCGGGGAAATTGTCCCGGGACTACGGAGTCTTCATGCGCGAGAATTCCCAAGCTCTACAGGGTCAATATTTTGCGAGGGTGCGGCTTTCCCAGCGGCTTCCATTTGCAAGCTTTTGTCTTCTAGATCATTGATACGTTCACCAATGGTTCGTTGCCAGCTGTGGAACCCAAGTCGGCGGGCGAGAATATCACTGATCAGCAAGCGTAGACCGATTTTTTTCATACGAAAGCCAAGACATTTGACCTTCGAGTCAAAGGTCAGACGCCGGCGATTCAATACACTAGCCTTAATATCTGGATAAATTGGTTCGTAGCCCCGACGCTTCATGAGCTCTCCTACTTGGAGCTCGACTTGTTGGACCTCGTTTGTGGAAGACTTCCGCTGCCATTGATTGGCGAGCTTGGGATTCGGCTTCGGATATTGGATGGCGGTTTCCGAGTAATCCAGCATCGCGGCAGCGAACTCAACGCCGATAAAGCGACAAATCCGGGTCAGCTCGGCCTCGGGGTTGGCCACCAGATCCTCATAGCGAACCTCGATGGCTTGGTCACTACGTAAGTGCCCGGCCAAAAGATCCCAGCAGTGTTCCGCTTCCTGCCAAAACCGGGCACCCATATACAGGTTCCCAGCCCATTGTTTCTCCATCACGGAGCGCGCCACATCGCGTGGGTCGCGCAGCAGATGAATATAGCGGGCCTCGGGCCAGAGATAGCGGAGGCGATGAAAGTGGAGGTGAATCGTGGCTCCAACGTGTGGTTTCCACCCTGATTGCTCCTGCTTTTGACGCAGAAAGCTGTTGACGAGTGCAAGATAATCCAAACGCGCATCGACCTGGTAGTGAAACCCACGTACCGTCTTGAGCCATTGGACGAAGCATCCGACTTCGGGGAACACTCCCGCATCGGATAACTGCTCAACCACTTGGTCGAACTCATGTTCAAAGGCGATCGCCGGATGGTGATCCAACATCAGTCGCAACATGGTCGTACCGGATCGCGGTGCGCCGACGAGAAAGATCGGTTGGTTGACGAGCATGGTTCTCACACTTGATGGATATTCTTCCATGAAGCTATTTGCGATATTCCTCTGGTCCCATCCTCTGCGAGTCATCCGGTCCGGGACAGTCGTTGTGATGACTTCCTTAAGTATTTATATTCGATCATATACTCTCTTCGTTGCAGGAGTCTAGGCGGTCACCTGCCGAGCGAAGTTGGCGTACGGTTGCAGGCGAGGGTGGGAGGTACCACCACGCATTCAATGGGATCATCCCCGAAAGCTTGGTGAAGCCGAGGGTGATATGCTGGTGATCGCCAAAACCTTTCTTTTATAATCAAAAAAGTCATTCCGAGGAAATAACCTAGCGATTGTCCGTACCGTCGTCAAGTAGGCATGCCGTCAGTGCCTGGAACAGACTCCAAGGCTGCAAAGAGAGGTGGGAATGAACCAGTGTGTTCCTGGTTTCTCAGAACTCAATTTTATGACTTCCCTAGCCAAGCAAGCTCAGCAGGGTGGTTCGTCGGTCGTTTTCGGCTCTCTGTCCGGCACGGTCGGCATCGTCGAAACTCCTGGCCCTTGATCAAGCCGAAGACCATTTGGGAAATTGCTTCGAGGCAGCTCCTCATGTCGAGATGGACCACTTCATCGATAAGCTTGCGTCTCCGTATCAACTCGAGCAGCGGCACACATTCCAGGATGGAGCCCCGTCAGATTCCCAAGAAGTTCTTTCGATCGGAAATGGTAAAGTGGCCATTGCTTTCGGCAAGATTCGTTGTAATCGATAGGGCAGCGCGATGCAATTGGTCGGCCAAAGAGTCGTAAGGCCGGGGGAAGTGTTCTGTCTCCTGGTAAACCTGATCGGCGAGATCGATCACCTTCACCTTCGGAGAAACTAGCAGGCGTTCGAATGCAAACGCCACTACGTCACTATCTCTCGAAGACAACTCGGGCCTACAGCTCGAGTACGCCAAGGACAAGCCTCTTAATCTAATCTCTCTATTTTAGATTATCGCGGCAGAGCCGCGAAAATCGGGGCAAGAGGATTTGAACCTCCGACCTCACGGTCCCGAACCGTGCGCTCTAGCCAAGCTGAGCTATGCCCCGTGGAATGGTTGTATCGTAGCCATTCTATGGGTTTTGTCAACCGAAGCGATACTCGTGCGAGCGCTTAGCCCTTGGTCAGTTCCAGCCACAAGGAACGGTAATACTTGAGCATTTCTTCGCCGTCACGGACATTCGAAGGGGTCCAGCCGACTTCACACAGCGTGTAGCGGTCATAGCCCGCTTCCCGGAGCAGCCGGAACAACCTCCGATAGGGATATCTGCCACGATGCTCATCGAACATATCTTTGAGATGACAGGACTTGATCCACGGCTTGAGCATGGCAAACGACTTGTCGATGCCCCCGTCGAGAAGGTCCGAACGGTTGCAGTTCCAAGTCACACCCACCGCCGGGTGGTTGCACACCTCCATGATCGTCTTCATATGCGGCGGGTGAGAGGTACCCGAACCATGCACCTCGACGCAGATTTCAATCCCGGCATCGGCCGCGGCTTTGCCACAGGGAATGAGCGCCTTGCCGATCTGCTCGAGGGTCTTTTCCTGAGACACCCCTTTGGGAAAGGCGTTGGGACGGACCTTCACCCCCATCCCACCGAGGTCGGCGACCAAGTCGACAAAACGCTTACAGGTTTCAATGTTTTTGTTTACCACCGCGGCGTCGGTCTGGTGAAATTCACACGTGGAGCCCGCTCCCCAGAACACGACCCCCGCCTCGGCAAATTGCGCTTTGACTTTCTTCCGTGCGTCCGCTCCCAGTTCGGGTTCGACGCCGTGCTTATGGGTGGTGCGGCATTCCACCGCCTTGAGTCCCACCCGTTGACAAACGCGGAGGACGGTCGGCAGGTCCCAGTTCTTGGCCACGTTGTAGGTCACCAGCCCCAGCTGAAATGGAGGCATTTCGGGAGCCTTGCTAGTTGCGGCTTGTGCGGACGGAGCCAGGGGAACCGACAGGCCGGCGGCCAAGCCGGCCGAAGCGGTGAGAAAGTCGCGTCGAGTCGTGCTCATGATCGATTGCTCCGTGTTCGGGAGAGGGGTTTCCCCCGTATGATCGCACCCGCTGGCCAGGTTGCAAGCGTTTTCCCTCATGAATCCCGCTGCAACCCAGCCACAACCACCTCGAGAAACTCCCGCGCGCGGCGTGCCAAGGCATCCACGCCCTCGGGCTTGCTCGGACGGGGCAGCAACGGGGCGAAGATATTTTCACAGCACAACGGGATGGTCCGTCCAAGCTGGGCCAGCGGAGCCAACAGGCGATAATGATCAATCTCACCAAACCCCGGTCCACAGTCCTGATCCTTCGGGAAGTTGCGATGATCCTTGATACACAAGCTACGCACCTCGTCGGCACATTTCTGGATGTCGGGGATGGGATCGACATTCAAATAGTCCATGACATTCCCAGCGTCATAATTAATCTTGATATGGGGATGGTCCACGGCCCGAGTGATCTCTGCACAAGCCTCACCAGTCCCCGTCGAACCCCCATGCTGTTTGACCACCAGGGTGACGTTCTGGTCGGCAGCAATGGGCCCAAGCTGGCGAAAGCGCTTCTCCCAGATGGAACGATTGCCCCCCTCGGTATGACCAAAGGTCAACACTTGGGGCATGCGCGCAGCGCCCGCCTGGAGCAAGCGCTGCCTCAACACCTTGAACCCATTGGGATGCTCGGGATAGATCATCGAGAACATCATCAAGGGTTCCAGCCCCAAGTCCCGGCAACGTTTGGCTAGCTGTTGCGCCTGCGTCGGCGGCGCATCGGCGGCCAGCACCGGGACTTTCTTGCCCCCATCTTCGCGATGGCTGGTTCCCCAGGCAACATAGGGAAAGCCAGCAGCCTGGATCCCGCTCAATGCCCGCTGGAGTGGAAAGTTGGCATATGGTAAGGTCATGCAGGCAATTTGAAACTGACTCCGCCGGGGGAGCTCGTCGCCAGCGAGGGTCCGGGCCAATGGCCTTCCCGCGAAACTGCCCAGAATCGATGTCAAGAACGCGCGACGGTTAAGCATGATCGATTACTCCGCGGTCAAGCGAAAGGATCTACACGAAGGCATTGTTATTCCGCGCAGAATCCAAGTGCATTGCAAGACTTTCGTCACGGAACGGGGTTAAAACTAGGATGTTGGGTTTGACTGAAGGAAGAGAGGGCGGATCGATGCCACCAATACGCTTCGGAATTCTCGCAATCTTACTATCGGTGCTTGTGGTTGATATCAGCTGGGCTCAGCGTCCCCGCCGAGGAGGCGAAGGGGGCGGACGACCTCGCTTCGACCGATCCAGTGGCAGTGAAGGAGGTGGACGACAACGTTTCGGGCGGCCAGGTGGTGAAGATGGGGGGAGACGTGGGCGCCCGGGTGGAAGCGAACAGGGCGGGGGACGACGCTTCGGGCGGCCCGGTGGCGGTCCCGAGGGTGGCGGGCGCCGAGGCGGTGGGTTCGACCCGAACATGATCTTTGATCGCTTCTCTGGTGGGAAAGATGTGATTGTTCGCTCAGAGCTGGATCCGGGTCGACAACGTTTCTTCGATATGATGGCTTCGCGCACGGGCATCAAGGGCGATCGCATTACCCGCGAGCAGTTTGTCAGTGCGGTTGAACAGAGGATGAGCCAGGGCGGTTTCGGTCGTTCACGAGGAAGTGGTTCCGATAATGCCCGTCAGATCGCGGAATCGTCTTTTCGGCGTCGCGATACCAATCGCGATGGCGTATTAACGTCGGACGAGATGTCTGACACACTGCGTAAGGAACGCGAACGGTGGGATCAGAATCGTGACGGCGTGATTGATCTGAACGAGTACATCCCCTACGTGAGTGCGTATATGGACCGCAACCGACGCGGTGGGGGTGATACCGATGATCGCGACGATGATCGAAGGGGAAGAGAATCGCGACGTAGTTCTGACGATGACGATGACGACGGGGATGAGATCGAGGGGGATTTCCGCCCCACGGTCTATTATTACGGGAACTTGCCTGAGGGTCTGCCGTCCTGGTTCAAGGAATTGGATATCGATAAGGATGGCCAGATCGGCCTCTATGAATGGAGAGCTGCCGAGAAAGATGTTCCCGAGTTCTTTGGCTTAGATTTCAATCGCGATGGTCTGATCACGCCGATCGAGATGCTCAAGCATCAAGAAAGAAGCGAGACGTCGAAAGAATCTGGCAGAGGCGGTCGACGCGAATGATCCTGGTCCTCGCCGAGCTCACCAATCCCGAGTGGTCCTTCCAGTGACGAGGAGAGGTGCGATGCGTTCTGGGAGTCTGGCATTTGCCTGGATTGTCTTGGTAGGCTGCAGCGAATCGTCGCTCGAACGGAAAGTGGTCGTTCGAGCGGTTCCTCACACGATCACTCCGAGCGTTCCAGAAGTCCAGGCTCCCTCCGCTTCGCCTCCCATTGTCTACCCGAAATCCATCAAGCCGGCCGATGTCAAGGCTGCTCCCGGGCCAACCAAGCCGGCAATCCCTCCATCCACGGCGCTTCCAAGCACACCTCCGAAGCAGGCATTGCAGACCACACCCCACGCCAACAGCAAAGCCCAAACGAAAGCCCCAAAGCGTACACAGCGGGCCAAACCAAGCTCAGAACCTTTACCCCCCCCTGCGTCGATCGAACCGGCTCCCGAGGGTCTTCCTCCGCCGGCGATCGTTGCGGATCCTGTCCCACCGCTGCGTCCTAACCAGCAGCAAATCGCTCCGGTCCAGGTCGAGCAGGACACTTTCGTTAGTAAGGCCGGCCATTTTCGCATCCAGCTACCCGGGCCTGCAAGGATCCGTCAAGAGGCCACAGCCCCATTTGCTCAGGTGCCGCGGCTTGTGGTCGAAGCCAAGGACGAGCAACAGATCGTCCGTATTGGTGTCATTCGCATAAAAGGGCAGCCGGTGGAAAGACTCATCGCAAACGAGCGCGCCCACCTGCTACACACCCTGGACGGTCGGGAGCTGGACAATCGTCTGATTGATCGTCGCAATTGGCTAGGGATGCAATCGGAGATCGTCACCCGAGACGGGGTAACACATACCATTCGCTGGATTCCGTCTCTGGTCCATCACCGGCTCTATACCCTTCAGATTGCTGGTCGCGACCGAGCAGCCCTCGACCCGACCATCATCAAAGCCTTCTTCGAATCGTTCCAACCGCAGCCATGAGGCTCCATTTCATCGTTCGCTCATGGCTGACATCAACACCACGTAAGTCACTACCATCGATGCGCTGGTCTGCCGACAGAACTGCGATCCTTTCAACACCCAAGTGCGTCCAGCCCATGGAGCGTGACGCAATGTCGACCAGGTCAAAATGGTCCAGCAAGTGACTTCGGCGAAAAGGGCTGTTCACTACCCGGTCAGTCGAATCCGGCCGTGTTGCTCGCGGCGGTTATTTGCATGAACCTGCATCAGCCGCAGGATCTCGGCTAGAGGGTGGGCGGAATCGGGTATGGGATCGTTCTGATGTTGGCCGACAGTCTGAAGATATACACAATCGGTTATGGCGGGCGCGGTCGAGAGGAACTGATCACGTTGCTCAAACGGCACGGCATTGCCAGCATTGTCGATGTACGTTTGCGGCCCGATCGAGCAAGCTTGGGTACCTGGTCGTTGGCCAGATCACCCGACAAAGGGATCGTCAAGGTTCTGGCGGATGCGGGGATTGCCTACGTTTCGCTGGTGGAACTTGGCAATGTCTTCCTCGGGCTTGCGGACTGGCCAGAGCGATATCAACGCCTACTCGATCAGTCGGGTGATCTGCTTCTCGAACGGCTGTTGCAGCTCACTCTCCCCCGTCCGTTTTGCCTACTCTGTGCAGAGAAAGCCGTAAAAGACTGTCATCGCCGCCAGATCGCCGCCTGTCTTGCCCAAGAGCATGGCTACACGATCGAACACCTCGAGTAAGCCTCGCCCATCAGGGGTGAACCACCTAGAATGAGCGCATGCGACACAGCCTGCAGCGATGGACCGGGGGGGTAAAGGTGTTGGTGCCGCTGGTGATTCTGGTGGCGGTTGGCTGGCATTTCACGGGCATTTTGCTTCGCTCGGAACTGAGTACCACCCCTTTCGAACTTCACTACGGCTGGCTGATTATTGCTGGTCTATTGTCGGTCACGGCCCAGCTGCTCTGGAGCCTATTTTGGGTGCAGCTGTTGCATCACTACCAAGCAAAGGTTTCGTGGCGACTAGGGATCCGTGCCTACTTTCTTAGTCAGCTGGGTCGGTACCTGCCGGGCAAAATCTGGGTCGTCCTGTTCCGGGTGCATCTGCTACGCAAGTATGCCCCCTCACGAAGTATGCTTGCCCTGACCGCGGTCTATGAGACGCTCACCATGATGGGCGCAGGCGCGTTACTTGGGTTGCTCCTGCTCCCCTGGCTCGAGGGAGATCTACGTGACAAGGTGGCTGGCCAGGAATGGTTCCTGGGCCTCATTGTGGGCATGCCGCTGGCCATTGCGCTAGGGCTGCGCTTCTTCCATGGACGCCGCACCAGGGAACACCCATCGGTCGCTGAGCAGACCGAGGTGGAACATTTTCCTCCGCAGATTCACGTACCTGCCCGTTCGGTTGATCCCCGGCAGCAGAACCACCTGCCCTTGCTGGTGCTGCTGCGGGGCATACTGCAAGCCCTCGCTGGCTGGTGCCTGCTCGGACTGTCCTTCTGGTGTGTCCTTCGCGGCTTGCAAGCCGACCCCATGCCCCTCAACCTGAACACTTATCTGCGTTGCACTGGGATGATCGCACTGGCGTATGTGATTGGATTTGCCGTTCTGATCGTGCCCGGAGGGTTGGGGATTCGCGAGTATTTTGTGCAGGTGCTCACCGCCACGGAAATGGCAACCCAACTCCCGCCAGAGTCGGCGGCGGCGTTTGGGGTGGTTAGCGCACTGGTGCTGCGATTCGTCTGGACGCTGGCAGAGTTGCTCGTCATTCTGGGGCTGTATGGGTTCGCAGGTCCACCAAGATCTCCGGTTCCGCCAGGGAAAGGTTATCTATGAAGAATGCTGTCCTCGGAAGCGGACCCGACCTGGCCACCCAGCTCTCTTTGCCACGTCTGGATTGCCTATCGGTGGTGGTACCGGTGTACAACGAGCGTGATAGTCTCAAAGAGCTGTATGCGGAGCTCCGCAGCGTAGCCGAACAACTGAGCAACGCTCTCGACCTGATATTGGTCGATGATGGGAGCCATGACGGTTCGTGGGAGATTATCCAAGACCTGGCCGCGAACGATCCGCAGGTCAAGGGCATCCGCTTTCGGACCAACTTCGGGAAAGCCGCGGCCTTGCGCGCCGGGTTTCGTGATGTGCGTGGCTCGATCACCATGACGCTCGATGCCGACCTACAGGATGATCCGCACGAGATTCCAAAGTTTCTTGAGATGATGCACAAGAACTACGATGTGGTCAGCGGTTGGAAGAAGGTCCGGCATGATCCATGGCACAAAGTTTTTCCCAGCCGGATTTTCAATCGCATGATTGGCTGGTTGACCGGGGTGCGACTGCATGACCACAACTGTGGCATGAAGTGTTATCGCAGCGAAGTCTTTCCCGAGGTACGCTTGTACGGAGAACTCCATCGCTTCATCCCGGTATTGGCCGCGGCCCGCGGGTTTCGCGTTGGCGAAGTGGTGATCGAGCACCGTCGGCGGAAGTTTGGCCGGTCGAAATATGGCTTCGGACGCTTCGTGAAGGGGTTTTTGGATCTGTTGACGGTGACGTTCATCACCGGTTACGGCCGCCGACCACAGCATGTTCTTGGAACGATTGGCCTGCTCAGCTTTGGCCTGGGCCTGATCGGGCTCACCTATCTGGCCATCACCTGGGTGATCCGCTATTTCTACCCCGAGTTGTTTGAGCCATTGCACAACCGCCCGCTGATGACCTACGCGCTTGGAGCCTTGTTGCTCGGCGCCCAGTTGATTGGGCTTGGCGTCCTGGCCGAGTTGCTGGTGGTGCATCATAGTCGAGATGAAGACATTTACAGCATCGCCGAGCAGACTCCCCCCCACCATGAACCCAGCGCTTGACCCCGTCGCGGCGTCTACTTGGCGTCTCATTTATCCTTGGCTCATTCTGCTTCCTCTGGCCCTCACCGCGGGGAGGATCGTTGGGGTCGAACGCATCTACGAACCTAGTATGTATGGACCGCCTCGCGCCAACAGCTACGGTGCCGACCGCCCCGAGCCGATCACGCGGACCTGGCCGAAGACCCGTCCGGAACCGACCCCCCAATTTAGCTCCAATGATCGCTCTCGCTGGGCGACCATCTATAACCTGGTCGAAAATGGGACCTTCGTCATCGGTCGCCGAGTGGATGACCCGCAGAAGCCAAAAGGCTATCGCGACGAGGGGATTATTTTTCGCTCCGACTTTGCGTCGGTTGACAAGGTCCTGAATCCCAGAACCCATGAGTTTTATTCGACCAAGCCCCCGTTGTTGCCGGTGCTCGTGGCGGGTGAATACTGGCTGCTCAAGCATGGCTTGGGTTTATCCCTGGACCAGGATCGTTGGCCGGTCATCATCATCATTTTGCTGACGGTCAATTGGCTCCCATTGGCCCTGTTCCTGGTGCTACTGCGCCGGCTTGTAGAGCAGTTCTGTGACAATCTTTGGGCTCGACTCCTGGTCATGGCCACGGCAGGGTTCGGAACATTCATCACCACCTTCGCCGTAACGCTCAATAATCATACTCCGGCCGCGGTGGCAGTGCTGATCGCCGTGTATACGATACTCCGCTCCGCGCCGGGCGAGCGCTTGCCCAAGGGTCGAATCCTGCTTGCGGGTTTCTTCGCATCCTTCGCTACCTGCATGGAATTACCCGCGGCCGCCTTCCTGGCCACCCTCGGGCTGTGGCTGTTGTGGCGCGAGCCGACCCGAACGTTATTCGTGGGCCTCCCCGCTGTCCTGCTGCCTATTGCGGCGTTTTTGGGCACCAACTATGTGGCGATGGGAGAATGGGAACCGGTTTATAGCAAATTTGGCAGCGAGTGGTACGAATACCCAGGGAGCCACTGGCAGGTCAAACCCGGCGAGGTCAAACGGGGAATTGACTTTGCCGCAGAACCCAAGTTCATCTATGCCTTTCATCTGTTGCTTGGCCATCATGGGATATTGAGTCTGACGCCCGTTTGGCTGCTCACGGGCATCGGCATAGGCATGCGATTGTTCGGGCGTGAGGGTCGACTTCCTGCATGGCTTGCCGGGCAAACTGCTCTGGTGAGCGGGATCGTCATTGCGTTTTACATCGCCACCACCAACAATTATGGTGGCTGGACCAGCGGTCCGCGCTGGCTGATTTGGCTGACGCCCTTGTGGCTATTGCTCCTCTTACCCGCCGCAGAGGTAGTAAGCCGCGCGGCTCGTGGACGGATCTTCGGCTATAGCCTGTTGGGAGTGTCGGTTTTCTCGGTCACGTACCCCGTATTCAACCCTTGGCGTCATCCGTGGATTTATCAAATGTGTGAGTATTTCCACTGGCTGCGCTATTGATGCCCTGCGGCAGAAGCGACCTAGACGATGCAGCACGATGAATCTTTCCCGACGGATCCGTCTCCCGGCGCGCATCCCATTTTTCAGCACATCCCGAACGTTCCCAGTGTCACTCGGGTCGCTCCTCCGGGGCCAGGACTCGGGGGAGCGCTATTGTGGTGTGCGTTGTTTCTCACCACGATTATCGCTGCCGGGGCGCTCGTCGTCATCCTGAGTCTATCGATCCACTTGATGGGTGTTCAAGATTTGGATGCGGAGATGGAGGCGATTTCCGCGAGTGTCCAGCTGCTCGAGCAAGGGGCGAAACCCCACCCAGCCTTGATTCAAGCAATGGCCTGGGCGATGGCGGCAGGGGCAGTGGTCACGGTCATCTTTCCTTGGATCCTTCTCCGTTGGCGCGTTGGCCCCGACTGGAGCGGCAAAGTGGCCCTGCGGAAGCCGAGCTCGGAGCATTTGCTGCTGACCCTCGCAATCACCCCAGGGTTCCTCCTCTCTGCTAGCGGACTGGCCTATCTGTTCCACCAGCTGATCAATCCAGGCCAACCCCTCGAGGACGAGGGACAAATCGTCGCTGAGCTACTGGCGTCGTTCCCGTTATGGGCGATCATCCTGGTGGTAGGGGTGGCGCCGGGGGTGGGCGAGGAATTACTTTGCCGCGGCTTTCTGGGTCGGGGACTGATGGCCCGGCACGGACTTCTTGGTGGGCTCGTGTTCACTTCCGTACTGTTTGGCATCTTACATCTCATCCCGCCCGAAAAGGTCGTGGTAACCGCTTTCATGGGAGCGGGGCTGCACTATGTGTATCTGATGAGCCGATCCTTGTGGTTGCCCATGCTGTTGCATTTTGCCAACAACTCGCTGGCAGTCCTGCTGGGCCGAGGGGATCTGAACATCCCAGTCCTGCAGGGGGAGGTGGGGCCGCCACTGGTTCACTTGGTCGCGGTGGTGTTAGTAATCGTGGTCGGCTACGCTTTTTGGCTTGGCCGCGCCCGTCTCAAAGCCGAAGACCCGAATCAACCAACCTGGCAGCCGCCCTACCCAGGAGTGTTCCCCCCCCCGCCCGGAAGCGGCACGCATATTGTCGCCCCATCGGCAGGGATCCTGCCGATGGTGGCCGTATTGGCCACCTTGGCCGGTCTCGGGCTCACGCTGTTCGTGCAGTAAGCTCCCGGAGCGGGTTGTATATTGCTTCGGTTTGACTATCTTGGCTACAGAAGCGACTCGCATCCCAACTTGAACGCGAACATGGCAAGCCTTCCCAATGCCTATTTGGTTGTGTGCCGCGACGATGGCTTCGGCGAGGTGCACCCCCTACAAGCAGGCGCACGGCATACCCTAGGCCGTGCGCCGAACAATGCCATTGTGCTCAAGGATGATTTGTGCAGCCGCGAACACGCCGAGCTTTCCGGCATCGGGGATCAGTGGACCGTTCGCGATAAAGGAAGTCTCAATGGCTCCCGGCTCAATCATGAATTGATTAGTCAGACCGAACAGCCCATT
The DNA here is from genome assembly GCA_964410665.1 of uncultured Alcaligenaceae bacterium. Lineage (GTDB taxonomy): Bacteria > Planctomycetota > Planctomycetia > Gemmatales > Gemmataceae > CAYPIE01. Next base: position 26,072 of record CAYPIE010000022.1, read on the forward strand.
CATCCACACGACCAACTGCAAGTCGGCCGTTCGCTTTTCTTGTTTTTACTCGATCTTTCCGAACTTCCCACACCCTACTCGTTGCGGCAACAATCCACGGAGGAAGAAAAACTCGAGATCAAGCAGCGATTATCGAAGACTCGGTTTTTGCCCCCTCTCAAAGAGAAGCGGGAAAAGATTGCGCCGACCGAATCCGGACACACCATCCCGATCGAGTCCAGCCCGGCCGTACGCACGCAGCCCGATGAAGCCTTGGCGCAGCTTTATCGGCTCGCCGTCGCCATGGGCACCGCGGAAAATCCGCAGCAACTGGCCGAAATTGTCTTGGATGGATTGCTAGAGGCTATCCCCGTGGATGTGGGGGCGATTCTTCAGGTCAAAAAGGCCCGCGAACTAGAACTGGTCGCCTATCGGCATCGCAACCCCGCCGTGCATACTTATCACAAAGTATCAAATTTTGTGAGTGCAGAGATTGTCTCGAGTAAAGAAGCGGTGTTAGCCGAGAATGTGGCCGCGGACAAACATCTGGCGAACCGTGAGAGCCTGGCGGAGATGAATGTCACCGGGCTGATTTGTGCACCGATTCTCGATCATGACCGCGTGATTGGCCTGGTGCACCTCTATTCGACCCAGACGGGCCACACCCTGACCAGCGAGGATCTGGAATTTTCCTTGACCGTGGCACGCCAGCTCGGCATGGCCTGGCACCAGGTACAGCGTCAAGAATCGCTCTCGGTCGAGAATCGCGAACTCCGCACACAGCTGCGTTTGGAAAGCGAACTCGTCGGCGCCAGCCCCGCCTTACGAGAGATCGAGTCGCAGATCTCGCGAGTCGCCGCGACCCAGGCGACGGTACTGATCCGAGGCGAAAGTGGCAGCGGTAAGGAATTGGTCGCCCGAGGCATTCACCAGTCGAGTCCACGTCGGGAAAACCCGCTGATCTGCTTAAACTGCGCAGCCTTGACCGAAAGCTTGCTTGAGAGCGAACTGTTCGGCCATGAGAAAGGGGCCTTCACCGGAGCCACCGATCGCATGATCGGCAAGTTTGAAGCCGCCGACCGCGGTACCCTATTTCTCGATGAAATCGGTGAGATGAACCTGTCCACCCAGGCCAAGCTGCTACGCGTCCTGGAAGGCCATCCCTTTGAACGCGTCGGCGGCAACACACCGATCAAGGTCGATGTCCGAGTCGTGGCCGCGACGAACCGCCCTCTGGAGGAAGCGGTCCGTGAGGGTACCTTTCGCCGCGATTTGTTCTTCCGTCTGCAAGTGGTCGAGATCTGGGTGCCACCACTACGTGACCGCAAAGACGATGTCTCGCTCCTGGCAGAACATTTTCTCAAACGCTTTACCCGCGAGACCGGGCGGAAGATTGGCGGGTTTACGCCTGGAGCCGTGAAAAAGCTTAAGGAGTATCACTGGCCGGGCAATGTCCGCGAATTACGGAATGTCATTGAACGTGCCGTCGCTCTGAGCACTGGAGATCAACTCGATGCCAGCGATATCTGGCTGACCTCCCCCGACTTTGATCTGCCCGATCGGGCCGTCGCCGGTGTCTACGAAGCAATCTCCTTAGCCGAGATCGAAAAGCGGCACATCGAGGCAACCCTGCAACACACCGACTGGAACAAGTCCCAAGCAGCGACCATCCTGGGCATCGAACGCTCGACCCTCGATCGCAAGATCAAAACCTACGATATTCAACGCTAGCTCTCCCCGGAGCACGGGGAGTGCAGACTCCCCGCTCCCTCAAGCCTTCGGCGACTACTTCATACTACCCGACGTGGGCGCGTGGCCCCTCGGGGACTGGTCTGCAACCGGCCAGCCCTGGCAGCGGGCAATTTCCCGCAGGAGGGTCTCGTTCCCAAGAAACGGCTCGGCTCCATACTGAGCCCAGCGCATCCGCCTTTGGGGATCGATGATAAAGGTGGCATGCATCAAGAATTCGGCTCGCTCTTCCTTGGCGGAGCCATGTACCCCGTAGGCATCGGCCACCGTGTAGTCGGGGTCGCAGAGCACCGGGAAAGCGAACCGCCCGTACTCGGCAAATCGTGCCGCGGTCTGCTCGCTCGGGTCGGCACTGAGTGCTATGACTCGCGCGCCAAGCTCTTGGAAGTGGTCGAGATCATCACTGATGGCAAACAGTTGCGCCACGCAATGGGTGCAAGAGTAGCCGTAGTAAAACACGACCACGACCGGGCCCTGCTGACACAGCGTGGACAAACCAACTCGCCGACCGAGGTCATCCCGAAGGGTAAAATCGGGAACAATCTTACCCAGCAATGGGTGCGTCTGCGTTGGAACATCGACGATGCTCGGCTCGGTGAGAACCGCGGCCAGAGAGGCCGATAGCGGGGCTCCACGATGCTCACGAACATAGGCACGGGCCGCCGCCGAGAGATCCGGCCGCAACAGCTCCTGCAAAATGTCCCGCAGCCCAAACGCCAGCGGAAAACTCAGCACAAACACGACCAGGTACCTCCGCCAGGCACCAATACTCAGGGCAGATCTGGGCATCCGACGATCTCCACGATGGCTCTACGCGGTTCCGTCTTCATGGGCTCGGCGGTCCATACACCTTACAAATCACCGCCCGACATAGCGTCTCGCTATTGATCCCCATCGCCAGGATCACGCCAACACAGACGGTGATGATCAGGCTCAACATCACCGCGTACTCCACCGTGGTCGTACCACTTTGTCCATGCAAAAAACGATGCACATGTGTTCGAAACGAACGCATGAAAGGTCTCCGGCTGTAGCATCAAAGAGTAGATCTATCTGATCGCGTTGAGAAAAACCAACGATTTCTGAGGGGGATGTGAGGCGGCAGGGGAGCTTGAACGGGTATACTTACATTAAATAGCCAGTGCTGCCGTGGCAAACCCAAAATTGCAAGAATCACGGAGCACTGGTACGTTTTCGTCGCCTAGGAGCTTATTTCTTGGATACGACCTTGGAATTCCACGGTTGCATAAGCAGTTTTAGCTCGTCGAGGACCTTGGCATAATCGGAGTTGTCGGCCAAATTGTTGTACTCCTGCGGGTCGTTTTGGTGGTCGTAAAGCTCGAGCCCCTTGTTCCCACCATCCCATTCGGTGTACCGCCACCGAGGTGTACGCAGGCTGACCCCCACAAAATCCCGGCGGTTCACCTGAGAATATGCCGCGGGTTTGACTTGCTGGGCTGGGTTGTGGAGGACCGGTACGAGGCTGGTGCCATCCAAGTAAGCGGGCGTCTTCAGGCCACACAGTTCAGCCAGGGTCGGGTACAGATCGATCAGTTCGACGGGGGCGTTGGCCACCTTCCCATTACCAGCCATACCCGGTGCGTGAATCAGCAACGGCACTCTGGCCGAACGCTCAAACAGGCTCTTCTTTTTCCACAGCCCGTGATCACCCAAATGGTAACCATGATCGCTGCAGAACACTACCACGGTGTTCTCACGTAAGCCAAGACGGTCCAGGGCGTTGAGCAGGCGACCCAATTGGGCATCCATAAAGGCGGTCGAAGCGTAATAGGCCTGGATCGCTTCTTGCCGTTGGCGATCGGTCATCTGTGCCTCCTCGTTCTTGGCACTGGCCAACGCCGGAGCAGGCAACTGGGCCCGAAAGTTCTCGGGGATCTGCGGAAGCCGGATCGACTCGAGCGGATACCGGGCGAAATACTTCTTGGGCGCGACATATGGAGTGTGCGGACGATAGAAGCCGACGGCCAGGAAGAACGGCTGATCTTTCCGTCGGTCAAGTAGCTCGATCGCTTCGGTGGCGCCGATGCCATCGGTCTGCTCCTCGTCCGTGCCGTCAGCGGCCAGCCAGCTCAGGGTCCCGCCGAATTGCCCCTTGCGTAGCGAAAAGATCTTGGCCTCTTCCTCCTTGTCGCGGCCACGTGGGTTGATGGTCTGATCCCAGCTGCGGGCATCGTCGAGCCCCCCGGTGCCAATGTTGCGTGGCACGCCATAGTGATACAGTTTGCCGACCCGAGCCACGAAATACCCGTTACGCTTGAACAACTCCGGCAGCGTCACCGTGTTGGGTATGTACTGACGGAAGTGTGGCGAGATGCCCCCGTCGCGTGGATTGCGTAACACGCCATTCGCGTTCGGTCGCCGCCCGGTCAAGAACGAGGCTCGGCTCGGCGAGCACAGCGGATACTGACAATACGCGGCGTTAAACCGCACCCCTTTAGCCGCGAGCTGATCGAGCTGGGGCGACTGCACCATCGGGTGACCATAGCAACCTAAATCGGTGTTGAGATCATCTGAAACGACGAACAACACGTTGAGCTTCTTGGCCTGGGCAGGACAAGTCACTAGCGTGAACAGCATGAGCAAGCAGAGAAGTGATCGCACGGAGAAGCCTCGGCAAACCAAATAGGATCTAGATGGTGATGTGGGCTGAGTCTAACCAGCCGAGGGCCGCATCGCAACGATTCAGCTTGCGCGACGTTCACTCAACGCGATACTCGGCGTCACACGAGCGAACAGGGCAAGCGTCCGTTCGACCGCGCCCTGTTGCTGACGTACCAGCTGTCGTGCATTCACCCCCATCCGCTCGCGGCCGATCGGATCGTCCAACAACCGACGGACGGCCTCGAAGAGTCCCTGGGGGGACTGGATCTGGATCGCTGCATTGGCTTCCAGCAGCCGTGCCACCACGTCGCGAAAGTTCCACACCGCTGGGCCAAACACCGTGGGGACGCCATAACCCGCCGGCTCAATCATGCTTTGGCCGCCCCGCTGGCCATCTAGACTCCCGCCCACAAAGCCCAAGTCAGCCAGCCCCCAGATCAGGTCGAGCTCTCCCATCGAGTCGACCAGGATCACCGCGGGGCGATCCACTGAAGGTGACGCAGTCTGACTGCGCCGGACAAAAGCAAAATGCTCTCGGTTTAACAGAGCTGCCACCTCATCGAAGCGTTCCGGCTTGCGCGGTACCAAAAGCAAGCGCAAGTTCGGGAAGCGGACTCGCAGACGACGGAAGGTATCCAGGACCACCTTCTCTTCCGGTGCGTGGGTGCTACCGGCGACCCAGACCCGATCGGTGGCAGCCAGTCCCAGCAGCTGACGAAGCCCGGCTACGCGTGGATCGTCACGGCGGAAGATCGCACCGTCGTATTTCACCGATCCAGTTATGTGGATCCGCTCAGGATCCACCCCTAAAGTCTGCAGTTGCGTGGCATAATGCTCACTCTGTACCGCCCACTCCGTCACCCGTTGCAATAACAACGGCCGTAACAGCCATGCCAACCTACGATAGCGGGCAAAGCTACGAGGACTGAGTCGGGCATTGATCACCAAGACGGGAATGTTTCGCTGTTCTGCTGCATGCAGCAAATTCGGCCACAATTCCCCTTCAGCCAAGACAATCACCCGAGGCTGGATCGTATCCAGCGAGCGGCGCACGGCCCAGGAGAAGTCCATCGGCCAAGGCAACACGGTCAGGTCAGAAAACGCCTGGTGAGCCTGGACGAGGCCCGTCTCAGTGCTGGCACTGACGATACAGTGCCAGTCTGGATAGCGTGGACGGAAACGCCCGATCACCCGCCGAAGCAGTTGCACTTCCCCGACACTGACACCATGGAACCAGACACGGGGCCCGACCCCTAGCTCGTCAAGCTGTCGATGTCCCAGAAGCCGGCAACGCCAGTTCGCTCGATACCTCCCGGTACGGACCGCTCGGACCAGCAGCCACGGTGATAGGAGCATCAGGGCAACGGCATAGACGAGGTTGATCAGGTAGGGCATGGAATCCATTCCATGAGTTCGGATGGGTCGGGGTGGTAAGTGCTCGTTCCACCAGGCCGCGATCGCCGAAGGACGTGAGTCCAGAGCTCTACCTTCGATGATCGTTGCAACCACAATCTTGCCGTTCAAGGGCTAGCGTCTCTTCTGCTGAGCTCTGAGGTCCGGGACTCAGCAGAAGCGGCAAAACAAGAGCTTCGGCAGTTCGACTTAGGTTCGGGTCGCTTCCTTGCCCATGTGACAGTTTTTGTATTTTTTGCCGCTACCGCACGGGCATGGATCGTTGCGGCCAACCTTTTTGTTCAGATTCCGGATCGGCTCGGGCTTTTTGGCCTCGCTGGTGTTGGCAGTGCCTTGGGCCTGCTGGCTTTGCTGAGCGCGCATCGAGGAAATGGATTGGGCCTCCGCATGCGACGCCGAGGCACCGGCCCACAGCGCATCCTGGAGAACCTCTGCGCCACCAATGCTCTCAACCCGGAACACAGCATCGCTGACGCGATCCTGCATACTCTCCCACATCGCCTCGAATTCTTTCATCCCCTGCCGTTTGTACTCGGTCTTCGGATCAATCTGGCCATAAGCCATCAGCCCGATCCCAGCGCGAAGATGGTCCATCGTCAGTAAGTGCGTTTTCCAAGCGGCATCCAGAATATCGAGAATCAGCCGGCGTTCGACGCTACGCATTTCGCGGCGATATTTGAAGTCAAATTCATTCCAGAGCGTCTGTGTAATCGACTCGGCCGTCTCGCCGACCAGACGTTCGGGAGCAACCTCGATGCCCGTGGCAGTCTTGAACCATTCGCCAAGCTCAAGCGCATCTTCGTGCTCGGCGTGCCGAGTTCCGCTTAAGGCATCACCGACCTTGTCATCGATCGCTTCCTGATCCATCTCTGGATAGTAGCCACGGCTCATCTGCAGAATCAGATCGCGACACTGCGAGCGGGACAGGGTGCGGAAGGTGTCGTCTTCGGTACCCACCGATTGGCCCGGAAAACGTTCCTTCGCCCAGTTCAGCAACCCCTCACGGTCATACTTGACGGCATTGGGGGTGGTCGTGTGGTCCGCCAGGTACTGCGACATGGCCGCGAGCACCGGGAAGAGGATGTCCCGCTCGCGATAGACCATACGGACGGTATTGCTCAGCTGCTGGTGAATCTCGCTGCGGTCCTTGCCACTAAGCTCATCGGGGGACAGTAGAATGGTGAACTTGTTACGGACCCAATCGGACAACGAACGAAGCCCCCAATCATCCTCCAGAAACGGCCGGCCATCGCTCAAATCGAACTGCTCAACCTGCAGCGTACATTGTTCGAGCAGATAGTCGACCAATGCCTCACGGCCAATTTTCTTGAGTTCACGGTCAATCAGTTTCAAGCCATACCGGGTATTGATCACCCGGGCCATCTCCTGCCATTTCCAGTCTTTGGGATCCTCATCCGCGTTTAGATTCTCCTCCATCGCTTCTTGGATGTGCGTTTCGACCATGCGGATGACCTTGTCCTTGACGAAGCGGTCGGCTTCTTCAAAGGTCATGCCGCGGAAGTCACTAGCGTCGAAGTCTTCGCCGACCCGATTGCGTGCATACTCGGCAAAGGTGGCCGCACCATATTCACCGTCCAGATAGCGATTCAACGCCTCGTCGAGCTGCTCATCGATCATCTCAAGGATGTAGCGCTTACAGTTCATGCCGTCGAGGATACGCTGGCGGGTGCCGTAGATCTGCTTGCGCTGGTGGTCCATGACCTCGTCGTATTCGAGCAGATTCTTCCGCTGGTCGAAGTGCATTTCTTCGACCTTTTTCTGGGCTTTTTGGATCTGCCGAGTGACCAGGTTACTTTCGATCGGTTCGCCTTCCTGCATACCCAAACGGGTCAACCAGTTGGCCACCCACTCTCCGGCAAAGATGCGCATCAAATCATCTTGGAGGGACACAAAAAAACGCGACGAGCCTGGATCGCCCTGGCGGCCGGAGCGGCCGCGCAGCTGGTTGTCGATCCGCCGCGACTCGTGACGTTCGGTGCCGATGATATGGAGCCCGCCGAGTTCCTTGATCTCCTCGCCTTGTGCTTTCATCTTTTCCCGAGCTTCGATGCGGTTGACCGTCTCCTTCCAGACCTCCTCGAGCACTTCGAGTCGGGTCGGATACAGGGGCCGGCCATCGGCATCTTTCTTCTGCTTGAGTTCGGCCCAGGCCAGGGTCTCAGGGTTCCCGCCCAGGATGATGTCGGTACCTCGGCCGGCCATGTTGGTCGCAATGGTGACGGCACCACGCCGGCCCGCTTGGGCGACGATCTCGGCCTCGCGAGCGACATTCTCCGGTTTGGCGTTCAGCAGTTCATACTTAATCCCTCGGCGCTTGAGCATGTCGCTCAGTTTCTCGGACTTGGCCACATCGGTGGTCCCAATCAGGATCGGGCGACCTTCGGAATTCACCCGCACCACTTCATCCACCACGGCGTCCCACTTCTCACGCTCGGTGCGATAAATCAAGTCCGCAGAGTTGACGCGCCGCAGCGGCTTGTTGGTCGGAATGGCAACGACGTTCAGCTTGTAGATCTTCCAGAACTCATCCGCCTCGGTCATCGCGGTCCCGGTCATGCCAGCGAGCTTCTTATACAGTTTGAAGTAGTTCTGAAGCGTAATCGTCGCCAGCGTTTGGGTTTCTTGCTTGATCTGGACGCCTTCGTTTTTGTGCTTGGCCTCGATGGCCTGGTGAAGGCCGTCACTCCACTGGCGGCCGAACATCGGGCGTCCGGTGAACTCGTCAATGATCACAATCCGCTTCTCACCCTCGTGGTGCATCACCATGTACTTTTTGTCCTTTTGGTACAAGTGGTGAGCCTTGAGGGCATTGTCGATCAGGTGCGGCCACTCCATGTTGCCGGGGGTGTAAAAGCTCTCAACACCGGCCAACTCTTCGGCCTTGCGGATCCCATCGTCGGTGAGGTGGCAGGTGTGTTCTTTTTCCTTTACCTCGAAATACTTGCCCGGCTCGCGTCTCTGCAGATCGGTGAGCTGCAGTGCGATGCGGTTGGCATCTTCATAGCGGCGGGTATCACGGTGGGCCGGACCGGAAATGATCAAAGGCGTACGTGCTTCATCGATCAGGATGTTGTCGACTTCGTCGATGATGGCATAGTTCAGGGCACGCTGGCACTGCTGCAGGTAGGTCGGGTAGTTCTCGTCCGCCCAGCGGGCAGGCTTCATGTTGTCGCGCAGATAGTCGAAGCCGAACTCGCTGTTGGTGCCGTAGGTGATGTCACAATCGTAGGCGCGGCGACGTTCCGCTGACTCCATGTCCGATTGGATATAGCCCGCGGTGATGCCCAGAGCCTGATAGATCGGCAACATCCATTCGCAGTCACGCCGGGCCAGATAGTCATTGACCGTAATGACGTGCACTCCTTCGCCGGTCAGGGCGTTGAGATACGCCGGTAGGGTCGCCACCAGGGTCTTGCCCTCGCCAGTGACCATCTCGGCGATATTTCCCCCGTGTAATACGATCCCCCCAATCATCTGCACGTCATAATGTCGCATCTTCTTGGCGCGGCGCCCGGCCTCACGACAAGCGGCAAACGCCTCAGGCAAAAGATCTTCCAGGGTCTCGCCTTCCTTGAGTCGAGCTCGGAACTTCGGGGTCAGTTCCTTCAGCTCAACATCGGAAAGCACCTGCATTTGCGGTTCATGTTGGTTGATACGATCGAGGATCGAGCCTGCGATGATGCGATAGGGCTGTTCGGGATGGCTGCTTCGCTCATAGCCAAATTTCCGAATTTCCCGCTCGTTGCTCGAACCGAACAGCCGACCCAGGAAGTTGACAAAACCTTCGGTGGCGGCGTTGAGCTTCTCGCCGATCTTTTCGAAAAAGCTGGTCTCTACCGCGGTTTCTGTCGCCATCAGCCCAGGCCTCCAGGGGCGCATTATTTGCACAGATTTCCGTCCACGCCCGGTTGTCTCAGTCTAGAAATCGCTCTAAGCATGGTCAATACGGACCCCCAGCAGGGTTGTCCGCTATAAAGACTGGACAGCATACCAGCATGAGCTCGCCATCCAGACCCAGGCAGCCGCTGGCTTTCCCTTAGACTTCGGAAGAACTGCCGTGGCCGCGACCTACTGTCCCTATTGTAACAGCACCGTTCCGGTGCCGGAGCCGATGCCTGCCGATGGGCAGATGGACTGTCCACGCTGTGGTGAACGGTTTCCCATCGGCACGCTGGTGCCCGATCAACCCCCTGCACCCGAGCCCGAACCAGAACCGAGTTTTGCTCCGCAGAGCACAGGAGGAGCTTCAACCAGTGGCCTGCTCAAAGCCGGAGTCATTGTCCTGGGCTTAGGGCTGGTCGGGGTGATGGTGGGTTTGGTACTCCAGCACTCCGACTCCAGCGATCCCGCGCAGCATCGTGAGCGTGTTGCCGCAAAGTTTGCCCCGGCCAAATGGCAGGGATTTCGTTATCTCCCGACGACAACCAATGCTGTGCTGGCCGTGCGACCCGCCCGTTTGGAGACCTTATTCGCTACACAGCCTGATGCAGAAGAGGACAACTGGGCCTCGCTTTTCACCCAGCGGTCCAACTTTCTGAATACGCTTACTGGCCGCGGCTTCAGTACCTACGACCAGGCTCTGTTGGGAGTGCAAGTTCGAGATGCCGCATTCCCCCAAGGATTCTTGGTGCTGACCGCTGAAGAACCACTGAACCGTCAACTTATCCAGCAACAGGCCAAAACACCCTATCGTGCTGCGGATCGCCTGCTCTATCCGGTCGAGGCCAAGCCCGCGTCATTGGAGCTTCGGCTTTGGCTGCCCGACGATCCACATACCCTGGTGGCCTCACTCGAGGGGAGCGATTTTGCTGCACTGCCGAGCCAGGCCCGCGCGGAACCGGAGGTGCCGCCGTTGCTGCAGGATTTGATGGCCCAGATCCCTGAGGATTCGATCGTCTGGGCGGTGGCGGACACGACACGCTGGCAGACCAATCTGCTGTTGCGTGTGGGGTTAAGTGGTCTATTGCCCAAGCTAACGCCTGAGCAACTTGACACCATGGAGAGCCTGGTGTTGGCCGTGACCCCGGACCAACCGGTCACCCTGCAGGCCTGGCTGCAGCTGGAACCGTTCACGGCAGCCGAGCAACTACGTGCCTACCTGTCCGAGCGGTTCGCCGCCATCCCCGAGCCACGCCCAGTGGTCGGGGGCGCGGAAAACGAAGTGTATCTGCGTATCCCCGCCCAGCTGGACCAACTCAAGGCGGTCCTCGACCGTTTGCGTGACTAGCTCAGGCAGCTTCAGGGGATAGTCGTTTGCACAAGGCCCACCCATCGCACGCCCAGCAGGCTGGTGACCGACCACACCTGTCGCAGACTCCGAGCATGTCACCCGCCTGAAACTTTGGTGGAGTGTCTCAGTGCGATTGGGAATGGTGGGAGAATAGTTGCTTGCGTAAGGACGGATAATCACGGAAGCGCCAAATCAACCCATCGACATAATAGTGGTAAATCACGATCATGGTGAACGGCACAAACAGCCACATAGCCCAACCACGTTGCATCAGGCCAAGGACTTCGATGCTGCCCACGGCGATTCCATAAAGCAATGCCAGTCCCAGCCAACGACCGACCAGACCACGTACTCTTGGGAACCGTTTGCGCTGATAGTGGATCATCCAACCCTGATACTGCACATCGTGATAAACGGTTTCCAATGCTTCGGCGACCAAGAAAGGCGTCATGGTGGCAAAGAAGACAAAGTAATGGGTGCTCAACGCCGCGGTCATTAACAGGACTTTAGGGAGGTTGATCGGCTTGCCTTCGATGACCCGCCAAGTCTGCCGCAAACCAAACAGGATCAATAGTCCCAGAAACAACCACCACAATAGCGACCCCCAAGCCCCGGGCAGTGACGGGAAGTTCACCCGTAAGTCCCCATAGATTACAATCGGCTGCTGGACATCGCCATAGTCGTGAAAGAAACAGGCAAACATGCCGGTATAAAAGAGCAAAAAATCGAGCCGATTATCCAGCGGCTCAAGATCCTCGTTGAGCACTTTATACATTTTCACAAAGCCGGCATGCTGGCGAATGATATGCCAAGTGCCATAGATTGCGGCCACAACAATCAGCCAGGCTTCAAGTTTTAATGCCGTGATGATAAACCCAGCGGTAATGAAGCCGAGCAAACCCCAGGTATATAAGCCCCGACGCTGCTGAAACTCCTCCGCATCGAGATGCGTCCGCGCGAAGGTCTGAAAGATATGGGGATGGTCGAAGATCGCGGTAAAGACAAAGTAGGTGATCAGGATGGCGTCGCCGCGCAGGACAAAGTCGAACCAATGGGCGATCGAGTAGAAGCCAAAGAAGAGAAAGGTCAGCAGGCAACTACCAATAAAAAAACATATATCAAATTGTGCTGATACAAGCCAGCGACAGCGAAAACCCCCGGCTGCGTCCTGGCGACTCATTCACTTACCTCGTTGCCACGTTCAACCACCGTGATCGACTCCCGCGCGGGCTTGAGTTGTCCGCGAAACACCTCCAGAGCACGATAGGCATCGCCGCGGCCACAGGCGAAAATATCCAGAGCCAGATACGCATATTCGGGGTAGGTATGGATGGCGATATGGGACTCGGCCAAGAGCAACACCGCCGTCATACCCCCGTTGGAAAAGTCATGCCGCACTGGCTCGCAAACTGCGGTCATCCCCCCCGCGGTGGCCGCTTGCTGCAATAGGTCCATCAGCCATGCCGCCGGTTGTAGCGAGGAACTCGGCAGACCCCAGAAGTCCACGACTAAATGAACACCCATCATTGCATCCACTGTCGCCAGCTATCCTGGTAGTACTGTAAAATCACCGGGCGGTCGAGCGTCGACACCGTCACCGGTACTTCTGCACAATCCTTGCTCCAGACAAAACAGCCGGGGATCAGCGCATCGGTGAGATAACGTGTTTTGACAGTCAGCCGAATGTTTTCGACCGATCCCAGCGGTTGCTGCCCACTCAGGATAAAGCCCCATTCCCCAAAAGTGGGCACGTGGGTGTGATACGGTGCGGTGTGCAAACCCACGGCCTTCAACGTGGCGTCAATACACCAAAACGCTTCTCGGGCGGTATATGGTGAAGTCGCTTGGGTCACAAAGATCCCGTTGGCGACTAAGCGTCTGCGCATCAAACGATAAAACCGAGTCGTATACAGCTTGGCCAACAATTCATGATTGGGATCGGGCAAGTCGGCAATGATCACATCATATCGCTCCGTATCGTCCTGGAAAAAGCGAAAGGCATCTGCATGGACGACACGTACTCGTGGATCGGCGAAAGCATTTTGGTTGAGACGCACCAGGGGCGGATAATTGGCACCAAGCTCGGTCATCTTCGGATCAATATCCACCAGGGTAATTCGCTGGACATCTGGATATTTCTCCAGCTCCCGTAAGCCGAGACCATCCCCCCCGCCCAGAATCAGCACCTCCCTACGCTGCGCAGCCAGATGCATCGCCGGATGTACCAGGGCTTCGTGGTAGCGGTATTCATCCAGCGAAGAGAATTGCAGATTCCCATCCAGATACAGCCGAAAATCGTCCCGCCAGCGAGTCATAATAATCCGTTGAAACGGGGTTTGTGATACATAGATAATCTCATCTTCATAGAGCTGACTCTCTAGCAGACTGACCAGCTCAAAAGAACCAAGAAACCCGAGCAATAGCAGTAGACCAATCGTCAGAGCAATCAACAACAGTTGCCGCGGACGAGCGAGACGATCCGAGAAGATGCGAATGTTCCATACGGCTACCCCGACATTGACCAACCCGATCAAGCAGGCCGTCCGCATCATCCCAAAGCTGGGTAGGAGCACGAGCGGGAACAACAGTGATCCGGCCAGCGCACCGATATAGTCGAACGACAACGCCTGCGCGATGGCCGCTCGCAGACTGCCATAATTGCGTAAAATCCGGGTGAGCAGAGGCAACTCGAGTCCGGTGAGCGAGCCGATCCCGACCAACACACTTACCAGACTGATCCAGTAGAGAATCAGGCCACCAGTATAGGCCGTATACAGAAGAGCCACCGAAACACCCCCAAGGAGTCCAAGGCTGATCTCGATCAGAATGAACGTCCCCAGGAGATTGTTGCGGATTTGTTGTGACAAGGCCGAGCCCAGTCCCATGGCGCCAATAAACACGCCAATGGCGATGGAGAACTGGGTCACGCTACTGCCCAGGTGGTATGAGGAAACCGTGGCGATCAGCAGCTCATAGATTAGTCCACACGCGGCGATAAAAAAGATCGTGGCCAACAGGGTTCGAACCTGGGCCTGAGAAGCCGGGTCGACAGCCGCGAAGTCCGTCGGAGGTTGTGCGGACTCGGCCACCTCCACAATCGCACGACTCGAATCCGTCACAGCACAGCCGCCGCCACAATGATACTTATCCCCAAGACCACCGCCCCGCTCAAGATGGCTGCGGCAATGTTCTGTTTTTGAATAATCTCGGCATCCAGTTGCCCGGGCGTGACCAGGTCAAACAGCTTGAAACCAAGCAGGGCTAGCACGATGCCAATCAGGCCGAAAACCAGTGTCGAGGTAATTGCCTCGACAAGCGTGCCCGGCCTCCAGACATCGTTGGGCGGTGCCACGGCGGGGTCATCGGCGGCAACCACTCGAGCGGTATTCACCAGCAACACAGGCAGCAAAACGAACAACCAGCGGAAATACCGCAACATGACGACGCCCCAGCTCGTTTGAGAACTCATTTACCACCAAACAACCCGCGGTAGGCCGCACGGCTGTAGATGCTCCCGGCCCGTAAACTCTTCCCCTCGGCCTGGGCCTGGGCATCCGAGGGAACCCACCAACCGTATTTAGCAGCCATGCCAGTCATCACCGTAAGGAACACCAAGAGCCCGATGGACCACTTATATGGCGCCAACATATAATTACTCCTTCTCCTTGACAGCACGGGCTAGGTTCACCGTCATCGCGAGGAGGCCGAACACCACGGCCAGGGTGGTGCAGGCAATACCGAGCAGCATCAGGTAACGCGGATAGAGCGCATGCGCATACAGACGATAACCGACCGACCCATACGATGCCTGGGGCCGATCTTTTTGGATATAAACGCGGACCCGATAGTTGCCCGGCTCGGTGATGCGAAAACTCGAGCGTGCTTGGAGATCCCATTCGTGCCACCGGCCATCCGAATCGACACCGACCTCGTCCCAGAACTCTTCGCCAAGCCCGACCAGTTCGTTGCCGTCTTCGCTAATCAACACGCCAATGATCCAAGCCGAGGTTTGTCGCATACTGGCCTGGAGTTCCAGGCGCAAGACGCGATCGCTTGGCCCTAGAGTAATCACTTGGGGAAAGTCATAGCCCTTGACGGGATCGACCCGGCTGATCGAAGTCGACCCCTTCGCCACCTCGGTACCACTGATCCGGGCTACGCCATAGCCGACGAAGGCTAAGATGGCTACCAAAACACAAGCCCCGGCAAACCACCCACGGGATCGTTGTCGGGTTTGCGCGGCATGATACCGGGCTAGGGCCTCTTGAAGGGCAAAGGCTTCAAGCACCTCTTGGTAGCTGAGGTGGTGACCTTGATAGAATTCCACTTCATCGGGCTTCCATTCGACCACATAGAAACCATTCCCATAGACGGCCTCGATGTAGCTGTACTTGTCGCCAGCCTGGGCAGCATAGGTCAGTTCACCCTCAACTAAAAACAATGTGGCGGTGGTGGCATCTTGAGTGACCCGGGCAGACGACTCTTCGAGCCGAATGTGCGAGCCGACGGAAAGTCGGGTAGCCTCGAGCGGATCGAGTGGGTGGGTCGGCGTGAACGATCGGCTGGTTTTCCACAGCGTCTGTCCTTCGTCGACCTCGTATTCGAGAAAAAAGACATCGCCATCGGCGGCCACCATCTGGAACTCGTGCCAGTAGTAAGTGACTCCCTCTTCGCGCATACCGAAGACCATGCGGCCGATCAGCTCATAATCTTTGCCGAGAAACCGTCCTTTCATGCCCAGACGCAGCGGCGTCGGGTTGGGAAAGCGTCGTACCAGCTTGGCCTCTTCCTGCAAGGCCTGCGCGCGGGTCACGGTGTTGCGACATTGACGGCAAACCCCCTGGTCATCCTGCTGGTGGAGCTGGATCGCCCCGCCACACTGGCCGCATTGCACCACCCGCAGCTGCATCAAGTTTCTCCATCCAGCAGGACCTGTTGACGTGGTAAGGACTCGCCCAGGGTGAATTCAATCCGGTCGTCGGTGTATTCAAGCGCCGCCAGTCTTCCCTGAAGATTGCCATCGACAAACCGCACCGGTCGACCGACGTGCACACGGAAGTACAACTGCCCTTCGGCGCCGGCAATGCGTGCTTCGCAGCGTTCGGTGACAAACATGGGGTCGCCATTGACGGAGATTCGGCTCCCTACGCGGACTTGGTCGTAGGCCAGGACAGCATCCGTCAAAGCTTCGGGTCGGGATAGGGTATATTGCCCCTCTTCCTCCTCGAGCCAGGCGATGCCCCCATCGGCCCATTCAAGGTACCACTCATCCCAGAAGCCATCCTCATCCTCGAAGCGAACCCGCCCAAGGATGTGAAAACGCTGCCCAGCAATCTGTCCGGTCTGTCCGATGCGAAACCGGGTGGGATAGTCCACCAGAGTCGCCTTTTGACCGGTGGGGTCGAGCTTGTGGTTGCGCACATCGAGGGTATTGCCACAATAGGGGCAAACAACCATTTTCACGAAGCGGTTGGCAATGGGTACAGCACCGCCACAACTGGGGCAGTTGAGGGCTTCGCTGGGCACAGACATGTGCAACTCCCCGAAGAGCCATCGATAAAGATGTTCAACGCTACCCCGCTGCCAGCACGGTGGTCAAGGGAGGCGGGGCAAGAAAGTGGGATTTCGGGCGGCAAACCGAGTAGAAAAAAAGTTTGAACTGATGTATCGATAAATCGTCCGCTTCTCCATAACATAGGCAATATATGTCAAAAATAGAGGTTGTAGCGAGTAGGTGAGTATGGTGCTCGATGCGCGAAGGTATGGTCGCAGGGCCCTATGGAGCGAGCGAACATGGAGGGAGCACGCGAGATTCTGGAGGCGATCCGGCATTCGGAGTTGGCCGCTGGTCGTTTCCGGGGGTTGCTCCACATTGTGATCGGCCGGAAGATTACCCGAGCCGATGGCTCGGTGGTCTCCGCGGGACTAACCTGGCGTGAGCTTGCCCAGTTGCTCAAGCAAGTACGTTGGGATCGGGATTACGTCCGCGAATTGGGCCTCGACCCGCAGGAACTACCTGCCCGCGATCGCCAGAGGTTCTGGTACGCCACCATCACGGCTGCGGGTGTGGATTCCGCGCAGGCCCGGGCTGATGCGGAGGCCTTGATTCCGCAACTCACTGCGTTGGGCTTTCAAGTTGGGCCGCCACCCCGGCCCGGTTAGCCAACCGGCTCGGCAGAGCAACGGCGCTTCCGCCCAGGCAGGGTCTACACTTTGGCCTGGTCGAGGACTTCTTGATAGAGGGACAGCATCCTAGGCAAACACACATCCAAGCGATAGCGTTCCTGGATCATGCTTACCGCGGCATCCCGAAGCGATGTATAAGCGTCCGGTTGATCCAACACTTGATTGATCTTCCCGACCCAACCATCGATGTCATAAAAGTCAGCCAGCAGACCGGTGCGGTCGGGCAAGATCACTTCGCGGACCGGGGCGGTGTTCGAGGCGAGTACCAGAGCCCCGCACGCCAAGGCATTCAGCAACGACCAGGACAGCACAAATGGCACGGTCAGATAAAGATGCAGGTTGGTCAAGTTGAACAGTCGGGCCAGATCGAGTGGAGGGATCAAACCCAAGAAAAGAAATCGCGATAGATCGTAGTCATCCTGAGACAGTACCCATTCTTTAAAGCTCTTACCACCCGTGAAGCGCATGTCGCCGCCGTAACAGACCCGATCCTCCCCGGCAACCACAAACAGCACATCGTCGCGTTGATCGCAGATCCGTTTGGCCACCTTCATGAAGATATCAAAGCCGCGCATCGATTCCATCCCGCGGGTCGCATAGCTGACGATCTTCATATCCATCGGTAAGGTGTGATTGCCGATGCGGCGTTCTAATCCAAATTGTGGTTTCCAAATCGTCGTGTCGATCCCATCGAAGATGACGCGAATTTTCTGTTGGCCAGCCTCCGGAAAACGACCCCGTTGCCAGTAAGTCGGGCTATAGCCCAAGTCGCAATTGTCCAAATCCAGTAGGATCATGGCATTGCGGGCTCGGGCGCGTAGGCGATCGATCGGCCGTGACGGGAACTCGGTGCGAAAATCCATGTCCGAGTTTTCAATCCGATAAAAATACTCGAAATAATTGATAATTGGGCAGCCATACAGATCACGTAAAAACAAGGTGGTGCCAAAGCCCGAGTGGCCGAGCACCAGATCGGGTTGGATGTCCGGACGGGCTTCGAGCGCTTCGAACACCCCATGGGCATGCCAGATCGCATTCTCAAAGGTGCGACTACAGTAATGATTTTTCGCGGTGGCGCCGCCCTTGGTCTGATACTGGATCCGTTCGATCCCGTTCACCATGCCGCTGGGTTTCTCGCTGACAAAGGTGCAGCGATAACCGTGCTCTCTCACCAAGTAGGAAGCAATGTGGCCAAACTGAGCCGGAAAATTGGGGTGGACAAACAGCAAATGCATCGTCAGCCCTTCAATGCGGCATCCTCGCGCGGGGAGTGATCGGTCGTTGGCAGTTCGCGCGCCGTACTTTCGCGAACCAACAGGCGGCCCGGAATCCGGACATGGACCGGGGGTGTCTCCGGCTCACGAAGCCGGGTTTGCAATAACTGAAGCGCATGCTTGATCACGGCCTCAGCGGGATATTTATAGGTGGTCACGCCAATAGTGAACAGGTTGCCAATCGGCAAATCGTCGAAGCCCACCACCGCCACATCCCGGGGAACCACAAAGCCTCGGGTAAACAGCTCCATGATTAAGCCGATGGCGACAGAATCCTGAAAGCAACAAACGCCATCGATCCCACGATGAAGAACCTGATCGGCCAGCCAGCGGTCACTAGCCTTACTCGACTCGAGTGCGGGCAGCTCCAAGATCACCGGGTCGCAGGCAAACGTTTGCCCTGGCGCAGCTCGCCAACGCAGTACCTGAAGATAGCCCGCAATGCGTTCATCGTGACTACTACACGGCGAAGCCACCACCATCGCGATACGCTGCCGACCAATATCCAAGAGATGCTCTGTCGAACGCAGCCCTCCATCAAGATCATCCACGGACACCAGATCATGTTCCAGCGTTCGTCCATGCCCACGTAGGTTGCGATCGAGGAACACCATTGGTAAACCGGACTGGCGACATGCTTGGACAAACCATTCATCCTGGGCGCATAAGGCATCACTCGAGCGTGACGGCAGAAACAACACCCCCTGAATCCCCTCATCCATCGCTTTGCGCACCAATTTGCTCATGTCCAACAAACTATGGGCATCCTCAACGCCCACCAGCTCGACAAACTCCACCGGACGTTGCCGCGCCACCGCGTCAAAGCCAGAGCGGCTAATCCCGCTCGAGAGCCGCTGCCAATCGCCTTGGGTGACCCGAAGACAAACACCCCATTTCGGACGTTCCCCCTGTTGCGCAGGGTCGGCAAGAAAGCAGCCCGAGCGATCTACTTTGCCAATTAAACCCTTGTCCCGTAACACCTGGATGGCCCGCGCGGCCGTGACCATGGACACACCATGCTCCTCGGCGATCCCCCGTAAGGAGGGCATTCGCCGATCGGGCCAAGCCCCCGCAATAATCTGATCCTCGATGATCCGCGAGAGACGGAGATATTTCGGCGAGCTTCCTCGCATGAGCGCTGGAATCCAATCTGAGTATTACGAGCTCGACTGGTGCATATCTTACTTCACACCCACAAACAAGTCCACACAACCCACTGCCTGCCATTTTGTGAGACCTTCTCCGGTGAAATCGTCAGCGGCGCGTGATCGTTCGATAGCGCACCAAGCTTGTCTGCAATACTCATTGGTTTGTTCCTGTGATCTGTCCGCAACCCTACCAACGATGCTCCGGCCAAGAACGATAAGCCAACGGCAACCCAGTTCCAAACACTGGGTTGCTCAGCAACAAGCGACACCGCCAATGAGACACTTTCCACGGGATACAGAGCGAGCAAGGGCGTCACCACCACCGCCTTGCCACCGGAATACGCCGCAGACGTGAACAGCAGCGCAAAGCCATTCAGCAGCCCAACCCCCGCCATCCACATCCAACCTGGGATCGGAACCCCCCAGTCCAATCCTCGCCAGCCGAGGATTCCCAAGCTTACCAATATAAACGACTTGGCATCAGAGCCTGTCCCAGATCAGCCGCAACCCCCTCGATCTTGGCAAAGCGGGATGCGATCCCCCAGCCACCCTAACCAACTGTTGAAAGCAGGGCATAGCTGACCAAGGGCGGGATTCGCAGCAGCCGCATGAATGGTCTCCCTTATAGGGCAGAATCCTCTCCAGAGTTGCTGGGCCAAAGCAGCGGGAGCTGCCTCAGCATCCCCGCTTGCAGAATCTTTAACCAGGGCCTGGTGTTCTTCGTGGGTGCGTAGGAGAGTGAATACTTCCCCACCGCCTTCAGGAATTAGGAATGCACACGCCCAACAACCGGAATGACACAAACCATTCTCGGAGATACAAAGCAGCGGGGAACCCACACGCCTGAGTAGTCGTCAGAAGAGTCGAGCCCTGAGGTGAAACACTCGCTGTAACGACTTACAACCTACGACGAACAGACCTCCATCGCCTGCGACGGGACGTCCCGTCGCAGGCCGTTGCGATACCTATTTAGGATCAGACGTCCTCTCCAACACCTCCAGTTTCAGATTACGGAAACGGACTTCGGTTTTGCCGCCCGAATGAAGTTGCAAGGCGATGATGCCACGCGCTGCCCCAGCTGGATCGTCCAGATCGACACAAAGGTGGCCATTGATGAAAGTACGCAGGCGGCTACCACGTGCCTCGATCACGTAGTTGTTCCAGCCGTCGGGTTGGAGGAAGCCCTCGCCGGACTTGTCCCAGAGAAGCCCTCGACCGTGCTCCTCGTACAGCTTCCCCCACCAGCCTGGACCGATGTCGGCTTGGTAGCCGTGTACCTCACCGTCATGGACCGAGCTGCGGAACTGAATACCACTATTGCCAGCGTTCCCCAGTAGCCGGACCGCTAAACTCAAGCGAAAATCCGCCACCGCCAGATCACTCACCAGCCAAGTATTCTTCTTGAGTCCGCTGGTGCGGCCAACAATCGCTCCCCCTTCGACCGACCATAGAGTCCGGTCGCCAGACCAGCCGCTTAAGTCTTTGCCGTTAAACAGCTGCGAGGCATTGTCTCGCGTCGCCAGCATCGGCACCTGTTGGTTGCCACCGAGGTAAGCGAGGAGGCCTCGGATCTCATGTTCCTTGAGTTGCAGCAACTGATTTTCCGGCATCATTGATTGGTCGCTAAGGACCCGTTGATCAATGTCCTGTTTGGGCAGGACGATGGTCTGATCGGCGGTGCGTACGGTGACGGCCTTGGCAGTTTCTGCTTTGACGATGCCCGTGATCACCCGACCATCGAACAAGTAGAATATACTTTGTTGGTATTCTTTGGCCATCACCGCACTGGGGTCGACAATGTTACTTAGCAAGTAGTCAAGGTCGGCGCGGTTGGAGCCAGTAAGATCTGGGCCCAAGTTATCGCCGACACCGTAGAGCTGGTGGCATTGCATACAAGTGCGGGCGAACAGGGCCCGGCCGAGTTGCCGGTCGGCTTGGTCGGGTTGCCGCATCAGGTTTTTGTAACGCGCAATCAGTTTGATCTTGTCCGCAGGAGTGGGACGGATTCTGCCCCAGACGGTTTTGAGCTGCCTGGTCAGGGCATCATCCTTAAAATACTCGAGTTGCCGCACCAAGTCGGCGGTAAGATCTGAGCCGGGTAGTTGTTGGGCCTGGATCCCCTCTAGTAGCGCCCGCCCGTAAGCAACCCGCGAACACAGGGTAGCCAGTACGGCGCGTTTCTCCTCAGGGGGCAGGTTGGGGTAGAGCTTCAACAGTAGGGCCGGGGTGTTCGGGTCGTCATACTGTGCCAGTCCCATCAGCGCGACCTTGCGGACCGCGGCGTCCTTGACCAGTTGCTGCAGTAGTAGTGCCAGGCCCGGGTCCTTCGCCTCCAGGAGAGCCTGCAAACCCCGCTGACGGATCTCGGTTGGCACCGTGGCGTCTTGCACCTGGCCCATGATCGCGTTCTTGGCGTTAGCATCGCCAAACTTCAAGCTTAGAGCCAGAGTTTCCAGGCGGATTCGTGCATCATCACTCTTGCGCAACGCGGCGTAGACCTCGGGCCACTCTTCAGGCGGGCGAACCTGACGTTGGCCCTGCAGGGCGGTTCGTAGAGCGTTGAGATAGATACCCTGGATCTCCGCGGTGTCTGCCTTCTTTAGGCCGCGGATCAGGATGGCCAATGCCCCCTTGCTATCGGTACTGCCGATGCGGCGAAACATAAACTCACGCAACCGCGGCATCGTCTTGCCCGCGGTCAGTCCTAAGGCCAGAGCCCGCTCCGGGTCCACATCTGCCAGCGGCTCGGAGGCATACCAGATCATTAACGGGAGGTTATGATCGGCCGCATCCTCGGCGTGTGCTGCCAGCGCGGCTACGATGTCCCAGCGATCCTTGACCGCTACCTGCTGCGCGGCTGAGGCAACATAAAGCCGCACCACCGGAGAGTCATCGCTTACCGCGAGCTTCGCCAGGTCACTCGGTGTCAATGCCGGCGCCGGCCGGTCGAAGCCGAGCTGCACCGCCCAACCACGGACATACGGACTAGCGTCGGTCAGCGTCTGGCGGAGTAATACTGGCTCCAAACTGCCGGTGACATGCAGGGCCCACAACGCACGTAAACGTCGGGTATCCTCCGCATGGTTGGTGGCGGTACTGGTGAGGAAGTCACGGGCGTCCGCGGCAATCGGCCGTTTCGCAGCCCGCTCCTGAAGAACACGGCGAGTATGACGCACATACCAGTCGTTGGCGTTCAGCAACTCCTTGGCAAGCTCGAGGTCGCTCAGGGTGTGTAGGTCGACCGAGGTGGCTGCGGGATCGCCGTAGGTCACCTTGTAGATGCGGCCGTTGCTACGGTCGTGACGCTTCGGGTCATTGAGGTGGCAGGCCTGCATGTCGTACCAGTCGATGATGTAGACCTGCCCGTCCGGTCCATAGCGGAGGTTGAGGATCTGCGAAGCCCGATCACCGGTCAAGAGGAAGTCCGGGCTGTGGCTGCCCACATAGCCAGAGCCCGACGGCTTCAGGATGTCCATGTTGACCCGCTGACCGTGAATGTTGTTCATGAAGATCTGGCCACGATACTCCTCTGGCCAAGCACCGCCGAGGTAGATCATTGCTCCAGCGTGGGCATGTCCGCCGCCCGCCTCATCCGACTTGTTGTTGCCACTGTGGGGGGTAGCCCCAAGGTAGTGCAGGTGGTCGGCAATGGTACGGATGTCTTGGTAGGTATGCGGATTGAAGTGCTGCCCGGCCTGGCGATGGTAGCGCGCGCCCTGGATAATGTGGAACAAGTGCGGGATGACACACGCCGTACAGAATGCCTGGCCGTAGTCGTTGAAGTCTACCCCCCATGGGTTGCTGGTACCATGGGCGAACACCTCGAATACGTGCCGGGTTGGGTGGTAGCGCCAGATACCCGCGTTGATAGGTACTCGCTCGGCTGCGGGGGTACCGGGCTTGCCCACCCGAGAGTGGGTGAACACGCCATGGCAGCCGTACAGCCAGCCATCCGGTCCCCAGATGAAGGCGTTCAAGGTTTCGTGGGTGTCCTGGTAGCCCCAGCCATCGAGCAGAACCTCCGGTTTACCATCGGGGACATCATCCCGGTTACGGTCCGGAATGAACAGTAGGTACGGAGCGGCCCCCACCCAGACACCGCCGAAGCCGACTTCCAAGCCGCTCACCAGATTGAGCCCCTCGGTAAAGACCTTCCGTTGGTCGAATTTGCCATCGCCATCTTGGTCTTCAAAGATCAGGATCCGGTCACGTCCTTCCCCTTCCTTGGCCCGCCGCGGGTATTCATACGCTTCGGCCACCCACAGTCGGCCGCGGTCGTCCAGTGCCATGGCAATCGGCTGCTTCACTTCCGGCTCGGAGGCACAGAGGCTCACCCGAAAGCCTTCGGGCAGTGTCATCGCCTCGACGGCTGCTTCGGCCTCCAACCCAGCATGTGGATACTCATCGGCCACCAGCTGCACCTTCGTCGGCGTTGGCCGGCCAGGGGCAGTAGCGTGGAAGCGGAAGTGATCAAAGTTCACATGCCCCCAACCCCCGCGATGGTCATCAACCAGTCGGATATAGATCTCTTGACCCTGATGTCGGCGTAAGTCAACGATGACCTGCCGTAGGGTTTCACTGGACTGACCGGAGATCTGAAAGAATGGCTTACCGGTATCCTTGCGGACGAGTTCGACCCGGGTCTCCGCATGCGGACCGCCGTTGGCCAGGAAGGTGGCGTACGGGTGCGTCACCTTGAACGGCGCGGAGGTCAAGGTACCGGTCGGTGGGTCCTGATACCGCTCAAAGCCGCCGATCCAGTAGTCGCCACGGTGCCCGCTCTTCATGTCGCCGCGGCGTGGCAAAACGGTGTCGCCCTTGATCGGCTGATTGGCGAAGGCCTTCCCCTTGGCGGTCCAATCGGCCAGAGTGCCGGTTTCGAAGTCCAGGTTCAGCGGCCGGCCATCGGCCGCGGTGGGCTTGATGCCGTCCGCGGGCTCAGGGAACGTTTCGCCTTGTCTGCGGAGGCGGACATAATCAAGACCGAACATATAGGCGGGAACTGCGTCCGGGTTGGCGCCGACGATTTGCACCTCCAAGGTGTTGCCTTGGCGATTGAAGTCCAGCTCGTCGAAGGTCAACACGCCGGTGGTGATGACCTCGGAGTGGAACAGGTCGATGGGCGTACCCAGCGTCTTACCGTTAAAGGCCAACTGAACAATCCCATAGTCCTTCGCACAGGTCAGGACCAGTTCCAGACTGCCTTTGCCCTGCTTGCCCGGGAGGGTGATCGTCAGTGCACCCCCCGGCCGAGCTCCGGTCCACCAAAGATGGGCGTCACCACTCCAGCAGTCCTCAGGGAGATTGCCCATAGCTTGGCGGCGGGCCTGGCCGGCGCTGGGCTGGGCATTCAGTTGTTCGCCCTCAATGGCCCCGGCAACCCGACTGGTGGCGGGGTCGATCGGCGTTTCCGGGCCGCGCAACGCCCGGGCATTCGCCGGAGAGACGGGGGTGAGATGCTCTTGACCGTTCGCAAACCCGAAGGTGAGCGACAAGAGATATAAGCCAGCAAAGAATCGTGAAAAACGCTGCATCGTGGTTGGCCTCCCCTGCTGGGAAGTGGAGCGGAAGACGGCAAGAATCGGATCGCAACGGTGCGTAGAGCGGCGTTTCCGAGTCATCAGCCCCCCATTGTAAAGCGCTGGTCAGGCCGTCACCAGCAGGCAGACCAAGGAATCGCACCTGCACCGACCTGCCTCCCTATTTGGAGGGATAACTTGACGAAAATTATAATATTTTAATTAAATATGTTGTGACTCAAGTTATTCTCTTGATTCACGCGAAATCGACGCCCTCGCACCGTGGAATCGACACGCGCGGCCAATCAAGCTATTCTTGAGCCCATCGTGCCCGAGCGACCTCCCGGTTCGCCCTGCCTTGAAACCCGAGGTACCTATGCGATTTTCTCCATTCGTGCTCAGTTTCTCCGTCATTCTCGTAGCGGCCCCGCTGTTCGCCGCCGAACTGCCCCGACTCAAGGTCAGCGACAACCGGCGATTCCTGGTAACCGAGGACGGCAAGCCATTCTTCTATCTGGGGGACACAGCTTGGGAGCTGTTTCACCGGCTCGACCGCAACCAGGCGACCAAGTATCTCGAAGACCGGGCTGCCAAAGGGTTTACCGTCATCCAGGCGGTCGTTCTGGCTGAGCTCGACGGGTTGCATGAGCCGAATCCATATGGGCATACGCCGCTGAAACAGGATGACCCAACCAGTCCCAACGAAAAGTACTTCGAACATGTTGATTGGATTGTGGCCAAGGCCAACGCATTGGGATTAACGATCGGCATGTTGCCTACCTGGGGCGATAAGTGGAACAAGAAGTGGGGTGTGGGCCCAGAGATCTTCACTCCTGAGAACGCCAAGGAGTATGGACGCTGGCTGGGTGAACGCTACAAGGACCGTGGCATCATCTGGATTCTTGGTGGCGACCGGCCCGTCGAAACCGACCAGCATCGCGCCATCATCACGGCTATGGCCATGGGCATCCGCAACGGCGACCGAGGCCGCCACCTCATGACCTTCCACACCTGGGGCGGGCACGGCTCGGCTGAGTTCTTTCATCACGAACCCTGGCTTGACTTCAACATGCGGCAAAACGGCCACCGCAACACCTACAACGGTCGCTACAACCAGACTCTGGTCGACTACCAACGTAAACCGACCAAGCCGGTCATCGACGGAGAGCCAATTTATGAAGGCATTCCAATCGATTTCAAAACGGATCAGAATGGCTACTCAATGGCCACGGATGTGCGGCGGGCGTTGTACTGGGACCTCTTTCATGGTGCCTTCGGCCACACTTATGGCCATAACTCCGTATGGCAGATGGTCGATCCTCAGAAGAAACCCGTCATCAGCCCACTGATGCACTGGGAATCCGCCCTCAACCAGCCCGGCGCGGGGCAGATGCAGTACGGCCGCTACCTCATCGAATCTCGACCATTTCTAAGTCGTATCCCGGATGACTCGGTCATCGTGCCGGACAAGCAAGCCACGGCCGTTCCGGGCGTGGGCCGGGCCCGCTTCGTGGCCACGAGAGACCGCGACGGCCGCTATGCCATGATCTATGCCCCGGTAGGACGAGCGTTCCGGGTGAACCTCGACAAGCTTTCCGGCAAGCAACTAATCGCCTGGTGGTTCAACCCTCGAACCGGTGGAAACACCCTGATCGGCACCTTCCCGCGTCAGGGCACGCGGAGCTTCTCGCCACCCGACTCCGGAGAACTGCTCGACTGGATCCTGGTGCTCGATGATGCCGCGGCCAAGTTCCCTCCCCCAGGGCAACGGAACTGATCGTAGCAGGTTACCACTTCTTGGTGACGAAGGACCCGATTGAGCACACGAATGCCAACGGGTTCGCCTATTGGAGTCGAGTCGATTCTTGATCCCAAGTTGGATCGCCGCCTTGGCATCACCCATTCAACGCTTGTCTCCGGCGGATACCCCGCACAATTCACACGATGCCCATGCCTTTGCGAGCGGTCGATCGGTCAATTTCATTTGCGGCCAGCCAGGTTCCGTCCCTACAATCGTGGCACGTTGTGGCTGGGCTGGACCCGGTCATCCGCATAGACCACGATTCTATCTGAGGTGTTCGATGTATCGGATGATGATTGCCGTGCTAGTGGCGATGGGCTGCGCTCCATTGCCAGGGAATGCCCAAGAGAAAAAGACCATTGTCGATCCAGCCGAAGCCGGGATCGAGGCCAAGCTGCAGGGCGAATATGTGGGTAGCTATCGTGATGAGCTTGAGCTGGCCCTCGGCGCCCAAGTGATTGCCCTCGGTAATGGCCAGTATCAGCTACACTTTTATCCCGGGGGCTTACCTGGAGCCGGCTGGAGCGGTTCGAACAAGCTATCGACCAAAGGGAAGCTTCAGGGCGATAAAATCGTGTTTGGTGGGGAGCCGGATGATGGGACGGGTTACTCCGGGGAAATCGCCGATGGTCAGCTGCGGGCCAGCACGGACGCTGGGGGCAAGGCAACCCTGAAGCGAACCGAGCGCAAGAGCCCTACCCTGGGAGCCAAACCGCCCGAGGGGGCTGTGATTCTATTCGACGGCAGTACGGCTGAGAAGTGGATCAACGGTAAGCTGGTGGAAGTGGGTGGCGAGAAGTACTTGGATGTCGGCGTCAAGAGCCGGCCCAAGTTTGACGACTTTACGCTGCACCTGGAGTTCCGCTTGCCGTTCATGCCCAGCGCGCGCGGACAGGGACGGGCCAACAGCGGTTGCTATCTGCAGCACCGCTACGAGTGCCAAATCCTAGACAGCTTCGGCCTGGAAGGCTTGGACAACGAGTGCGGCGGCTTCTACAAGCAATACCGCCCGAACGTGAATATGTGCCTACCGCCGTTGGCTTGGCAGACCTATGACATCGACTTTACCGCTGCCAAATATGACAACTCGCGTAACAAGACCGCTCCGGCCCGGGCCACCGTCAAGCACAACGGCGTGGTGATCCACGACGATGTGGTCCTGAAGACCGCCACTCCCGGGGGCATTGAGGAGGGGCCCGAGCCCGCCCCCATCTTCCTACAAAACCACGGCAACCCGATCGTGTTCCGCAACATCTGGGTCGTCGCGAAGGATGTCGAGAGGAATTAGGCTCGCGGCCGCAATTCAACACGGACAGGGGTCCATCCCTGTCCGTGCGGCGTGCCCAGCTCAGTTGAAAAAGCCGAGCCAGAAGCTGAAGATTTGCTCGCGGTCGTTGGGGCCCTCGACGATCGGGAAGCCAAAGTCGAGCGCGATCGGCGCCGGTCCTAGCATCGGCACTTGGATGCGTAAGCCAACCCCGGCGGACACCCGGTAGTCATTGATCTCCACACCACTTTCCACCGCTCCCGAGTCCACAAAGCCGACCAAGAACAGTCGGTCACTGGCCGTGACCGGGATCTGATATTCAATGCTGTTGAGAAAGGCGAAGGTACCACCGATGTTGAGTCCGTTTTCAAACGGGCCAACCCCTCGGAATTCGAAGCCGCGTAAGCTCTGGAAACCACCCGCGTACAGGCGTTCATAGACCGGCGCGTTGCTGCCTGTGAAGGAGGTTTGGGTGCGGAAGGAAAGCACATGCTTGCCCGAGCCGTCGAGCCGCTCAAAGGTGGTGACAAAGCGGGAATACTCGAAAATCCCAATCGGGAAGTCATTGTCACCGACGACCTGCTCAAAGCTTGCCTCAAACAGGTCGCCCGCGGTCGGCCGTAAGAAGGAGTTGCGTCGATCACGCGTAATGCCGAAGCGCATGCCCAACAGAAAATCTTGGCCCGCATCGTCAGAGATGGCTGGGGTCGCATTAAAGGGAATATCAAAGACATCGATCCCCTCGATCCGAGTCGTCAGGTTGGCCGACCAAAACGGACTAAACTGACGCCCCAAGGTAATGCGGCCACCATAGCGGTTTTCGTTGTATTCGGGGAATCCGCGGGTAAAGAAGTAGACACTGTTGGCAAGGCTATACGGGCTATCAAACAGGGAGGGCTCACGGAAGCTGGCCGTGTAGCGCTGAAATACCGTTCCCGGAACGGCCTCAAGGCGGAACTCCTGGCCGCCCCCACGAAATGCCCGTCCCGCCAAGATATCCTCAAAGCTCGTGGGCACGTTAAATAGGTCGAAGTTCCGTTCATTGACGATGATACTCCCCGACAGCCCCGCATCGGAGTTGACCCCCGCACCGATCAGAAAGCTCCCGGTCGGCTGTTCTTCCACTTGCACCAACAGATCCTTAAACGGGCTATCCGATTCGGGATCTAACACCGAGATGGTCGGGCGCACGCCCATGGCCGGATCGACTTGAAATAAGCCGAGTCGAGCCAGGTTTTGCTCACCCACGGCAATGTCGGGGAAGCTGAGAATCTGTCCCGGCAGGAGAGGAATCTGCCGACGAATGACATTGTCTTTCGTTACCGTATTGCCGGTGATGATGACCCGACCCACCCGTGCCGGCGGACGTTCCACCACCTCATAGTGAACGAAGACTTCACCGGGAACCTTGTCGTTGAGAAAGATGTTCTCTCGAACGGCCGCTTGGCGGCCCCGTAAGCCATAGTAGTCGCGAATGCGGGAGAGATCGGCTTGGACCAACGATCGGTCGTAGTACTGCCCAGCCCGGGCTTGCACGTGGGCCATGAGCTCCGCTTCGCCGTACGCCTTGTTTCCATCCAGCTGGACCCGGCGGATTTGGTAGCGAATGCCCTCATCGATGTGATAGACAATGCGCACCCGACTATGGTCATCCGACCACTGCACTTCGCGATCGATGTCGATGTCATGGAAGCCCAAGGCCCGATAGTATTCTTCCAGGCGACGGATATCGTATTCGATCTGGTCGGGAGCGTACTCACCACCGAGCAGCCCAAGGAACGCCTTCGAGGCGGTGATCTGCGTACGTAGTCGCCCTGAAGCAATCTCTTGATTGCCGACAAAGTCGATGCCACTGACGCGAACCTTGGGCCCCTCCAGGATGTCAAATAACACACGGCGGTCCGCGAGTTTGCGACCTTCACGAAGTTCGACCTGGGCCCAAAGCCAACCTTCCTCATGGTATTTTCGCAAGATCGCTTGTCGGGCGCGTTCATTGGCCATCGGGTTGAGAGGCATGCCACGACGGAGCCCGGTGAGTTTATCGAGCTCTTCAAAGCTCTGATTCTCGGCACCCCGATAGACGATCTCTTGGACCGTGTTGGGAACCTCATCGACCAAGACACTCACGATCACCTGATCGTTGTCCGTTAGCTCCGTGTAAATTTTCACATTCCGAAACCAACCCGTACTCATCAAGCGTTGCACATCTTCTTGGGCAGTTGCCTGGGAGTAGGCCTGGCCCACTCGAAGCTGCATTCGATTGAGAATATGGGCGGTCGATTGGAACCGATGGTTCTCGGGCTTAATCGCGGCGATGATCTTGCCTGTGGGCGGCAACTCCGCATGGGTGGCGGAACCCTCCAGCAGACAGAGCAGGAGGGCCAGTCCCCAGCCGGTGAGCACACGGCAATCACGATGCATCGCAGGTCCCCCACAGCTCGAGCCAATTCAAGAGCGACAGGCGGATAGGCCGATTGGCAGAATCTGTCAAGTCAGCTTCAAGAAGGTGGGTCTTGCACCAGAGCAGCACCGCTGGCTGTACTGGAATCTGTTCCCAGGGGTGTTATACTAAGAACGAACTGCTGGTAGCGTGGGAAACGGTGGGCCGATGCCATCCCGGTCGAAGGAACCCATAAATTTCTGTTCTGATCCGAAGATTGGCCCTCTTGTGTCCTATATTAGGAGCGGACTGGTGAGGACTTCGGGAAGACGCGGCAATCTGTGGAATATTGTTGGACGCGCTGACGTCGGGTCGGCGAACTCACCTGAGCAAAACAGAACAACTGCGACCCGCCCACTGATAGGAATTGACACATGAAACAGCGAGCAGATGTTGTTGTCGTGGGAGCGGGGATTCTTGGCCTCGCTGCGGCTCTGGGGGCAGCCCGTCGCGGACTCAAGGTGGTGCTGCTGGAGCGGGATCGGTTGGCGCAGGGCGCTTCCGTACGCAATTTTGGCATGGTCTGGCCAATTGGTCAGTCGGCTGGGGAGCTCCACGATCGCGCGTTGAAATCGCGCCAAATTTGGCTGGAATTGGCCGCGAAGGCCGGCATCTGGCATGAACAATGTGGCTCGCTGCATTTGGCCTATGCCGCCGATGAATGGACCGTGTTGCAAGAGTTTGCCGCCTTCGCTCCTGAGCAAGGTTATCACGTCCATCTGTACACGCCAGCGCAACTCGCACAACGCTACCCCATGGTGAAAGTCGACGGACTGCGAGGAGGCTTGTGGAGTCCGACAGAATTGTGTGTCGATCCACGACAAGCCATTGCCCGATTACCAGAATATATGGCCGAACATTTTGGTATTGACTGCTACTTTGATCGCACAGTACAACGGATCGATATGCCTTATGTTCAAACTTCCGATGGACAGCTCTGGCAGGCCGAGCATGTCGTCGTCGCGAGTGGGACCGATTTTCAGACCCTGTTTCCCGAGGTGTTTCTCAACTCGGGGATTCGCCGCTGTAAGCTGCAAATGATGCGGACGCTGCCTCAGCCTGGCGGTTGGCGGATGAATGTCATGATCGCCGGGGGATTGACCCTCTGCCACTATCCCGCTTTCCTGCTCTGCCCAAGTCTGGAAAATTTACGTGTTCGCATCCACCAGGAAATGCCCGATTATGTCCGCTATGGCATTCATGTTATGGCGGCCCAGAATCATCATGGCGAGGTGGTCATCGGTGACTCACATGAATACGATCATGATATCTCGCCCTTTGACAAACCCGAGATCGATCAACTCATCCTGAGTTACCTTCAGCAGATGATCGATCTGCCCACCTGGCAGATGGGCCAACGCTGGCATGGCATTTATGCGAAACACCCCACGAAACCGTTGTTTACCGCGGAACCCCAGCCACGTGTCCACATCGTGACGGCTCCAGGCGGTGCGGGAATGACCATGGCCTTTGGTTGGCTGGACGATCTCTGGGACACCTGGCTTAACCCAGCCCCGTTGGCCGAGGAGGTGCGGCAAGCGGTGTGGTTAGCTCAATGAAGATAATCTCTTGAAAGCAGAACTTGTCTCGATCGGGACCGAACTCACCAGCGGCCGAAGCCTGGACACCAACGCACAGTGGCTCAGCCGGCAGCTTGCCGAGATCGGCATCCCTGTGGCTTACCACACCACCGTGGCAGATGACCTTGCGGACAAGGTGGAGGTATTCAAAACCGCTACCCAGCGAGCCGCTCTCGTCATTAGCACCGGTGGCTTAGGGCCGACGCAGGACGATCTGACCCGCGAGGTACTCGCCCAAGTCGCAGGCGTCGAGCTGATCGAAGATGCGGCCACTCTCGAACACGTGCGTGCAATGTTTGCCCAACGGGGTCGAAGCATGCCCGAACGAAATCGCGTTCAGGCCTTGTTCCCGCGCGGCGCGGAGATTGTCGCCAATCCGGCCGGCACCGCCCCAGGAATCTGGCTGCATATCGGTAATGCCTTGGTGGTTGCTCTGCCCGGCGTCCCCAGCGAAATGCATCGCATGTTTACCGAGACGGTTGGCCCACGACTCGTCGCGTTGGGAATCGGCGCGGGCGTGCTCATCGAACGGAAACTCAATGCCTTTGGTGCCGGCGAATCGACGATCGAGGAAGCGCTGGGTGAATTAACCGCTCGCGGTCACGACCCTGAGGTGGGCATCACCGCGAGCGACGCCACCATCTCTCTTCGCATTCTCGCGCACGCACCCACTCGCGCTGCGGCGGAGGCGAAGGCCGCGCCCGTCGAGGAGATGATCCGCCAACGCCTCGGATCGCTCATCTTCGGGACCGGCGACGAAACACTTCCGCAAGTTATCATCCGTCAACTCAACAATAAACGCCGTACCTTGGCGGTTGCCGAGGGTGTGACTGGAGGCCTGTTAGCCGCTCGTCTTACCGAAGTACCGGGTGCCAGCGGCTGGTTCCGTGGCGGTTTGGTAGCTTACGCCAATGAAGTCAAGCGGTTGCAATTGGGTGTCCCCGAGGAGTTGCTCGAGGAAGAAGGAGCGGTGAGTCGTGCTGTTGCCGAGGCAATGGCACGGGGCTGTCGGACCTTGTTTGCTACCGACCTGGCCCTGAGCACCGTGGGCATTGCCGGGCCCGATCCTCTGAGTGCGGAGCAACCCGTGGGCGTGGTGCACGTCGCCTTGGCCCATGCCCACGGTTGTGTTCGCGAGACGTTCAATTGGTCAGGCAATCGTCAACAGGTGCAGAATCGAGCCTGCAAACTCGCCCTCAATCTCGTCCGCTTACACCTCAACGACTGAGCTCTCTACCCGTTCGTCTCACCCGTTCGCCCGGGATTGCCTACACGCGATCCTCCCTCAGTCCACGAACCCTTACAGTCCTTCGGGGCCCAGTTGTGTCAACACCGCCACTGGAAATGAGGCAAATAGGTCCGCCAATGGCAGGACACCATTCTCAGCCGGCATAGATGGTCCACCGAACAAGGGACAAAATGTCCCCGACCAACCCTGGGGTAAGGACAGCTGCCCCGCTCCCCAACAGGGTTGGCCTAAAGGAGTCCGCTGCTCCCCGCCAAGCAACCGAACCAGAAGCCGTGGGACGACCACCACAAGACGATGCGAGCCATACTGGCGGGCAAACGCACATATGTGGGTCTGGTACGCTTCGTTGGCATACAGCGGCTGATAGTCGCCCCGAGCAAACAGCTCCGGGTGTTGCCATCGCAGCTGCAATAGTTGATAGGTGACGAATAGTTTGCTGCGGCCATCTTCCATCGCATCGAGATATTCTTGATGCAGTGGTCGAAGATCCTCGCCCAGATCCCCGAGCCGCTGTTGGAGCTGATCCAAGAGTTGTTGCCGCAGAGGATAATCGACCGGACGGCGATTGTCGGGGTCGACCAGACTAAAGTCCCAAAGTTCATTCCCCTGATAGAGATCGGGAAGCCCGGGACTGGTATACTTTAGTACCAGTTGTGCGAGCGAGTTGAAGTAACCAAAATATGCCACTTTCTTCTGTAGCGGTCGGAGCTCGACCAAGAAGGGATCGTTTGGATCGTCGGGCAGGATAGCGGTAATAAACCGCTCGACTGCTTGATCATACTCGGCCACTGGGTTGATCCAGCTCGTCCGATCTTTGGCCTCTTTCGTCGCTTTGAGCATGTATTGTATGATGCGCTGTCGAAACTCAGCAAAAGCAGCGGCGTTCAACGGGCCGGGTGGCCAAGCTCCGATCAGCGTCTGGTAAAGCAGGTACTGATCATTTGGGCTCGGCGCAGCGAGCTCATCCACTTGGGTTAAGTGCTGTGCATTGAGCTGGCTATAGACAAATAGCGCCGAACGCCATTCGGCAGGCAGTTCCGATAATACATTGATGCGGGCTCGGACATCTTCACTGCGCTTCGTATCATGGGTGGAACTGGCCAGCATCGAGTGGGGAAAGTGGCGATAGCGATTCAGTGTGTGTTCGTGGTAAGTCTCTAGACTACAGCCAAACAGGGGCGGTTCGCCCCCCACTTCATTGAGAGAAATCAATCGATTGTAGATGTAGAAGGCAGTATCCTCGACTCCCTTGGCCATAATGGGACCCGTCATCTGTTGAAAACGCATCACCCAGTCGATCAGTTTGGGCCGCTCAGCTTCTTGGAACCGTTCCAGGTTCCGTAGTAACAAGGTATCGCCAATGAAATCGAAGACCGACTCCGCAGTCCGTGGATTGCGTCCTTTCGACTCTCGAATGGTGTTTTCGATCAGAAGGCGGTCCCGGAGCGTGACGGCTTCGGGGTCAACAATATAAGTACGGTAGACCGGCAGCGCCGCGATGACCTCACGGATCGCGAAGGTAAGACTGTTGAGGGTAAAGTCGCGATACTGGCGATTCCGTTCCGCCAACCGATCCAGCTGATGGCTTAGGGAGTTAATCTCGGAAGCCATCGACACGAGCATGATCCGTTTCTTACACGAGTTGAGCAGATCTTTGTATTGGATCGGAACGCCAAGATATTCGCGATAAAGGATATCAAAAGCCTCACGATGCTCCATATCGACAAACAACGAATTGACCAGGTTCATAAAGTCATAGCCGGTGGTTCCAGCAGTGGTCCATTGCGCTGGCAGGGTTTCATCTTCGGCCAGGATCTTCTCGGCCACCACATAAACTGCCCAAGGAGCCGCTTCCAAGTCCTGAGTCTGTTGCAACTGTTGTAACGCTTGACCGACCTCCTCGAGCAGCGCCTCGCGGTCACGTTCGCTAGGAAGCTGATGGGCCAGGATGGCATGGATCGCATGTTGTTGCAGCCGCCGGAAGTAATCGGTGGGATCGCGTAAGCCATCGGGATGGTCGATACGCAGGCCCATCGCTCGACCTTCACCAAGATAGCGCAGGAACATTCTATGCGTAGCCTCAAACACCTCTGGGCGTTCGACGCGGATCGCCGCGAGATCATTCACATCAAAAAAACGACGATAGTTAATTTCTTCCATCGCCACTTTCCAGAACGCTGGTCGATACGATTGTGCCTCGACCAGCTGATCCAG
The DNA here is from genome assembly GCA_964410665.1 of uncultured Alcaligenaceae bacterium. GTDB lineage: Bacteria > Planctomycetota > Planctomycetia > Gemmatales > Gemmataceae > CAYPIE01. The sequence continues at coordinate 61,764 of CAYPIE010000022.1, forward strand.
ATGGTCAAAGGTGGTCGGATCAGCGACGCGACCATTGAACAAGCCAACGGTTCGTTCTAAGGCGTCACGCATCGCTTCGGACTCTGCCTCCAAGTCACGGATGCGCCGACGAATGATCTCTTTCTCCCGGTAAAGTTCATCGACTCGCTCGCGACGTCGGCTCATGCCAGGAAGCAGGTATTCGAGGGCAGTAATAATACTTTCGAGTTCTAGAACATCTTCATGGTCGGCGGGCAGGGACTTCTGCAACAACTCCAAAGTCCGTTCCAAAATCATGCGTTGGGAGACCGTTGCGACCGGCAAGGTGTGATCGTAATAGTGCAGCTGAAACGCACCTTGGATGTAGTTGAGCCTCAGTTTGCCTCCTTCGAGTTCCAGACCAAACTGGTCGCCAAGAATCGGTAGGAGGATTTTGTCATTTAAGTCAGGGTTGACAGGTCGCCAGTCAATATCAAAGTAGCTGGCGTACCGTGAGTGAATGCCGTTCTCCAAGACATCCATCCACCAACGGTTGCTAACATCTCCGATTCCCATATGATTCGGGACTGTATCCAGGAGAACAGTGAGTCCTAGCGACTGAGCCGTATCACTGAAGTGGAGAAAGGCCTCCTCGCCGCCCAGTTCTGGGTTAATGACCGTATGGTCACAGATATCATAGCCATGCATACTTCCTTTGCGTGCTTTGAGAATCGGCGAAAGATAACAGGTGCTAATGCCCAGCTGGCGGAGATAGGGCAGAATCTCCTGGGCTTTGTCGAATGGGAAGTTCTGATGCAGTTGAAGCCGATAGGTTGCCGATGGCACAATGCGTTGTTGAATCAGCCCCTGGACCAAGTCGATGACACTCGGAGCTTGTTGGATTTGTGCGACAGTTTCGCGCATGCCACTTACCTCAACATCGAGCAATTCTCCGAGTTCCACGAACTCTTCCATCCAAGCAAGTGCAACGGGCCGACCCCGTGCTGCACGACGCAACAGCCGCGACCAGTGCGCGGCCCGCACTTGAAAGTAACTATTTTGCACACGCCACAAGTTAATCTCAAGCGCCACCGAGCGGGCTAATTCCACACCTTGGCGGAGGGTCTCAAGCAACTCCATTTGCTCGGGTGCTTCTTGCCAGCGTTCGCCAACCCGTCCGAGCAGTCGTGAGAAGCGATACCCCATCTGGGCAGCATCAATCGGTACCTCCCACTGCTGTGCTTCAAGCAGGAGCTGTTTGATATGTTCAAAGTCAGGGTCCTCATCCTGTAACGCCCAGCGCAGGTCGGTCGTGTACAGGAACTCGGTCGCCGTGCGGAAAGCTCGCGGCAACGGGACTTCCAAATGTTCCAGAAAACGCATCAGCGGCAACTGCTGTTCATGGATACGAGCATAAATCGCTTCGGTTTCGGACAGACTCTCGCGCAGCACCCGCTTGAGTACCCGACGCTGCTCATCCCGGAACAACGACGCCAGCGAGTAGCTCGATTCGCCAAGATGATGATCCATCAAACGGATCAGGTGAGGATAGTCCACTCGCTCACAGGCTGCGGCACAGTCCGCAACCACCGCTTCAAAACTGGCGGCATCCTGATAAGGGCCTACCCCACAGTTGACATGATGATCACCCATATGCAACACGGCATATTGAAAGGGCCAAGCTTCCCGAGTGATCAACGACTCTAACCGTGCATGGCCAATCAGAAAGCGAACCCGACCAGCCTGGAAGCTCCGCTGCTCGTGCCGTTCGATGGCATAACGAAACAGCTGCGTGGTCTCCGGATACTCCTCGAACAGCGAGCTGATGGCATAATGCGCGGCAATCTTGTGCCAGCCGATTCGCGCCGGTTTGACCCACTTTTCATAGATCTTTCGACCGTTGACGTGCTCCGGTAAATTGCTCGGCGCCTTCTCAAGGATTTGCAGAAAGCCCGGTTCGAGTTCCCGCTCAAACAGTTCCTCGGCCAACTGAATCACCCGGCCAGCGTACATCAGCAGCTGAACGGTCTCGATCCCGGAAACCTCATCCACAAACCAGCCGCAACTGTTGAACATCAACAACGCATTGCGTTGCAATTCCATCAGTTTCAAGATGGTGCTGCGATCGCTTCGGCTCGGCTCCAAAGCAGCATGCTCGTGAATATACTCCTCGAGGACTTCCGGGGTTGGCTGAAGTCGATAGTGGATGAAGTCATTCCGCGCCGCCCAGGGGTCGCGGAGTACCTCCCGGCCCAGCGCCTCAAACGGCTCGGCAACCGTATCCCGCAACCAGTCGAGTGCTTCGCGCAGCGGCTCGCGCCAAGCCTGACTCCAGCCATGCTGGCCGGTGTTGCAGCCGCTCTCCCGCCACCAGCGGTCAACCCCGTGGTGATAACTCCAGGAGGTGTTTTCGAGGATCTCGACCGCGTAACGGGGCGGGAACAGCCCTAAAAATTCGCCGTAGTTGGTCAGACGAGCCACCTGTTGGGTTTCAATCGAATGCAGCGCAAAGGCCAGAGCCATATCCCCATGATGGCGGTGGTGGCCGTACGATTCGCCGTCGGTGGCAATATGCACCAGCTGGGCACCCGGACGATCCCGGAAGCCTTCGAGTAAGGCCTGACTAAAGCCCTCCCCAGTATTCAACAAACGGTCAAAGGCGACCGCCTGCGACAGCCGGTCATGATAGAAGAACAAGTCGATTTCTCGCCCCGAGGGTAAGGTTTGACGATAAGGCATGGTCGGATCGATACTGCCGTCCTGGACATCGTGCCAGCCCTCCGCGTCGGCGTCCAACGGGCGGACGCGAGCAGCTTGATATGGCGATAGAATGGTGAATCGAATGCCATACTCAGCCAGAAGATCGAGCGTCTCCAGATCCACCGCCGTCTCCGCCAGCCACATTCCCTCCGGCTTGCGTTGGAACCGCGCTTCAAAGTCCTGGATCCCCCAAAGGATTTGCGTTTCTTTGTCACGACGGTTGGCCAGCGGCATGATACCGTGGTGGTACACCTGTGCGATCGCCGAGCCGTGACCGCCATAGCGTTCTTGGCTCAGACGGTCTCCTTCGAGGATGCGGGCATAGATGGCTGGATACTTCTTATCGAGCCACTCCAGCAGGCTCGGCCCAAAATTAAAACTGATGCGAGAATAATTATTGATTAGCTGTTCGATCTTCCAATTATGATTCAGGATTCGGGCGACGGCATTCGGACCGTAGCATTCCGAAGTGATCCGCTCATTCCAATCGTGAAACGGGTGGGCAGAATCCTGGATCTCAATTTCCTCAAGCCATGGGTTCTCACGTGGTGGCTGATAGAAATGACCATGAATACATATATAACGATCCATAAACACCATCCCTGAATCTCGATCGGGCCGCGCGAATGCCTTCGCTCCTTGGGGTTTTCTGGTCAGTCTTGTCTTCCGAGCAGGCCGCGTAAACGGCACAGGCACAGGCTCACCTGATCCGAATGGTACTGGAGGTAGTAACCGAGTTGCTGGATCGCCCGATCGAGCACCAACAGGTCGAAGAGCAAACTCTGTGCAACCTGACTTGAGGGGAGCAACGCTCGCACCCCTTCACATTGCAGGTACCCTTGGGTCAATGCGGTGGCAGACCAGGAAAACCAGGCACGGGCCCAGCGTTGCAAGCGTGGCAGATCCTCCGGTCGTAACCAACCCGGGACGCCGGCCTGCGAGTTACCCGACTCCCCGCGCGGATCGGTTGGCATTAGAACGGGTCGATGTGCTGCTTCAAATACCGACTCGACTAGACTAGCAACATCGCGGAAGGGTAAACGCTTGATCCGCCGCTCGCCGATCGATTTTCGCGGATCCCCCTCAAAATCGATCACTTGAAAGCTTTTACCGGTAAAGAGTAACTGATGCAGCTGATAATCGCCATGGATGCGGATCCGCTGGCCATCGACGCGGGTATCGAGTAATTGACGAAAGCGATCGATGACCCGCCCTTCGTGGCGGAGCAGGTCCTGTGCCAGTGGCTGGTCCCGTTCGGGCAGCTCGGCCAGTTGCTGCTTGAGCTGATAAAAGACCTGGCCAGTCAGATTCCGCATCGATTGATAGACAGAGCGTTGATGCAGCCGGGTAAAGTCCTCGGGCTTGAACGCGGGCCGGTGGGTGTGGGCCAGCGTGCGATGCAAGCTCCCGGTGAGGCGACCCATCTCAGCCATCGTATTCAGGGCCGAGCCCATCATCTCATCGATCACCGGGGGGAGAGGATCCGGCAGCGGATCCAACGGGTGAATCGACAGGTCGCGGTCGCTGACCAGTTCCTCAGGGAGCGCGAGCACTCCTTCATAGAAACTGCTCAGAATGCTTTGCACATGCTGTAAGGCACTGCCCTGATGCGGCACATACTCTTGCACCACCCCCAGGACCATCGATTCACCATCGGTACGCCGGTACTCCATTGCCCCGACCGTCGCAGGTGTCTGGGCAAAGGCATGCTCCTCGGTGAGATATCGCCCCCCCTCCAGGTCAGGATGGATCCCCTCTTCGACCCGGCGAAACAGCTTCAGGATCAGCTTGCCGCCAAAAATCAGAAAACTTTTGAATTCTCCCGTTTCATGCACAATAGGGCTCAACGCTTGCTCAGTCGAGCCACGAATCGCACTAAATGCGGCAAAGGTCTCGGCGACCAGTTCGCCACCGGGCACGCTCACATGCATCTGGGCATCGAGTGCTTGGAGGATCGCTTGACCAAAACCGGGTTCGGCCAGGGCATCGAGGACATAGCCGAGCTTCTCACCCCCTCGCCACACCTCGGCAATCAGAGCACGTGGATCCGTTCCCGGTAACAACTGCTCGGTCTCAACAAAGGTGGTCGGCACCAGATGCGTGACCGGCATCCCCTTGCGACTCTCGACCGTCACCAACATCAAATACGCTACCGAGCTGTTGCCGTAGCGAAATTGAAAGGCCTCCCGGGCTGTTGCCGACTTCAGGAGGGCGGCGGGGCCCGACAGTTCGCCGGTGTTACGCAGATAATCGAGCAGTAGCGGATCTAATGGCGATTTCCCGCGCGTGGGAAACAGCTCTTCGCAGCTTCGGATCACTTGGATGGTCGGCACATATCCGTCTCCGACCCCAACCAGTTCGCCCTCTAGCCGACGATGTGGACGGTCCGGACGGCTGCCCACCTTCGGAGGCACCACCGCAAACCAGTAAAATGCATGCGGTCCTAGGCTAAAGTCGTACGCCGACTGCGTGATGGTGGGAAACAAACTTCGCCCAAATAGTTCTAGAGGAGCGAGCCCGGCAAACGCACTCAAATCCAGACTTACATGCTGCACAAAGCGAGATAGGTTGACCACTACCAGAATAATCTCGTCTTCGTAGCGTCGCAAAAACGCCAAGATCTTCGGGTTGGTCGGATCGAGGAATTCCAACGTTCCTCGACTGAACGCCTTAAATTGCTTGCGCAGAGCAATCAGCCGCTTCATCCACCATAACAGTGAGCTTGGATTGTTCTGCTGGGCCTCGACATTCAATGACTCATAATGATATTCGGGATCAATAATGACTGGCAGATACAGCCGCTGCGGATTGGTCCTTGAGAACCCTGCGTTGCGGTCGGCCGACCACTGCATGGGCGTGCGTACACCGTTGCGGTCGCCCAGGTAGATATTGTCTCCCATACCGATCTCGTCGCCGTAGTACATCACGGGCGTGCCCGGCAAAGAGAACAACAGCCCGTTCATCAGCTCGATGCGGCGTCGATTATTGCCCAACAATGGAGCCAGGCGTCGTCGGATACCTAAGTTGATACGTGAGCGCGGATCCCGGGCATAGGCCCGATACATGTAATCGCGTTCTTCGTCGGTGACCATCTCCAGTGTCAGCTCGTCATGGTTGCGTAAGAAGACACACCATTGACAAGTCTCCGGGATGGTCGGCGTTTCACGCATCGTCTCGATGATCGGAAAGCGGTCTTCCATATGGACGGCCATGAATAGTCGTGGCATGACCGGGAAGTGAAAGGCCATATGGCATTCGTTGCCGGTACCAAAGTAGGCCACTGCCTCTTCTGGCCATTGATTCGCTTCGGCGAGGAGCATGCGGTTTTTGAAGCGGGTATCGACGTGACTACGCAAGTGCTGCAGAAAGGCATGCGTCTCCGGCAGGTTCTCGCAATTTGTACCCTCACGCTCATACAAATAAGGGATCGCATCGAGCCGCATGCCATCCACGCCCATGCTCATCCAAAAATCCAACGCAGGAATAATCGCCTTCCACACCGCCGGATTGTCATAATTGAGATCGGGCTGGTGGGAATAAAAACGATGCCAATAGTAGGCATTGGCCACCGAGTCCCAGGTCCAATTCGACCGTTCAAAGTCCTGAAAGATGATGCGTGCTTCGCGGAACTTATCGGGGGTATCGCTCCAAACATAAAATTCGCGTTCGGGACTGCCGGGCGGAGCATGGCGGGCACGCTGGAACCATGGGTGCTGGTCGGAGGTATGATTGATCACCAGTTCGGTAATGACCCGCAAACCTCGCTGGTGGGCCGCGCGGAGAAACTCACGGAAATCCCGCAAATTTCCATAATTAGAATGAATATTCAGATAATCTGCGATATCATAACCATCATCGCGTAGCGGCGATGGATAGAACGGCAATAGCCAGATGGCCGTGATCCCTAGATCCTGTAAATAGTCCAGCTTCTCGGTGAGCCCACGAAAGTCACCAATGCCATCGCCATTACTGTCGAGAAAGGCCCGAACATGAAGCTCATAAATAATCGCATCTTTGTACCATAAAGGATCGTCAGATAGCATGCAGGACCTCAGTGCATAAAGGCGTTCGCGGGGGCAAGTCGTTTGCTCCCAGGCTGGTTTTATTGTGGAGACAGCGTGGAGCGAACGTCAACTCATCGTCCTCTTGCCATGAACAGGCATCTATTTACTATAGGTAGGAAACCCACCCCCCCGGGTCGGCACGTGTGGGTCTCGACCCGGTTCGATTGTATGGATCACTTTCCTGAAGCAAGCGGAGTTACGAACCATGCGGATCACTCATGCAAGGCTACTGCTTGGTGGCTGCCTCAGCTTATTGGGCCTCAGCCTGGTCACCGTCCCCCAGCCGGCCGTACAGGTGCACGCGGCCGAGATTGAGCAGACCAGCAGCGACTTTCAGGCGCTGGCCGAAGAAGACATTCTCTTTCTTCAGCAAATGCTCGCTCCGGCCAAGGCAAGGCGTTCCCGCTCGGTGGTCATGACCACTGCCTTAATGCTCGCACGCAACTCCCAGGCACAAATGAAAAAGCAACCGGACAAGGCCAAACAACTGGCGACCCTGCGCGATCAGGCGGTCAAGATTGCCAAACTCGTGCTGGACAAGGACACCAAGCAGGCCAAGACCATTGCCGACGGCTTGAAGGTCGACATGCCGTCTGATCCCAACGTCTCGGCCGAGCCGCGTGATCTGGTACAGGAGCTCAAGGACGCCGAATTTGAGCTGTATGACCTGATGACCCAGTTCCGTTCGACCCGGGCTTATGGTCGGGGCTATGAGTCGATGGTCAAAGATTACAGTGAGAAGCTAGCCGACCGCAAGAAGGCTCTCGCCCTGGGACTGCGGATGGCGGAAGTCGGGGAATTGACCAAGCAGTTTCCACCCCTGCAGGACCGCGGAAATAAGACCAAGGCCAAGTGGGTGAAATACTGCGAGGAAATGGTTCAGGCCAGCAACGAAGCCGTCGAGGTTCTCCGGGCTGGCGATACGCAAAAGGCGGTGGCCGCCTTTAAGAAGCTCGACGCTTCTTGCACCAGCTGCCATAATGTCTTCCGTGACTGAGATACTGGTTCACATCGCGTAAGGCCCCTACCCATTCGGTTGAGCTTCAGACCGAGCAACGAGATCTGCACAGGATCTCGTTGCTCTCATATTTCCATTGGCGAGACAACCACGGACCGCATATTCTGCCCCTCAGGATCGGCAAATTCGATTGCCATTGACCGATGTGCCCCGGTAGGATAGTTGCAACACTATTGACGGTGCAGAAAGGCGTTATGCGGTCACGAGGTGTTCAGTATTTCCTGAGTTTCTTCCTGTTGCTCGCCCTGGTGCTCCCCGGTGGCAACAACATGACGCGTCAACACGTGGGTCTCGGCACCCCCGCGCATGTGCTGACTCGCTCCGTCTGCGAGGAAGAAACCGAATCCGAGGTGGATCCCCTCGAGCAACTTCTCGCTTGTGCCCAACCACGTTCCAGTCGAGCGCGGAACCCTCGCCACCTGCGCGTGATGACCAGGATTCCTCCAACCACCACGAGCCTGCCTTCCCGTCCTACTCGCCCGAGTGGTTGCCAGCGGCTGCGTATGCGGCAACGATTGCTGCTCATCGCCAACCCACCTCCGATCCTATCCCGGCACCACCCCCTTTGATGTTTCCGCGATCCCTCGATCGCTGATCGACGCTTGCCTTGACCGGTGAGCGTGTTCCCGTCACGATGCCCTGCCCACGCGGCATGCTTGCACGTTTCGACCTATCATTCGGTGGCAACGCTGTCAGAAACGGGGTTTTGCATGGACAAGATTCTCAAAGGATATCAATACTTTAAAACGAATGTCTTTGACCAACAGAAAGACTTCTTCGAACAGATTGCCAACAAGCAACAACATCCTCGGGCACTGTTTATCACGTGTGCCGATTCACGAGTAAATCCGAATCTGTTAACGCAGACCGAACCAGGCGACTTGTTTCTGTTACGGAATGCCGGCAATATTGTGCCCCCCTATGGCGCTGCCAGTGGCGGTGAAGGGGCGACCATCGAGTATGCGCTGTCGGTGCTAGGCATTCGCAACATTATTTTGTGCGGGCATTCCCACTGTGGAGCGATGCAGGCTTTGCTCGATGATGATGCCGTGCGGAATTACCCCGCCACGGCCGCCTGGTTTGCCCACGCACGAAGTACGCGTCGAATTGTCGAGGCGAAACATGCCAACCTCGACAAGGATGAGAAGCTTACCGCGGCGGTGTGCGAAAATGTCCTGGTACAACTCAACAACCTTCGAACGCATCCGAGTGTTGCCGAGGCCCTGGCCCGCGATCAGCTCAACCTGTACGCCTGGGTCTATATTATCGAGACCGGCGAATTGCTGAGCTTTGATCCTGCCCAAGCCCGCTTCTCGTCGTTGTCAACGCATGCCCCCGTTGCGATCGCCGCCGAGCCTCATCTCGAGGGCGATCCGACCGAGTAACTGCCGGCCGTAGTTGACTGAGGAATCCGCCACCTCGTTCAGAACAGGAGCCAGTATGAGCGGTAACCGATGGTCTGTCGACAATCTGAAGCATGACCTGTTTGCTTCCGTGGTGGTCTTTTTGGTGGCCTTACCGCTGTGTATGGGCATCGCCATTGCCTCGGGGGTCCCCGCGGAGCAAGCTGCTGCGGTGGGGATCATCACCGGCGTGATCGGTGGAATTGTGGTCGGTCTGATCGGCGGGGCGCCCCTTCAGGTGAGTGGCCCTGCAGCCGGGTTGGCCGTGATCGTCTTTGACCTGATCCAAACCTTTGGTTGGGAAAAGGTCAGCCTGGTCTTCGTTGTGGCCGGAGTCATCCAATTCCTTGCCGGGTTGGCCCGGTTGGGCCAGTGGTTCCGGGCCGTCTCTCCAGCGGTCATTCAAGGTATGTTGGCCGGGATCGGCATCCTTATCTTCGCCAGTCAATTCCATGTGATGGTCGATGATTCCCCGAAGAGTGGCGGCTTGGCCAATTTGCTATCGATCCCCGAAGCAGTGTGGAAGGGATTGATCCCCTCGGATGAGTATCCGATGAATCATTACTACGCCGCGCGCATCGGGGTGCTGACGATACTGATTCTCGCCTTGTGGAAACCGCTGGCGCCCAAACAGTTGCAGTTCCTACCCGCACCACTGGTCGCGATCCTGGTGGCCAGCTTGACCGTGGTCGGCGTGAATCGATTCGGGCCGGAGTTTGAGATCAAGCACGTTCAACTTCCTGACAACTTTCTGAATAATCTGCACCTCGCCGACCCATCGCTGATCACCTCCTGGCAAGAATGGCAATCGATTCTTCTGGCGGCCATCTCCGTGGCCTTTATCGCCAGTGCCGAGACTCTCTTGTCGGTGACGGCCGTGGACAAAATGCACCGTGGCCCCCGTGCACGCTACGATCGCGAACTGACTGCGCAGGGCATCGGCAATACGATCTCGGGCTTTATCGGCGGTCTGCCGATGACCGGGGTGATTGTCCGTAGCGCCGCCAACGTCCAAGCTGGAGCTCGGACCAATCATTCGGCCATCCTTCATGGAATCTGGCTGGTGTTGATGGTTGGCTTCTTTCCCAGCGTGTTGCGGTTGATACCGACTTCTGCTTTGGGGGCGTTGCTCGTCTACACTGGTTACCGATTAGTCAATATCAATGCCATCCGATCGTTGTGGGCCTATAGCCGCAGTGAGGTGGTCATCTACGCAGTCACGGTCATCACCATCGTGACAATTGATCTACTGACCGGGGTGGTAGCCGGGATCGCCTTATCGGCCATGAAGCTGCTGTATACTTTCTCCCACCTCGACATCGAGCTCGACGATCAACCCGAGACGGGGAGAACCATCCTGTATCTCCGTGGGGCAGCCACCTTCATTCGCTTGCCGAAGTTGGCGGAGACCTTAGACAAAGTCCCAGCCAATCGCGAACTTCATGTCCACTTTGAGGATCTTCATTATATCGACCACGCCTGCTTGGACTTGCTGATCAGCTGGGAAAAACAGCACCAGTCTCAAGGCGGCCAGCTGGTCATCGACTGGGAAAGTCTCACTGCCCGCTTCCGCGAGCGCGCCTCCGCCAACACGGGCAAGAACGGCGCCGCCAACCAACGTGCTCTGGCCAATCCCCAGGGCAACAAAGAAGAAGTAGTCACACCCAGTTAAGCAAAGGTGTGGTGACCCCAGCCGGGGCGGTCAGGTTTGCCTTGCCAGCGTGTCCGGGGAGCGTTACGATCCGAGTAGACACTCGGAGGGGTGGCAGAGTGGTTGATTGCACCGGTCTTGAAAACCGGAGACGTCGAAAGGCGTTCGTGGGTTCGAATCCCTCCC
>CAYPIE010000023.1:0-66664 GCA_964410665.1 uncultured Alcaligenaceae bacterium
GGATGCCTCGACCGGAAAGCTGCGGCTCACACACAAGCACGCGTCCGGAGCGAAGGCATCATTCCAAGCGGACGGGAAGCAAATTGTCTCGGTCTCGCGGGACACGATCCCCTGGTGGAACGCAAACGACGGGAAGAAAGTGAAGGAGTGAACGCTCGAGGGTATCACCCAGAACGACGCCAGGTTTGCGCCTGATCGTCAGCACTTGATCGTGTTCTATAAACAGAAAGCCATCCTGTGGGACCTCTCCAATCTGTATCCCATCAGCACGTTCAAGGGCGTTGGCGACTCGGTTTATGATCAGTTTCGCAGTGACCTGAGTGATGCAGGTTATCAAGAATTCTTTTCCCTGTCCAGTAACACCGCGATCAAGTTCTGGACCATGGAGTCGGAAGAGGAAACCCGGAGGTAATGTCTTTAAGTAGTGACAGGATTTAGTCAGCCCTTTGAGTCTGGACCTCCGAAAGAGCCCGATAGGTTCGCGGGGGCGGAGTCGTGCTGAGACGAATTGAATTGGCACCACGGGGCGGCCACCCGCACCGAGGAATCGCTCCTGCACAAACGTGTCGCTTTCAGACCGGCTTGCTCGGTGCACTGCCGGTGAGCTTGTTTGTGAGGCCGAAATACAATGTCATCCAACAAATTCTCTATCGCAATTGCGGCAATCTTCTTAGTTGGTGTCGCCGCTTGGTTTGGCGCCCGAATTTGGACGTTCGGCAGCGTCCATCCCTTTTCTCTTTTGTTCAGGTCCGTGTTGGCGATTGCCCTGGCTACTTGTGTAGTTCGGGGGATTGTATTTTATCGCTGGTTTATGGTCGTGATTAGTGCAGGTTTGGCCTATTCCTCATTCGGGCAGTATTGTTATTTGAATTCCAAAGGCATCGCGGGAGATGCATTTATTCTTCCAGGAGCAGTTTTTTCCTTGTGTTCGGCTGCACTGTTTACCTCATTGCTAGCCGGTCATACCCGGAAGCGGCGAACCAAACAGTAGTGCGCAACCTGACAGACACTACCGACTTTATCATCCTAACTTCATGCACTGCGAACATGCGAGACGGATCCCAACATGAAGAAAGATCTACAAATACTGATTCCAGAGTCTCATCGGGATGTTGTCGAGGCTGTTCCACGCGGGTTCCCGAAAGCCGCGGTCAACGCGGCACTCCTACTGGGAATGAGTTTGGGTGCGTTGGTCGCGACAGTGGCTCCCGCATGGGTAGCGGCCGCTGTTCCCGCCGTTCTGCTCATCGCGTATCTCATCTACAGGTGGAGGAGCAACAAGTTTTACGATCAGCGGATGGCGGAAATCGAGGCCAGAGAGTTGGACTGGAAGACGGAGAACGATGCCTAACGTCACCGATCAGTTTCAGAGCTTAGGCCGCCCCAGGAACTTCTCCGGGGAATAATGCAGCCATCGTTAGTGAATAGCGTCCAAGTCGAGTCCGCGGCGGGTCCGAATCGCTGGCATTCAGTGCCGACGGCTCTACGCCGGGACCGGGAGTTCGCTGATCGTGACGTGGGTTCTTGCCAACAAATAAGCCCAGATGAAGGTGGCGGGTACTCTTTCCCCGCGTCTTCCTCGAGCGATGTGCCCGAAAAACACTGCGGAACTGAGTCACGAGATCCTGGCATCTACAACAGAACTCTTCCACTGATAAAGGCCACCCATATGTGTTCGATGATTTTCGCGATCGCTTTCGGGGCGTTGTTGCCCGCCGAGTCAGCAGCCGAGGCTCGCCCGCCGGTCATCACGCCCGCAAACCTGGACGACCTCCACCCGCTGCCGGCGATCGCACGGGGAACGAACCGGATTCGCATCGCCCCCGACGGCCGGCGAATCGCCTTCGTGCCGTGGAAGGGACCGACGGAGTTGTTCGGCCCCGACTTGTTCGGGCGGTTCCACCAAATCGGGAACAACAAGACGATCGATTTCGCCTTCAGCCCCGAGCCCGAAGTCGTGGCCTACAGCACCGATGGTCAGGGCACGGTCATGCTCAACCTACGGACCGAAAAAGAAACGTACTTCGACACCGGCAATGGCTACACCCGCGTGGCATTTAGCCCCGACGGCAAACTTCTGGTCACCGGCGGCCCCGAGAGCGGGCTGAACGTCTGGGACGCCAGAACGGGCGAACTGCTCCGCAAACTCAAGACGGACACGGGAGACATCTTGGAGCCCGTGTTCGGCACCGACGGTCGGATTCTCGCGGTGGGCCAGCGGAAAGGGCGGACGCGACTTTTCGACCCGACCACCGGTGACCTGCTCCGTACCTTCGACAAGCCGAGCAGTCGTGAGCTGGCATTCTCCCCCGACGGGACGACGCTCGCCATCGCTTACGCCGACGGTTCGGTCGTCCTGTGGGAAGCGTCCTCGGGCAAACGACTCTCCGAAGCGAAGACTGACTCCAAAGAGTTGATCGCGGTCTGCTGGTCGCCCGACGGTAAGTTGTTGGCCACGGCCGGTGGCTCCGGCAGGGTAACGCTCTGGTCCTCAAGAGGGTTAAAGCCGTTGAAGGAACTCCAGGCTGCCGCAAGGAAACTGCACGCGATACGGTTCACCCCCGACGGCTCGCAGTTACTCGTTGCCGGTCATCGCAACCTCGTCTGGGAGCCCAAGCAGGTTCCGGGAGGGCCGCCGAATTACATGACCCGCGCGGGCGTGGAAGAAAGAGTATGGCGCTGGGGCGTCCGAACCCCGTCGGTTGAACCTGCCGTCCTCAAGGAAGTCGCCGCCATTCGGGGGCACATCTCCCCAGTGAACGGGGTGTCGTGGAGCCCGGACGGCAAAACCCTGGCCACGTGTAGCTCGGATCGGACTATTCGGCTGTGGGACCCGGCCACCGGCCGAGAACGGGTCACGCTCTTGGGTCACACCAACACCATCCCTGGCGTGTCATGGAGTCCGGACGGCAAAACCATTGCCTCGGCCGGCGGGGACATCACCGTCAGATTGTGGAATCCGGCCACGGGTCAAGAACGGGCCTCGCTGGGCGGACACACCTCCTACCCGAGAACCGTCGCGTGGAAGCCCGACGGCGAGCTCCTCGCCTCGGGCGATACCGACGGGTTCATCGTGTTGTGGGAGGGCTCTACCGGAAAGAAAGTCACCTCCTTACGTGGACACACAGGAGTGGTGACCTCCGTGGCGTGGAGTCCGGACGGCAAGGTTCTCGCCTCGGCCGGCTTCGACAACACGATCATCCTCTGGGATGCGTCCACCCGTAAGGCGATCCACACACTCCGGGGCCACGTCGGGGATGTGACCTCCGTGGCGTGGAGTCCGGACGGCAAGACTCTGGCCTCGACCGGTGTTGACGGGTCGCTCAGATTTTGGAAGCCAGCGACCGGCAAACCGAAGGCCCTGTTCCGAGGCCACGCGTCCAAAGTGCTGACACTGACGTGGCGTCCGGACGGCAAGGTCATCGCCACGGGGAGTGAACTCCGAACCGTCAAACTCTGGGACGTGACGACCGGTGAAACACTGGCTACCTGTCGAGGACACACAGACAACGTAAACTCTTTGGCATGGAGTCCGGACGGCAACACCTTGGCCTCCGGGAGTGACGACAAGACCGTCAAGCTCTGGACCGTATCGCAACGGAAGTGACCGAGAAACCCGTTCCCTTTTCTCTGGAGAAGAAAGTGACAATCCTCTCAACCCGACTGCTCGCTTCGGCATGTGCCGTGGTGCTCGCCGCTTCACCGCTCCACGCGGTGCCCATTCCGCCGAAGAAGCCGATCCCACCCGACGTGGAGGTGCCGACCCCGAGCGAGGCACCGTTGAAATTCCTGAAACTTGAGGGAGTCAACCGCGAGGCCGGGACGTTCACCAAACCCACGGCGGTCACCGTGAACAAGATGGTCCCGCAACAACGCACCAAGACCGTGACCGTCGAACGCAACGGCGTCAAGGAAAATATCACTCAGACCTACACGGTCATGGTCCCCGTCGCTTACACGGTCGTGACGTCCTTCGGCGTGAAGACGCACAACGTCTACGACGGCAAGGGTGACCGCATCCCGGCAGACAACGTGTTCGAACGGCTCAAGGACGGCCAACTGGTGATCATCAGTTCCGTGCCAACTTTGCCGAAGGAGTACCTCAAACTGCTTTCCCCGGAAGCGATCATTATTGCCCCGAAACGAACACAAAAGGACAACTGACACGGTCTGTCCGAGCGGGTGCCGGAATCAAACCAAGAACAAGTCACGGCGATGCAGGGATTCGGACCTTTCCTCACACTACGAGAAGAGAGCTGATCTTCACAGGAGTCACCACAGCCAGAACATGTCCACGAGCAATACCATCGTCGAATTTCTCGATTCGCTTTCCCGGCCATCGGAAGCGACCGAGCAAACGTCGGACGCTGCCCTGCTCGCCGACTTCATCGAACACCAATCGGGGAGGTCGCTGGGGGCACTCGTTCAACGGCACGGGGGATGGTCTACCGGCTCTGCCTACGGTCGCTCGGCCACCGTCAGGATGCCGAGGATGCCTTCCGGGCGACGTTCCTCGTCCTCGCTCAGAACGCCCACCCCATCCGCAAGAAGGCGAGCCTCGCGAGTTGGCTGCACGGGGTCGCCGTCCGGGTCGCGTCGCAGGCCCGCGAGTTCACGGTCCTGCACGCCAGGAGTTTGAAAGTTGTGCACAAGATTCCGAACGAGCAGGCCAAAGGCTTTTCGTTCAGTGAGGATCGAAAACTAACGAGTTCGCCACTGAACGAGATCCGAAATCGCTATCTGCCTGTTTAGAAACATGTTATAGCATCAGAGCCTGGAGCGTGTTGTTTACGAGAATTCACCGCCTGCGCGTTAGGCCGCAGATGTGCGGCCTACAGGAAATAGGAGGAAACTCCCTATCATCAAGTTCGCTCAATCAACACCACCTGTTTCGATAAGCACTCCAAACCCAATCCAAACGAGAAAAGAATGAAAACTAGGCTGCCCTCAACTGTGATTGCCGCAATGGCAGTGGTCGCGATGACGCCCGTTGCCGATGCGTGCACGGGGATTACTCTGAAAGCGGAAGACGGATCCGTCGTTTTCGCCCGGACGTGCGAGTGGGGAACGTTCGACCTGCTTTCTCGGGTTGTCATCGTCCCTCGTGGGCAGCAATTTACGGGTCATACACCTGACAAGAAATCCGGTCGGGCCTGGAAAGGGCGGTACGGGTTCATCGGCTTGGATGCCCCTGCCTTGGGTGAGGGCATTGTTCTCGATGGTATGAATGAAAAGGGTCTTGCCGTCAATGGATTCTACCTCCCGGGCTTTACGAAGTATCAAGCGTATGACGCGGCCAGGGCGAGCATGAGCATTGGTCCTGGTGATGTCATCCCTTATCTGCTTTCGACCAGCTCGACGGTGAAAGAGGCCAAGGCGGCGCTCGCCAAGGTTCGCGTAACGTCCGTCGTCTCTCCAGCCCTTGGCATTGCTCCGCCGGGACACTGGATGGTCACCGAACCAAGTGGCAAAGCAATGGTGGTCGAATACGTGAAGGGCGAACTCGTCACTTACGACGCGCCGCTCGGCGTCATCACCAACGCCCCGAACTACGACTGGCACATCACCAACCTGCGAAACTACC
Organism: uncultured Alcaligenaceae bacterium; assembly: GCA_964410665.1. Classification (GTDB taxonomy): domain Bacteria; phylum Planctomycetota; class Planctomycetia; order Gemmatales; family Gemmataceae; genus CAYPIE01. Next base: position 5,585 of record CAYPIE010000023.1, read on the forward strand.
TCAACCTTTCACCGGTGGCCTTGCCTGCCAAGAAGATCGAGGAGATGGACTTCAAGCCACTCGGTGGCGGCAGTGGGATGATCGGCCTGCCGGGCGACTTCACCCCACCATCGCGGTTCGTGCGGGCGGTGGCCTTCACCCAGACCGCACGGCCGACGGCGACCGGGGAGGAAACAATGTACGAAGCCTTCCGCATCCTGGACAGCTTCAACCTGCCGCTCGGCTCGGCCGAGGGCGATGGCGATGCCAAGCTCAAAAACATGCGCAGCTCGACCATCTGGACGACGGCCTACGACACCAAGAACCTGATCTTTCAGTACCACACCCAGCACAATCGCCGGGTGCGTCAGGTTGATCTCAAGAAGATCGACTTCTCCAATCTGAAGGAACTTACGCTGCTGCCACTGGACAAGAAGAAAGAACAGGACATCGAGGATGTAACGCCGCAGAAGTAGTTCGCAGAGCGGGCGAACCAAACGCTGCAGCCGACGGCGGGGCATCGTCAGTTCGAACCCTTGTCGTCGCCCCTCGTGAGGCCAGCCCTCACGAGGGGCTGCCCCACGAGGGGAACCATGAGCGAACAACCCACCTCTCTCCTACTAGAACCTTCTCACCCTGAGGACGCTACCCTGCCGCCCGCTCAACGGACCCCTGCGGAAGCGGGCACCTTGCCTCCTCGAGCATCGAACCAGACAACGACGTTACCCCCCCGCGCCGCTGAACTCCGCGGTCACCTTGGCGCTGACTGGTTCGCCCACCGGTCCCTTGCCGGACACGGTCCCGCCGGCCAGTCGATCTTGAATAGAGGGCAACCCGGAGAGACGCAGTAGCGAATCTCCGAGCGGCGTAGGCGGGAGCTAGAGCCGTCGCTTCTTTTGCATCTTTCGATATTCGTAGTTACAGGCTGTTCATCCGAGGCTTGCCAGAGAAACATCCTGATGAGCGATTTCGTTGTCCCATTGCTGTTCGTAGTTGTCGGCTTGTGTCTCCATGCAGGATTGAGTCATGCGTTTCTCGCCCTGCAACAGAGAAGCTGCCTTCATCTGTTGTTCGGCCTGTCGTGGCTCGCAGCGCTCGTCTACTCGCTTTATTCCATTCGGCTCTACGAGTCGACCACCGTTGCTGACTTCGTGGGTGCCGTGCGCGGACAAGTCGTAGTCAGCAATCTCTGGAACGGGATCTTCGTTTGGCTCGTTGCATTGTGCTCGGGGAACCGCCCATTAGGCTTCTTGGTGGGTCACAACGCCGTGTGCCTATTCGTAATCCTGTTGAATGCGAGCTTGCCTTATCCGATGGTCTTCTCCGAAGTGCATGATGTGGGGCATGGGGTAAGCGTCGTCGTCAGCCCCCTCGCGATGGCAACCTATTTGCCATTTGCCCTGTCGCTGGGGTTCGCCTCCATCAGTTGTTATCACTTGATACAAAAGGGAAAACACCAATCCGTTTGGTTACTGTTGCTCGCGACGGCGATTCAATTCTTGGCAGCAATCATATATGTGTTGATAAGCGTTGGATTCATTATGCTCATCGGCACCGCTGCATTTGCTTTCCTTGGCTTCATCCTGGTCATGACGCTGTACTTGGGCTTGCAACAGGGGGCAACGGCTAGATCGATGCAACAGCAGCTTGCGGAATTGGAACTGCTCTATCGCACCGCGCCAGTCGGCTTGTCTTTCCTTGATACGGATGCACGGTTCGTGCGTATCAACGAAGATTTGGCGAACATCCATGAGTTACCGGTCGAAGAGCACTTCGGTCGCACCTTGCGTGAAGTCCTGCCAAGTATCGCCGACACAATCGAACCGATCTATCGTCGGGTCCTCGAAACCGGCGTGCCTGAACTGAAGTTTATCGTCGAAAAGCCGAGCGAGGTCAGCCCTTCGGACGTGAGTAGCTACATGGCAAGCTATTATCCCGTCACCGACCCTGATGGTACGATTCTCGGTGTCAGCGCTGTTGTGCAAGACGTCACCGAGCCGCGACGAGCAGAAGCAACCATCCGCGAAAGCATGGACCGATTGCAGGGGATCCTTGACACGGCGGCCGATGCAATTGTAACCATCGACCAGCAAGGGACGATCAGTAGTGCGAACCACGCCGCCGAACAGATGTTTGGCTACTCTGTCGATGAGTTGCTTGGCCAGAACGTTAGCATGCTGATGCCACTGCCATACTGCAATGAACCCAGCTCCTACCTGTCACGTTATCTCGAAATCCGGCAGGCCAATCGCAGTGAACCCGGCCGAGAAGTGAAGGGTCGCCGCAAAGACGGATCGACGTTCCCGATTGATTTCGCGGTAAGTGAAGCGAAGCACTTGTGTCTGTCCACGTTTGTTATTCGTGACAACACGGATCGCAAACAAGCTGAAGAATCACTACACAAAGCACACGAATTCAGTGAGAGCCTCGTACGCACCGCTCGGAACATCGTGTTGGTGTTGGACCTCGAAGGACGCATCGTCCAGTTCAATCCCTATTTCGAAGAGTTGACGAATTGGCGGCTCAAAGAAGTGAAAGGCTGCAGTTGGTTCGAGCTCTTCCTGCCCGAGCGCGAACGTCGGCGAATTCGGGCATTGTTCCATCGTGCCATTGCGACAGACAAAACCCGTGGGAACATCAACCCAATCCTTACCAAGGATGGAAGTGAACGCGAGATCGAATGGTACGACACTCCACTGACAAACAGTGATGGAAAAGTGATTGGCTTGTTGGCTACGGGCCAGGATGTGACCGAGCGACTGCAACTGCAAAAGGAACTCCTGGAAATCGTTGCTCAGGAACAACGACGCATTGGCCAAGAACTGCATGATAACGTTGGCCAGATGCTCACCGCGTTGTCGTTGTTTGCCTCGACATTGGTAACCGTACTCAAGGCGAACGATCCTCCCGAATTGAAGTATGCAATCAAACTGACTGATGGGTTGCAGCAAGCGCTCGGCCACGTTCGAAAGTTGTCACGGGGTTTGGTACCAATCGAAGTGGATAGCGAGGGCCTTACTTCTGCACTGTTCGAACTGGTGGGTCAGTTTGATGAACTGGAAGAGGTTTCGGCCATCTTCGAATGTCCCTGCCCAGTTCACATCACGGACAATCAGGTAGCGACGCATCTCTATCGCATTGCTCAAGAAGGGGTGACGAACGCTCTCAAGCATGGAAAACCGACTCGCATTCGCATAACGTTGGAGGACAAGGGCAAAGAGCTTACGCTGACTATCGAAGACAATGGAATAGGCTTCCAGCCTTCTCAGGCCCGAAGGACCAGTGGTGGACTACGGACCATGAGATATCGATCCGAATTGATCGGCGCAACCTTTGACGTGCACTCCTGCGAAATGGGCGGAACTCAAGTAACCTGCACGTTATTTCATGACTGATGCTGCTGAGCCGGGTAGGTAGACAACCGGGTGTGGCTTCCCGGTGGGCAAGCTGCCGGCCCTGTTCCACCACGCCACCGGCATGCTAAAGGAATTGGTCTTCTCCCTGCTGACCACCCACGACCTGTCGGCCGCCCCGTAGACTCAGGGCGTGCCACCCAAACCCAAACCACCTGCCACCCAACCCGGATTCGGGCGACCTGGAAATCCCGGAACTCTGGTCCACTAGGACAAAAGGATAAGACGCTTGGTTGGTTGGCGATTCGATGACAGCCAAAAGGAAATGCTCTGAGCAATACGACGATGGCTCATCTCCTTGCTAAAATGCTTACAAAAGGCCTCACCACTTACGAAGATGGCAATCTAGGGAACTTTTTCCTTGACGCGATCCGATTTCTCCCAAATCATGTCTCTTACGATTATTAAATCCTCATCCTCTCCACGATTCACTCCGATTGACTCACAAAGTCAAGCGATCTTTACATAGGGACCTTCTTATGCTTCCTGCGTACGGCAGTTGTGCGAACTGGTCTGTTCTTCTATTGCTCCTTCTCATTCCAAATTCAACTGCCCTACTTGCCGACGAGGAAGCCACAAATCAAGAAACGCCCATTGCTTTAGTAGGCGGACGAATTGCAACGCAAACCGATGCTGGAACACTCGAAGGAACCATCCTGATTCAAAGCGGGAAAATCGCCGCGGTCGGACCTGCAGTCCAGATCCCCGCCAATGCACAACGCATCGATGTGCGGAACATGGTTATCACACCTGGGCTCATCGATGCCGCCAGCAAAGCCTGGTTGACACCCGCCGCTCGCAAAGAAGCCGGCAATAGTGCCAAGCTCAACGTGCTCGATGCGATCGACATCTACGCCGAGGATTGGCAAGAGATTCTGGAGCATGGCGTGACTTCGGTCTACGTCCAGCCTTCGTCGAATGGCATTCTCGGTGGTCGCGGGGCGGTGCTCCGGATTGCACCGGCAACCACCGTGGAGGAGCTCGTCGTTCTCGCTGATGCCGGGTTACAGGCCTCGATTGGTACACAGTCTTCAACCTCATCCGCAAGAAGCACACCACCAACTCGTTCGCAAACTGAGACACCGCAAAACACCTCCTCACGAGGGAATACACCACTGACACGCAAACGTCAGTATGACAGCCTTAAGAAGGCGTTCGAAGGTGCCAAGAAGTATGGGGAGCAGTTCAAGGAATACCAAGCCAAGAAAGCCAAAGGCGACAAGTCTGCCAAGGAACCCAAAGCCGATCCGAGCAAAGACTTTCTGTTCAAGGTTCTTGAGCGGAAGATTCCTGTACGTCTCGAAGCGCATCGCGAGGATGACGTTGCCAACGCACTCAAGCTACGCGAAGAATTTGACCTGCGTTTGGTGCTCGATGGTGCTAGCGCGGCAAAAGCCCAGATCAAAAGCTTGGTCGATCAAGGAATCCCACTGGTCCTGGGCCCGACCTTGGAACTGGACGATGTTCCTGCATATCGGAAAGACCGAGCGAAAGATTATCTGACTGCTCTGGTTCGGAAATCAACTCCCTGGGCACTGGCAACTTTTGGCACCCAGCCACGCTCGTCGCGGTTCCTGCGCGTGCAGGCGGCCGCTGCAGTCGCTCAAGGGGTCGCGCCGGAGGAAGTACTCAAAGCCATCACCTGCAATGCCGCAAAGATCTTGGGGGTCGACGATCGCCTGGGCACCATCGAACCGGGCAAGCAAGCCGACTTGGTCGTGTTTGCAGGCGATCCCCTCGATCCGAGTGTTCGGGTGCGTCTGGTGATCTCCAAGGGCAAAGTGATTCTTGATACTCCCGATGCTCAGATCGTTGCCCAGCCAAAGGCGGCTGATGCGAACCTTGCGTTACCCGCAAAGCTGCCTGCTCAATATGTCCTCAAGACGACCAACTTATCGATCGACCAAGGAGAGTTTCGCCCAGGTGAGGTTTTGGTCAAAAATGGCTTCATTCGAGAGGTTGGTGAGGACGTCGACCGTCAAAACGTCGAGGTGTTTGACCTTGGCTCTGCCGTGGTAACCCCTGGGTTGATCGCGGCAAGCACCGATCTTGGCTTGGGTATGAACATCGATGAAAAGTCGGAAGCCGATGCGGGCTTTCTTCGCGCCGTCGATGCCTATGATCCAACGACCGACCAGGCAAAGGAGTTGTCGAAGGAGGGCTTTCTGACAGTTGTATTCACCCCTGGGGGCGGCAACGTGGTGGGGGGCACCGCCAGCGGTTTACGCCTTGGGGCAAACAACCCGGCGCTGGCGCCAGACGTTGCCACCAAGTTTTCCCTGACAAGTGGCTCACGCAACAATAGTCGTTTTCCTGCAAGTCTCGCCGGCCAAGTGGAACTGATCGACGATGCGTTTTCAGGCAAGTCGCAACCGATCAACTTGTATCTCCCAAATCTGGTGAAGCAAAAGCTCGAACAAGCACGCCAGAAGAATCGCGACGCACTACGAGCGGGCGAACAGGTTGCACTGTTTGAAGTGGAGACACGTGCAGAAGTCACCGCGGCTTTGCAGATCATCCGCCGACACGAGCTCCGTGGCGTGCTGGTTAACGCCAAGGAGCTCGGCAATCAAATCGATCAGATCAAACAATTAAAGATTGGAATTGTGGCACCACCTGTCCAAGAGCAAGACTACGGTCGCCAACTGACCAACTTGGTCCGTGCCGCAGCCATGGGTGTGCCGGTTGCATTTGGTTCTGGCTCAGCCCAGGAAATGCGTATGACGGCTGCCATGGCCGTCAACGCTGGGATGCCACCCTCGGTTGCGTTGCAAGGTTTGACGATCAATGCCGCCACAATGACCGGGCTTCCAGAAGGTACGGGTAGTTTGACTGTGGGTCAACCTGCGGACTTCGTGATATGGTCCGGCTCACCGGTTGATCTGGGCAGCAACGTTCTCGGAGTCATCGTCGATGGGCAAATCCAATAGAGCAAATCACAATCCTTAAAGCATGCGTTGTCGCCTTCCTTGAGGCTAACAACATGAGAGCTGAGAAGTCACGATGAAACATCGCTATTTGTTACTGACTGTTGCGATCCTTTTGATCTTTGGTATGAGTGCCCGTGCGGGTGACATTCTGATTCGTGCGGGCAAGGTCTACACCATGACTGGGCCGGCACTGGAACCGGGAGCTGTACTGGTTTCCGATGGCAAAATTGTTTCGGTTGCCAAGGAAATTGATGCACCGCAGGGAGCACAGGTCATCGACTTGAAATCGGGAACGTTAATCCCCGGGCTCGTGGATGCTTACAGTCAAGCGGGCCTCACGGGCGAAGACGACCTGACCAAAGAAGTGTCTCCCAGTTATCGGGTGCTGTCGGCCGTGGACTGGGAGTCGCGCGACTTTCGCGAAGCCTTGGACCAAGGGACTACCACGCTCGGACTGGCACCTGGTACCAACGCCGTGATCTCTGGATTGTCCTGTGCGGTGAAGACGGCCAAAGGTCCCAAGGCCGATCCCGTGGTCAAACGTGACGTTGGACTGTTCGTCACCATGGCTTCGGATCCTGGTTCGCGGAATCGGTCCCGCACACGTCCCGATAGCATCTTCGTTCGCCAACCCAACACCCGCATGGGTGTCATCTGGATGGTGCGAAGCATCTTTGACCGTGCCAAGCGAGGCGATAACCCCGACTTGGCACCGGTACGACAGGCTGTCAATGGCAAGCTCCCTCTGTTTGCCGTGAGTCGTACGGATCACGATCTGCTGGCACTGCTACGCACGGCCAAGGAATTCAACTGCTCGCCCATCATCGTCGGTGGACAGGAAGCGTACAAAGTGATCGATGACATCGTCGCCGCCAAGGCTCCAGTAATCCTAGAGCCGCTCACCACCGGTGAAAGCGGCGAAGAGAATACGGACATTATTTGGAATCCGGCAGGGGCGTTGCACCAAGCAGGCATTCCGGTCGCTCTGTCGGGTGGCAACCTGTTGGAGCAAGCCCGATTTGCCGTTCGTTTCGGATTGCCGCGTGAAGCGGCGCTCAAGGCAGTCACCGTTACACCCGCTCGATTACTTGGTTTAAACCAACGACTCGGTGCCCTTGCTCCCCAATTCGATGCTGACCTGGTTGCGTTCTATGGCGATCCGTTGGAGCTCACCTCCCGAATCAAATGGGTCATGGTCGATGGCACAATTCATTCCACTGGAGAGTAATTCGCGATGCGTTCAGCTTGTTCTCGCTCCATGATGGCTCTGTTGGCAGTGGTGCTGCTCAGCCAGGCCTCGACGCTTAACGCCCAAACGGATCTGGCAATTCAAGGAGGACGCATTCTAACGATGGCCGGTGAGCCGATCGAGAATGGTGTGATCCTCATTCGCGAAGGGAAAATCCAAGCCGTTGGTAAGGATCTTAAGATCCCCACCGAAGCCAAAGTGATCGATGCCTCGGGAATGGTCATTACGCCAGGCCTGATTGAAGCACACACTTCCCGTGGCATGGACCAGACTAACGAGCGAAACGCGACCATTCCGTTTGCTTCGGTGGTGGATGGCATCGATCCCAGTCGCCCCTATTTCGAGGAGTGTCGACGCAATGGCGTGACCACCGTGTGCGTGGTTCCGGGGCACAACACCATGCTGAGTGGCCAAGCGGCCATCATCAAGACCGCGGGCGATTTCGTCGACGAGATGATCGTCAAGCGGGACATGGGCATCAAGGTTTCGTTGAAGCCGGGTAGCAACCGCAGCCGCATGAGTCACCTGAGCACGTTGCGACAAGAGCTGTTGGCGGCCCGTGAGTTGCTGGAGAAGAATCAGACCGCCAAGTCTGCTGGCAAAAAGCAAGTCTCCACCGGGGAAGAGGAAGACTCGGCGACACAGCCTCCGGCAGAACGTCCGGACCGACCCACTCCCCCCCCGTCACCGAGCAACGCGGTGGATACCCAGATCAAGCAAAAAGCAATCGGCAAGCTTCTCAAGGGCGAGCTTCTGGCGTTTATTTATTGCAACGCTCCGATGGACGTTGCCCGGGCCCTAGAGTTGATCAAAACCAATGACTTGAAGCCCGTCCTGGTGCTGGAGAAGGAGTGCTACAAGGCGGTCAAAGAGGTCGCCGCAAGCAAGCTGCCGGTGATCCTAGAGCCTGAGCTGGTCTTTTGGGAGACGAATCCGCGAACGGGAGAAGACAAGAAAATTGTCCTTCCCAAGATTTATCAAGACGCAGGCGTCCCGATCACCTTCCAGACCACCGGTAGCCTGGGATCGAGTCGCCGTAGTAGCCTGCCGACGTTGTTGGGGACGAACTATCTCTGGTATCAGGCAGCGACGGCGGTGAAGTATGGTATGCCACTCGAAGAGGGGTTTAAGGCCATCACCGTGCGTCCAGCCCAAATCCTGGGCATTGAGAAAACCTGTGGCAGCATTGAGCCTGGCAAGGATGCGGACCTGGTTTTATTCACCGGAGATCCCCTGAAGATTGGCACTTGGGTCAGCAAGACCCTCGTGCGTGGGAAGGTTGTTTACGATCGATCCAAAGACACAAAGCTAAAAGACTTGCTTGATCCTTCCCTTAAATAATCCGCGAGTGCTCCATGCGATTCATCATTGACCGAAAAGGTTGGTCGTACCCAAGCGTATTGTGTCTGCTCGTCGGACTAATGGCTTTCTGGGCAAACGGGGCAGTCGCCCTGGCTGGTCCCCTGGCGTACATCAACGCACGGATCTGGACGGGCGAGAGCGCACCACTGCACAACGGGACGCTGCTCATTCAAGATGGCAAAGTCAAAGCAGTCGGGCCGCGTGATCTGGTGGAGATTCCTGAAGGCGCGGAAGTGCGTGATGTCCGTGGCGCGGTGATCATTCCCGGCCTAGTCGTGGCAGAAACCACACTCGGTGAAAAAGGCCGCGACGATGAGCAAGCCCTGACCCCACAATTTCTTGCGATCAATGGCTTTGATTTCTATGGCGATTATCAAAGCATACTAGCCGGGGGTGTGACGACGGTGCAGCTTTCACCAGGCAGCAAGCGTCTGATGCCAGGACGGGGAGCGGTTGTCAAGCTGGCGGGGTCAAACATTGACGACCGAACCTTGCAGCGCGTGGGTGGCGTACGGATTGTTTTGAGCGATGGGTTTAAGAAACCACCCACGATTTACGAGCCACCCATTGGCGCGGTGGCGGTCGATAAACCGCTGTTGCCGAGCAAGCCACAGCTGGCCACCAGCTTCAGTGGTGCCGTCGCCGGGATCCGAGCGATGTACCAAGCGGCTAGTGCCGATCAAAAGCAGTTCGTCAAAGCGCAGGAGGTTTCTCCGTGTGTGCATGCACTGGTCACGAACATGGCCAACGGCAGACAAGCACGCTTCACGGCTCCCTCGAGCGCTGCCCTCCGTGCCGCACTGAATCTGACCCGAGAGTTCTCGTTGAAGTCCATTCTGGTGGATGTGCCCAATGCCAAGCTATTAACGAAGAATGATGAACAAAACCAATCCCTTAGGGGAGTCATTCTTGGTGCGGGAGTGCGTCCAGGGAAGGTGTCGAGCTTGCCGGTGGCGGATGAGTCGGGTGATGTCTCACTGCCTTGGACAACGGCAGCGAAGCTCCTCGCCGCGGATTATCCGGTGGCGATTCGGCCGATGTCCAATGACGATCTCGCCGAGATGCTGTTCTTAGGGGGCGTCTTCCAACGCGGTGCGATCAGCGCCGAAGAAGTGCTCAAGATGCTCACGGTTTATCCTGCCGAGATGCTTGGCGTGGCCGATCGCGTTGGCTCATTAACCCCGGGTCACGATGCGGACTTTGTGATTCTTACGGGAGATCCGTTTGGCTCGCGAACGCGGGTTTCCTCCGTCTACGTCGATGGTAAACAGGTCTATACTGCCAAGAAAACGCCGGAATCCTCGCTTCTGGGTGCCGCCAAGATTTACACGGGCACCGGTGAGATCGTCACTCCTGGTACCATCTTGATTCAAGACGGGAAAGTCCTCGCGATTGGTCGTGACGTGTCTGCTCCCGTGGACGCTACGCGACGTCGCTTCCCCGACGCCGTCATCGTTCCTGGTTTCGTAGATCTTTACACGGGACTGGGTATGGGTGCCCCCCTGCGTGGCAGTGTCTCACTCGACACCAAGCTTGGCGACCTATTGGTATCCGATGATCCATCGATCGCAGCCGCACGTGAGGGCGGAGTGACCACGGTCTTGTTGGGACCTAGTGGGGATTCGATTGGACCCGTCGTAGCCTTTAAGCTGTCCGATCAGCCACGGGTGGTGAAAGATCCTGTCGCCGTCCGTTTCTCGGTTTCTGGGAATCTTACTTCGAAAGCCGCTTCGCTCCGCAGCACACTACGCCGGGCGAAGAGCTACGCCGACCGTTGGACGCAGTACGAGAAGGACCTCGCTGAATACGAGCGTTCTGCTTCAAAGCAACGCGACGACGACAAAAACGACTCGGGGAAGAAGCCCGAAAAGGAAACCAAGAAAGAACTCAAAAAGGAAATCGTAAAGAAAACCAAGAAAGAACCCAAAAAGGAGTCTGAAAAGGAATCCAAGAAAGCGCCCAAGAAGGAAGCCAAAAGGAAACCTAAGAAGGAAACTGAAAAAGAGCCCAAGAAAGAATCTGAAAAGGGATCCAAGAAAGAAGCCAAGAAGGAGCTCATAAAGAAGGCGCCGAAGGAGGCGTCTGAAAAGGAACCCCAAAAGGAGCCCAAGGAAGACGCCGACAAGGAATCCGAGAAAGAGCCCAAGCCACCGAAAAAGCCCCAGGTAACAGCGAACTTAGAACCGTATCGGGCCCTATTCGCTGGCCAATCCGCGGCACTAGTGGAAGCGAATCGTGTGACCGAGATCCGATTGGCGGTGAAGATCTTTAAGGATGAATTCAAACTGCCTTTGGTCATTGTTGGTGGGAATGATGCATTTCGACTGGCCGATGAGTTGGCCAAGGCCAAGATCCCCGTCGTCGTTGGACCCGACTTCGTTCGCACGGTCGACTACCAGAAGATCAATACCCCTCAGATCCTCGCCAACGCGGGCATCCCGTTTGGATTCCAGTCCAAAGCAACCAAGGGTGTCCAGTTACTCCCATTGGCGGTGGAATATGCAGTTCGCAAAGGTCTTGGAATCGAAGATGCACTCGGAGGACTGACCTCTGGACCAGCACAGCTGCTGTTCCTGAACCAGAAGTTGGGTACCCTCGAGGCTGGTAAAGATGCGGATCTGGTCGTGCTGAGTGGGCCGCCCTTTGAGGCGTCTAGTCGAGTGCTCGCCGTGATGATCGATGGCAAATGGGCCTATCAGGCAGAGGAGAATGAATAATGCGACGTGCTGTGCAGCCCATGCCTCTCAGCGCACTACTGCTTCTCGTGGTGCTCACGCCGTTGGCGATCGCCGAGCCCAACAACGCGGAGAAACCAGAAAAGCCCAAGCTTGCACTGCATGTGGGAAAAATTCTCACCTGTGCGGGCAAGCCGATCATTAACGGCACGATCCTTGTCTCCGATGGCAAGATTGAGGCGATCGCTCCCCAAGGCGAAATCCAGGTCCCCGAAGGCTACACCGAGATCGATCACAAAGATCGCTTCGCCATGCCAGGAATGATTGACGTCCACAGTCACGTCGGTGGCGCCCGCGATATCAATGAGATGGTCTACCAGACCAACCCTGAGCTGCGTGTACTCGATCAGATCATCCCTGACAATGAGCGATTCAAGGTTGCCGTGGCCGGGGGTGTGACCACCGTTTGCTTTATTCCTGGCAGTGGCACCAACATGGGTGGCTGGGGTGCCTTGGTGAAGACAGGACCCGGCAAATTACAAGACATGCTGGTGCGATTTCCTGGTGTGTTGAAGATTGCCCAGGCGGGGAACCCGGAGCGGCGTAGCGGCGAGCTCGGCTCGGGCCGCATGGGCATGAATTGGGTGATTCGTGAGCAACTACGTGTTGGCCAAGGATACGTCAAGGATTGGGATGACTGGGAAGCCGGTCGCCGTAAGAAAGAGCCAGCCCGAAACTTGCGACTGGAGTATTTCAAACCACTGTTTCATCGTGAGATTCCAGTCCTGGTTCACACCCAAGGTTATCAAGTGATTCAGTCGACCTTACGCATCCTCCACGATGAGATGAAGCTTAAGGTGATCATTGGCCATGGGACTTTCGATAGCTATAAGCTGACCAAAGAGATCCAAAAGCGGAACATCCCGGTGATGGCCGGTCCCCGGGGCTTTCGCTATGAACCTGAGGATGGCCAGATCAAAGGGATCGTCGCCGAGTACCATCGTCGCGGACTCAAGCAGTTGGGCGTCAACACTGATGCCCCAGTGATTCCCCAAGAAGAGTTGTTCTTCCAGGCAACCATGGCGGTGCGTTATGGCTGGACGGAGGAGAAAGCGATCCGGGGGCTGACCATTGAGCCCGCCAAGGCACTCATGATTGCCGACCGGGTTGGTTCGCTCGAAGTTGGCAAAGACGCGGACATTGTGATTACAACCGGTTCCATCATCGATCCACGCAACTACGTAACTCAGGTACTGATCAATGGCAAAATTGCCTACGACACCAAGAAGACCCGCCGCCGGTTCTAAGATTCGTCGTTCCCAGTTGCTCTGCGTGGCCGTGTTCTTCCTCCCGGTGACTGCCAGTGCACCAGCCCAAGAGCGACCCATCGTCTACGAAAACGCTACGATCGAAACCGTGGACAAACAAGGTCGAATGGAAAACGCCTCGCTGGTGGTCCATGAGGGAAAAATCCATGCTGCGGGTAAAGAGATAAAGGTTCCCGCGGACGCCAAGGTGGTGGATGCCCGTGGAAAAACCATCATGCCCGGAATTGTCGATCCATTCTGGGAAGTGCGCGTTGCGAGTGGGTCCTCGGCATCCACGCCACGCACGATTGTGATTGGTGGCCGAACGATCACCCTTCCGTCGCGAGGCTCATCGAGTGCAACGTTCACCAAGCTAGCCGACAACTTTTATCCTTATGATCGAGGCTTTAAGCCATTGCCCCGCTCAGGGTTGACGACACTGAACCTAGTGAGTTCTGGCTATGGACAGTCCGCTCTGGTACGTGTCACCACGGACAACCCAGAGACCATGTTGCAACAACCCGACGGCATCCTCTACACCGACGTCAGCAATGACTCGACCAGCCTGGGGCGTATCCGTAACGGTCTGGGTGTGTTCAAGCGCCAACAGGAACGGGGTAGCCAGCGACCCTCTGGTCGTGCTGGGTCTGGGGACGCGGGTCGAACGGGTCCTGCGATGGGTCGCTCACGCGGTAGTTCAGGACGTGGCAGTCGTTCCAGTGATGCCACGCGTGAACTGTGGCAAGCGATCTACGAAGGGAAGAAGCCCCTGTTCGTCGATGCCAGCAATGCGGCCGCGATTCTGCACCTGCTGACCCTGCTCGAAGACTACAAGAAAGTAACAGTGGTGCTGCGTGCCTCCGGAGCCGACGTGGTTCGGACGCTACCGGCGATGAAAGGACACTCGATTCAGTTGATCCTGAAACCGACGGTCGACGTGCGTCCCAACTCACGAGACCGCATCAACGTGCCGAAGCTGGCAAGCCAAGCAGGCATTCCGTTCGCATTTACCCAGACCTCACAAACCAGTGCACTGCTCGCCACTCAGGACGTGCCGCTGTTTCCCGTTGCCTACCTCATCAAATGTGGCTTGCCGCGTCAAAAGGCTCTTGAAGCGTTGACGCTCACCCCCGCGACAATGCTCGGTATGGACAAGGAACTCGGCACCATCGCACCGGGCAAAACCGCCAATTTATTAGTGTTTGATGGCGATCCGGTCGAGCCAACCAGCCGGTTGCGTCAGGTGCTTATCGAAGGGAGAATCGTCCATGAGGACTAATATATTTCAGTATATAGTTACATTTATTCTAACATTCCTGGCCCCGCTGGGACCGGTCTCGGCCCAGTCAGACGATGGCAACAAGCCAGAGGACAAGTCGAAGAAGCCAGCCGCAGCCAAGGACGAAGCGAAGCCGAAGAAGAGTGAAACGGCCAAAGAAGAGCCAAAGGGCCCGATCACCGCCCTGGTCGGTGCAACTATCCATCCGGTGACCCAAAGTGTCATCCGCAATGGAACGGTTTTGATTCAAGACGGCAAAATCCTCAACGTTGGCAAAAACGTTGAGATCCCCAAGGGGGCCAAGGTCATCGATGCGAAAGGCAAGCATATCACTCCAGGCTTCGTGGCGATGAACATGTCCGGTGTCGGACTAAGCACCCAGCGAAGCAGTCGAGGAGGCTCGTCAAATCGCCGTTCCAGTTCGGGGAGTGTGACCGACACGCTGGATCCGTTTGATCGTGACCTGAAGTACTGCTTGGGAGTGGGCATCACAACGGGTTGTGCAGAGATTCGTGGTGGATCGTCACGATTCCGTCGTCGCAACGAAGAGGACGAGCTTTCGGTGTGTCCATGCTGTAATCTGCCATTTCTGCCTGCCGAGCCGATTCGCCGCACGACGCCTTCCACGCCAAGGTTAGAAAAACAAGTGATCCTTAAACTGACTTATGGCAAGCTGAAACCGATGTTGGTCAAGGAGATGCCATTCTATGCCATGTCGGTTTCTGGGTTGACGGGTCCTGTGAATCGCTACACCTGGCGACAGAATCTTAAGAAGGCCAAAGACTATCTTAAGCAGATGCAGGAGCACGAGCAGGCGTCCAAAGAAGGCAACGCCAAACGTCCGCCGCGTCGCCCGGTCGCAGAAGCGTTGGTTCGCCTGGCAAAGAAGGAGATTCCCTTACGCATCGCCGTTTCCTCCAAGAGTCAGATCCGAGACATGATCCAACTTGCCAAGGAACTCGACTATCGTCTGGTTCTTGAGAACGTCCATGAGGCTTGGTTAATCCCTGAGGAACTCAGCAAAGCGAATGTCACCGTCGTCATCACGCCACGCAGCCAACGTCGCCCCCAACGCGGCAACGAGGACACCACGGGCAGCTCGATTGAAACCTCTCGGTACTTAGAAAAGTCCGCCGTCCCATTTGCCTTGGGCACCTTGTCGAGCTCAGTGAGCCTGAATGGCCTGGCCGGTCGCGATCTGACCAGCTTGCCGCTCGAAGCAGCATTTGCGGTACGGGGTGGCTGTCGTGAAGAAACGGCACTGGCCGCGCTGACCATCGTGCCTGCACGTGCGATGGGCATGGGCGATCGCATTGGGAGCATTGAGAAGGGCAAGGACGCCGACTTGTTGGTGCTCGACGGTCCCCCACTGGACTACCGCACCTACGTGGACCAGGCCATCATTGCTGGTGAGGTCTACTACGACCGGGCAAAAGATCGCGTTTATCCGGTGTTTGCACGCGACCAAGATTGAGTCGCAGCGACTTGTACGCTTGTTCGGTCTGCAGCAAGCCTTTTCCGCGCGACATTCTTCCCATTCCCGCGAAGGACCAGCCCTGGTCCTTCCGTAGGGAAGCTGTCGCGCTATTGTGGTTGCTTCGGGCTATTTGGCTGTTCGGCGTGCAAGATCTCGATTTTGACACGTGAGAGATATAACAGCGGCATGTCTCCATCTTCACTGACAAAGTAGGGGATGTAGTCGCTTCCGCAGCCCATTCCGGCCGTCGGATCGAAGGCCTCCCAGGCTCCGTCCAACCACACCTCGGCCCAAACGTGACCCGATAAGCCATGTAGCCATCCAGCAACCTGGCGGCAAGGAATTCCGCTTGCCCGACAGAGTGTGATAAAACAATCTGAGAAGTCCCAGCATCGGCCAAAACGCTGGCGCAGTACCTTCGGTAATCCATACCGCGATCCCATCATCCCACCGTAGCGGAGATTCTGGCCTGGCATCATCCATTCAAGGATCGCCTGAACCCGAGCGCGGTCGGTCTCGGAATCCTTGGTGATGCTCGCCGCCAGTTGCTGGACCTCCGCGTCCTGACTCGGCCAGTGCTTGGTCGCTCGCAGCAGCGGTGTAACATCCCGGTTGGCTTTCCTGCGGTGGTAAGTTTGTGCGGTGATCTCAGCAACCACGGAGACGTAGGGCACGCCCGCCTTGTTCGGCAACTTATCAAACGAGAACACTTTTCCATCGTGGACATCCGTAATCGCAACAGGCGATGGTGTGAGCTGGAATCGCGACCCCGCGTCACCCCGTCCCTGCGTGTAAAAGCGAAGTTGGTTGCCAAACTGAAAGCCACGCGTCTTCTCGTGGATTTGCTCCTCGGTACGGGCACTGGTATCGCGTTCGTACTGGAGAAAAAGGTTGAACAGTTCGTTGATCTCCATATAGTCACACGATTGCAGGGGCGCTGCATCAAACGAAACGCGGTAGCGCACTTTGCTCGGAAGGAACAAACGGTTGCGGGCATCGAGACTCAGCCGTACATCATCGCAGAGCAATTCCGCCAACATCCGACCGTCCCGATAAATGGACCGGGAATTGCGCTGGTTCCTCGTGAGTGCCGCATAGATCGATGCCACGTCTTGGTCGGTCGGGCAATGGATGCAATTGATTTGCAAGGTTCTCCCATCGACCGACAAAAAGGTGTTCGTCAACCGGTCGATACATCCCCCCAGCCTTCTGCCGATGCTTTTGGTGTCGTTGCCCTCCAGCACGATTGACTTGGTGACCGTCCAGTCCTTCGGCAGCTTGCGATAGAACGCTTCGACCGGCGAAGCGTTGGTCCGCTTACCTGGCGATTGGGGAAGACTCGTCAACGTGGCGATGATGGTCCCAAAAACAACGGCTGTCAGCAGACTCCATAGCGTAGAAGCACGCATAGGTTGTCGCAACTCGTTGGCAGTCGTTTGCGCGCCGAGTTGCTCTGGTTGGAAAGTTGGCTTCCGATCATGGGTAACCCGTAGCCAGCGTGGCCGTTGACAGCCCCGACAATACCCTAACACATATTTTTGTTTAGATTTTGCCCCGATGCGCACCATGCCGGCATACTCCGCGGGTACACTCCGGCCACACTTGGGGCAGCAAACCCACCACCCTGACGCAGTGCCGGGGATTTGCCACACCAGGTGCGTTGGATCTCGATGGACAACGGCGGCATCGGACATGGCTGGATCCCCCTTGGCCATAGCAGTGATCGGGATGGATCATCCACCATCACGGATAGGTGTAGGTCGCGTCCAACCCCAGCGGCAAACCAAATAGTTGCCAATAGACCAGCAGCAGGACCACCCAGGTCATCAGGAAGCAAATCGAGTAGGGCAGCATCAACGACACCAGCGTGCCGATGCCGGTATGTTTGACATACCGCTGACAGTACACCACGATCAGCGGGAAATACGGCATCAAGGGAGTGATGATGTTCGTGCTGGAGTCCCCGATCCGATAGGCGGCTTGGGTGAGTTCCGGTGCGATGCCGACTTGCATCAGCATCGGGACCAAAATCGGGGCGAGCATGGCCCACTTCCCGGAGGCGGAACCGACGAGCAGATTGACCAACGCCGCGATCAGGATGATGCCAACGATGGTCACCCCTACCGGCAACTCGAGCCATTTCAGAAAGTTTGCCCCCTCGATCGCGAGCAGAGCCCCGAGGTTCGACACCTTGAACGCATTGGTGAAAAGCGATGCACAGAACGCCAACACAATGTAGTAGCCCATCGTGCTCATCGCCTTGCTCATCCCTTGGATGATGTCACGGTGGCTATGCACGGTCCCGGCTACGTAACCATGGACGACGCCAGGGATCAGAAACAGCAGGAAGATCAGCGGCACGATCGACTGCATCAGTGGAGCCCTGGGGCCGGTAAGCGAACCCGTTCCCGGCTCACGGAACGGTGAATTCTCCGGCAGACAGGCGGCGATGAGGAGCAACAACCCCACACCAATTGCCGCCAGACCGGCAAACATCCCTCGACGCTCGGCGGCGGTCAGGGCATCGATCGTGGGAATGTCGTCGGGGTTGCCGTCCACAGCGGTGCCTCTGAGCCGCGGCTCGATCACCCGGTCGGTGAGGTACCAACCCAGCCCGACAATGATCAAACAGGACATGCTGGTGAAGTACCAGTTACACAGTGGGTTCACGCTCCGCTCAGGGTCGATGATCTGCGCCCCTTCCTGGGTCAACCCCTGCAACAGCGGATCGAGCGCTGAGGGCAGAAAGTTGGCGCTGAAACCTCCCGAGACGCCGGCAAACGCGCAGACGATCCCCGCGAGAGGATGGCGTCCAGCGGCCGCGAAAATGATCCCGCCAAGGGGGATCACCAGCACGTAACCGGCATCCCCCGCCGAGTGACTAATGATCGCTACGAACAGAAGCATCGGCGTGAGCAGCCGGCTCGGGGTGATGTCGAGCAACGATTTGATCACTGCGTTAATAAACCCAGTGTGCTCGGCCACGCCAACACCGAGCATGGCAACCAGCACGACGCCCAGCGGGTGGAAGCTGGTAAACGTCTCGACCATACCGGTCAGGAAGGCCATCAACGCCGTGCCGGTGAGCTGGTTCTGGATTTCGATCGGCTGATCGGTTCGCGGATCGATCGCCGCGAAGTCAAACTGTGCCAAGAAGGCCGAGACCAGCCAGGTAATCATGAGCGCAATCAGAAACAGGACGGCCGGGTCAGGGAGCTTGTTGCCCGCCCACTCGACGGCGTTCAGAAACCGGTCCGTCCAGCCTTGCTTGGGCGACGGTTCAGGGGTGGATGCATCGGACAACCTTCGGCCCTCGTACGCAACGAAATGGTTAAGAGTATAACCGAGCGGTTGCCGGGGCGGAAGAGTCTACCCTGGCGAAAGTCATCGCCGCAGCGATCGTACTGCTCGATCGCTGCGGCGATCGGGTCGTGCCCTCCGCTCTCAGCTTGGTTGTGAATC
Organism: uncultured Alcaligenaceae bacterium; assembly: GCA_964410665.1. GTDB lineage: Bacteria > Planctomycetota > Planctomycetia > Gemmatales > Gemmataceae > CAYPIE01. Next base: position 24,718 of record CAYPIE010000023.1, read on the forward strand.
GGGGGCAGGTCCGAAGGCAGTCTGACCGCGGGGCAGGTCCATTACGCGAAGGTTTTCCTTCACCGCGGTGCCACTGGTCTGTAGGCTGCGCATCGTCGCCGCCAGCGCAACAATGCGTGACGCTGCCTCCCCATGCCCAATACCATTGACGTGGATATTGGAGATCAGATTGCGATTGGCATCGGTATCACCGGGCCGAGGTCGATACGCCAGATACGCTGATAGACTCTCGGCGGTCGCCAGCCCCGGACGCTCGCCAATCAAGAGCACAACCACCGTGGGGTCGAGAATCGCACCGAGGTCGTTCATGACCCCAACCCGACAATGACGAATAAAAAATGGTTGACCAAAAGACCAGCCGCGCGTCGTTACCTGTTCCTCAAGCAGCGGTAACAGCGGAGGAACTTGGACGCGAACCGCGGTGGCAGACAGTCCATCGCCAATGGCGACCTGCACATCGGCTCCTCGAGGACAGTGGGACTGTATCAATTTACAAGCATGCGAACTTAGTTGACGGCCGCGGTCGGGACGCAGCAAGTGTTCCTGCTTCGAGCGCGCGCAGGTGCTGACCTCAAACAGTCGAAATTGCTCCTGGAAGGCCTCGGCAAAATCCCGGTCCAGATCCACTTCCGCATGTACCGCATCGATGGCGGCGGCATGATCGCAGCGAAGTGCGAGCTGATCCTTAGTACGATATGCCGTTCCTGTCCGACCCGCCAGAATCCGCGCCGGCGTTCGATCGCGAAGCCCTTCTAGCCATGAAGAAATCGGTGAGGGATCATCCGCGGGTGTGCTGTCCATCGGTTGAGCTTCCTTAACTTGGCAGAGCTTTGAGTGCGGGCTCCAATTTCTGAAGTGCACGTTGTTGTGAAGCACCATCCGACCAAGCCAGTTGATCGCCCTCAAATATCTCCATGGTTTGAAGCCACGCCTGAAACTCTGGAGCCGGTCGAAGCCCGAACAAGCGTCGCATTGATGCGACGTCGTGATAGCTGGTCGATTGATAATTCAACATTACATCATCCGCACAGGGCACACCCATAAAGTAATTGCAACCCGCGGCCGTCAATAGCACCATGAGATTGTCTGCCGAGCTTTGATCGGCCGCAACGTGATTGGTGTAGCAAGTGTCCACGCCCATGGGCAGACCGAGCAACTTCCCCATGAAGTGGTCTTCCAGCCCCGCACGAATAATCTGCCGTTCATCGTAAAGATACTCGGGTCCAATGAACCCGACCACGCTGTTCACGAGAAACGGATCGAACGCTCGGGCCACCCCATAGGCACGGGCCTCAAGCGTGAGTTGATCCACACCATGATGCGCCTCGGCCGACAACGCGCTACCCTGCCCCGTCTCAAAATACGTGACTTGGTTTCCAACCCAAGCGACCTCGCGATGTCGATGACTTTCCAGGACCTTCGCACGCCCCTCCTGTAACAGTGATAGACTGATGCCAAAGCTCGCGTTCGCTGCCTGCGTGCCGGCCACGGATTGAAACAGCAGATCGACCGGTGCGCCTCGCTCCAAGCAGGCCAACTGGGTGGTGATATGTGCCAGACAACAAGATTGCGTTGGGATTTGACATGCTTCGATCAGCTGATTGATCCCTCGGAGTACGCTCTCGACCACGTCGACCGATTCGGTCGCCGGATTGACCCCGATCACCGCGTCCCCACAGCCAAACAGAAGACCATCGATGGTCGCCAGGAGAATCCCAGCGAAGTCATCCGCAGGATGATTGGGCTGGATGCGGCATCCGAGCACGCCCGGTTCTCCGAGGGTGCTGCGACACCTTGATACGTTGCGGATCCGAGAAGCGGCCAAGATCAGATCCCGGTTACTCATGAGTTTGCAGACCGCCGCAGCGATCTCGGGTGTGATGCCGCGCTGGATCCGCCGGATCGCAGGTTCCTCAAGGCTGTCGCTGAGAATTCGTTCGCGGAATTGTCCCACCGTCAAGCTTGCCAACGGTTGAAAGGCCTCCTGGTCCAGTGTGTCAAGGATCAGTCGGGTCACATCATCGATGGCAGGATCAATCAGGGGCTCGGCGACGATCTCGCCCAGGGTGAGGTCGGCCAGCACCAGCTTGGCGGCGACCCGCTCACGTTCGGACGTGGCGGCCACACCCGCAAGTTGGTCGCCTGATTTCTCTTCATTGGACTTGGCAAACACTTCACGTAAATCCGCGAAACGAAAGCTCTCGCCGCGGATGGTCGTTTGATAGTGCATGTTGGCTCACCCGGTCGAACGATTCCGGTCCCATTATGCACCTTGCCAGCATCGTCGGACCAGGAAAAACCCATAGGATTCACTATCATTCGTCACAGGCTGATCCGCAGCGTTCATTCCGATGCCGCACGGTCACCACGGGAGAGGGAATGCCGAACAAAAAGACGGGTCTGGTGCGTTACCAAGATGTCAGCGACGACTACCTGGCGAAACGGCAGCTGAAAAAGAGTGCTGGCTGGTTTCTTCTCTGGGCACTCGGGGTGGGTGCCGTCATCTCCGGAGATTACTTCGGCTGGAACTTTGGACTGGCAGTCGGTGGGTTCTGGGGCCTGGCGATTGCGACCTTGCTTATGGCGGTGATGTACCTGTGCATGGTCTACTCGATCGCCGAGCTGTCCGCCTCGTTGCCCCATGCTGGTGGTTTTTACTCGTTTGTGCGTAATGCCCTCGGTCCAACCGCCGGCTACGTGTGTGGCGTGACCGACACGATCGAGTACGTCATCACCCCGGCCGTGATTGTGGTGGGCATCAGCGGTTACCTTCATTCGATCATCCCAGGTGTGGACCTTTGGCTCTGGTGGATCGCCGCGTATGTCCTGTTCGTCGGCATCAATTGCTATGGTGTGGCATTGACGATGCGCATCGGACTGGTCGTGACCGCACTGGCCACCGGGGTGCTCATCCTGTTTTACGCCACAGCGCTGCTTACCCGAAGCTTTGCTTGGGAGTTGCTGTTCAACGTGCCGGCGAGCGAAGGGCACGCGGCGACCGGTCTGCCATTCGGTGCGTACGGCATCTTCGCGGCGTTGCCGTTTGCCATCTGGTTCTACCTCGCCATTGAGCAGTTGCCTCTCGCCGCCGAAGAAGCCCACGATGTTCGCAATGACGTCCCCAAAGCATTGATCTGGGGCATCATGACCCTCTTGGTCCTATCGCTGTTGACCTTGGTGCTCAACTCAGGCGTGGGGGGTGGCGCGGCGTTTATGGGGCAATCCGATGCGCCGCTTGCCGACGGCTTCAAGGCGGTGCTCGGATCGGGCGCCAGTACCCTGGTACTCACGGTGATCGCTCTGACCGGACTGATCGCCAGCTTCCACACTATTATCTACGCCTACGGCCGGGTTCTGTTTGCGTTGTCCCGTGCGGGCTACTTTCCCCGCTGGATCTCGCTGGTGAATCGCCACCAGGTGCCCCACTTTGCCCTGATCCTCGGTGGGGTCATCGGCTTTGGCTGTGCCCTGCTCATCCACTCCTTTGAAGAGCAGGTGGTCGGAGCAGCGCTGTTGAACATGGCAGTTTTCGGAGCGGTGATCTCCTACATTCTCGTGATGGTCAGTTTCGTCGTGCTACGCCTACGACGTCCCCACATGGAACGCCCCTATCGCAGCCCGCTGGGGATTCCGGGGGCAGTGATCGGAGTCGCGCTGGCTGTCCTGGCGCTGGTCGCCTGTTTTTCGGTCGAGGATTATCGCCCAGGGGTTGTGGGGACGGCTGTCTTCCTGGTCGCAGCCTTGCTGTATTACTTGCTGCACAGTCGCTATCGACTCGTTGCCCAGGCCCCCGAGGAAGAAGTCGCCCTGATCGCCCGGGCTGAGCGGGAACTGAATCGCTAATCAGCGACTGGACCTGGTTCGGGCGTACGCCCATGATCCCTCATCCCCGCCGAGCTCGCCCCGCCCCGTTCCGCGCGCAAGCAACCGGTTGCGAGCCACTTTTTTCTTGCTTACAATAAGCTGTATGTTGATCTATGAGCGATCTATCCCGTACGGAATCCTCACCCACATCAACCCTCCCCATTCCGCGCATCCTCAGCCAACGATCGGAGCAGTCATGGCTCATCCTGATGCACCTTCCGGATCAGTCGACCGACGGAATTTTCTGCAAACCGGACTCGCAGCCGTGGTCGGCTCGACCGTCGCAGGCTCCCAGGTCGCCGCCGCAAGCACCTCCGCGTCCGAAGCCAAGCAGCTGGCCAAGCGGCGGTTTGGCAAGAAAGGCCCTGAGTTGCCGGTCTTAGGCTTCGGAGGCGCGGCACTTCCCAAGGCCTGGGGGAATCCCCTGTCGACCGAAGAACGGGTCAAGCTGGTCCGCTACGTTTACGACCGCGGCATCCGCTACTTCGATACTGCGGGCAACTATATGGAAAGTGAGTCCATTCTTGGCCAAGGGCTCAAAGGCATTCGCGATCAAGTCTATCTGAACACCAAAGTTGAGACGACCGAACCAAACCAGGTGCAAAAGGCGGTGGAGAAATCGCTCAAGGAGCTGCAGACCGACTATCTCGACGGTGTCCAGATCCATGGCACGCCAGGCCTGGAGCAAATGAGCGTCGAGCAAGCAATGAAGATCCACGCCGAGTTGGTCAAGCTGCGTGAGAAAGGTCTGCTGCGGTTTATTGGCTTCTCCGCCCACTCGTATTTCGACAAGGCGCTGGCCTTGATCTCCTCTGGGGGCTTCGACCAGTGTATGTTGTCCTATGGCTATTTGCCGCGCGGCTATAACCAGATTTACTCCGCCCGCATGGTCGAGCTGCGCAATGCCTGCGTGGCCAAAGCCCATGAGCTCGGCATGGGCCTGGTGGCCATGAAGGTGATTGGCGCGGGCTTGCTGGGTGCCTGGTCGCGATACGTGGTGCCCGGTTTCGGCAAGCAACGGCTCAACCAGCTCCCCGCCGCCGCCATCCGCTATGTGCTCCAAGACCAGCGCGTCCATGTGCTGACCATTGGCATGCGTCTGAAAGAGGAGGTCGATGTCAACCTCGAGACCTTCACCGGCGACGCCACCTATACCCACCAAGATCGTGCCCTGCTGGCAGAGTATAGCGTCAAAGTCCTGGCGAGTGACGCGATGAAGGACATGCGTGTCGATTAATTTTTTAAATATATTTAATCGACGTAGCCTGGCCGCTTAGCGCTGCTTGGCGGCCTTTACCAGTTTGCCCAGGAGCTCGTCGTCGACCGTATTGCCGCGGGCCCGGATGATTCCCTGGTGATCGATGATGATGAAGGTCGGCCAGCCGCGGACATCCCATTGGGTGGAGATGGCTCCCAAACCGGCCTTTGGCCCGTTCCAGAAGCTACGCCAGGTAACGCCCTTCGCCTTGGCAATGGCGTGGGCCGCGGCAGGCTCCTCATCGCCGTTGACGCCGACCAGGGCAAACGGCTCCCCGGCATACCGGGCGACCAGCTCGCGTTCGTGGGGAATCATGGCCATGCACGGGCCACACCAGGTGGCCCAGAAACTCAGCAGCACCACCTTCCCGGTAAAGTCGGAAAGCTTGATCGGTTGGCCTTGCAGATCCTTGCCGACAATGTCCGGCGCTTTCATGCCGATCTGCAGCTTGTTGAGCTTGAATAAGACCCCCCGAGCCGAGTCGGCGAAGGCTGCCTTGGGCGCCAGGCGAATAGCAGTCTGGTAGTCAGCAATCGCCGCCTCGCGTTGCGCCCGATACGCCTTTTGTGCTGCGTCGTCGCCCTGGTCCCGCGGCACGCGAGTCTTCATTGTCCCCTCAGCCCGAGCAAAGTGAGCAGCAGCACGCACCTCGTCGATCTTGGTCTTCTCGATGATCTGGCCGAGAATGCGGGTGTAGTCACCACCGAGCTTGCCCTTCAGCCGGGAGAACTCGGCCAACGTTTTGGCCAACCCTGCACAATCCAAGTTCTTCTGCAGCACGACCTTCAAGGCGGCCTTGGTGGTCGGGTTCTGCGGCCGCGAGTCGGTGAACAGACACCACTCGAGAAACGGCAAGGCGTCATCGCTACCAGCATACTTCTCCGCGGCTTTCATGAACCGCGGCGCGAATTCGGCGACCACCGAATCAGGTGCCATCAGGCTAATCGATGTGACGGGCTTCCCTTGGGCGGCCGCCGCATCGCGCTGCTTACGGTGCCAAGCGAACATAGCGAGCATGTACTCGCGGCGTAGCGCCTGCACCTCACCAGCAACCCCTTCCTTGATGGGACCGCCAAGCAGTTCGTCAAGCTTACTACCCTTACCAGGCGAGGCTTTCGCTGCCTGGGGCTTGATGGCCTGGCTCGAGGAACGGGTCTCCTGGGCGGCTAGCCCTCCCCCTGCAAGCAAGGCAACGAGTGCAGGGAGGCAGACGGCAATGGGTCGAATTCGCATCTTCGTTCTCCGGGCTTGGAGTGCTCGGTGGATCGCTGGAATGCTGGGCCCGCACGACATTCTGGAGCCAGTGAGGGAGCACATGCACTGTCGCAAATTGTAAACGTTTTCGTGCTGTTTGGAAGGGACGGGGATCCAGCCGATCAAACCGCGCGAGACCGGTGCAGCGGGTGCGGCATGCACCCGGAGCTCATCGATCGCTAAGATGGCATCATTCCTTCGGATGCTTCGGAAGTTCGGGAAGCGAGTCAGTAACACCATTGATCGTTAGGTGAGAATAAACATGCGGCGGGCTTTATTGTGTTTCGGGCAAATTGTTTGCCTCTTCAGCTTGGTCGTGCTTGGAGTAGCAAAGAGTTGCGTGATGGCCCAGCCGACCCATGTCAAGTTCCCCAGCGGCAACACCCTGCCCATCACCCACGGGGCCACCGGCGAAGGCGAGGAGCATTTCGATCCGCTCACAACCGGCAACCCGTTGCTGGAAGTCAGCGGCGCCAACGGCTCGAAGCAACTCTCCAAGAACTTTAAGGCCGGTGAGTTCGCCAAAAGTGGGACCAAAACGTTTGCCAAGGCCCGGATCGACCCCGAGCTGGTCAAGTGCCTGCAAGCCATCCGGGACCACGTCGACAGGCCGGTGGTGATCACTTCGGGCTACCGCAGCGATGCGTACAATCGAGCTATCTATCAACGCATGGGCAAAAAGCCGACGCTGAGCCGACACATTAGTGGCCAGGCGGCTGACATCAAGATTGCCGGCATGTCCGGGCTGGACATCGCCAAGGCCGCACTTGAAGCGTATGGCCCCGACATCGGCGTGGGCATCGGCAGCACCTACGCCCACATCGACGTCCGCGGCAAGTATGCCCGCTGGACCTATGTCTCGGAAGCAAAGAACGACGAAACGATTCAAGCCATCGATGCTTTCCGTGCAGCTCTCAAGTCAGCGCGCGAGCCGCATCGGCCAAGCGGTCCCGTTAGCCCTTGCTCCGGCAGCACACCGAGCGGCAATGGACTCGAACCAACTTATTCGGTCGCTTTAGAGGTTGCCTCCTCGACCTCTGGGGGTGGAGGTGGGCACGGTCGCTTTAACCACTCGCCGCCAAGACTGTCGCACTCCGCTTTGGTAAGGTCATCGCGATAAACATCGCCGATCTTACAGCAGCCGATATCTTCCGTAGTCATCGACGGGTAGAGGCTAAGCACTTGCACAAGCTTAGCCTTGACGACTTGGCTGTCTTTTGGAGGATTGGCGTTGTTGCATCGGACAAGGACTTCCAGGAAGGCTCCAATCTGCTGCTGGATCGCCGGACCATTGGACGTAGCGGACATGAAAAGCCTCCTTTTTACTAAGAAAATTTATATTAAAATATTTTTATCATTTTAATCAGATTTAAGCACCAGGGCATTACGGTCGCATTCCTTCATATAAACGCTCGAAGCGTTGCCGACGCTGCCGCCAATCCTTTGGAGGAAGAACACACGTTTGGACGATCCCCTCGGTCGTGAGCTCCAAGGCCATACCGCTGACTACTTCCAGCCAAAGCTGGATCTTGTCCAGCTCAACCGACCGAGGCCTTGGGTTCGGCCAGATCTTGGCGCATCCATTCTTGCTTGCGGAAATCACCTTGACGCCCCCGGAACTGAAGGCAACCAAGTCTACTGGCTGCCCGTGCAGCAGTGGCAGCCCCAAGCGCCGCCCGGTTATCGCGTTCCAGACTTGGGCGGTACCGTCTGCGCTACCGGTGACAAGCATTCGGCCATGAGAACTGTAAGCCACCGAGTGGACTGCGGCATTATGTCTCAGGGGCTGGTGCAAGGAAATTCGCTTGGTGACGTCCCACTGACGTGCTTCACCCCGAAGAATGCTAGTGTCGCCGCTGCCAGTTAGTAGCTTGCTCCCATCAGGGCTAAAAGCCACGGCATGGACCGGGTCAACGTGCGGTAGCGAAAACACCGCATCCGCTCTCCAGTCCCATAGTCCCGCTGTTCTCTGCAGGTTTGCGCTGGCGATCCATCGGCCATCAGGGCTAAAGGCCAAGTCATGCACCCTTCCGTGGCGAGATGGCAGCCAGCGGATGCACTCTCCAGTCTTGACCTCCCACAGTCGCACGGCTCCTTCAGCGGTTCCCGTGACTAGATAACGCCCATTGGGGCTCCAAGCTGCCGCGGTAACCAGCTCCGCATGCACCAGGGGAGGACCGACCGCAGCAGGGCTCGTCAACGATTGGACCTGCGCACAGCCCCGGCCGTTCGCACGGTCAGGCTGAACCTCACCGATTAAGATGGATTCCCCTAATGGATCAAAGACAACTTTACGAACATATCCCGATCTCTTGAACTTTATGAGTGGCTGGCCTGTCGACGTGCTCCAACACTCGATCACACTATGGGTATCGCGTCGGCCATCGTGACTGACGGTAACGATGATATCGCCAGTCGGGCTACAGGCGACTTCAAGCGGATACGGATGCTGTGGCATGAGCGGGAGGGAAACCGATCGTTCGGGAGGAGTCCGCCATCGGCGTGTGGTCCCCGAATCGCAGCCGGTTAGGAAGTGTGTGCCATCACGGCTGAAGGTGACGAAAGTGACCGGGTCCTCGTTGACCACCTGGGCAGCAACCGCCTGCCCTGTTGAGACCTCCCAAAGCCGGGCCCGTCGGTCATCGCTGCCGATCAAGATTCTCCTCTTGTCAGCACTAAAGCTCGCCGTCCGGGGTATGGCCGCTTGCTCCAGTACACTCAGAGAGCGTTCCGACCCATCCGCGCTGAGTTCCCACAACTGCACGTCTTTTCCTTCGACGGTCGCCCACAAGGCGGCCCCAGCGAGAGTAAAGCGCAGCGATAGCGTACACATGCGGACGTGGGGAGATTCGCACAGGAGCTTGCCGGTGGCGACCTCCCAAAGCCGCGTCTTCTGTCTACCCGTCCGCATACTCTTTACCTCAAAGGCAGTAATCAGATACTTGCCATCAGGGCTTAGGTCTGCGGCTACGACGGGGCCAGGATGCCGAAAAGGCTGGCCTACTTGCTTGCCATCAGTCACCGTCCAGATATGCACACATCGATCCCAACCCCCGGTGAAAACGTACTTGCCGTCATGACTGTAGCCGGCAGTCAGCACCGCATGTTTGTGGGTGAATCGGTAAATCAGTTCTCCCGTGTCTAGGTTCCACAAACAGGCCTCTGGTGCCTCACTCTTCTCGATATTCCCTGAGGCACCGCAGCCGCTTAACGCGAGCTTCCCGTCGGGACTGATCGCGACGACGTTCACCGGGTCTTGGTGCTGCATGGGCTTCCCGATCGGCTCGCCCGTGGTGATTCCCCAGAGACGGACCTTTCCCGTGGCGTCACCGACAAGGATCCTCTGTCCGTCCGGACCTAGGTCTGCCGACTGAATGTTCTGGTCGAACTCAAGTATGCCTTGCAAGGGGCAAACCGCCCACTGCCAAGAGTCCAACTGTTGCCGAACTACCTGTTTAAGCCCCCCCGTGTCTGCCTGGTACTCCCGGCCCATGGTGTGGCTGAGGCGAAGGCTGTGCCCGAGCCACAGCATCCCCTCCGATACGTAGCCCTGCTCGCACCAGTGGTAGCCCTTATCGAGCGCTGACCAAGCCGCGCGCTCGGTTGCCAGCATGGATTCTTTCGTGACGTTTGCTTGATAAATATGGAACGCAGCGACCGCGGTAATCAACCCCAGCACGGCCGCCACGGCGATGCCGCGGGCCAAGGCCAAGGCAGGATTACGCCGGCACCAGAGCCGAAGACGTTCCACTCGACTCACCGGGCGGGTGTGACCAAGTGGTTCTCGGACCAAATAGCGGTGTAGCTCTTCGGCCAATTGCTCAGCGCTTTGGTAGCGTCGCTTCGGCTCTTTGGCCAAGCACTTCAGACAGATCAGTTCCAGGTCACGGTCAATGGCCGGATTCTGTTGCCGGGGTGGAACCGGATCTTCGTGAATGACTTGGCGTAGGGTCTCGACCGGGTCGGCCGCCCGAAACGGAGGCTGACCGGTAAGCATTGCATACAGCGTGGCTCCCAAGGCGTAGGTGTCGCTGGCAGCCGTATTATCGCTCGAGGATTGTGCCTGTTCCGGGGCCATATAAGAGGGCGTTCCAATCGGCCCATTGGTCAAAATACTCGCAGCCGATCCGCAATGCCATTTGGCTAAACCAAAGTCGGTGACGTGAGGCTGGGAATCCCGGTCGATCAGAATGTTACTGGGCTTCAAATCGCGGTGCAGGATTTCGCAACCATGAACGTGGTGAACTGCACGGGCCACTTGTTCCAGCCATTGAGCAGCAAGACGGTTCGGCAGAGGCCCTTCACGCAAAATGTCCGATAGACTCCGACCGTCGATGTACTGCATCGAGTAATAGGGAACCCCGCCGGCTTCCCCCACCTCATACACCGTCACGACATTGGGATGCGTACTGCGGGCTGCGCTTTGCGCTTCTTTGCGAAACCGGGACAACCACGCAAATCGCTCGTGGCTGGGCAGCCCTTCCAAACGATCGGGCCGAATCATCTTGAGTGCCACCATCCGACGCGTGGGCAGGTGGCGGGCCCGATAGACCACACCCATGCCACCCCTGCCGAGCTGGTTGAGCACTTGGTAGTCCGGAAACGACGACTTGATGCTCGCAGAGAAGCTGTCAAAAGGCTCCGATGCCGAGGTTGGACACGGGTCGGTCCAGTGACTGTCTTCCTCGTTGAGTTTGGTGCGCTTCGACGATGAAGAAATCGACGATCTTTCGAGCGTTGTCGTTAATACATCCACAAGCCAAGAGGAGTCAAGGCTGGGGAAACGACTTTGGTATTCCTCTGGCTTCGGCTTCTCGAACCGACGCCTTCGGTAATCGACCTCGATGGCAACAAGCTCCTGCAACAGGAGCTGCTGTTGAACGGCAGGTTCCTGCTGTAAAAAATCCTCGATGCGGGGGATCTGCCCCGTTCTCCAGGCCTGCTCAAACGCCGCACAGATTTGATCCATCTGCACCAGCGAATGCTGGGAATGATCATTCCCTGAGATTGGGCTCATCTCGACTCTCCGCGACCCCGATTGACCAATCCGCTGCAACTTCCGCTCGATCGTTCGGGCTAACTACTCCCGTACTTCACCAATGTCGGAAGCCGACACTTTGCTGTTCCATCGAGCATTCCATCGCAAGAGATCGTTTTCGGACCGATCGAGCAGCTCCTCGATTCCCTCGGTTTCTGAGCTCAGCACGACCTTGGCTCTGTCGTGGAAAGGCGATTGATGAGCCCGCAGACATTTCGCCTGCCCAAAAGCACCAGCCGATGCACCGAAACGCCAGGTCGTTTGCGATATGCCAAGCTGGCCATCTCGTTGACATAAAGCTCCCAGAGTTGCCGCTCGGTCACCGTTTCTAAAGACTGGCGATCCAATCCGTCGCTGATCGTAGCGTGGACGTTCACTGGACTCCTTTCATTGGGATCGAAGGGATAGAATGAATTGGCGATTGTAAGTTCGCAGGTGCAGCGGTTGCAACGCATTTGCTCACTTTTTTTGACGCGGATCGAGCGTGATACCCACAAGGCTGTCACACCGAATACAATTTATATTATTATTTTAATATACAGAATATCAATCCATGCAAAGCGAAGCCCAGAACAACCTCGTTGAGCTGAGCTCGGTGCACTTTCATGGCGTTTCTTCGGGGGCGACAGTGCCAAAAGACCTGCCTCCCCGTGATCCAGGAACTGACTGCTGGCGATTCCGAGATACGCCCCACTGCGACCCATCGTTCACTACTTGAGCTCTTTAATACGGATGTCCTTGAACTCCGCCCACATCGGCCTGCCGCCGTGCAGCTGTAGCGCCAGGATGCCCTGCTTGAGGGCCTTCTCGTCGCTGTCGGTGAAGTCCATGATCAGCCGGCCGTTGAGGTAGTGCCGGATATGGTTGCCCTGGGCGATGATCACCACGTCGTTCCAGTCGTCGAGGTTGAACAGCTTCTTGAAGCCTTCCTGATCGATCAACTTGTCGGTGACCTTCTTCTTCCCGTCCTCGCCGATGACTGCCTTCTCCCCCACCAGGCAGATACGGCCCCGGCCCAAACCCTCGCCGTAGATGAAGCCAGCCACGTTGGGCAGCTTGACCTCGTTGCGGATCTCGTGCTGGTAGCCGCGGACGACCCAGGGATTACGCGGTTTGCCTGCGGTGATGTGCTTGGAACGGTACTGGATGCCCGAGTTGTTGGTGGCACTGGAGCGGAAGGACAGTCGCAGTTCAAAATCTTTGGTGTTGCCGTCCTGCCAGATCAAAAAGGTGTTGCCCTTGGACTTTTTGTCCGGGGTGGTTTCGCCGCGAATCACCCCGTTCTTGACTGACCACAGGCGCGGGTCGCCGTCCCAGCCACTCAGGTCCTTACCGTTGAAGATCGGCTTCAGGCCGACCTCTTTCGGCGGCGCCAGAGCCGCATCCTGGGCAGCAGCGACCGAGGCCAAGGACAACATTGCGACAAGCGCGACATCGTGAGGTTTCATGGTACACTCCGAGCTCAATGACCTTCTCCAAAGCGACCCCTTTGCTTCCTTTTGAAGGAAGGAGTAGGCTGTCAGCACTCGATCAGAGGTCGCCAACCCGGTTAGTGTACTCGCAGCCCCGTCGCTCGTCTCGAACCAGCGGCCAACCGTCTATCCCGGTGCTCGTCGTACCCCCCCTTCCGTTGCTAGGAGCTCAACGATGAACCAAGGTCCTTTGGTCTTGCTTACGACCCTTACCGCCCTCTCCTTTGTAAGCGTCGCACCAGCCCAGAACGTCCAGCGTGACCTCGTCTACGTCGAGTCCGGGCATGCACGCCAGGTGCTCGACATCTATGCGCCAACGATGCCCAAAAACAACCCTCTGCCCGTAGTCTTCTGGATTCACGGCGGCGGCTGGGTGACTGGGGATAAATCCAACGTCCAGCACAAGCCGAAGATGTTCACCGACCTAGGTTTCGTCTTCGTGGCAACCAACTACCGGCTATTGCCTGATGTGGAAATGGGCGAGCTGATCCGTGACGTCGCCAAATCCCTCGGTTGGGTGCATAAGAACATCGCCGAGCACGGCGGCGACCCGAAGCGGATCTTCGTCATGGGCCATTCCGCCGGGGCCCAGCTGGCCGCGCTGTTGTGCATTGACGAGCGTTACTTGCGGGACGAGGACGTCCCGTTTGACGTGCTCCTGGGCTGTGTGCCGGTCGACGGTGACACCTACGACCTGCCAGCGATCATCATGACTGCCGAGTTGCGGCAAACCCTGCACCACCTGCCGCTGCCGACATTCGGTCACCGGATCAAGTTCGGCAACGACCCGAAAAAGCACATCGACTTCTCCGCGGTGACGCATGTGGCCAAAAGCAAGGGCATCCCGCCGTTCTTGATCCTGCACGTCGCCGGCCACCCCGACGTCACCGCCCAGGCCCGTCGCCTGGCCGCGGTACTCAAGGAAGCCGACATCCCGGTCCGCGTGTTTGCCGCGCGTGAGACGACGCACCGCAAGCTCAACGCCGACCTCGGCCTGCCCGACGACCCGGCAACCAAGGCGCTGTTTCAGTTTGTCGAGGAGCGGCGCAGCAAGTGAAGGAAGCTCAGGGCATCCCCTCGCCCGAGGTCTCGACCGGGTGCATATCCCGCGCTTTGAGTAGCTGCCGGTGATAACGCCCGGCCAGCCAGTCCCCGATCCCTCGAGGCAGGTGGCGTAACAGCCAGGTCCGCCAGACATCACGCCGGGGGAAGGCGTAAAACGATTTGCCCCGGGCGATCGCGTTGAGGATCTTGCGGACCGCGTCGTCGACCGCCAACATCGCCGGCGGCACCGGGATGTTCATGTGGGCCGCGAGGTCCGTCTTGATGAAGCCGGGGCAAATCGTGGTCACACGAATTCCGTGCGGACGGAGCTCAACGCGAAAAGCATCGCACAGAGCGTTGACTCCGGCCTTGCTGGCGCAATAGCCGGCCAGCAGGGGCATGCCGCGGTACGAGGCAGCGCTGGACATGGCCACCAGATGGCCGCGCTGCCGCTGGCACATCCCCGGCAACACCGCAGCAAAGCTGTTGGCCACTCCCAGCAGGTTGACGCGGATCTCGGCCGTGAACGCATCGACGGCAAATGCCTGCGCCGAAGTCTCGTGGACGATCCCGGCGTTCGCGATCAACACATCGGTCGAGCCCAACGCCGCCTCAAGCTCGGCCACCGCTTGCCGCATCGCCTCGGCATCCGTCACGTCGGCCACGGCGCTGGCAAACCGTCGGCTGCCGAGCTCCAGGCGTAAACGGTCGAGCCGATCTGCATGCAGGTCAATCGCCCCGACCCGAGCCCCCGCCCCGGCCAGTTCACCGGCCAGAGCCCGGCCGATACCTCGACCGGCCCCCGTGACCACGACCACACAATCGCGAAAGGCGTCCATCTTCGCTCCTCCTTGGAAATCGGCAAGAGGTCGTTCCACCGGTTGGGATATTTGACAACGAACGCACAAGCGAATAAGCTACAAGCACCGTAGCTTAATAAGCTACAAACACCGTAGCTTATTCGAGGTTTGATCATGCCCGCCTGGGGTTTTTACGGCCGTCAAGACGAGCTCAAGGCGTTGCGCAGCATCTTGAGCCGAAAGCGTTGGTTCTTTGTCAAGATCACCGGCCGACGACGGATCGGCAAGACCACCCTGATCCAACAGGCGATCCAAGAGAGCACCGACCGACCGGTCTACTGTGTGCAGATCCCGGACTCTGGTGAGGCGGGTGTCCTCTCGGCTGTGAACGACGCGATGGAAACTTTCGATATACCCCAAGATCGATACCCACGCCCGCGCAACCTCGCCGAACTGGCGAAGCTGTGCGCGGTACTGGCCGAGGATGGGTATCTGGTGGTCTTGGACGAGTTTCAGTACTTCAACCGCCGAGGCTTCGAGGAGTTCTGCTCACGGTTACAGGCAGCGGCAGACCACCTGGCCCACCAGGCAGACCGAGTCCGCGGTGGGTGGGCCGTCTTGGGCTCGATTCGCACGGAAATGACGGCGTTGCTCGACGACCGCTCGGCCCCGCTCCACGGCCGTGTCACCGATCCGCTCGAACTCGACCATTTGAGTATCGACTCCGTCCTGGCCATCCTGCACGAGCACGCCACACCGACAGCGGAACGGCTATTGTTCTTGTGGACGCTGTTCGAGGGAGTTCCCAAGTTTTACCGTGACTGTTACGAGCAAGACGTGCTGGATGCGGACCGGCAAACCCTTTTGCGGAAGATGTTTTTCGAAAGCTCCGCGCCATTACGGTCCGAGGCCGACACCTGGTTCCTGCGTGAGATCGGCGGGAAGGCCGATACCGTCCTCAAGTTCGTTGCCCGCAACCCTGGCATGATGCATAACGAACTCGTCAACGCTATCCGGGATGCGAGCGGAGAGCAGACCAAGAACATTGGCAGCTACTTGAAAACCCTGACCGATCGCTACCGACTAATCGAGCGGAAGTTGCCGGTGTTTGCACCCGACAAAGCACGAAGGGGGCGATACTATGTCACCGACAACTTCCTAGCTGCCTGGCTCGCCGCACTGGCAAGCCGGGTCTCGGCAAGAACCTTTCGCCCGATCGACCAGCTTCTTGCAGAGGCAGATAACAAGCTGGCCGACACGGAAGGAACGGGGTTGGAGAAACTGGTCGGCCAACTGTACGAGGAGAGGAGTCGCTGCGGTATTGGCGACTTCCCGCTCACCCGGCGGATCCACGGTTACTGGGACCGCAAAGATACCGAGATCGACCTTGTTGCGGTCAACGATGATACCCAACGCATCCGGTTCGGGTCGTGTAAGCGCTCCGCGAACAAGTTGCTGACCAACATTACCAACCTCAAGAACCATGTTGACCGCTTCCTGGATAAACAACGCGCCTACCAGCCCTGGCAAATCGACTACGTCGGTATCTCGGTCCAGCTCAGTCAGGATGAGCGTAAGGTCCTCACCCGGAACGGCATCATCCCCCAGTCGCTCGACGATCTCACCAAGGGGCTCATCTGAACGATTGGTCTCAACGCCGGTTAGCAACGGTCATCCGCCCTCAGTTCTTTGCTGCGTCCAGCCGAACCGAAGCCCCCCTTCCGGTTCCACCCGATCACTCCGGCGACTCTTTAATGATCTTGCGGTACACCCGGCGGGCGTGCGCGTAGTCGGCCGCGGCCTGCTCGCGTTCTTCAGGGTGGTAGGTGTTGAGCTTCGACTTCCAGCACTGCTGCACCCCGGCCAGGCACCACTCAGCGCTGTGCTTGTTGGCGCGGATTGGTTGGTCGCCGACCAACACAAAGAACGGGTTGGTGTGCGCGGACGGAGTCACGCGTAGGGCCACCCAACTGCTCGACGCAATTGGGGTCTCGAAGCGGAGCTCCTGGATCGCGCCGTTGCACTTGAGGGGCCGTTTCTCCACCGACACGCCGTTGACAATCAGCTCCACCGGGATGCTCTCTCGCCCCGGCTTGAGTGCCGCGGCCCGGACGCTAAAGCTCAACTTGCCGGGTTTCGCCAGGCGGATTTCGCTGCCGTCGACGCCGAGCTCGTACGGTTGGTCACCGGCCGTGGCGGTGAAGTCCATCAGGTGGCTGGTCCCATCACTAACATAGCTGCGGCCATTGGCGATCGCCTGAACCCATTTCTTGAAAGTGAGCTCCCCGTCGACCTTGGCGTAGACCCGGCCCATACCGACCCGGTCGCCCGAGATGCACGGGAAGTCGGTCTCGCCACTGGCCCGCACCCGGAAGCCGCAGTTGAGCACGTGGTACCACATAGTCCACTCGGCGCGGCGGTCGGTGTCCATGGTGCTGATGAAGTCAACGGCAGGCACCAGCTCCCCGTCCAGGCCCGGCACCTTATGCGTGACATCGACAATAAATTCGTTGGCCCCGATGCCGTCGTAGGCCGGGATGTTGAAGTGCGGGATGCCCCCAGGGGCGTCCTTGGCCCCTTCGATGCGGCCAACGAACCGAGTCAACCCATTGCCCGAGTGGGCCGGGCCGCACACCGCCCCCTGCTTCTGAGCCCAACGCAGAGTGTTCATGCCGAGGGTGGGCCAGTGGTCCTTGGATTTGCCCCCCGGCGGGATCTGCTCCTTGAGGTTGAGCAAATTCAGGTGGCCTGAGGCATGCGAGCCGAAGCCGCTCACCTCGACGTCGTAGCGGAGCAGGTAGGGCAACTGCGACACATCGTCAGGTTTACCTGTGAAGAAGCGTTTTTGATAATCGAAGCACGGCCCCCAGGTCAGGCAGCAGCCGATTTTCAAGTCCTCGCCCAGGATGTGCCGCATCATGTCACGGGGCTCGACACCTTCGGTGGGGTTCTCGTAGTGTAAACACCCCGCGGCATGGATGTGGTGGTCGCCGCTCACCCAGCCGTCTTTCAACGGGTCGATCCAGCGGTTCACCGTGTAGCGGAATTCGGTTGGCTTCTTGCCAACGACCAAGGTCTTCGTCTCGGGGATCGACTCGGGGCCGCGTGAGCAGCGGACGGTGTACTTCCCGGTCGGCAGCCGCACCGTCTCGCCGGTGGCGCGGTAGACCTGTGGGTGGAAGAAGAAGTCTGGCGCCAACCGCTTGGCCTGGGCCGGGTAGACCCGTCTCTGGGCATCGCGGATGATGAATGCCGCGGTGGTAGGCGTGCCGTCGAACTCCGCCACTTGGAAGGTCACCGGCACCGAGGGTTGTGCGGCAAAGGCCAGCTCGATGGTGGTCCGGCCAGCCCCCGGTCGGGCTGCTCGATATAAGGCAATCCGGTCGAAGGTTGCGATGCCGGGTTCATCGCCCGGGTCAATGCGAATGCCGGCCAGTTCGCCTTCGGGACTCGCGAAGCGGACGGTGTACTGCTGCTGGCCCGGTTGGATCGGAAAGTTCACCTGATGCGCTTCGTTCGGTTCCGGGCGTTGTTTGGTCCACCAGAATACCTGACCCACTCCCGCCTTGGCAAACTTGGCTTGGAAGGCCAGCACAAACTTGCCCTTTTTCGCCGCGACCTGAGTTGAGAAGTAAGGGTCGCCGCCGGTCACGGTCACTTGGAGGGCATTCTTCGCGGCTTCGAGTTGGCACTGGTGGTCGGCGTGCCAGCCGTCGGTGTCCTTGGTGAAGCTCCAGCGGCGGACCAGGTCTCCCCGCCCGCGCTGCAAGCCCTTGCCCCCTTCGATCCGGAAGGACAGCGTTGCCGTTTTGTCTCCGGTATCGCGGCTATACAGCTGCACCACCGTGTATTCCAAACCGAGGCCGCTCAGGTTCGGCAGCAGCGGCTGAGAGGTGTAGGGAAGTAGCCCCAGCCAGCGCTCGGCCACCTCCTCCTTGGGGGAAGATGGCAGCGGTCGGGCGTTCGGGCTGTCGATGCGTAGCTGTCCGGTGGCACCCGGTTGGTTGATCACCTTGACCATGTAGGCACGCCAGCCCTGCTCGATCAAGGACCGTTTTTTGGCGGTTGGCAGCACCTGAGCCACTCCCGTCTGGTCGATTTTCACCACCGCTAAGCAATGGGGGTCGAGCAAACGCTGCACGGTGCGGACTGCTGTCTCGCCCTGATCGGCGGTCAAGGACGCCAGGGCCTTGCGGGTGTCAGCGGGCAACGGTTGCCCAAGGTAGTCCAAAGCAGTGTCAAGCCGTTTAGCCTGGGCAATGAGCGGCTGGGCGTCCGGGCCCGTTACCGTCGGCCAATCCTCGGCCGCAACCGCTGCGGGTCCAAATGGGAAGAGTGCCAGACAAAGCAGCAACGTACGCACAGTTACACCTCCAGGGATTTATTTGTCGGGATCTGGCCCGGTCACGGTAAACAGGACCGGTACCTCGCCGCGAAAACCGATATCCTGGGTCCCTTGCCCAGCCTCGATGCCGATGGTCAGTTCCTGCTTCCCAGGGTGTTGAGCGGTGACCGTCAACAGCCGGTATTCCACGGGCAACCCACCCAGTTCTGCCCCGAGGCTAGCGACCTTGGCAATCTTCAGGGTGAAGGGGTTGTTTCGGGCACCAACATAGGTGCCCTTGGGCTTGAGTTGCTGCTGGCCACCGGAAGCGTTGTCGACACGCATGAGAAATGCCCGTGGCCTGCCAGCAACCAGTTGTGCCGCTGCTGGACCGCGCTGCACCTTGACCCGTCCTTCGGGGTTGATCTGAATCACCAACAAGGCCTGGCCTTCGAGAGCCCGTTCAAGCGCCCCTGAGTTGCCCGCGGCCAGGGCTGCGTCCACCGCCTTGCGGGTCACCGGGTCCCAGGTCGGTGCCGTCGATTGCAGCTCCTTGCGGATGATGCGGACCTGTTCGGCCAGCGACAGGGGTCGGCCCGGCATCGGAGTCTGCGACGGTGGGTGCAGCATCCCCCACGTCCTGTCCCCAGTCAGAGCCACAAGAAGCCCAATGCCAAACGTCCAGCGGAGTAGGATGCGGCAAGTCGGTGTCATCATTCCTCACCTGGGCAAGCAAGCCTGGAAGCAGTACGCATCGACGTTATTCGAAAGCATGACCGAAAACCGGGGCATCATCAAGCCCTTGGCCAACTCGAACCGAGCTTGCTGGCTCCTCGCCACTCGCGGGTCCCCCCAGATCCGGGGCGTGGCAGCAAACTTACGGAATCCGAACATAAGAAGTGTTGAAACATCTGGGCTTCAAAGGGCATGGTGGGACTTGCTTGCCACTCAGCCTCACAAGATCAAACGTGTCGATTCCTGAGTCTAAACTTTTACTCCCTACGTTGCGTTTGCTCCTTGATCCGCAGCCGACCGCTCCGGCCGAAACGTCTCGGCAAAGACATCCCAGATCGTCAGAAACAGTGCGGCGATGATCGGCCCGATCACGATGCCCACCGCACCAAAAAACGAAACCCCTCCCAGCGTGCTAATGAGGATGAGCAGATCGGGCATCTGCGTGTCTTTGCCGACCAGCAAGGGACGCAGAACATTATCCACGGTTCCAACCACGCCCGCCGACCAGACCAGTAAACCGGTTCCCGCACCATATTCCCCGGTCAGAAACAAGTAAACAACCGCCGGGCCCCAGATGAGAACGGTGCCAATGCCAGGGATGGCCGAGGCCACCGCCATCAACATGCCCCATAGCGCAGCTCCCTTGATCCCCACCACTGCAAAGGCAATACCTCCCAAGAACCCCTGCACCATGCCGATCACAAATGTGCCCTTGACCGTGGCCCGTGTCACCGATACGCCTTTGTCGATCAGACGTGTTTGAATCTCGCGCGGCAAGGGCACATAGCCCATCAGCGTTTCCGGAAGACTTGGGCCAGCTCGCAAGAACCAAAACATTGCATAAACCATGACGAAGAGCTCAAGCACAAAACTGGCTGTCCCGGCCACGGCATCGCTCAACACCTTGGCCAGAAAACCCACCACCTTGCTGGTCAGTTCGCCCACCTTGGCAACCAGTTCAGGATCGGGCTCGGCAAGCGCATCGCGGAATGGCAACCAGGTGGGAAGCCGCTGCAAAAGCCGCTGCGGATTGTCCATCTGTTCCTCGACCCAAGGGATGACCTGCTCGCTTAGATCCGCCGCTTGTGCCGCCACCAGACTGAGAAGCAAGAACAACGGTACGCCCCCCAGCACAATCAACAGCATTAACGTTGCCACGGCGGCCAAGGTGGCTCGGCCGCGAAACTGCTTTCGTAAACGTTGATGCAATGGATAGGCCAAGCCACTGAACAAGGCCGCGAGAAACAAGGCAATCAGAAAATCGCGAATCACCAGCACAAACGCCACCGAGATCGCCAACGTCAACCACACAATGGCCAGGCGACTTGGCGCTCTGCGGCTGTCTTCATTCTGCGGGGGAGTATCGAAATGCGACATGGCTTTGGTCTCAAATCGTCCTGTGCAAACGCGTGTCCGAATAACAATCGCCTAAGACTCTACGCAACCCTTTGACCTTATTGAAGTAGTCGGGAATGACCAACCCTCGATCCATCAACTGTGACAAGGCGGTCTTTTCGGGGATTTTCTTGTCTCGCGGCTTGATCTTCGCGTAGCATCCTTTCCACTGGGCGATACAATAGTCCAGTCACGACGTTTTCGAACCACCACGCCGGCAGCGTTCGCGACACCGCCGCTCGGTGCTCCACCGGTTCATCGTTAAGAGGACAAAGATGCTTCGATCATTGCTTCTTCTTGGGTGTCTGCTTGGAACGACAACTACCTTGGCCGGCAATCCACCGCCCCAGCCGATGCTCCGCGGACTTCAGCATCCGACCTCGGTCACGGTCAGTCCAGAAGGCCGCGTCTATGTTAGTGAAAGCGGTGCGTTCCACCAGAACGGGGATGGCCGCATCTTGGTGATCGATGCCGCCGGCAAGGCCGTGCCGTTTGCCACCGGACTGGATGACCCACAGAGCATGGCCTACGCACAAAAGACCCTGTTCGTGACCGATCAACAACGTGTCTGGCGCATCGACGCACAGGGAAACGCCCAGATCTATGCCGCCAAGGAGGCCTTCCCAACCGAGCCGACCGCCCTTAAGGACATCGTCATCGATGAACGGGGCCTGCTGTATGTCACCGATGCGGGCGACGGGAAAGACCAAAGCGGAGCCATCTTCCGCATTGACCAAAAAGGGCGGGTGCGGGTGATCGCCGATCGCAAGACGATCGCCGGTCTGAAACGACCCAGCGGCCTGGTCATGGATGGACGATCGTTTCTGTTACTGCTCGATGCCGCGACGGGTAAGCTGATGCGGGTGCGCATCGCTGATGGCACTGCCAGCACCATCGCCGACGGGTTGGCAGGGGCGGATGGCCTGGTCTGGGACTATTTCGGTCAATTGTTCATTACTAGCTCAAAGACCGGGAATGTCTGGGGGATTGCACGCCCAGGCGAAAAGCCGGTACGCCTCGCCTCGGACTTGGTCTCGGCCGGCCATGCTGGTCTCGCTCCCGACGGTCAAACCATCCTCATCCCCAAGGTCAACGCCGGCAACATCATCGCGTTGTCAACGACCATTCCCGGCTGGGAGGTGGATCAGACGCCCCTGGCATACAAGGGCGTGCCGGCGTTTGCGAACTTGGAGTGGACCGGCTGGCAGGCCGAAACCGAAGCTGGCCTGGTCAAGCCGTTGCGGCCGCTCCTGTTGACCCATGCCGGCGATGGTTCCAATCGTATCTTCGTGGTCATTCAGCACGGCACCATCCACGTCTTCCCCAACAATCCCAAGGTGACCCGCACCAAGGTCTTCCTGGATATCGAAGATCAGGTGTTCTATTCCGACAAGGAAAATGAACAGGGCTTGCTCGGCCTGGCCTTCCATCCACGCTACCAGTCCAACGGCGAGTTTTTTGTCTTCTACACCTTGAAGGAAGACAAAACTGTCAACGTCTTGTCCCGCTTTCGGGTCAGCAAGGACGATCCGAATCAGGCCGATCCGACTTCCGAGGAGGTGCTGTTTTCGATCAAGCGGCCGTTCTGGAATCACGATGGGGGTACCATTTGTTTTGGCCCCGATGGCTTCCTGTACATAGTCCTTGGCGATGGCGGTTCCGCGAACGACCCGTTCAAGAACGGGCAGAACCTGAATACGCTACTCGGCAAGATCCTACGCATTGATGTGGATCGCCGCGAGGATGCCAAGAAATATGCCATCCCCAAGGATAATCCCTTCGTAGGCAAAAAGGGAGTTGCCCCGGAGATCTGGGCCTATGGCTTACGCAACCCCTGGCGTATCGCCTTCGACCATAAGACCGGCATGCTCTGGGCAGGCGAGGTCGGTCAGAATCTCTATGAGGAGATCAACCTAATCACCCGGGGGGGCAACTACGGCTGGAACAAGCGGGAAGCGTTCCACCCCTTTGGCAGCAACGGGGTCGACGTCAACGATGCCATGATTGACCCGATCTGGGAATACCATCACGACATCGGCAAGTCGATTACCGGCGGTCTGGTCTACCGTGGCCCGCGGCTGCCCGAACTCCAGGGCCACTACCTCTACGCCGACTATGTCTCCGGACGCGTCTGGGCCCTGAAGTACGACCCGGCCCAAAAACGCGTTGTCGCGAACCGCCCTTTGCCGAACATGGGCGGCTCCCTTGTCTCCTTTGGTGAGGATGAGCAGGGAGAAGTCTACTACATGACTCCAACGCTCTCTGGTCAGGGAATCTTTCGATTTGAAGCCGCTAATGGGCAGGAGTGAGCGGGCCGTCGGCATGCGCTTCTCGACGCCCCCAGTCACTTCGGCACAGCGCCGAGTCACTGAGGGCGTCGAGAAGCGCATGACCAACACATATCGAATGAACGCTTCGAGAGGCTGCTTGGCCACCTGACTCCAAGGAGAAAAAGTGGGGGTTGTGAGCTAGCTCACAAACATCGCGGGCGGCCCTGCCTATCATCAGGAAGGTCGATGACCCACAGATTGCACTCAGCGAATCGTTCCTGAGTAGATCTTATTTATATATATTATTTTCTTATCATCCCGAATTCACCTGCCCGGTTGCTCACCCGCACGGTCGCTACCGCGAAACTCGCTGCGGGCGACAACCGGGCCGTTTCTTCGAGGTCTCTCGGACCACCGAAGCCGGAGTTTCGTTCATCCTGGGTTCACGTTTGCCGAGCATGGATCACCCCATTGCGATCGAAATCAATGATCGATATTCCACCGATCATTGAGGGTGGGCATCCGACTTTGCAGCTGCATGGTCGAACGGTGCCCAGGTGTAAGGAGCGATCATCCGCGCAATCACGGGATCGGCCACCGCGCGAAGTAAAGTGTGCTCCCGGCCGAGCCGATCGGTCATATCGAATTCGGCGTAACGGCAGGCGAGCGGACCGAGCCGCTCATAGTCCTTGACGCGCATGCCCACCCGCCCCAGAGCTCGACAGCCGTTGGCATTGGTCAAAATCGGGTAGAGCGACAGGGCTCGGTCCCACGGGGCGTACAGATTCAGGAACCGCTCGCAGCCATGCAGGCCACCTTCCAGACGCTCTCCCGGACAAAACCAGTCCCGATCCATGGCCGCACCGATGACCACGGCCTGAATGCGTAGGGCTGCGGGTGTACCAGGAACATAAATCTCCGGACTATGACCGTCACTGACGGCATAGCCAGCAAGCAGGTGCAGGGCCGTCCCCACTACCCGGCCACCAAAACTCTGGCCCACTAAGCTGATCCGGCTCCCGGTCGGAAAGGTTTGGAGAATTTGCGCAAGATGAAACCCGGCCACAAAAGCGCGGCGTCCCTTTTCATTGGGATCGCGATACCGACTCCGATAGAGCCGTTCACTGGGCCAGTCAAAGGTGATCAACACCGCATCCTCGGGTAGCGCATGATGGCGTTCCAGCCAAGTATGCGTCCACAACAGATTCCCCACCGCCATATCCGGCGTGGTCAGGTTGCCCCCGACCAAAACCACGACCGGTCGGCCATTGATGCTCGCGAGCAGCCGCTCCATGCCAGCTTCGCTTAACTGCCCGCTGGGGTCGAAATGCAACACCTTAAGACCATTCCACGGATCCGAGCCCATGACCTGGCAGACCTTCCGCGTTCGCAGCAGCCACAGGTTGGCAACGCGATCGGGCCGGGGAGCAAAGTGGTCGAGCAGAACGCCTGGCCACCCCGTTTCGGGGAGAAAAGCCCCATTGAGAAACTCGTGACGGGCGTGCGGTCGAATCCCTGGACCGGTTGCCATGATGGTGAACAGGCCCATTTCGTCAAAGGTCGCCGGAGGCGGTTGAGGAGTCCGCTCGGCAGCAGGAACATCATGAACGCTCTGCACCAGCGTCGAGGCATGCTCCGGTGACCCGGTCTGGCATCCGGCTAAGCCGCAAACCAACACCAGTAGGAACCTGCTGAGACGTTCCCACCGGGGTCGGATGGATGTAGGCCAACAGAGGGGCAATAGCGGGATGGCGTTGAGGTGGGTCATCACTGCTGTCATCCAGGCGTGATCCTCACTTCCGACCTTATCACTCATATATTGGTAATCGGAAGAATCGGTTATGGCCTTGCATGTTTCTCAGCGATGAAGGCGCCACGCCCGCCCCTTGGCGTATCCAGGACGCTGTTCAGGCTCAGCGATTGGCGATAGCTTAGCATCATGGTTTGAAGCCGCGCCGAGCCCAATGGTTCGGGCTGGTGAATTGTTCGAACAGTTCAGCCGCTGCTCGGCTCTTCCCCAGACCGGGCAGCCGATCATGCTGATGCACGCGGTCCTTGTCGAAGCTTTGCTTCCGGGCCAACCGTCTCGCCACGCGGGTGAGCGGTTTGTTTGATCGGCGTGGACGAAGTCTGGGCCGATTTTGCCACCCCGAGTGACCGGATACACCCAAGCGTTTGGTCCATGAACCCAAGAGGGATGCCATGTCATCGAGCAACAGCAAATGCAGCGTCTTGGTGGTCGGTGCCGGTCCAACAGGGCTTTTTCTCGCGAATGAGCTGCGTCGCCAGGGTGTGGACTGCCGAATCATCGACCAATCGTCCGGCCCGTGCGACCAGGCCCGAGGCACTGCCTTGCAGCCGCGCACCCTGGAGATCTTTGAGCAAGTCGGGGTGATCGACGCGTTTCTAGCACACGGCGTGCGCCTGGTCGGGTTAACGACCTTCGAAGAGGGCCAGGCGGTCACCCAGGGAAGTTTTACCGACCTGGAAAGCCCGTTCCCCTTTATTTTGTCGTTGCCGCAGAGCCGGACCGAACGACTGCTGATCGAGGAGCTCGCTCGCCATGGCCAGGCGGTGGAGCGCGGCGTTGGGCTGCAGGCGTTCGAGCAAGACGCAGGCGGAGTCCGCGCTGTCATGAACACCCCCGAAGGAGGGCAGGAGACGATCTCCGCCGACTACCTCGTCGGTTGTGACGGAGGTCACAGCGTCGTACGGCATCAGCTTGGGATGCATCTGGAAGGGGAGGAGTACCCCGGCTTCTTTGTGGTGTCCGATGTGCGGCTCGACGGCTGTGAGCTGGCGGACAAAGACGCGATGTACCTGGGTCCGCAGAACGCGTGTTATGTCGGGCCCCTCCCGGAAGGACGTTTCCTCGTCAGCGGCAACCTTCCCGAAGGTGAACCCGAGCCCGAACCGGGCACTCAGCCTACCCTGGCCCAGGTACAGACTTTGCTCGAGCAAGTCGGGGGAGGCCATCTGCGCGCATACGATCCGATCTGGCTGGCCTACTTCCGCACGCACAAGCGACTGGTCCCCCATTACCAGGTGGGTCGAGTCTTCCTCGCCGGAGATGCGGCCCATATTCAATCCCCGATTGCCGGACAGGGCATGAACACTGGGATGCAAGACAGTTTCAACCTGGCCTGGAAGCTGGCTCTGGTCCTGCGCGGGGAGTCACCCCCCGGCCTGCTCGATAGCTACCATGCCGAGCGGCACTACATCGGCAAGCAGATGCTCGAGCTCAGCGATCAGATGCACAAGGACGTGAACGATCGCCACCCTAGCTTAAGCCATCGGGTGGCCCGATGGGTCGCCGACGAACTGGTCCATTTTCATCTCAAGCACCAACCGCAGCGTACAACAGACGAGATCCGGGTCAGCTACCACCATAGCCCCATCGTCCGCGATGATGCACCCAAGCATGAATCACACTGGCAAGCCGCCCCGCAAGCCGGCGATCGAGCCCCTGATGGCCAGCTGATCGCTCATCCACAGAGAAAGCCGACCCGACTCTTCGAGCTGTTCCCTGCGCCGCGCCATCACCTACTGGTGTTCACCGGGCAGCAACTCGCGGATGGTTTCCCGACCGTAGACGACCTGGCCAGCATGGTAGCCGGCCGCTACGGCCAGCGGATCGAGCTACATCCGATCGTTCAGGGCCAAGCCCCAGCTTCAGGTGGCGGGCCCGTCTGGCTCGATCCGGATGGGAGTGTACACCGCCGTTACGGTGCGACTCGGTCCTGCCTGTACCTGATCCGCCCTGACGGCTATATCGGGTATCGCCGCCCTGATGTTGATGCGGCAGCGCTGCAGGAGTACCTGCACAGCGTCCTGATCGAGCAACCCTCGGGCTGAGCAAAACGCCCGCCGCGGGCGGGTGACAGCAGCGATTCGCTCCAAACGAGCTGGGGCCGGGGAGAAGGCGGCTCCCCCGAAACCAGAAGCGACCTCAGCCGATCGACCGGCCCCGCCCGAGGGTCGGCCAGGCACGCCGCTTCTGCTTCAGCGACAGCGGCCCATCGCCGAGGTTGTCGCAGATGCCCGGGTCCGGTGGTTCCGGCGGCACCGTGCCGAGGAACTCCGGCGGCGTACGTGCTTCGAGCTCCTGCTCCAGGTCGTAGGCCAGGGCCAGCAGCTCCGGCTCGCGGAGGAAGCCGCTGTACATCCAGAGACCCGCCGGCCAGCCGTTGTCCGCAATCCCCACCGGAAGCGAGATGGACGGGTATCCGGCCACGGCCGAAACGCTCGAGGCAAAGCTGTACGACGGCGCGACGATAGCGTCTAGGTTCTTTCTCCGCAGGGCGTTGTCAATGCCGTCGCGGGTGAGCATCTTGCTCAGGGCCAGAGCCATGATGTAATCGGGGTCGTCCAGGCCCTTGGTCGGCAGTGAGAACTGCTCCCAGATCTCCTGGCCGAAGTATTGCATCTCCTGCCGGCAGTTGGCACGGTTGAAGGCGATCAGGTCCTCCAAAGTCCGCAGATCGGTGCCACGCAGCTCGGACAGGTATTCGGCGATCTGGACCTTGAACTCGGTGTTGAGTACCAAAAATTCAGCCTCAAACCATGCGTTCGGGTCGCCGGTATCGATTTTGACCAGTTTGGCCCCGAGCCGTTTCATCGTCTTGAGGGCCTGTTCCACCACCGACACAATCGGGGCCTCGCCGCCGAATTCCGGCTGGAAGTAGCGCTCGTCCACCCCGATCCGCGCGCCCCTGAGCGCGCCGCGCTTCAAGAAGCGGGTGTAGCTGTACGGCGGTCTCCCGCGCTCGGCCACCTCGCCAAACGGAGACCGCATCGCCCCGAGCATGATCGCCGCATCGGTCACTGTCCGGGCCATCGGCCCAGCGGTGTCCTGGCTCGCTCCAATCGGGATGATGCCCCGCTGGGAGATGAGGCCCAGAGTCGGCTTAATACCCACCACCAGGTTGTTGCCCGCCGGGCAGAGGATCGACCCGTCCGTCTCGGTGCCAACCGCCCCGGCACACAAGTTGGCCGCCGGTCCCACCGCGGAGCCGGAGCTCGAGCCACACACATCAAAATCGAGCTGGTAGGGATTCCGGGTGAACCCGCCCCGAGCCGACCAACCGTTGATTGACGGTAAGCCCCGGTAGTTAGCCCACTCCGAGAGGTTCGCCTTGCCCAGGATCACTGCGCCGGCCGCACGCAGTCGGGCGACCAGTCGGGCGTCCCGCGGCACCCGGCTACCCACCAGGGCCAGCGATCCCGCTGTGGTCTGCATGAAGTCTCTTGTTGCAATGTTGTCCTTGAGCAACACCGGGATCCCGTGCAGCGGGCCCCGGATGCGGCCCCGATGTCGCTCAACGTCCCGCCGCACGGCGATCGCCAGTGCGGCCGGGTTGGTTTCGATCACGGCGTTCAACAACGGATTCAGCTCTTTGATCCGATGCAAGTAGGCCAAGGTCAGCCGCCGGCTCGACAACTGCCGGGTCGCCATCAGCCTTTGCAACTCTGGAATCGTCGCCTCGAACCACGGAGCGTTCCGATCCTTGTCGCCGCCGGCGTGCACCGGGGCTATCTTGCCGCCGCACAGCAGGCCGAGCCCACCAGCGGCGCCTAAGCGCAACAGCTCCCGTCGGGTGACGCCGTCCCCCGAGGGAGTGTGATTGGTCTCCATCCGACTTCTCCGTGTAATTTGAAACAGCGCTCTGCGACCCCCTCACGCCGAGGGCGGCCCTCGATGTCCACGGCAGTGTGCCGTCCGAATGGTGACGATACCGTCCAGCGCCAGTGCTACCGATAGGCTTGCGTTCGCTTCGAGTAAATCCTCGAACCTGACCGGCCCGACAACCGAGTCAACGACGGCAAGATCGACCCTCGTGGCTGCTACGGGTATGTAACCGTCTACCGGATGCCAATCGCACCGGTGAATGACGGCGGACGCCACTCCAGATAACCGCCGAACCGGGCTCAAGTGCGAACCACCTCCTCCAGACGGTTCCAGCGTCTGGGGATTGTGCTTAGCACGGTTGGTCGGTTGGTTGCCTATTGCTCCAGCCTTAACATTGGTTTTGACGTGCACCTCTCTGCTCTTGAACTAGTGAGAGAAGCGCCTCTATCTTCAATCCGAAAATTGCTGGGGAAATCGTCCAGCTTTTTTTCTTGTGGCCTTCGGGTCAGCGTTGGTCGGTGCCGGTCCAACGGGCCTTATTCTCGCGAATGAGCTGCGTCGCCAGGCCTTGCAGGATCTGGCCAGCATGGTCGCCAACCGCTGTGGCAATCGGATCGAGACGCCTGCCATCTTCTCCGGTACCGCTCCCAATGACTGTATCAGCCGAGTGTGGCTCGCCCCAGACGGTAGCGTACACAAACGCTATACTGCCTCGGAACTATGCCCCCACCTGATTCGCCCCGACGGCTACATCGGC
The DNA here is from genome assembly GCA_964410665.1 of uncultured Alcaligenaceae bacterium. GTDB lineage: Bacteria > Planctomycetota > Planctomycetia > Gemmatales > Gemmataceae > CAYPIE01. The sequence continues at coordinate 54,558 of CAYPIE010000023.1, forward strand.
TGGCGTAGCCCCACACTCAATGCGGACAACCTGCTGGACTACCTAGGCAATCCCCTAAACCCGGAGTCTTGAGCATGATAGAGATCGAACACCTGTGCCACAGCCAAGACGGTCTGGGCGAAGCTCCCCTCTGGGTCGAAGCGGAGAATGCCCTATACTGGGCCGATCATGTCGGCCCAGCGTTGCAACCCTCGGACCCGCGACGGCCCACACTGAAGCGTATCGATCTCCAGACGCGACAGCTCACCGTCTGGGAAATGCCCGAGCAGATTGGCTCGTTCGGCGTGCGGGCGGCCGGGGGATTCGTCGGCGGAGCAAACTCCGGCTTCTACGCCATCAACCCGAAGCAGGGCCGCTTCGAAAAACTCATCGACCCCGAGCCCGATCGGCCCGACAACCGACTCAACGACGGCAAGATCGACCGTCGTGGCCGCTACTGGTGTAGCAGTATGGATACCCACTTGCAGAATAAATCAGCCTATATCTATCGCTTAAATCCTGATTACAGCTGCCAGCGCATGGCTGAAGACTTCTCCTTCGTCTGTGGCAACGGAATCGCCTTTGACCCCGAAGATACACGCATGTACTTTGGTGACACTAGAGAGGGAATGATCTACGTTTTTGATTTTGACATCGAGGAAGGCCGCATCCACAACCGCCGGGAGTTCTTCCCGGTTCCAGCGATTGGGGCTGGAATTGTCGACGGTGCAACCGTCGATGCCGAAGGGTACTATTGGTTCGCCTTGAATCTGGCTGGCAAAATCCTCCGCGTGGACCCCAAAGGCCGCCTGGACCGGGAAATCGACCTGCCCGTGCGAACCCCGACCTGCGTCGCCTTCGGGGGCGAGAATTATACCACCCTGTTTGTGACCTCGCAGCAGGCCTTTTTGTATCCGGGGGAACTCGACAAGGTTCCCCACACAGGTGACCTGTTTGCCATCCATGGGCTCGGCGTCCGCGGCTTGCCCGAGCCGGCGTTCGACGGCTGAGTCGCGGCCCGTTCGACCGGTGGCTGGGACCCGGTTCACGAAGTTTCTTGGTTCCTGCACCAATCACTCATATCCGTTGTTAGAAAGCGCGGCAACGTTTGCGCGCCAATCAGGCAAAGAACCCGTCGGTCTACATCAACTGTTCATCTTTCGAAGATCTTGGCTCCGACTTTGGTCGAAAAAGCCGGTCATGACCCACTGTACTTCTCGATCGTCGAATGATGGCACGCCGATTGCTCTAACTACTCTAGTCGTAAACCGGGGTGGCATTCCCTGCAAAAAATGTGATGTTCCGGTCGATCCCGACGCACGCGAGATTCATGAACGTTTCACAATCTCTTTGTCTTTGAATACTATAATACTTCTATTAGAAGCCCACAGCGCATCTACCAAAGCACTCGGAATGACCCCTTTTCAGGAGCGGCTTCGCATGAGGCATGGTTATCTCATTGACATGGATGGCGTGGTATATCGCGGCACCGAATTGATTAAGGGAGCGGATTATTTTGTCTCCCAACTGCGTCGCCGCGATATTCCTTTTATGTTTTTGACCAACAACAGCCAGCGTACGCGTCGCGATGTGGCCGCCAAACTTGCCCGCATGGGCATCGAGGTCGAGCCTCATCACGTTTACACCTGCGCCATGGCCACTGCTCACTTCTTGGCCAGTCAAAAGCAGCATGGGACCGCCTATGTGATTGGCGAAGGAGGCTTACTCAATGCTCTTTATGAGATTGGTTATGCAGTCGTCGACCATGATCCAGACTATGTCGTGGTTGGTGAAGGGCGAACCTTTAACTTTGAAATGATCGAGCACGCCACTCAGATGATTTTTAATGGTGCGAAGTTAATTGCCACCAACCTCGATCCCAACTGCCCCACTTCCAAAGGAGGTATTCGACCCGGTTGTGGGGCCACCATTGCCATGCTGGAAGCCGCCACCGGCATCAAGGCCTTTAGCGTCGGCAAGCCTAGTGCGATCATGATGCGAGCCGCACGCAAAGAGTTGGGACTGGCCACCGAGGAAACCTGTATGATCGGTGACACCATGGAGACCGACATTCTCGGCGGCGTCCAGTTGGGACTACACACCATCCTCGTTTTGAGTGGTGGCACGCAGGAAGAACAGCTGAAGCGTTATGCGTACCGCCCCAACTATGTACTGCATTCGCTGGCCGAGTTAAGTGAGATGTTAGATGAAGTAGGCTGGCAGCCCTTCTGGGCCCAGCTCGAGCATTCAGACATAGCGAGAGAAAAGAACGGCCGGCCGCACAAAAACGGTCGGCCTGTGACCAAATCGGTCATCCTGTCTTGAGTCAACCCTCCAGTAATCGGCACAGCCGTTGAACATCGATCGCCGATAAGCGCCCCCGGAGGTCTATCCAAGCCATCTCCGGGGTTACTGCCAACCTTGGGAATCATCCCGAGTGTGGCGGCGCAACCGCCAGCGGCGAAGCAGTCGCACTTATGCCGTACTCGACCAAGCCGATGCATCCTCGAAGCTGCCTACCTAACCCCCAAGCGGATGCTCCGCGCAAATGACTTGCCGAAATTGGCTCGCATAGGCCCGCAGGTGCCGCTTGAACGCCTCAAATAACTGGCTGTGGAACCGATACGGGTTGGAAACCGCAACGATGGTTCGCCGCGGCTTTAACCCACTGAACGAGCGATAGACCCGGCGATCGCTCGGGTCCAGCCGTCGAGCCATGGCCGGGATCATCGAAATGCCGTGCGACAGCGAAACCAGCTCCTGCACCATTGTCAGCTGGCTGGTTCGCTCAACCGCCACCGGGTGGAACTGCCGTTGGCGGCAAAACGACGTGATCGTCTCCGACAGGCAGTGGGCCTCATCCAGCAACACAAACGGATACGGCTCCAGATCGCTCAAGCGGATCTGCTGCCGCGCCAGCAGCGCGTGCTCCGGCGGCAATACCAAGAACAACTCTTCGTCAAATAGCTCCTCAACGTCCAGATGTCGCGCCGGGATCGGAAAGGCGAGGATGGCGAGGTCCAGGTCGCCGTCTTGACACCGCTTGATCAAGTGATCGGTCGTCTCTTCCTGAACCAGCAGGGTGGCCCGAGGCAGTTGCTGGGAAAACTGCTGCAGCAGGCCTGGCAAGAAGTAGGGCGCAACCGTCGGAATCGCTCCCAATCGAAGCCGCCCACTCTGCCCATCGTCGACGAGTTCGGCCTTGGTATCCTCAATGATTGTCAACACTTGTTGGGCTCTGGCATAGACGAGTGTGCCGGCATCGGTCAGGGCCACCGTGCGCGCTTTCCGCTCAAACACCGGTCGGCCCAGCTCTTCTTCCAAACGCTGAATCGCCCGACTCAGCGCGGACTGCGAAACGTGCAGCTCCTCCGCCGCCCGGGTGAAATTCCCCAGTTCTGCCACGCGCGTAAAGTAGCGTAGCTGGTCCAGCTCCATGTCACGATGCCCAAATCAAACAATGCGAATGACACATAGCAGCTATCTTAGCAATGCATCAAACGCATCACAACCAGACCAGAATCCTCGACCAACCTTCTGGTCCGCACGGAGTTGTCGTCGTACCAACCCGCCCGGTCCAGTCGCCTGGCCATCGCCGGGATGATTGGACCACCGTGTGCTCCAGCTCCCAACTACTTCTCAGGCACCGGATGCTCGGTATGCGCTTCGGCAAACCCCCGCTCGACAAACCCCGTCACCACCTTCGCATGCGCCTTGATCAGCCGCACCACCAGCGGGTTCGACGAGGTCTCGGTGACCTCGACCCCGCCCGGGACCTCCTTGACCACCATCGACACCTTCGCGGCGTTGGCGAACAGGGCAACAAACAGCGGGTCCCAGCGCCGCAACGGCCGCCGGTCTTTCAACCGTTTGTGCATCGCCTTCACATGGGCACGAATCTTCGCGGCGACCTCCGGGTCTTTGGCCGTGGTCCGAGTGCGCACCCCATTCGGAAGCTCGGTGACTTGCCGCTCAATTGCCGCGTGTTTACGCAATAGCTCATGAAACACGGCCCGATCCGTTGCCAGCTCGGTGTTTCGCCCCATCCCACGACCGCCGCCGTGACCCGGGCCGCGACCGCGCCCTTGCCCCACGGCTCCAGAGTCGTTGCCAAGTGCCAGTAGGACCGTCACCACTGCCACCAGAGCCAACCATCCTCGCTGTCGATTGCACATTGCAACTCCCTCCGTCACGCCTGGGTACACACACCTTGGGCACACTCAGGCCCCTTGACCACCGGTAGCCCTGCCTTCTGCCAGGCGGCAAAGCCGCCGGTCATGTTGATGATCGGCCGACCCGCCGCCTGCAACAGACTCGCGGCAATGGCGGAACGCTTGCCGCTCTGGCACTGGGTGACCAGCGGCTTGTGATTGGCAATCGTCGCAGCCGTCTGCGGCAGCTTGCCCAGGAAATGGTGCACCGCCTGTGCAATGTGGCCTGCGTTCCACTCCTCGGTCGAGCGAACATCCACTAGCGTCACTTCCTCACCCGCAATCCGCTCGGCGAGTTGCTCCGGCGTCTGGTTCGGATACGCTTCACTGGCCAGTCCCGCCGCATGGACGGCACTCGGTGAAAACACTCCTTTGACGGCATCAATGCCAATCATTTGCATGAGACGGACGGCCTCCGCAACATCCCCCTCGGCGGCGATCAGGAAAACCGGCTTGGCGTAGTCGACGAGCCAGCCGGCCCAGTCGGTCAACATGCTGGTCGGGATGTTCAGCGTGCCCGGAACATGCGCCTCGGCGTAGCGGGCCGACGCGGACAGATCGATCACCGTCCCCTCGGCGAGGGCCACCGGCAAACGATCGGTCGTAAGGAGCGGCGGCAGCTTGAACTCGCCGAGTACTGCGGGCCCCTCCTTGTTGACTCGTTTCATCACGGCAAAGTACCGCGGTGCCTCGGGCTGATCGGCCAGGATATAGCGAACGAAAGCGGCCTCGTCCTCAAACTGCAGTGCAGGATTAAACAATTTTTCATACCCCACCGTGGAGGATGGAATGGCTCCGAGCCCTTTGCCGCAAGCACTGCCCGCTCCATGTGCTGGCCAGATCTGCAGGAAATCCGGAAGTTGGCGGAAACGCTTGATCGACTGGTACAGTTGGTGCGCGCCTTCCTCGGCCGTGCCGATCATGCCGGCCGCCTCTTCCAACAGGTCGGGACGGCCAATCGAGCCGACAAAGACAAAGTCGCCGGTGAAAATCCCCATCGGACGGTTCGCCCCTCCCCCCTGATCGGTCAACAGAAACGAGATGCTCTCCGGGGTATGGCCAGGGGTATGCATCACCTCAAACTGAATCTTGCCAATGTAGAACCGGTCCCCATCGGTCAGGAGTTCATGTTCATAGTCGGTAACATACTGATATTTCCACTCCGCCGGCCCGGTGTCCGAGACATACAGCTTGGCACCGACCCGGGCCGCCAGCTCACGCGCTCCCGAGACATAGTCGGCATGGATATGAGTCTCGGCCACGGCCACAATTTCAACACCCTCGCGCTGGGCCGCCTCCAGATAGCCATCGATGTCACGTCCAGGATCGACGATCACCACTTGCCGGGCCTGCTGGCAGCCCACCAAGTACGAAGCATGGGCAAGCGGACGATTGTAGAAGTAACGCAGTAACATTCTCATCCCTCCCCGGTTCCCTGGATCACACGATCAAGCTCAATCCAGGAATTTGTGCGGAAACCACTCACCTCAGTTCAGGTTGGCTTCACCCGGTTGAAACTTGGTCTCAATGCAGTCGATGATCCGCTCCAGATCGGGTTCGGCGACTCGGTAGAAGACCCGCCGTCCATCTCGCTCGCTGGCAAAGAAGCCGCAGCGCTGCATCAGACGTAGGTGTTGCGAGGCCACATTCTCCTCAATGCCGCAGTCCGCGGCGATCTCGCCGACCGTGTAACGGCCGTGGAGTAACAACTGGACCATACGCAGCCGTACCGGATGCGCCAGAATCCGCAGACACTCTGCGGCCTGCTCCAGTGCGGCCATGTTGACGGGCAACAGGGGTCGGTCGGACGAATGCCCCTGTTGGGTGGGTACACGTGCCATTCCCTGAACTCCAAGACTTATCATGGTACACTTTATCGTTATACTCATGAGGTGTCCAGATGAGTCCTCCCCCCCTTCTCCACCACAAGGTTTTGCGCCACCCGGTCGCCGACCGGTTCCCAATCAACACCCCGCCTGGGCGTGGTATTGCCAGGCCCACACGGGTTTTTCGACATGACGATCGGTCGGCACACGTCGGTTACCGGCCGCCGTGGGCGATGGGAGCTGGGCTATGCCTTCGCTTCGCCGGCCAGTTCCACCGCTTCTTCCATGGCCCCGCGCCACGGCCAGCCGTGCCCAGGCAGCATGATCACTTCGCCGAGCTCCTTGAACCGATCCAGGGATCGACGCGATTGTTGGTCATCGTGGTTGAGCAGCCGGTGCGTCACCTGTGGGGAGCCCTCGGCGCCAGTCATTAAGTCACGCGTCACCAGCGTATCGCCGCTGAACAACACCTGTCGATCACCTAGGAAAAACGCGACCTCTCCCGGCGTATGCCCCGGAACATGGTGGACTATCGGCCGACCGGGCACCTCCAGGGTTTGGCCATCCTCAAAGGCCACCACCTTCTCGACCGGAGGCTGGGTAAACACCCCCTGCCAAATCCCATGCAGGAGCATCGCGCGGATATATGGCCGCCAAGCGTTGGACAACAGTCCATACCACGGCAGGTTGCGTGCTCGACGTAGCCCGTCGACATCATCGCGATGAATGAACACCGCCGCTCCCGTCTCGAGACGTAGCCGCTCGGCAAAACCGGTATGGTCTGCGTGGGCATGCGTGATGATGATCGCCTCGAGATCCAAGGGCGTTCGGCCGATCTGCTGCAAACCCTGGAGAAAAATGGCATGATGACCCGGGAAGCCGGCGTCGACCAAGGTCAACCGCCCCTCGGCTTCGATGATATACCAGTTAAACGGTCCAGTATGAAAATGATGCACTCCCGGTGCGACTTCCGAGGTCGATGAGGACCGTTGGCCGACCTCCGGCTCGGAAGCGGGGTTCGTGTGGATCGTGTGTTGCGTCTGGGACATCACCAACCCTTTCTAGTTTGATACCAACCAGTTGGTATTATTGAATCGCAAAAAAACTCAGTCTCCTTGCCCGACTGCCCCGAGCATGGCCGCAACCATGCTGCGCAAGCAAGCCAAGGCGTTGGCAAGCTCGTCTTTACTTTCGATCGCTTTGCCCAGCAGGATCGCTCCCTCCAGGACCGCCATGAACTGTCGGGCCAATCGATCCGCCTCTAGCCGAGCCAGCGACTTGGCTCGGCCTCGACCGATCAGCGCTGCTTCGACATGCGGAGCAATCATGGCAATCACTACGTGGAACTTCCTGGCGATGGTCTTGCGTAACTCGGGGTCGATGGCCGCGATCTCCCCGCTGAGCGATCCCAAGATACAGCCCTGGCGAAGCAGCGGTCCTTGCGCGACCACCACCGAACGATCCAGAAAGCCCAGCACCCGTTGTACTGGGTCGGCGCGGTCGGCCCAGCCACCCTGAGACAAGGCCTCCGCCATCAAAGCAAAAAAATCTTCGACCAGCGCCGCGGCGATTTGCTCTTTGGACTCGAAGTGATGGTAGAAGCTACCTTTGGTCACCCCGGCTGCCAAACAAATCTCATCGACTCGAGTCCCCGCCAATCCTTTGGCCAACACCAGCCGCTTGGCGGCCTCCAGCAATCGTTCTCGGTGTCCCTTGTCCCGCGGCATGACTTGCCGACCTCTCCCACCAGCTCACAAGATCGCAACCGAATGCTTACCAGAAGAAACATACCAACTAGTTGGTATAAATCAAGTCCCTGTCCGCAGTCGTTGGGAACGAGCCAGGCTTCGAGGATCGGCTATTTTCTCCTCGAGACCACTCCATCTCCTCATGGTTTCCCAGCTTTCGGCCGCACTCGCTGCTTGACACGGGTCCACTCTAGTTCCGCCCCTGCCCAACCGATTGAACCAGACATCGGTTCCATCCTGACTCAACCGGGCCCGACAAGCAGTACCCACCTGGCCACGACGTTCGAGCCTGGCCGTTCCCTGAGAGGAGATCCGTGTGCAAGTCCTGATCAATGGCCAGTCCCTTCAAAACGCATCGCGAACCCGGGGCATTGGTCGCTATGCACGCACCTTGCTCGACGGCATTCGGCAAGCCGAGCCTTCCTGGAATCTTACCCTGATCGAGTTTGATCATTTACCCCCCCTGGAGGTTGACCAGCAGCTATCCGATGGCATCGAGGTCTGCCGCTATCAAACGCCGGTCCCCTTCCAGCCCACCGAGTTTGCCACTCGCTGGGCTGCTGAACAGTCTTTTGGCCGCTGGTTAGTGGAGCGGAACCCGGATGTTTATCTCAATCCGAGTGTCTGCGAAGGCGATACCATCCAACCACGTTTTTTCAGCGAGCGGATCCGGCACGCGGCGGTGCTCTACGACCTGATCGCGGTCCTGTACGCCCCAGTCTTCTTCACTGGCCCCACCGTTTGGACCGAGAGCTACACCGAGAAGCTTGCCATCCTTCGCGAAGCGGACCTGCTGCTGGCCATCTCCGATGCGACCGCCCGTGATTTCCGCCGGCTGTATCCATGGGCCCGACCAGATCTGGTCAACATCGCCGGGGCCACCGAGGAGGTGTTTGCTCCCATGGCCGATGCCACTATGGCCGCGGCTGACCGACATATCCTCGACCGCTACGCCGTGACTCGGCCGTTTCTGCTGGTCGGTGGTGGCGACTGTTGGCGGAAGAACATGGCTGGAGCTGTGATGGCATACGCCCGGCTGCCGCAACACTTCCAGCATGAATGGGACCTGGTGCTCACAGGCAAATACCCCGAGCGTGAACAGCACCGCTTACAGCAACTCGCCGTTCAGCTAGGCATCTCCGCCCAAGTCCGACTGCTGGGTTATGTCTCCGATCGCGATCTAGCAGCCCTCTATCGTGCTTGCCGGGTGTTTCTGTTTCCATCGCTCTATGAGGGACTTGGCTTACCGGTGGTTGAGGCGCATCGGTGCGGCACCCCGGTAGTCACCTCGCGGACCTCCTCTTTACCCGAGTATGCGGGTCCGGTCGCCCACTACTGCGACCCACTCAACCCTGACTCGATCGCTCGGGCGGTGCTACAGGCGGTGGATGAGCCAGTCGAAACCCGGCGAGCTGAGCGCATCGCCACGGGGTATCGCCACAGCCCAGCGTCGGTGGGTCAGGCGGCCTCTGCCGCGCTACGCCGCCTGGTCGCTGCGCCCGTCGCTCCTGCTCGACCCCGCTTAGCTTGGGTCACGCCACTCGAACCGCCCCTGGGCCTGGCCAACACCCACGCGGAGTTGCTAGCCGCGGCGGCAAGCCATGAGGTGGAGATCATCTGTCAGCCAGGCTTCACCGCGCCGGTGCCCCATCTCCGCTGTAGTTTCCCAATCTTGCCGGCGAATCACTTTGCCACCCGGCAGCAAACTGCGCGGTATGACCGGGTTCACCGGGCCGCCGGAGCCGCCGACCTTGTCCGCACGCCCCCCTTCAACCCAGACAGCGCCCCCTGACAGCGTGAGCCCCCCACGAGCAAGCCCCACCGCCCGGAGCCAGAACCGACAAGGCCGAGCAAGTCGCGTGATCGGCAGAACCCCTCAAGATACGCACAACCTGAACCGATTGGACAATTAGAGCAACCGAACTGTGTGCACCGGATCGACGTGGGGGAGGACACCTGTGCCTGTCACGGCCGCCCAACGACCCAGCCTAGCCCGGCTCATCCGCTTCCCGTTTCGCGCCTTCGCTGCCATGCTCCGGCGTCTGCTGGCCCCCTACTTCGACCAACTTGCCCTGTCGGTCGCCACAGCCCATGACCAGTCCAGCGACCTGCGGCTTCGGGTCGACGACCTGAGGCTTCGGGTCGACGACCTCGGTCATAGAATGTCCGGGGTTCAACAAGACCTGGACCAGGTCCACGTCGCGGTCGCCGAGATCCACGGCTTCCTGCGTGACATTTGGGGTTGGCAGGCAGACATGCAGCGTGGCCTGCAGGAGCATGGTCTTCAGATTCGCGATCTGTCCACCGACCAATCCGATACCCTACGGCAGGTGATCTTGCCATACATCCATGCCTTGCGCGTTCTTGAGTCCGACGTGGATCGGCGAATCGCCTCGATCGAGGACCAGCTCCCCGCTGCCTGATCGGGCCTGACCAGTCCGACGTCCGTCCGCTCCGACACGCCGCCATGGGTCCGCTCGAGGTTCTGGAGCCTTCGATCATGAAAGTCAGCGTCATCATCAACACCTACAACCGCGCGGCCACGCTGAAAAACACGCTGGTCAGCCTCCGTTACCAGACCTACCCGAACTTCGAAGTCATCGTGGTCAACGGCCCCAGCACCGACGCCACCACCGAGGTACTTACAGAATTCGCCGATATGGTCCGCGTCTACGACTGCCCTGAGGTCCACCTATCGAAGTCGCGCAACATCGGTATCACCCACGCCGCAGGCGAGATCGTGGCGTTCATCGACGATGACTCCGTGCCCGATCCCCGTTGGCTCGACGACTTGGTCGCTGGCTATACGGATAGCCAAGTGGGGGGTGTCGGCGGATTGGTCTATGACCACACCGGGGTTGGGTTACAGTATCAGTACTCGGTGTGCAACCGAGTGGCAGTCACAACCTTTGATCTGGCACCCCCATTTGATCCTTATCTTCAGCCTGGATCAGATCCATTTATATATCTTCAAGGAACAAATTGTAGCTTTCGCCGGGAAATTCTTCGCGAGATTGGTGGGTTCAACGAGGAAATTGAGTACTACCTGGACGAGACCGAAGTGTGTTTGTTAACCATTGATGCAGGATATCGCTTGGTACCGCTCGATCGGGCCATCGTCTATCACAAATATGCTGCCAGTCATATTCGCACTCCTGAGCGGATTGTTCTTGATCCATTCTCCTCGGTGAAGAACCATTGCACCTTTGCCGCCCGCTATGGCCCCATGACACGGCCGATCAGCGAAGTGTTTACTGAGATATCAGGTTACCTCGAGAGGGTTAAAGCGGGGGGTCGGGCTACCTTTGAATCGGGACGGATGAGCGCTGACCAGTGGATCCGGTTTCAGGAACGTACCGAGCTGGGTGCTGAGATCGGCACGCGCCAAGGTTTGACCCATGCCCGCCCCTTCTGCCGAATACCACCGCCGCGCCCTATTGAATTCCGCCCTTATCCGGTCCTCAGCCCACCGGGTGGACGTCTACGTACCTGTTTTGTTTCCCGCGAGTACCCCCCCCAGGATGGGGGTATTGGCCGACTTACGGCCGATTTAGCGGCAGACTACGCCCGGCATGGCCATGAAGTCCGAGTCATCACGCATGGTGATTCGCATTCCGTCGATTTTCAGGACGGTGTCTGGCTGCACCGTATTCCCGGGGAACTTTACCAAGGACGTGCGTTGGCCGACCAACCGGTGGCCCATAATTTAGCACACGCCGCATCCGTCTATAAAGAGATTGACCGCATCCATACCATCTACGGGGTCGATGTGGTGTCTGCACCAGTCTGGTTGTGTGAAGGGGTCGTGTCGAACTTGGACCCGCGTTGGCCAACGCTACTTTATCTGCAAACCACCCTCCATACCATTGCCGCACTGGGGGGCTGCCCGGATTCTCCGCATCGACAGCAAATGATCGCTCTGGAGGGCGAGACCGTCCGCAACTCCCGGTTTATTTACGCCAACAGTCAGGCGATCCTTGATAAGACCATGATGGAAGCCGGCGGAACCGATGCCATCCCCTTCGTGGTCCACCATGCAAGTCGCGATCTCGCCGATCACTATCCACCATCCCAGCGGTCAGCCGATAGTGTGAGAATCTTGTTTGTTGGCCGAATCGAAGTGCGCAAAGGGGTGGATGTGTTGTTGAAAGCCGCCTATCGTGTGCTCGAGACCCACCCGAATGCTGAGCTGCTGTTGATCGGCCGCCACAACCCTGTAGCCGGGGAGTCCAAGTCGGTTCTGGACCGCCATCAGCACGCCATGACCGGGCGAACAGAACTTGATCGCCGTATCCGCTTTCGCGGGCACCTCCCCGATGAGCAACTCTGGCAGGCCTATGCCG
>CAYPIE010000024.1:0-64513 GCA_964410665.1 uncultured Alcaligenaceae bacterium
CTCGACCATCAGATGTACAACCACAAGGGGGCCCGCAAGGATCTCACCCCGAAGATGGCCCGGGTCATCCAGGAATCGGCCTGGCAAGTCGTCGCCTCCCATCCATACACCGGAGTGACCTCCGATGAGCCCGTTCAAATCGTGACCCCGCGTATCGAAGCGGGCGTGGAGGGGAGTAAGTTCCACGCAGAGTTGTTTGCCGCGTTTGGCGGGGGAACCACGCGCGACATGAAGTGGAAGGTACAGTCCGGCGCCCTCCCGGATGGCCTGGCTCTCAGCGCTCATGGTGTTCTCACCGGGGTGCCCGCGCAACCCGGCCAAAGCCGTTTCACCGTCGCGGTGCAGGGAAAAAACGGCAGCACCGCATCGAGGGAATATGAAATCGCCGTACAAAAGGATACTGCCCCGGAACGATAACGTCTTGATTGTTGCGCAGATTGGTTGGCAGCCCCGGGCCGGTAGGACACTGGTTACCACACCGGACCTACCTGACCCAGGAGACCACCGACGGAGACTGTAGCGAACCCGGCCACGACTGCCCACGAGGCGTCGCCGGCGACCTTGCGGGACGTGATCCGGATCGACGAGGGGCAGATCAAGACGCACCTGGACCAGGTCGTCCGGGATACCATCGAGCAGACCCTCAACGCCCTCCTCGACGCCGAGGCCGCCGCCCTGTGCGGGGCCAAGCGAAACGCGGGAACCAGACAATCAGCCTTGGCTACTATGCGAACCCATCCACTTCCTGGATGTGCCTTGATACGAGGGCCGGTTGTTTGGCACCAGCAAACTGAACTTGATGCCCGATCCAACGGAGAAAGCAGAAGCCGAGAGCTACGACACAGAGAAAAACGACTTGGAATTCTTGCTGGACAAGCTCTGCGACATGTCGAAACGCTTCAATGTCGACTGGACCATTCAGATCGAAGATGCTGAAATCGGGTCGATTGTCGACGGTGTTTGTGATTCCGCTGTGCGGGAAGCTGTCGAGGCGATGGCTGGTGTGGCGGACGAATTGGGCAAATATGGCGACTTCATGTGACACCGTCTGGAAGGAGCTACGCGCGAAAGACAGAACGGGCGATTGAACGCGAGCGGCGGGCCGCGCTGGAATCAAGGTGACTGCTAATCGGCCGCCGCCGCGTTAACCGTGACGTGAGACCCTGCTAATATCCCCCGCGGCCATCCACCACCGCCGCGAGGGACCACCCCCATGCCCGACTTCCTCCCCGCCTTCGGCTGCACCGAAGGCCCCCTCGGCGTCCCCTGCACCGACGCCCAGGCCTTCGACCTCGATAAGCTCTGCCGCTCACTCCCCGAGCCGCAACTCAAACGCCTCCACGTCCCCAAACTGCTCGCGACCCACACCGACGGCCCGAAGGAGCGCACCGACGAGTCCTAGATCACGACCGAGGACCCGACCGCGCCGGCGACGTCGTCAGCCTTCTCGGCTGGATCTCGAGCTGGGGCTGCTCCAGCCGGGGGTGATCACCTTGGGGACGGATACAAGTCGAGGTTCACGTTCTCGCCCCCATCGCGGGTAATCAATGCTTTGAGCTCTTCCGTGGCAATGTCCTCACGCAGTTCCCTGATAAGGCCGCTGCACATGAGCACGTCGGTAACCCCGTTTTGGAACAGCAGTTCTGGCATCGGTCCGTCCGGGCTGAATACAGGGTCTTCGGGTTTGGTCCAGGGAACCGCCTTGGCTGCCAGGGCGACCATGATCGTTTTGTCACAGCCGTCGGGGATCTCGTCGCGGGAAACGAGCATCCCCTTCTCAAAAAGTGTCCCGTCGCCGAGGAAGACTTGAAAGTGGGTGTCGGGACCGCCCTTAGGATTCAGCCCCCGGATACCATAAATCCCGAGCATGCATCGAAGAAGCTTTTTATTGTGCTCACTGTCCCAGGGCTCATCCAGCTTGAACTGGCGATATAGGGATTCTCCCTCAATGTGGGGTAGCAGAGCGACCCGCCAGGACAACAACGGCTTGCCCGAAGGGTCGACGATGGTTCCCGGTGGGAAGCACCTCTGCCTGTCGTGGAAGCTATGCATCGCTAGACCGATTTGCTTGAGCTGATTGATAACTATGCTGCGTTCTCGATTAAGCGAACAACCACCGCATGTAGAGACCAGATCAGTAATCAGAACGCATAAGGTTGTTATGCGGGATACTTTTATTGGATCGATCCTGAAGAACGAGATTCGAACATCTCGTGTGTGTCTGCCGGTGTCACCAATGAATGTATGGTCACGCCCTCGAAGAGGCAGGGAGACTCAACCGGCGACAGAGCAACAAATACTCATCTTCGGTACTGAACTGGATGAGCAGCGGCTCCAGCTAGGGCATCTGCTGCGGTTCACTCAACAAACCGACACGTCAAGGGCAACGGAAGCGTATCGCTCTACCAACTGGCTGGTAGGCCGCACACACTAGACAACAAAAAAATTGTCTTGAATGAAACCCATACTTAGGCAAGACTAAATATATAATTTTACCTAGCCTAATCTTTGGCCGTCTGCTGGAGCATGCGGGGGAGCTCGGCCAGTTGACAGCCGTAAGGCATACTCGCCTTCGTGTCTTATTAATTGACATTTATCCATTTCTCATCGATTCGCGTAGTTTGATAGAGGATTGAGATATGCGTCCTACCGCCGCCGAGAAAAAGCGACAACTTCTCGAGCATCTGCAAGTGCCGGGTACGAGCTTCGGAGAAGCATGTGCTGCAGTGGGCCGGACGACCTTCGCCGCTTTCGCTTGGCGCCGTAAGGACCCGGAGTTCGACTTGGCGGTAAAAGAGCTGATGAAAAAGAATGCCGCCTACCGCCAGCAGCAAGAGAGCGAGCGGCGAAAAAAGCGCCTTGAGCGTTGGCGTGAACTCGTCCGGCATTGGTCGGAAGAAATGGCTGTCTAACTGTGCCGCCGGACCCCGGTTTGGCGGTCACTCGGAATGGTGGCAGTCTCGTGGACCAGTGCGACCGGTTTCCGTTTGACGCTTTCTCACGATCTAATCCAATGATGGTTCCTAAGAGTAGGGCTGTATGCTGTCGCGGACGCTGTACCAACACTCGTAGATGGACTTGATGTGTTTGTTGGAGTATTCGGCAAGGGCTTCCTGAAATCCCCCACTCCCAGCGGGAGCGCCGAAGGCCTCGAACGCCATTTCGGTATTGACCACGCATCGTTGAAGAAGGATTCTCAAACCGTCCTCCTGCGTTTTTTCCCGGGTATCAGAGAGGTATTTATAGGCGACTTCCATCGTCATCCTCCGGCGAAGTGGCACTGGCGGGTAAGACTGAGTACTGAGCGCTTTCCTTGAAAAATGAGGATCGCCGAACAGGCGGAATAGGGTGTTGACGGCGATAGCAAAAAAGGCTTGCCCATCATCAGGCGACCAGGGTTTTTCGGACCATGGTGGAGGGGTCGTCTGGTTTGCCTGCACGGTGTTTTGTGCCGAAAAGCAGCGAGATACCACAGACCTTCTGTCTGTGTCGGCCTCTATCGCCTGACGTTCCAATCTCCCGCGATTCTGGCCAGACCAACCGAGCTCGGCGATAAATCTCTCACCGGTGATCGAATTGAGGGAATCGACGTGCCCTCGTGTGATGTGTGCGATCTCGTGCCCGATTAAGAAAAGGAGAGCCTACTCGGCGAGGCCGAGTGCTTGAGGCTATTCCAGATGCACTGACACCTTGACGTTTTTTCGATTAATGTATAGACTTGTTCAGATAAGCGCCCATCAGGTTGCAAACTGGTGAACCGAGTGGCCAAGGCCATCGCGAGGTTTTTTCGTCTTTTCCTTCGCGGTGGCCTTGGCTGACCTGTCATGAAAAAGGCGAACTCATGTCGGACACCCATGCGGATACCAGTCTGTTGGACCAAGCTCGAAACATATTCACCCTCGGTTGGGATCTTGCCCTTCTCTTCCGTGAACAACGCCAACAATCGCCAAGTAACTCGGCCGATCTGGATCGAGGAAGGGCCATCCTTAAGGAACTCAATGCCGACCTCGTCGCGATGAAGGGGGTGATTCAATCGCCTCCTCCGGGGTTCAGGGTTGTCGCTGAAGCACTCCGTAAGCTGGGCGAAGTCGTTCGGCGTATCTGGAAATACCTCGGATCGGCCGAAGGTCGGAGCTGGCAGAACCATCTTGATTCATTCCCAGAGCTATCTACAGCCGCCGAACAAGGCCTCGCTGCAACGAAGGAACTCGAAGCTTCCCGCAAAGATGACGACCCCCTCAGCTTCCTCGACGAACCGCCGACGGAATCCGAGAAAACTATCGCCTTCGCACACGAGAATGTCCCGCCGGAAGCCACCGACGGTCGGCCAAGCGAGAAACCCTCCTCGACCACCCGAACCCCCAAGGAACCCAAGCGGAGTCATGAGAAGGGCGACGTCTTTACGAAGTTGATCGCTGCTTTAACGCACCACCACCAGTACAGCCGAGGCAGTGTTCTCAACCAACAACCCATCGCGAACAACCGCCTCGCCAGGATTGCGGGGGTCTCTCCGGCCACCGCATCGGACTTCTTCAAAAAGAAGTTTAAGAGCCACGCCTGTTATAGAACAGTGTGTCTGGACAAGGACTCGCTGCTCGCATCGCTTAAGCTTCTGAACCAAGAATATGCTCCATATCATCTCTTCGGCCAGCATCCCCCCGGCGAATCAGAGCCCGATGATTAGGCCCTCCGGCCGGAAGGTTCCGTCTCAAAGCTGAGCACTAGTGTTCGGAGTTCGAAATTCGATCGTTCGGTGGTTTTTCCCGAACGCTCCGAGATTTTTTCCTCTGCACTTTTCCCGGCAATTTCCCGCGATTCTGGGCAAGACTCGCAGTGTTCGGTGACCGAACGCCGAACGCTGGACCAACGATCATGGGGACCGAACATCTCGGGTCCCGACTTGTTGGAACCAGATCATGGATCGAAACACGTTCTCATCTTCGTTGGCATTACGGCCGCGCGAGGCTGCAGCCGCCCTCGGCATCAGCCCTCGACTGTTATGGACCTTGACCAAGAAAGGCCAGGTCCCGTGTCTCCGGCTCGGGTCAGGGAAACGGCAGGTGGTGCTGTATCCCGTCGCCGAGCTTCAATCCTGGCTCTCCCGTCAAGCCGCAAAGGAAGGAGATGGCCAGAATGACACCCCTTGACAAAGTCCTGGAACGCTTGCCCGATGCACGAAGACGTGGTGATGGCTGGTCTGCTCGGTGTCCGGCTCACTCCGACCAAAACCCAAGCTTGAGCGTCTCCGAAGGCGAAAACGGCCGTGCCCTGGTCCACTGCTTTGCGGGCTGCAAGCCTGAAGACATTTGCACGGCGATGAGACTTACCCTCGCCGACCTGATGCCCGATCAAAGCACCGGATTGGTTCCTCAGCAGAGCAAGCCATTAACACGCAAGTCCCGAAGCATCGCCAAGACCTTCCAATCGTCCGACGAGGCGGTCACCGAGCTAGAGCGAAAACTCGGTCCTTGCACTAAGCGGTGGGTTTACCAGGATGACAACGGGAACTCGGTCGGTATGGTGCTTCGCTGGGATTCCGACCACGGCCAGAAGACGATCCGGCCCATCGCTCGTGTTGGCGATCGCTGGATGATCAGGGCCATGGAAAAGCTGCGTCCCCTTTATCGGCTTCCGGATCTCGCGAAAGCTGATCTTGTTTTGGTAGTCGAAGGCGAGAAATGCGTCGACGCTGCTTACTCGCTCGGGTTCACAGCGACCACTTCTGCAGGGGGAAGCCCGGCCGCACAAGCAGCCGACTGGCAACCTTTAGCTGGGAAGACGGTCTGGATCCTGCCCGATCACGATGAACCTGGGCAAAAGTATGCCCAGACGGTCACAGAACTATTATCTCGGCTTTCACCCCGCCCGACGATCAAGATCCTCGACCTCCCTGAATTGTCTAAAGGCGATGACCTCGTGGAGTGGATCGATGCCCACGGCGGCCTAGCTGACCCCGACGAGATGCGGCGTAAGATCGAAGCCTTGGCTCAAACAGCTGAACCGTTGGAGTCTGAAGACACTGAGGATCTGGCTTATCGCCCATTTCCGGTCGCTGCGTTACCCCAGCCGGTGCGAGGATTTGTGGAGGCCGGGGCAAAGGCAATTGGTTGTGACCCGTCCTATTTGGCGTTGCCCTTGCTCATAGCCTGTGCAGCGGCCGTCGGAAACACGCGGCGTCTTGAACTGAAACGCGGGTGGGAAGCCCCACCCATCTTGTGGGGGGCCATCTTGGGTGACAGCGGCACGGCCAAGAGCCCCGCCTTCCGGCTGGCGATGCACGCCGTGCTCGAACGCCAGCGCAAGGCAATGGAGCACCACACCGAGGAACTGAGGCAACACGAACGGAATGTAACCCAGTACGAAAAAGCCTACGCGAGATGGAAGAAACAGGGCAAGAACACGCTCGAGCCCCCACCCGTGAAGCCGGATAAACCTCAGGCCGACCGATTCCACGTCCAAGACACGACCGTGGAAGCTCTGGCCCCGATCCTCCTCACGAATCCCCGCGGGCTGCTGTTGGCCTGCGATGAGTTAGCCGGGTGGTTCGGATCATTCGATCGTTACACTAGTAAGAGCCGGGTCGGGAAGGATGGGGCCAACTGGCTGTCGATGTTCAACGCCGAGAGCGTCATGGTGGATCGAAAGTCGGGTGATGCTCGCACCATTTACGTCCCCCGAGCTGCGGTGTGTGTATGTGGGGGTATCCAGCCGGCCGTGTTCCGACGTGCCCTGGGAAGCGAGTATCGCGAATCGGGGCTGGCAGCCCGCCTGCTGCTGGCCTATCCGCCCCGCATCCCGAAACAATGGACCGACGACGATATTGACCCTGGTTTGCAGGACAAGCTGACCCAACTGTTTGATAAGCTCTACGACCTACAACCGACCGTTGGAGACGACGGAGAGTTCTGCCCGGGGCTGATCCGCCTGGAACCCGAGGCAAAACAGGCCTGGATAACCTACTTCAACGCCCACGCGGTCGAGCAGGCCGCCCTTGCCGGCGATTTGGCAGCAGCCTGGTCGAAATTGGAAGAGTACGCGGCCAGACTAGCCCTCGTAGTGCACTGCGTCCGCGTTGCGGCCGGGGCCCCGGATCTGGAACAGCCTGACATCCTCGACTTGGCGAGCATGAACGCCGGGATCACCCTGGTGGAGTGGTTCAAGCATGAAGCCCGCCGAGTGTACACCATGCTCGCCGAGTCCGATGCCGAACACGGCATGCGTCGGCTCGAAGACTGGATCCGATCCCGGGGCGGGAAGGTGACAGCCCGCCAAGTGCGACAAGGGTGTCGCTGGCTGAAGGATCCCGGTATGGCGGAAGCAGCCCTCGACGAACTGGTCAAGGCTGGCCGGGGAACCTGGGAGGACTTCAGGACGACTACGAACGGGGGCCGGCCAGTCCGGGAGTTCGCCCTCTTCCCACTGTCTACAGTCTACGAAACTTCAGCAAAGCCGAATGGGACCGGAGGTTTCGTAGACGTTGACAGCGTAGACGCCCGCAGACCTGCGACCCAAACTCCCGGGCCCAATCTTGAGGCCGGGGAAGGGGGTGGCCTGTGAGCGCACTCCTCCCTCAGCCGCACTACACAAATGCGCTAGAGCCGCCGCTAAAATGGCACGGTGGCAAGTACTACCTTGCCAAGTGGATCATCTCGAAGATGCCCCGGCACCTGACCTACTGCGAGCCGTTTGCCGGAGGCCTGCAGGTACTGCTGCACCGCACGCTCCCAGAAGTTCGGTCGAATGACTGCAACTCGCCGGGCCAAAGCCACGCGGACCGGCGGGGCGTCGCCGAGGTGGTCAACGACATCTACGGCCTCCTGACCAACTTCTGGGAGGTGCTGGCTAACCTGGACTTATTCGACGAGTTCGTCCGACGCGTCACATCGACGCCGTTCTCCCAGCCACGGTCGCAGCAGGCGACCGCCGGCCTCGACGACCCCAACCCGGTGGTCAGGGCGGTGAACTTCTTCGTCTGGTGCCGCCAGTCCCGTTCAGGCCAGTGCAAGGAGTTCGCCACGCTGACCAAGAACCGCACCCGCGGCGGCCGCAACGAGCAGGCCAACGCGTATTTGAATGCGGTTGACGGGCTGTACGCCGTACACGAGCGTCTACGCGGGGTGGTGGTCCTGAACCAGGACGCAATCAAGACGATCCGCCAGCTGGATGCCCCGGACACGCTATTCTACCTAGACCCGCCTTATGGGCTGGAGACCCGCACGACCCCAGAGGTCTACGAGTACGAGATGACTGTCGCCCAGCACGAGGAGCTTCTCCAGGCGATCAAGGACGTTCAAGGCAAGGTCATGCTCAGTGGCTATCGCAACGAACTGTATGACACCGAGTTGGCCGGCTGGGTGAGGCACGATAAGGAAATCGACAACAAGGTCGCCGGCGGACCAACCAAGCGCAGAATGATCGAAAGCTTGTGGTGCAACTTCCCGTCGAGTTAGAGCCACAGGCCTGCCCACGATCGGCAACACCTGAGGTATGACGCCTCAGCGTGGGCTTACCGGGTACGTCGTTGTACCGGGTTTTCGATGAGTCTTAGCAAGGGAGAAATCCGATGCGTTCTGAATTCAGAGTGTTGGTCGAAGGCCTTAAGGCCGACCTCAAAGAGAAATGCCTGCGAGTGCTTGCCACTTCCGTCAGGGAAAAGCGGATGGAAAAGACGGATCTGGAAGAGATCGCTGAAACTACCCAGCAAGCCACTGAGTAGCTGGACCGGCGGGGCAATCTGACTACCCGCATCGATGCCTTCTGTGAGATCACACCGGGAGACATCTGGGAGGTCCTCGACCAAGCCATCATGGGCTACGCCGCCGGGAGCCTCATCGAGACAATTGGCATCGACGATGCAATCACCGAGGAAACGAACCTCGACCTGTTGAACGATGCATTGGAGGGGTTTCGCGCTGCAGCACCCCTCGTACATCAGGCGTATGTCGATCTTGACCATTTGGACACCATCACCTGGTGAGCGTCCAGTGCCCCATCCGAATCGGCAGCCCGGTGTTAGCCCGGGCCTGGGGCTTCCCAGCTGGGCTCGGTGTTTGGTCCCTTTGGCTCTGTATGGGGATGCGAATGAATGCATGATGGACATGGAGCATCTCTGAGGGTGATAGTGGTACCACAAAGGCCCGGCCTCGGCGGCCTCCGCCGACCACCTTCGGGTAAGTGGCAGTCAGAGCGAGAAACCAACATAGGCCCCTACGGAAGTCGGGCGTAATATACAAGTGTTAATCGAGGACGACAGATGGCATCGATCGCAAATGATCCCGGCGGCCGGCGGCGAATCCTGTTCGTGGCACCCGACGGGAGTCGTAAATCCATCCGCCTGGGTAAGCTCGACCGTAAATCCGCCGAAGCCATCGCCCGCCATGTCGAGGCATTGTTGTCGGCCCGGATTTCGGGGCAACCGATCGCTAGCCCGACCGCGGCTTGGCTACCCACAATCGGGCGGACGCTCCGAGAGAAGTTGGAAATAGTCGGCCTCGTAGAGGTCATCTCTCGAACGACCCTTAATGACTTCCTCGACGCGTACATCGCCAACAGAAAAGCAACTCTGGCTCCCAACACCATCACCAACCTACTGCAAGCGCGGCGTCGCCTGGTCGAGCACTTCGGCGTCAACCGCACAATGGAATCGATTACCACCGCAGACGCGGAAACCTGGGCGGCGGCCTTGTCAAATCGCTACGCCCCGGCCACCGCGGGGCGCACGATCAAGCGAGCGAGGCAGTTTTTCCAAGCTGCCGTCCACTCCAAGCTCATCCCGGAGAATGTCTTCCTCCACATCAAGGCGAGCGGCCAGGCGAACAAGGAACGTCAGTTCCATGTTGACCGCGACACCATCTTCCGTGTCATCGATGCGGCTCCCGACGCCGAGTGGCGACTGATCATCGCACTTTCCCGGTTTGGCGGCCTGCGTTGCCCCTCGGAGCACCTGGCACTCCGCTGGCAAGATATCGACTGGGCGCGGCAACGGTTGTATGTGGAATCACCCAAGACCGGATCGCGGTGGGTACCGATCTTCCCGGAGCTGCGACCCTATCTGGAAGAATGCTTCGAGCTAGCCCAGGAAGGTGCGGTCCATGTTATTACCCGCTACCGGGATAGCAATGCCAACTTGCGAACGACCTTCATGAAGATCATTAAGCGGACCGGGGAAACGCCGTGGCCGAAACTGTTCCACAACCTGCGAGCGTCGAGGGAAACTGAACTTGCCGCGGACTATCCAATCCACGTCGTGTGCGAATGGATCGGCAATACAGCAGCCATTGCGGCGAAGCACTACCTGACTGTTCGGGAAGAAGACTTCGTTCGAGCCACTCAGGGTGGCGCAAAATCCGGCGCACTAGCAGCGCGAAATCCGGCGCAGCAGGTAGCGGCAGGAAATGGCATGGAGTTGAACAACGTGACGCAAATCGAGGCAGATTTCGAACTTATGCAACATGCTGCGAATTGTGACGAAATGGTGCAGTGTACAAAAGTACCCCCAAGGGGACTCGAACCCCTGTTTTAGCCGTGAGAGGGCTACGTCCTAGGCCACTAGACGATGGGGGCCAATCAGTATCTTTTCAGTGTATGGGGATCGTCTTGGAACTGTCAAGGACCCTAAAGCCGGAGTCCAGCTCACTGGAGGAAAAGACACGCAACCGCCTGGCAGGTTCACCACCCAAATCGCACGGTTAACTTGCCGGCGGATTTAACGCCCCGACAAAGCCCTGAGCCAGCGTCCGCAGTTCGTCGAGGACCTCGGGTAGTGGCCGCTGGCGTGTCGTCAGCTCTTCAATGCGGCGAACCATGGCACTCCCCACGATCACACCATCGACATGCTCGCGGAGCATGTCGACTTGCTCGGGACGACTTACCCCAAAGCCCAGACAGCGGGGTAACGAAGTCAGCTCTTGAAGTCGCTGCAGTTGATCCACCACCGTGGGTGGCAGTTCGGTGCGTTCCCCCGTGATGCCGGCGACACTGACGCAGTAGAGGAAACCCGAGCTGGTCTGAGCAATCCGCGCTGCCCGCTCGGGAGCGGTCGTCGGAGTCACCAGCAATATCACCTTGAAGTCGCGTTCGGCGGCTTGCTGGACGAGTTCTTCTCCCTCTTCGAGCGGCATATCGGGCACGATCGCCCCCGAGAACCCCGCTTCCTGGGCCTCCGTCAGAAAGTGATCCAGGCCCCGGCGAAACACCAGGGTGTAGGACAGCATCGACACCACCGGGGTCTGCCAGCCCGGTGACTGCGTCAACTCGCGAACCGCTGCAAAGATCTCCGCCAGCTGGATCTTGCGTCCCAGAGCGCGGGTGTAGGAAGACTGGATCACCGGACCATCGGCAATCGGATCGCTGAACGGAATCCCTAGCTCGATCAGATGGGCTCCCGCGGCTGCCAACTCACGAACGATCGCCAACGTCGTCGGCAAGTCCGGATCCCCGGCGGTCACGAAGGGAATGAACGCCTTCTGCCCAGTCGCACGGAGGTTCTCGAAGGTGGCATCGATGCGGTTCATGCGTGGGTCCCAGCACTCCCCGAGTACGCTTCCAGGCGTGCGACCTCCGCACAGTCCTTGTCGCCTCGGCCGGAGAAGCAGATCACCAGCACCTCATCCTTGCTCCGCTGACTCGCAATGCGTAAGGCCTCGAACACGGCATGGGCGGTTTCCAACGCCGGCAAAATTCCTTCCAGGCGGGCGCAGGTATGGAAAGCCTGCAAGGCATCGGCGTCGGTGACATTGCCATACTGCACGCGGCCAGAATCTCGCCAGAAACTATGTTCCGGACCGACGCCCGGATAGTCCAGCCCCGCCGAGACGGAATGGACATCCGCCGTTTGCCCATCCAAGTCTTGCAGTACGTAACTGTACGTACCGTGCAACACCCCGGGAGCACCATAATTCAAAGGCGCGGCATTGTTGCCATCCGCCGGGCCATGCCCGCCTGCCTCAATGCCAACCAACTCGACCGACAGGTCATCGATAAACGGGTAGAACATGCCCGCAGCATTGCTCCCCCCGCCGACACAAGCCATCACCACATCCGGAAGCCGACCCAGTTGTTCCAGACACTGGGCTCGCGTTTCCTGGCCGATGACCGATTGGAAGTCACGCACCATCATCGGAAACGGGTGGGGGCCGATCACGCTGCCAATGCTGTAGTGCGTGGTCTCTGAGGTGGCCATCCACTCACGCATCGCCTCATTGACCGCATCGCGTAAGGTCTTGCTACCCGACTCAACCGGGTAGACTTCAGAGCCCAGGGCCCGCATCCGGAAGACATTCAACTCCTGCCGACGAACATCCTCTGCCCCCATATACACCCGGCATGGCAGGCCAAACAACGCGGCCGCCGTCGCGCTGGCGACCCCGTGCTGGCCGGCACCGGTCTCGGCGATGATGCGAGTCTTCCCCATCCGTTTGGTCAGCAGTGTCTGGCCGAGGCAGTTGTTGATCTTGTGGGCGCCAGTGTGGTTGAGGTCTTCGCGCTTTAGGTAGATCTGGGCTCCGCCGGCTTCGCGGGTGAGGCGTTCGGCGAAATACAGGCCGCTGGGGCGACCAACATAGGTGCGCAAGTAGCGATGATATTCCGCCTGGAATGCCGGATCATGCTTGGCCTCCAGGTAGGCAGCTTCCAGCTGCTCAAGGGCATGCATCAGCGTCTCGGGGACAAAGCGGCCGCCGAAGGAACCGAACCGACCGCGCCGATCCGGGACGGTAGAGAGTGTCCGTTCTTGCAACATGGTGAGTTCTCGAGGTCAGTGCCCGGGGAGACAGTTTTGCTACGCGAGTCCAGACGCTCAACCGCGAAGCCGCCTGGAAACCAACGGTGTGCAGTGTAGCGAACCGACGGACGGCGCTGCTAGGGCTGTCGCAGCAACGTCTCCAGCAGGGCGGCCAATCGCTCGATCTGTTGTCCGGCGATTTGCAGCACCTCGGCATGGGTGAGCGGCCGCCCCGCCAGCCCCGCGGCTCGGTTGGTGATGCAGGAAATTGCCGAGCAGGCCATCCCTTGAGCGGCCGCGCATTCCACCTCCGGAACAGTGGACATGCCAACCGCATCGATGCCGCTTTGCCCCATGGCCCGGATTTCGGAGGGGGTCTCGTAGTTGGGTCCGAGGAGGTAGCCATATACGCCTGGTTCCGCGAGGCCAAAGTCCCGTCCGATCCGGCACACTTGCTCCAGGAGTTCCGGAGTGTAGCCCGTCGCTTCCTCCCTCAGACAGCTGGCGGGCGTCGCCCAGGTTCGGTGGGCGCATAGCGGCATCAGGCTGCCGGGCTCTAAATCCTCGCGAATCCCCCCGGCAGCATTGGTCAAAAAGACCCGCTTCACCCCCCAAATGCCCGCCAAATGTACCAAAAGGCTCGCCTCCCTGCGGCTATACCCTTCATAGCGATGCAACCGACCCTGAAACAGCACGACCGGTTGGTCGGCCCAGACGCCGATCCAAATCCGGTGGGCATGCCCCTGAACGGTCCCCGCCGGCAGTTCGGGAATCATGGCAAAAGGGATCGCTAGGGCATCCTGCAGACGGTCGGTCACCGCTCCGAGCCCTGAGCCCAGAATGAGCGCGGTATGTGGCGTCAAAGCCGTGCGGTGGGCGTGCCAGTGCTCCAGAGTGACCGAATTGCCTGGAAGCGTCACGCTGGGGTCACCTCTTCCTCCGTCGGAGGCAAGAAAGCGTCACCAGTCCCCTCATGGCCCTGGCGAGCACGTAGGGCTTCCAGAAGGACGCGGGCCGAGCCTTCTTCCCCCAACTGGCTGGTGTTTAGAACCAGATCGAAGGGATCAAGCTGGGGCGGGATGTAGGAAAAGTGCTGTTTTAGGAACTCCTCGCGGGTCGCGTCGCGATGTTCCACCAAACGGGCGGCCTCATCGTGCGTCAGTCGCAGGTGTTGGGTCATGTAAGCAATCCGTTCCTCACGCGGCGCGATGAGCCGGACATGCAAGGTCGCCTCGGGTCGCAACAAGAATCCCGCTCCACGTCCAACAAAAATCACACCGCCCTGGGCGGCCAGCATCAACTGCATCCGGGGTAACTCCCCGAGCTCGTGTAGATTGGTCAATTGGTGCATCGCTTGAATGCGGCTCAGTTCGCCGTCGGCCCAGTCACGCAAGGTCACGGGGAGATCGGCAATCAGTTGCATGCGTGCAGTGTCATTCGAAGCCAGATAGTCGAGCAACTCCTGCTCGAACACCTGCCAACCCAACATCCGCCCAAGCCGGTGAGCGATCCGGGAGCCGCGGGCGCCGACTTGGCGACTAATGGCAATGCACCAACCACGTGGTAGCCGTTCTCCCACGGCCAAGCTCGGAGCACCGCGGTCACCATGCTGTGGTGCTGCCAAAGGCATCTCGGCAGTGTAATTCGGATCGTTGGTCATGTTTCGTCCCTCTGGGATGGCAGCCCAGCTTCAGCCAACCAACGCTTAGACATTCTCTCGATACTCAGCCCGGGCAAACCAGGCCATGCCGACGAAAGTCAAACCCACGGTTAACACGCCCAACATGATCCAGGCCGTACTCGGTAACACCGGCATGAAGATCGTTGGGTTGGTCAGTGACCAACCTTCGGCCTCCGCTCCTTCGTAGACCAGGCAGCGGGTATAAAAGCTGATGCTGATCCGCTTCCAACTCCCCGGTAAATCCCCGACAAAGTTTTCCACGAAAAACGCGTACAGTAAGGCAATCACTGCCGGACGGCGGAAAATGCTGCCCATGGCATGAAACAGCGCCGTGTACGCCAAGGTGCCGCCTACGACCGCCGGCCAGTACTGGACAAACGCACGTTCTCCGGGCGGTCCCGCCGCCCAACAGATGCCCGCCAACCCCAACAGGTTCAGGGCAACCACCCAGGGAAGCGTGGACAGAAACTTGGCCAGATAAATCGACCAGCGTGGCAACGGCCGGTTTAACAGCCAGATCAACGAGCGACTCTCACGCTCACTGCCCAACGAGCTGGTGGCAAAGGCCAGGGTTAACAACGGCATTAAATAGCCGAGAAACACCTGGAACACCACCCAACGCGAAAAGACAGCGAACTCCGTATGCGTCAGATAGCTGCCCGCGCTGGCCGCTACCGCTTCCGCCGTCGCGCTGATGCCGGGAGCCCATTGCCCAAACGCACTGACCGTCTGGATGAGGGCCGCTGTCTCGCCATATTCCAGGGAACGCCGTCGCGGCCGACGTTCGGCCAAATCCCAACCGGCCATCGTATCCACGATCAACACGGCCAGGGTGGCCAGAGCCAACAGACTCAAGGCGATCCAGACCATCTGGCGAATGCGCAGATGCCGCCAGAAGCAAAACTGCAGCAGTTTGCCCCAAGCCCGCCAAGGGGAGCCCGAACTCGGAGCAGCCAGCATCACCTCGGGAGTCATGTGCGACCACTCCCGCCCAGCAGATAGCCCAGGATGGCGTGCGTCGAATCGTCCAACGCCTCCAGGTGATGCACCTCAATCCCCTCATCGAGCACCAACCGATGAAAATCTTGGAAAAACTGACGTGGGTTGCGGGCACGAATTTGTAATGAACGGACGCCCGGATCTTGCCGCAACGCCGCTGACACATCGAGGTCCAAGGTCACCACCTCGGGAAAGTTTAGGAGATGACGGGCCAGTTCCCGTGGCGACGCCACATCGATCCGGATCGACAGCGGCTGATCATCGAGCAGTTCGCGGATTTGCCGCACCGTGCCCACCGCGGCGATGCGGCCGCGGGCCATGACTGCCACATGATCGGTCAATTTCTCGAGTTCTTCCAGCTCGTGACTGGAAATCAACAAGCACTTGCCCGCAGCAGCCAGCTCACGGAATAGGGTGATCAGCTCCGCCCGGCCGATTGGGTCAATCCCGGCCAAGGGTTCATCGAGGATCAGCAGTTCCGGATCGTGCAGCAACGCCTGAGCCAGCTTAATCCGTTGCCGCATCCCCTTGGAGTAGCCACGCAGGCGACGATCGGCCCGGTCCTGCATGCCAACCTGAACCAGCACCCGCTCGGTTCGAGCCTGGGCCTCGGTCGCAGCATAGCCGCACAAATCGGCCATCACTCGGACAAACTGGCGTCCGGACAAATCCTCATAAAAGGCGTCCACATCGGGGCAGTAGCCGACATGCCAGCGGGCTTGCCAGGACCAGGCATCCAGCCCAGCCACCCGGACTCGACCAAGATCAGGCCGCAACTGTCCGGTTGCCAGTCTTAACAGGGTGCTTTTCCCCGCCCCGTTGGCCCCTACCAGCCCGGTGATCCCGGAGCGAAGCTCGAGCGTGATCTGGTTGACACCGATCACCGGGCCATACCACTTGCTGACTTGCTCAAACAGTAATATTGGCGGGGCGTGGACGCTCGCCGCTGGCACCTGAGGCTGCGAACGGAGGGGCGCGGGCGATGACGCGGTGGGTTGTGCTTTGACGGGGAGAGGAGCCTCTTGGCTGCCCAAGAGGGCTGGCGAAGAATCTCCGGTAGCCGTTTCCGTATCCATTCCAGTCGTCCGATCCCTCATTCCACAATCTCCACGGCCTGGATACGACGATGTAGATACCACAGACAAAGTCCGCAAATCGCGGTCACCACCAAGGCCGCTTGCCAATACGGTGGCTGCGGGGACGGACGAACCTCGGCCAAGGGGATCTGGAAACACCATTCGCCAACCAGATAGAGATTGTTCCACAGATCCACTAGCCGCCAACTCTCCGGCAGCTTCAAGCCATCGACCAGCCAGCGCGGCAGAATCCGCCCCAGCACAAAAATGCTCGTCCAAACCATAATCATCGGCACGGTACGCCGTAACCAGCTTGCCGTGGCCACCAGCACCAAGCTCAGCGTCACGGTCAGCGCCAACCCATAACCAAAGATGCCCAGCAGCAAGCTGGCTTCATCCCAGTAGTAGCTGAAACGATCCAGGAGCCCGTATTGGCCAAACAAAACCAGCGCCGGTACCGTGGTCATCAGATTGAGAAAGATGCCCACTGCCAGACATTTGCCCAGCACATAGTGCCAGCGGGAGATAGGCTTGGATAAGTAAAATGGCAGGCTGCCGTAATGAAAGTCATTGCCCACAATCAGAGACCCGGCCAAGGCCAGGACAATCATCACCAGGTAGCCCTCAAACCAAATGAAATTGCTGTAGGTGGCCGCCGAGCCATTCACTTTTAACGAGCGATCCAGAATCCGGGTCAGATCTTCCCCGGTGACCTTCGGAGCCAGTGGGCCCGTTCCGAGTCGAATCGGGGCCTCGCTCTGGCGGATTTGCGTCTGGACAAATACCTGCAGATATTGCCCATAGAAGAAAAAGAAGAAGACTAACAGCGAGCAGCCATACAGTCCCCAGAACAATTTTCGGCGGAACATCATCCCCAGGGCCACGCGGGCAATCGACCAGGCCGACCACGCCGACCGGTTGAGTTGGCCACGCCAAGCTCGATAGCGGAGCAGCGGGTGGCTACGTGACGGGGTCGAAAACGCTGGCTGCATCGTGCCGGAGCACTCCTCGCAAGCAAAAAACGCTGGGGTGTGACCTGCCACAGGCGGGCCGGCCACCCGTTCAGGTCATTGTTGGAAGCAAACCAGGCCGCTTCAAGTCTTTCCCGAGCGAAATCCTGCCACGCCACTTCAGATCGGCCTTTCAGATGGCCCTGACTTGCCCCGGGCTGGGAAGTCCTCTGGGGTTTAGCGTCGCCACTGCTTGAAGGGCAAACTTTGGTGAAATTCTTGCAAATCAAACAACATTCGAGGTGGCATTTTTTGTCGCACTTGGATACAGTTGTTTTTATTCTGCGAAACTGCTCCGGCCACACCACACGAGGTGCACCATGATCGAGTTCCTGCTGCTAGGGTATGTCGGCCCCGAAACCACCCTGCCGCTTGCCTCTGTGCTCGCCGCCATTGTTGGTTTCATGTTGTTTTGCTGGCGCTACACCGTCGGCTTGGCCATCCGCGGTATCCGCTCCTTGTTGGGTCAACCAGCCTCGGAAATGCCTCCAAGTGGAACGGACATGACGCCCTCCAGCAGCGAAACCTCCGCAACGAGACCAGCCTGAATTAGCCATCCATGCCATCCTTCTCCAAAGTTCTCGTGATTGGTCTCGACGGGCTGGAACCCTCGCTCGTCGAAGCCCTTCTGGCGGCCGGCCGCCTGCCCAACTTGGCCCGGTTGCGTGACCAGGGACACTACGCCCGGGTCGCCACTACCAGTCCGGCCCAGACACCCGTCGCCTGGTCCACCTTCGCTACCGGCGTCAACCCGGGCCGCCACGGCATCTTTGACTTCATCCGTCGCCACCCCCAAAACTACACGCCCGACCTGTCCTTCAGCCGCTACGAGCAAAAAAATCCCTTCGTCCATCCCAAGGCAGTCAACCTCCGCCAGGGCACCCCAGTCTGGCAAACGCTCAGCGAGGCCGGCCTGACCGCCACCATCCTGCGCTGTCCGTGTACCTATCCGCCCGACCCCTTACACGGCCACATGCTCGCCGGCATGGGTGTCCCCGACCTGCGTGGCAGCCTGGGTGTGGCCACCTTCTATACCAGCGCGGCCAACGTCCCAGCCGGCACCGCCGAAACTGTGCTCACCCTAACCCCGGCCAACCCCGACGGCATTCTTACCACCCAGATCCTCGGCCCGCGCAACCCGCGTGGCGGTCACTTCAATGTCAAGCTCACCCTTAGACCCCGCGGCGACAGCCTGTTGCTCGCGGCCGACGGACCGTCGCACGGGCTGGATCTCCGGGTTGGCCAATGGAGCGACTGGCTCAAGGTGAAGTTCAAAACCGGCCTGTTCCAGTCCGTCCGCGGCATGCTTCGCTTCTATCTGGTCCGGCTGAAGCCGTACCTGGAGCTCTACGCCTCACCGATCAATTTCGACCCCGAAGCACCTTTGTTTCCGATTAGCTCGCCGCCGGAATATGGACGCGATCTAGAACAACGAATTGGTACCTTTTACACCACCGGCATGGTTGAGGACCACGAGGGGCTGAGCAACGGCCGCTTCGACGAGGAGGCCTTCCTAGCCCAGTGCCAGCAGGTGCTCGCCGAGCGTGAACAGATGATGCTCGCCGAGCTGCAAGGCTTTGACTCAGGGCTGTTCTACTGCCTGTTCGATACCCCTGACCGCCTGCAACATATGTTCTGGCGCTTTCGCGAAGCAGACCACCCCGCCAACCGCAAGTACGGCCGCTGCGCGGATCGATTTGCCCAGGTGATCGAGGACCATTACAGCGCCTGCGACACCATTGTCCGCAAGGTTCTCGATCACGTCGACGACCGTACCCTGTTGATCGTCCTCAGCGACCATGGCTTCAATAGCTTCCAGCGCGGCATCAACCTCAATACCTGGCTGCACCAAGAGGGGCTCCTGGCCTTCAAGGATGGTGTAAGCCCCGGCCCCGAGGCAGGCGACTTCTTCCACCAGGTCGACTGGTCCCGGACCAAAGCCTATGCGCTAGGGCTCAGCGGCATCTACCTGAACCGCCGTGACCGAGAAGGCCAGGGCATCCTGTCCGATGCCGACGCCGCCTCACTGACACGCCAGCTCAGCGAGCGACTCACAGGGCTGACCGACCCAGAACGAGCCCAGTCCGCCATCCGGACTGCCCAGCCACGCGAGGCCGTCTATCAAGGGCCGTGCACATCCGATGCCCCTGACCTGCTACTCCACTGCGGCCCAGGCTATCGCATCTCCTGGGGTACCGCGTTGGGTGGTGCGCCCGCCGGCGTCTTTGAGGACAACACCAAAAAGTGGGGCGGGGATCACATTATCGACCCGGTCCTTGTGCCGGGTGTGCTGTTCATGAATCGTCCATTCCGAGGCGAACAAGCCCGGCTCTTAGATCTGGCCCCTAGCATCCTCGATGGCCTCGATGTCCCCATCCCATCCACCCTCGAAGGAGCATCGCTGCTGTCATGAAAATCCTCGTGATCGGTCTGGACTGCGCGGCTCCGGAACTACTGCTAGCCGATGAGCAGCTCGAGAATCTCCGCCGACTCATGGAGGTGGGCTGCTTTGGCCGTCTGGAGAGTGTCATCCCCCCAATCACCGTCCCTGCCTGGATGTGCCTGGCGACGAGCCGCGACCCGGGCAGCCTCGGCGTCTATGGCTTTCGCAACCGCATCGACCATTCCTACGCCGGGTTGGGCATCGTCAACAGCAAGTCCTTCACCGATCTGACCCTGTGGGATCAGATCGCTCGCGAAGGCGGCCGGACCAATGTCATCGCCGTCCCCCCCAGCTATCCACCGCGGAAGGTATCGGGCGTCTCGGTCGGCTGCTTCCTCACCCCCGACCCACTCAAGGATACCTTCACCCACCCCGCGCGCTTGAGTGCAGAACTCAACCAGCTGGTCGATGGCTATGCCGTGGATGTCAAAGGCTTTCGGACCAGCAACAAGGACTGGTTGCGTGATGAAATCTTTACCATGAGCCGTAAGCAATTCGCCGCGGTCCGCCATCTCATGCAGATCACCGACTGGGATTATTTTCAACTGGTCGACATCGGCCTGGATCGCATCCAACATGGCTTCTGGAAGTACCATGACCCCAAACATGTGCTGCACGAACCGAATAGCCCCTATCAGAACGTGATCCGTGACTATTATCGCCATCTGGACGAAGAAGTTGGGCAGTTACTTGAGCTGCTCGATGACGAAACCATGGTGTTGGTGGTCTCCGATCATGGAGCCCAGCGACTTGACGGCGGTTTCTGCATCAACGAATGGTTCGTCCGCGAAGGACTCCTGGTCTTGCACGAGTATCCCCGTGAGGCCACCCCGTTTAGCAAGCTGTCGGTAGACTGGAGCAGGACTCGAGTCTGGAGCGAAGGCGGCTACTACGCCCGCATCTTTTTCAACGTCGCCGGTCGCGAGCCGCAGGGCGTTCTCGCGCGCGAGGACTATGCACGCTTCCGCAATGACTTACAGGCCCAGCTGGAGGCCACCACCGGCCCTGATGGTCAGCCGCTCGGCACGCGGGTATTCAAGCCGGAGGAGGTCTACCGGGAGGTCAAAAACGTTGCCCCCGACCTGATCGTGCACTTCGGCGACCTGTCCTGGCGCTCCATCGGCGGTGTCGGCTACCCCGAACTGCATATCCGCGAGAATGACACCGGCCCAGACGACTGCAACCACGCTCAGTTCGGCGCGTTCATCCTGGCCGCCTCGGGCGTGCCGCCGATCGGCGAGCTGCAGGGCGTCCACCTGCTCGATATGGCCCCGACGCTACTCGAACTCGCCGGCTATGATCGGGCCCCCGGCATGCAGGGCCAGTCGCTGGCCAGCGCCCTGCGCGGTCCTGACGACTCCAGCGATGCGTTCGACCCCCAGGGCGAGGCGATTGTCCGCGAACGTCTCCGCGGCCTGGGCTATATTTCCTGAGTCTTGGTCGGGAGCGCCACGATGGCAGCGCCACTGGCAGTGGATGCAACCCCGCAGCCTCCCTCGGGAGCGCCTGCTCGGACCTGCGCACCTTCGTCCCACGTCCCATCTGCCAGTAGCCTACTGGCCTGGGCCATCGGCTATGGACTGGCCTTGGGCCTCGTCGATCTGGCCATCTCCGCTTTTGTGATTCAGCACGGGAGCTTGTTTCGCCAGACCCATGTCAACTTGGCCTCGGCCTGGATGCCACTGGCCACAGGTGTGGCATACCTATTGGTATTCGCGCTACCATTGCTGTTGGCAAGCCAACTGGCACCACGGCAACTCACCCGTTTTCGCGTCCATTTCGCCTTCCTAGCCTGCACCCTGTTTGCCCTGCTTTCTGCCTTTAAGATCCAGTTGATTGCGAAATATCTGTTGACCCTGGGGATGAGTTATCGGCTAGCTCGCTGGCGGACCCGCGAACAGTCCAGGGGGCAACGCTCGTGCGAACTGGAACGTTCGCTCTCTCGGCGTCAGGTTCTGTTGGGCTCTACATTGCTGCTGGGCGGGTCCTTCACCGCCTGCCTGGCCCGCCAACGCTGGCTCCGTCAACAACGCTACGCAGCCCTGCCACCGCCGCCTCCCGGCAACCCGCCCAATGTCCTGCTCATTGTGCTCGATACCCTCCGCGCCTCCAGCATGAGCCTACATGGCTATGCCCGGCCTACCACCCCCGGTCTTGACCAACTGGCCGACCAGGGAGTGCAGTTCCAGCGGGCCATCGCCCCCTGCTCTTGGACACTCCCCTCCCATGTCAGCATGTTCACCGGCTTCTTTCCCCACAAAACGCGGGTCGGCCATAACCTCGCCTTCGATGGCCGGTACCCTACGCTGGCCGAGGTGCTGGCTCGCCACGGCTACCTCACCGCCGCCTTCTGCGGCAACGACCACTTCCTCGCCCCCGTCTTCGGCCTGCAGCGCGGCTTCGTCGACTACCACTGCCAACGCTCCGACCTCGGCAATCTCCTGCGTAGCACCAACTTCGGCGATCGACTCATCACCCACGCCCACTTTGGCGCCCGACACCACCTCGCCCGCAACACCGCCCCCGAGATCACCCAGGCCTTTCTCGATTGGCATGCCCACCGCGAAGCCGACCGCCCCTACTTTGCCTTCCTCAACTACTACGATGTCCATGACCCCTATGTGCCCCCGACTTCTCATGCGCAGGCCTTCCACCCCGGCCAGCCCGAGCTGGTCATCCCGGATCTGTTCATCCCATACAGCGATGCCGAGTTTGACCAGTTCCGCACCGGCTATGACCGCTGCATCCTCGGACTGGATCAGCAGATCGCTTCGCTACTAGCCACCCTCAAAGCCCAGAACGCCTTGCAGAACACCCTGGTGATCATCACCTCCGATCATGGTGAGCACCTCGGCGAACATGGCTTTGTCCTGCATGGCTATGACTTGTATATCGACCTGTTGCATGTCCCGCTGCTAATGCTTCTCCCGGGACAACTCCCCGCGAAAACCAACGTACCCCAAGCTGTCTCACTGGCCGATCTACCCGCGACCATTGCCGCGTTGCTCGCCTTGCCCGGCCAACCCTTTCCGGGCACCTCGTTGGCATTGAGCTGGGAACAACCCGCCGCTGCAAATCCTCAGCCCGCATTGTCGGTGCTTGGACAGCCGGGCCACAGGATTCCGAACAAGTATCCGGTTGTCCATGGACCTTTGTATTCGCTGGTCTGGCAGCACTACCACTACCTGTGGACCAATCATGGTTGCGAGCTCTATGATCTCGACACCGATCCTGACGAGTTACACAACCGCATTCACGAGGGCAAGCTCGCCAACCTGGTCCAACGTTTTCAGGATGCTGCTCAGAGTCATGGTTTGCGTCGCTGAACGGGGATTAAACCGACAGGCAAATCCGCCGTTTCTTTTCATCCCATTGTCTTCAAGCGCACGCAGGCGCATACTCTGGTGACGCCGGGACCGTCTTTCCCACAGGGCTGGTGGCTCGCCGGTAACGCATCACGTCCGAGCCCTCTCCAAAACTGCATCCAGGAGCCTTCCGATCCCTCAGGCTAGCCCACCTGACCACCGAATGGAGAGAGACTGATGTCCGCGGACCTGTTCCCGACCGATGCTTACAACCGGCAGCTGGTCGACCATGTGCATCCCGTCGACTGGAAGCCGCCGAGCCCAGCCCCCCACTACGATCTGGTTGTGCTTGGAGCTGGCACGGCAGGATTGGTGACCGCTGCCGGAGCAGCAGGGCTCGGTGCGCGGGTGGCCCTAGTCGAACGTGGCTTGATGGGAGGAGATTGCCTCAATGTGGGTTGTGTCCCCTCCAAAGCACTGATTCGTGCAGCGCGAGCCGCGGCGGAAGTGCGCCAGGCTGCGGCGTTTGGCGTTCGCCTTGAGGGACATAGCTCGGTGGATTTTCCAGCAATCATGGAGCGGATGCGTCGATTGCGGGCCGAGCTGAGCGAGCATGACTCGGCACGACGCTTCCAAGAAGATCTGGGCGTTGATGTCTTTTTGGGCCAGGCCATCTTCACTGCCCCTGACCAAGTCCAGGTCGACACCGCCACGCTGCGGTTCCGTAAGGCGGTGATTGCCACCGGGGCCCGCCCCGCCCATCCCGGCATTCCAGGCCTGGAAGGAGTCGGTTACTTGACCAACGAAACAGTATTCAATCTTACGCAGCTGCCTGTCCGGCTGGGAGTCCTCGGCGGAGGTCCGATCGGCTGCGAACTCGCCCAGGCGTTTGCCCGCTTTGGAGTCCGAGTCACCTTGATTCATCGGCACCAGAATATCCTCGAAAAAGAGGATCCAGAAGCAGCTCGTCTGATTGCCACCGCTCTCGAACGAGATGGCGTCGAACTGATGCTTGAGGCCAACGTGACCGGGGCAGAACCTTCACCTGGTGGCAAGTGTCTCCATATAGAACGCGGCGAAACCCGCCGTACTCTCGAGGTGGACGAACTGCTCGTGGGGGTCGGTCGTCAGCCCAATGTCGAGGGGCTCGAACTTGACAAGGCAAAGGTCGCCTACGACTTAAAACGCGGAGTTCATGTGGATGATCATCTGCGGACGAGTAATCCCCGCATCTTCGCTGCAGGAGATATTTGTACTCGGTACAAATTTACCCATGCGGCCGATGCGATGGCCCGGCTGGTGATCGGCAACAGCCTATTTGCCCCCTTGGGCAAGTGGACCATGGGCCGAGCATCCCAGCTGCTGATTCCACGGGTGACCTATACCAGTCCCGAGCTTGCCACGGTCGGGCTGACCCAAGCGGAGGCCACGGCGGCCGGAGTGGCGTATACGGTTTTCACCCAACCCCTCACCAAGGTCGACCGAGCGGTTTTGGATGGCGAAACCGAAGGATTCTTGCAACTATTAGTGGGGAAAGGCAACGATCGGATCCTGGGAGCCACCCTAGTGGCCCAGCATGCTGGAGAGAGCATCTCCGAGATCACGCTGGCCATGCAGAACAAGCTAGGGTTACGGAAGCTTGCCAGCGTGATTCATCCCTATCCCACCCAAGCAGAGGCGATTCGGAAAATTGCCGATGCCTGGAATCGGACCCGGTTGACGCCCTTGACCAAGTGGCTGCTGCGACAAATCAAGGGGTAACCCAAGGGGTATGATCGAGATCGATGGAGCGTTGGGCGAAGGGGGCGGTCAGATTGTCCGCAGCAGTCTGGCGTTGTCCCTAGTAACCGGTCAGGCGGTACGGATTGTCAATATCCGGGCCAAACGCGCCCGGCCGGGCCTGCAGCCGCAACATCTCACCGGAGTGCTTGCGGCCGCCCAGATCGGCAAAGCGCGGGTGCAAGGGGCCAAGCTCAGCTCGACGGCGTTGACCTTCGAGCCAGGACCGGTCTGCCCAGGAAGCTATCATTTCGCCATTGGCACCGCGGGGGCGACCAGTCTAGTGCTCCATACAATTTATCTGCCACTGGCCTGGCAAACCAGCGGCCCCAGCGAGATCACTCTAGAAGGGGGCACGCATGTCAATGCCAGTCCCTCGTGTCACTTTTTACAACAAACCTGGTGCAGCCATTTGCACCGACTTGGGCTGGACATTCAGGTGGACATGGACCGCGCAGGTTTTTACCCCCGAGGGGGTGGGCAGATCCGGGCCAGGATTCAGCCATGCACTTCACTGCGCCCCCTAGAATGGGATTGGCTGGATCAGCCAATCCACCGAGTGCATGGCCTGAGCGCGGTCGCTGGGCTGCCCATGCACATCGCCCGGCGGCAAGCGCGGCGTGCAGAAGTGCGTCTCCGTGACCAAGGTATTGACGCCGACTTGACCCTAGAAAGCTGGGAGGGGGGCCCGGGAACAGTCCTCAGTCTGGTGGCCAAACAGCCCGGCGTCTCACCGCTGTTTTCCAGCCTGGGCGAACGAGGCAAGCCCGCCGAACGGGTTGCGGACGAGGCGGTGGATGCCTTGCTAAAGCATCGTGCCAGCCGCGGAGCGATCGATCGCTACAGTGCGGATCAGCTCGTACTCCCGTTGGCCCTTGCCCAAGGTCGTTCCCAGTGGACCGTGGCCGAGGTCACGCCCCACCTACGCACGAACCTGGAGGTGATTCGTGCGTTCGTGCCAATCTCGATGCACTGTTCGGGAAAGGACGGGGAGCCAGGTGTCGTCACAATTGGATGAGCATTGTCCATGTGGTAGAATCGCAACAATGAAACCTCACCCCATGGAGTGGTATGACGGACAACCCAACACTGACGCTGGCGCAAATGGTGCCATGTACCGAGGCAGAAGGCCCGGGCCGGCGGTTTGCTTTGTGGTTCCAAGGCTGCCCATTACGTTGCCCGGGCTGTTGCAACCCTGAGTTTTTATCGTTTCGCGGCGGCGAAGCATGGCAACTCCACGACCTGTTGCAGCAGATTGACCAGGCCGTTGCAGAACAGCACATCGAAGGCATCAGCCTTTTGGGCGGCGAGCCCTTGGCGCATGCCGCGGGAGCTGCTGCGCTGGCCGAGGCCGTCCGAACGCGTGATTTGAGTGTCATGATCTATACCGGCTACTCATTGGAGCAGGCCCAGGCCATGCCCGAGCCGATGGTGCATCGGCTGCTCGCTGCGACCGATCTTTTGGTCGATGGTCCTTACCTGCGTGAGCAGCCCGATCGAGAACGCCGCTGGATCGGCTCGACCAACCAGCGGATCCACTTTCTCTCGGATCGCTATCGGCCCGATGACCCGTGCTGGCAACAACGCAATACCCTGGAAATCCGTCTGCGGGCGGGTGAATTGACGATTAACGGCTTCCCAGCCAACCACGCGGCCAGCTTGTGGAAAGGCCTCAAGCCGACGGAGAGGCAATCGTCGTAGGGCGAAGGTGACCTCAGAGCCCCCTTGCCCCATGCGGAGTTACTGAGCCATGGCCGTCCACCCGCCGCCCTCGGGCCCTTTCGAAGTTTCGCGTTTTGAGGCGAGCTTGGTCCGTATTCTGCGCTTCTTCTTGCATCAAATGCCCGCCGAACAAGTGCGCCGGTTGCTGGATGAAAAATTGCACCGACCCAAATGCCTCAGTGCCAACGCCCTGCGGCTGATCAAGGATTCTCTGGCAAAAGGGTGTGTGCTCTATTTGGTTCGAGCCGGAGGATGGAAACAAGAGCGGTTCTTACGCGGCGATCAGCCGGTCAGCGGCCGGCTTTGGGAGCGTTCCGGGGGCGAAGAACTGGCGTTGAATTTCTCGCACCATAGTCTGGACTTCTTGATTTGGATGACCGCTTCCCGGCTCAAAGAGAGCAAGCCGTTGTGGTTTCCTAGCCAACCCACCGAATTGACCCCGGCGGACCATCTCCTGCTCTATTTAGCCTTTCAGGAGTTGCGGCAGGAAAACGAATGGTTGCGTGCCTTACGAGTACCCGGTTCGGTCTTCGCCCGCAATCCGTTATGCTGGCTGATGTATCCGGATGATTTGGCCGAACTGGGGCCCGAGGCAGTTCCAGACTTTCGCGACTGGATGCAGGGCAACGCGGCTTGCTTACTCGAGGCATTGCAACCGCGCCTGGCCACGCGCTGGCTGCAGATTGAGCAGGGCAAAGGCCAGGTCGCCGACTGGCAGCGCATGCGGGTGTATGGGCTGGCCCAGAGTCGAGTCCTGGATCGCTATACCCATGCCGCCGAAGCCGCCAGTCGACCGGATCTGACGCGGTTCCTGCTTGATGTTGGCTCGCGTCTCTTGGGCAGTGCAGGCATGAATGTGACCTTTTGGACCGGCGGCCTCCAAGGAAATGCTCCACCGCGATTAGCGGACCGGTTGCAGACGCAACAACATGCCCTGGCGCTTTTGCACCAGTTCCAACGCTTGCAGCAGTGGGAACGACGTGCTCGGACCGTTGGTTTCTTTGATGAGGGTTACCCCGCTGCTCAGATGTGGCTGGCCGAGTGGGAGCACCACGATGGCGACACCATCCACGCTCGTGCGGCAATGGTCCTGCAACAGGTTCAGCCCTTGCGGCTTAACCCTGGCGCCAGCGCGGGAACCGATCCCCCAACGGAACCGACACCACCCGATGGGTCGACCCCGACCAACTGATCTGGTCCGCCCCAATCCCAGATGGGATGGTCGATCCTCACCGGCAAAGAGGAGAACTGCATGTCGCGAGCCTATCGAGTTCGACAACGCGTACGCGTCCAGGAACGTCTTTGCCGCGATGTTGCCGCTCACGATGCTATCACGACCCAGCTGGAGATCCTGGAAATCCTCCCCAACCATCAGATGGCCGAGCTGCTCCGCCTAGCCTTGCGGGAGCGAGGCTACATCGAGGTGACCTCACCAGCAGGTCAACTCCTACGTCGCGAACAGGAGCTCACCATCTGTGTCGTCCCCGAGACGGGAGAGGTGTCGATCCAACTCGAGGCGACCGAGGCGATTGCCGTCGAAGGAAGCAAGGAATCTACCATCGACCGCAACCCTACCGAACAGGATCGGGAACAACTCCGTAGCCTGTTGCGAGAAGAACTGGAAGCGAAGGTAGAAGAAGCAGCCCATTCGATGCGTCAGCAGGTGTCCAAAGAGCTCGAAGCAACCCTTACTCCTATCGCTGAAGAGCTCGAGCAGGTGGTCAACCGAGTCACCGCCGAAGCCCTCAAAGCGAAGGCCCGGCAACTCGGCGAGATCAAAGAAATCTC
Source organism: uncultured Alcaligenaceae bacterium (assembly GCA_964410665.1). GTDB lineage: Bacteria > Planctomycetota > Planctomycetia > Gemmatales > Gemmataceae > CAYPIE01. Next base: position 28,525 of record CAYPIE010000024.1, read on the forward strand.
CGAAGACCCCGAAGCGGGGGCTCTGACCATCAAGGTCGAAATCTGATTGTCCAAACGCTTTCATACAAAGGGAATAAATTATGAGTCGAGCCTACCGCATTCGCGTCAAGGAATCCTTGAAACGCGATCTGTCTGCCCGGGATGAGATTGATAGCGTCCTCGAGATCCTGGAGATTCTGCCCAAGGAGCAGATGGCCGAATTGCTCAAAGGGGAGCTGAAAGGCCGCGGCTTCAGCGAAACCGAGGACGGCAAGCTCAGCCGCGTCCAGGACGGGATCCGCGTCAGCGTGGATCCGAACGAATCGACGGTGTCGATCAGTGCTGAGTCTACCGAAGAGATCTCCCTGGAGGCCACGCGCGAAGGCTGGGGCTATGATGATGTCGGCCCCAACTCCGCTTCCATCCGCAAACGGCTCGAAGAGGAAGCCAAGCGGGATTTGGAACGCCGCGCCGAACAACAGCGTGGCCGGCTGCAGACGGAGGCCACCCAGAAACTCGAAGCTGAACTGGCCGACCTGCAGGACGAGCTCGGCCAGGTGGTCAACCGAGTCACCGCGGAAGCCCTCAAAGCGAAGGCCCGGCAACTCGGCGAGATCAAGGAAATCTCCGAAGACCCCGAAGCGGGGGCACTCACCATCAAGGTCGAAGTCTGAATCCTACCATCGAGCTGGTCGGGTGCATCCTACGCCTCCAGCTCGCTCCGTCGCGTCGTGCAAACCCAACAATGGCCACCGCGGGTGGAATGCGTATGAGCGTCATCGTAGATGAGAAAAGTTTACCCAGCGAACTTTCCCTGGACCAAGCTGTCGAGGCCGCCTACAGTCGGGAACTGGCGGAGGTTGCTGCCAAATTGCAGCGCAATCTTCCGTGTTTGCTTGAATGTGACAAGGAATTAGCCCCGTTTCTGTTTTTGAATCTGCGGACCCGTTTACGTGAAGCCAATCTGCGTTGTCTCTATTTGGATGGCCGACCGCGTGAGGGGGAACAGCAGGGCCCACCCAACATGCCCATGGGCCTGATCGGCACCATGATCACTCAACTGCGCGAAGCCGTCCGAGGAGCGGTGGAACGCCGTGTGGTGGTGTTGCCACACTTAGACTTGCTCACCACCAGTACGGGTGGTTTGACCGCCGAGGCCCGCGAGGTCATTCCGCTTTTGTACGAAAACCCCGAATTGGTCTGGCTCGGGTTCAAAGATCCCTCGTTCCCATTGCCACGGGTGATCGAAAACTTGTTCCCGCACCGTAGCAGCCTGTTGGGCTTGAGCCGTGATCGCTTGCAGCATCTGATCACCCAACGCGAGGCACGCAAGTTTGGGCGCCGCTTCAATCCCTGGGCGCTTTACAAATATGTCTCCGGCGTCAATGCCATCCGTTTGCGGCGACTTCTGTCCACGCTGGAAGGCGAAGACTATCCCGAAGATCCTCGGCACGCCTATCGCCAGCTGCGCCAGGCCACCCTAACGGGAACCTTAGAAATCCCCGAAATCAGTCTCGAGGGCGACATCGGCGGCTATCCGAAGGTGAAGGATCGGTTGCGTAAGGAAATCCTCGATGTGTTGCGTCAACGCGACGAATCGACGAGTGAGGAGCAGATCGCCCGCTTGGAGGAACTGATCCCGCGTGGCATGATCTTCTGGGGCCCGCCCGGAACTGGCAAGACCTTCTTTGCTAAGGCGATTGCCACCGCGATCGGCGCAGCCATCACCATCGTCTCAGGACCCGAACTAAAATCCAAGTGGGTGGGCGAGTCGGAGGAAAATCTGCGGCAAATCTTCCACAAAGCCCGTCAGTCGGCGCCTTCGATTATTGTCTTCGATGAGCTCGACTCGTTCGCTGCCGCCCGTGGTACTTACACTGGCTCGGGCGTCGAACACTCGATGGTCAATCAGCTGCTCACGGAGATGGACGGCTTTCACAACGAAGAACTTGTCTTCATCGTCGGCACGACCAACTTTGTCGAGATTCTCGACCCAGCCCTGTTGCGTCCAGGCCGCTTTGAGTTTCATCTGCATATCCCTTACCCAGAGCCCGAGGACCGACGCGCGATCCTAGAGATCTATAACCGCAAGATGAATCTGCAGATGACCGAGGCCACCATCGACTATGCGGTCAAACGTTCGGGTCGCGGCTACATGACCCCCACCGGCACCCCGTTTTCCGGAGACCATCTCAACGCAATGTGTCGGGCGTTAGCACGCCTCCGCCTGCGGGAGAATCGCCGCGATGCCTCCGAACCGCAAGATATCGAGCGTGCCCTCACCGAATGGGTCGATCGCCCCAAGATGACCTCCAAAGAGGAGCGGGTCCTAGCTACCCATGAGGCGGGGCATGCGGTTTGCTCGCTGTTTTGCGAACATTCCCCACCGATCGAACGAATCACCATCGAGAGTGAGAACCCCTGGGCCTTTGGCTATGTGCTACATGGCGACCCGGCCCACCGCTACATCCAAACCCGAAACTTCTACCTCGATGCGGCCGTGGTTGCCTTAGCCGCCCGCGAGGCCGAGGAGCTGTTACTCGACGATCTCTCGCTGGGTGCCGTCCAGGATATTCAGACGGCCACCGCAATTATTCGCGATCTGGTCGAGGTTCATGGCATGGGCGGTGCGGAAGTGGGCATCGGTCGCTATCGGGATGACCAACATGATATTCGTCGACGTGACCTGTCCGAGGCCAAAAAAGAGGCGATCGACCGGGCCATCCATGAGCAGCTGGAAGCCTCACGCCAGCGCGCCCAACAGTTGATCCGAGAGCATCGCCAGGTGCTCGAAACCCTGCGCGATTTGCTCCTGGAGAAACGGACCATTGATGCGAAGTCGCTGACCGAAATGCTGCCCAGCGTCCCGCGGAAGGCGGTGACCATCCCCGGTGAAGAGCAGTCCAACGGCAGCAAGCGGGAGCACCCGCCTAGCAAAAAAGCCAAGACCTAATCGATACCGGGGCCCGAGCCCAAGTGCTCCCCAGTGCGAAGGCTTCGGCCCCAGCCTCGATCAACCAAAGGATTTCACGACGCGATTGCCCCGTGCGTTCGCCACCCAGAACCCAATCCATTACGCGGAGCCACCATGGCCGAGATGACCATTTCCCTGCGGCGAGACCCTGTGAGCGGCAAGCAAGATATCCATATCAGCTTACGCTCTGATGAGGATGCCCTCCCCCACGAGCATGAGCAAATGCACCGTGCCCTGGTTGAGAAGCTGCTAGGAAAAGGGATCATCAGCTCTCCCGACGAGGTTGGCAACCTGGTGATTGAACGTGAAGAAGAACGTGGTGTCCCGGAAGGACCGGTGACCACGCCCCCCCAAGACGAGCGTCAAGCGCAAAAGCAGGGCGAGTGACCTGTCGACCACTCAGGAATGGCCAGCCCCATGATTCTGCAGTTTCCCGACCTCGATACCTTCCGTCTCGCCTTAACCAGCGGAGTGGTGCCGTCCAGCGTTAGCCTCGCCCCGGTGAAAGTAGCCTTCACGGCCGATGGGCCATTCAGCCTGCAACCAGACACCAATCTGACACGTTCGGCTGCCCAGCAAGTCCGCAAACTCGGCGTGACCACGCTGAAGAAACATCTCACCAGCACTCCCGAGGCCTACGACAATTGGCTGCAGATTCTGCCGCTCGAGCGTGATCTGAGCCCACCCCAACTCTCCTCCCAGGCGCCGGTGCTCTTTGAAATCCTGGACCTGGAGCAACTGGCCATCCTCGTCGGAGAGATGCTGCGATTGGGAAATGACCGCCAGAGCTATCGCTGGTTAGAACCCAGTGACCATCCCGACCATGCCGAAGACGCCCGGGTGCTCCTGCGTGTGATCGGTCCACCCTACTATACGTTGCTTCGTGCGCTTGATCAGTCGCTGGCTCAGCGTCCCGATGGCACACCAGCAGTTCGTGCTTACCTTGAGCCTGTCCCGCGGGTCTGGACCGAGATTGGCTACACCCATCCCTTGGTGCCCCATCTACAGCCACCGGAAGGCCAGATGCTTCTGTTGCACGCCCCCAGACACTGGGAATATCTAGAGCATGCTCCCTTTCGGGACGTATACGAAATTCTTAAATTTGTCCTCCCAGAACAAAGCGTCATCTGGCAAGACGCTCCGCTGCAGGAAAAGCTCAGGGTACCCTTACGCCTGGTACCAGGGAACGCCGCCGATCTGCCCGAACTGTGGGTGTTGCGACACAATGCAGTCGCTTACTTGGACGCCTTTGTTCGCGATGCCGATGAGAAATTGATGCATCGGCTGGCCTTTGCCGTGGCGGAAGAGAACGGGGAACCAACGATTGTACTGCGAGTTCGCCCTTCGCGTCAGCCGGTCCCGGTGATTGCTTTGCCCGAGGCCGTCGGCTTCAAGGCCTACTGGAAGCTGCCCAATCTGTTTCTTCCTGTCGGTACCCGACTGCAACCCACCCTGCGACGCGAACGCATCCGCACGCTTTTGGCCGAAGATCCTGCCGAGGTAGTGTGGCTCTATCCAGACGCCGCGGCTCACGGCGGCTTCATACCGGAAATGTTGCCCGACGATGCCTTTCGGCCGCTGGAGGATTGGATCGAATATGTGATCGATCACCAACAAAGCGCCCTGGCCGCCTGGATGGAGGCTACCCGTTTTGACTTTGACAGCTTTTTATGCCCTGAGGAACACAGCGAACGGGATCGCCCCTCGGGCCCCGGGAAGGGCAAGGGCAAAAAGCATCGGGCCGATGAGACCAGTGCCGCCGAGACCGCCGCGGGCAGCCGAACCGGCAAAGGCCGGTCGGCCGCAGGCTCGACGAATTATGCCGCTGCAGAGCCATTACCGAACATCGCGCAGGCAAGTAAACTCGAGCCCAGTGTGATCCGGCAACAACTCGATGCCCTGGAAGAACAGTTTCTCGCCATCGACGGCGAACTGGATCACCCAGAACGTCAGGCCCTGTGGGCCCATCTGGCCGAGTTGAATGCCGCTTTGGAGGAACGCAACGACGCAGCCGTCTGCTGGCTCAACGCCGTTTGGGAGGAGAATGTTCCTGCAAGCTCCCTTCTTGAAGACTGGGTCGCCAGTGAGCTGGGCCAGCGTCCAACCAAGTTGCGCGCAGCCGATCTGGATCACTTGCTCGCCCAGGATGCCCCAACCCCAAGTGAAGCGCGCAGCCTGGTCGCCCTCCTGGTTTGGGCAACCCAACCATCAAGCAATCCCGAGCTCCTCCGCTCGCGGCACACCCGCTTACAGGCTTTTGTGCAAGCCCATGAATCGCTGCTGGGGGTTCGAGCTGTTTGGTTGGCCTGGGTAGCACTCAGCAAACTCGGCGACGCCGATGTGCTCAGCTTGGCACGTGCACGCGACCGCCTGCTCCAACGCCTGCTTGACGAGGGCCTCAATCCTGAACGCGATCTGCCCACCTTCTTGCGTTTTGCCGGATCCAAGGACAGCGAGCGGATGCGCCTGGTCCGGGACCGTTTTCGTTTACTTCGGGATTTGGCCCGACAGTGGGTCCAACAGGAAGCCTCGGTGTCGTTACCTTACGTCGATCTGCTGTTCGCCTACGGCTTTGCTCGGCTTGGGGAAATCACCCTGAGCCGACAACTCCTCGAGGCTGCACGTCTGGAACTGGCCAAAACTCAGGACAAGCAAGGGAAACCCGATCCCGTCCACCACCTTTTGCTCAAAGGCTTCGAACATCGCATCGATGAGGTCCTGCATGGCAGGTCCAAACCTGCCCCGCTGGTCGATGTCTTTGGCGAGGCGCTGCACAAACTCACGCCCGAAGAGCGGTACAAGATTGATCGTTTCCGAGAATTGTCAATGATTTTGGAGCCGCATGAAAAGCTCCATCCGTACCTGCGCTGGCTGCAATCGGCCGACGATTTGTACAAAGAAATTGCTCGGCTGGCCGAACTTCGCTCCCCGGCCGAGCTCCGCCTCGACATTCAGCGGTTGATTAAGGACGGCTTACACGGGAAGAATTCTCCGGCCTTCCAGGCCCGCGTGCTCGCCGAGGTATTGCCTCTGGCTCCGCGGGTCGGCGAAGACTTTACCGTTGAACTGATCACGCGCGTACCCGAGGTCTTCCAGAGCGCGGCCAACCTTCAAGAACCAAACCCGATCGATAAGTTGCTCGAACGTGCCTTGTTCTATGCAGCCCACTTTAACCGGGTCGAACTGGTACGGCAGCTGATGGGGTTATTCCGCGACTGGCTGAGCAAGCAGTCGGGCAAGCTGTTTTATACGACCCTCAACCAGTTTGTCCGCGATGGCATCCGCGGGATGCGCAAGCTCGGTATGCGCGATGAGATCGCCAGCTTGCTCGAGCAGTTGCGGCATCTGATCCTCAAAGGCCAAAGCCTCAGCCAATTGCGCGACAAGAACGCGGCAAATTGGCTCGAGACCCTGCAAACCCTGCTCTATATTGGCTCGGGATGGATGTATTTTGGCAACCTCCAGGAAGCCATGCCCATCCTAGACGAAGCCCGGCGGGAACTGCTGCATCAGGGGACGCTGTTCGGCCAAGATAAATCCGGTGGCTCCAAGCCCTGGGTGCTGCAGTATGCCCGCCTGGCCCAGACCTATATGAGCGTCCTGAGCTTTGCCCCGGTGGAGAATGCGTTGGCGCGGATCGAAGAGATGTTCCGTCACATGGATCCTCTCTCGAACACCCAACTGAGTAACTCGCACTTCTCCCGCAACCACCTGTCCGTCATTGAGGAGATGGTGCGGGCGGTGGTCAGCGAAGATTTTGTCCTGGGAGTCGAAGCGCGACGCTGGCTGGACGATGATGAATTCCTGGTCCGCCGCCGCATCCATCGAGACATCAAGAGCGTTCTGGCCGGAAGCGGGCTCTAACTGCTGGCAGAACCCTGATGCCTGAACAACCCCGCCAACCACTGGGGGTTGCCAGCGCTGGCTATCGGCTTGCGGTCCTCTGCTCATGCGACCCCAGGACACTCTCGACCAACCATGCCGATCCTGTTCGTTCCTGACCGCGATGCCTTACGTTTGGTGCTGGGCAGCGCGGTGCTCCCGACCACGTTAACTGCCCGCCCGGTTCGCGGTGGCATCGATGCCGCCAATCATTTGTGGCTTCAGGTGGAAACGCCCTTAGGTCGCGCTCAGCTGAGCGTGCTACAACGGTTTGGCATCCAGTCGCTTGGCTCGGCGGCTGTGGCTATCCAGCACCAATTTCCCTGCTGGCATGCATTACTACCGTTACGGCCGCAAGCAACCGAGCATGCTCCCATCTCCGTGATCATCTTGGAGGTCCCTTGCGCAAACCTGCCCCAAGTGGTCCGTGACTTACAACGCTTCGGCCAAGCCGACGTCAGCCTTGGCTGGCCTGAGCTTGACGGCGAAACTGCCTTTGTGCGGGTCGAGCAGCCCCCCATGGTTGTCGTGGAGCGTCTGAGCGAGCCGCCGACCAACCTACGCTGCTACATCCCCCAGAGCCCGAGTATCTGGATCCGCCGCGGGTATTCCTACCCGATTGTGGAACAGATCCCGGTCCGTGCAGGGCAGTGTATCCGACTCGACCCGCCTGGCGAATGGACCGAACAGCCCTTACCGACGTTCCGGTCGCTCAACCTAAACATGCGGACGCTGCCCGCGGTCCTTCCCCGGCGGCATGACCGTTTTCCGCGGATGCAGGTCGACCAGCTGCTACGCTTCCAGCCCACCATGGCTCCGGCCGAGCCGACGTTCTGGATCCTGCCTGGCCCGGGCAAGCCGGCTTTACGTCGCCTAGTACAAACCCTGGATGAACGCTTTGTGCCGCGTTTGCGTTATGCGCTGGTTCAACAAGGCCGAACGACCCGCCTCCTATTACACTGGCACGGTGGCAAAGATCGTCCCCCAGTGGTCATCCTGCCGGGAGCAGCGTTTGCTGCGGTTGACAAACTTGCCAACCTGTTCCTTCCCGTGCAGCAGCAACTTCATCCTCGGCTGCGTCGCGATGTCCTACGCGTTCTGCTGGCACCCGACCCCCAACTGCTTGTCTGGCTGGAAGTAAAGGAGCCAGGCCGATTTCTTCGCTCGACGGTTCCGCTCAAAGCCTTTCGCCCGCTTGTGGAAATCGTCCGCTTTAGCGTTCCACCGCGACGCGAGCACTACAGCCGCATGCCCGCTTTTGGACCGTTTGGTTTGCTGCCGTATGTTGCGCGGCCGGAACCCAGCCATGCTGAGCCAACTCCCGGGTCTACGAGCGTTCGCGACGGGTCACCTGAAGTCCCCGGGCCCACGCGGGACCGTCGTTCGCTGGCTGCCTCGGTTTGGCTTCGTCTAGGCGCGCTGCTGGCTTGGCGACCCCGCTGGAAACGGAAGGTACCAACCGAGCCCGCTCCGGTCTCGGAGGCTCCGATGATTCCGGTCGTGGCCCTGAGCCCACCCAAGGCCTCGTCGCGTGAGATTTACCAGCAGCCCGCCGAGTGGCAGGCACGCAAGCGCGAACTCGAAGAACAGATACTCGCTTCGCTGGGTCGGCTCACGGCTGAGCAGCGGGTCGAAATTTGGCCCGAGCTGGCCGGGCTGTACGCCCGGACCCAGAATTACTCGGATGCCGCGCTATGTTGGCTGAACGCCCTGTGGGAAGAGCCCACGCCATCCTCCATGTGGGCCTGGGGCTGGCTCCGCGCGGAAGCCCGGTCACTCCGCGGCACGCACCTCGAGAGTGAACTGGTTCGCCTTGCCGAACAGTCTCAGCCAATCCCCTTGGACATCTGGCTGGGGGCTGCGGCCACGCCCGGCCATGTCCGCAGCTTGGCAGCCTACCTTGTCTGGTCCAGCCGAGAAAGCTGCGATATCCCAGGCCTGACCGACCAACTCGGAACGCTGCAGGCCTATCTGGATCGCCACGAGGAATGGCTGCCCCATCGCGCTGCCTGGCTGGTTCGCCTCAGTCTGGCCCGTCTGACGCGGGGAGATGTTCTGGGGTTGGCGCGTACGCGGGATCGCCTGACCCGGCGGATGCATGAGCTCGGGCTCAGTCTGGAATTGGATTTGCCATCGTTTCTTCGCTTCGACCGCAAGGGTTCCAGTGAGCGCTTTCAGCAAGTGCGGGACTGGATCGGTCGCATCCGGGAACTGATGCGACGCTGGCTTCGCGAAATCAGTAACGGCGGTCGGCTGGCCCAGTTCGCCAATGCCCCGGTGCGTGAAGATACCGATACGCAAAGTATGACCCGCTTAAAAGGCTTCGGACTCACGGGCGAGGCCACCTTCACACCGGCCTATGCGGACCTGATCCTGGCGTGGACACTAGCACGGCTTGGCGAACATCAGACCAGCAATGATTGGCTCGAACGAGCAACCCGGATTCTCGATAATGGCGATCCTGTCCATGCCTTCCTGTCCCGGGCCTTTCAGGAGCGCATCCAGCAAGTCCGAGAAGGCAAGCCCGGACGCGGCCCCCTGTCGGCAGAGTTGCGCCGTTTCCACGACAGCTTGCCAGACACGGCAGTATACTTGATCGATCTGTTTCTCAGTGTTTCGCGCATCCTCGAGCCCAGTCTGCGACGCAACCCGTATCGGGCCGCCATCCTTCGCCATTGCACCAGTTGCAGCGAACGCGAACGCATGTTGTATACCTTGCCCGACCTGGAAGATCCCCGGTTGCTCAACGAGCGCGCACGACATCTGCTCGAAAGCATCCCGCGGCAGCCAACCACCAATCTCCCCGACGACAGGGTGCTGCGGCCGATCTTGGAAGCGCTGTTACCGTTGGGCAGCCTGCTGGAGGATGATCTGCAAGAGCGGATCCTCCAGCACACCACGGAACTGCTCGAACCCCTGGCCGCCGCCGATCCCTTAGCGGTCCTCCCTCTGGTCGAGCATGGGCTGTTTTTGGCGGCCACGGTCATCCGCCCCACCAGCTTCCGGCACTTGATCGAGGGTTTGTTGGCCTTTCTCGAACACCGCCTGGATGTGCCCATGAGCGGCCTCGATGGGGTGGTTGCCGAGGGTCTACGTGGGCTACGTCGTCTAGGTTTGACCGCTGAGATGGAAGCGTTGCTGTCGCGATTTGAGGCTTGGTTGAGCCATGCCGCAAAGAATGGCGGTGGAGTGACCGCTGCCGAAGAGCAACGGGTTCGGTTGCGACTGGCCGGTGGCTGGTTGTTTCTTGGTCGCGATAGCCGTGCCATGGTCGTGCTCGATCAAGCGCGGGATGCGCTTCTGTACACGCGAGCGGGCTCGTTAGAAGAACAGTCCGACCTTGCCCTCGCCTATGCGAGCACCCTGGGAGCGGCAGGGCTTCGCGTGGCTCTGGGACGTCTCGAAGAACTATTCCAGCGTTACTACGACATCCTCATCACGAAACGCATCAACTCGCACTTTATGCTCCGCCCACTGCAACTCATCGAGACCATGATGTGGGGCATTGTCGACGAAGAGTTTACCCTTGACCCACGCATCCGCAGCTGGCTGGATGCCGAGGAATTCCTGATCCGTCAGCGGATCGACCGCGACCTCCGCGGCTTCCTGGCCGAACAGGGCAGCGAAGCCCAGTGCTGAGGCCGCCTCGAATACGACTCTGATACAATACCGTTGGGGTTGCCCGGGCCTGGGCCCTGGTTGCATCCCTCGCCTCGCTGGCAAGATGGGGTCTTCTGCTATTCCATAGCAACACAGGTCGTCCGCGCGTGGACACGGAACAACTTCAAAAGTGGTTGCATCTCCCTCCTGGCACATGGCCACCGGATCACTATACCTTGCTCGGATTAAGTCTCGGGCAGGGCGATGCCGATGAAATCGAGTTACGCGGCCTGGAACGGATGGATCGACTCCGGCATTATCAGATTCGTCATCCCGAGCTGGTTACCGAAGGGATGAATCGACTGGCCCATGCCATGGTCTGCCTGACCGAGTCGGAGAGTCGCCGCGTTTACGATACCCAGCTAGGCATCACCCCTCCCCAGGTGGCGGTGGAGGCTGCGTCGGCTGAGCCGGAAGCAGCTCGTCCGCCGAGCAGCGAGCCGGTCATCATCCCAGAATTGGTCGAGCCCAGTCCCACGGTGGAGGAGCCCCCGACAGAGCACCCCGAGGCCGACCAGACTGAGGCTTCTGTGCAAGCCAACCTTGACCTTCCTTCCCCAGAGATCACCGCTGCCCAAGCCCGTCTGCAAGCCCGACGGTTTCTATATCAGCAGTTGGTCCAGTGGCGTGCCATCCTACGTGTCTGGAACCGCCTGGCCCCCTATCTAAGTGACCCAAGCCATCCGTTGCGTCGCCGCCCCGATGCCCTAGCACTAGCTCGGGCCTTACAAGACCTTGCCGAGGCATTGCCCGAAGTCGAACCTCCGTTTGGCCACCCGGGAACCCCGGGCGGCTTGATTGTCGGTCTCAGCCGACAAACGTTGTTGGCTCAGACCTTTCGGGAACTCCTGCTCAGCCAGCGTCAAGCGTTAGCCCAAGATTGGGAGGCAGGTCGCCGGCTGCTGCGTCAACAGGCCAAAACCCTGCGTCAGCAGGTCCGGGCGAGCCGGCAACAATCTTGGGTTCGACGCGTTCTCCTGCCAATCTATCGGGAACTGTGGAAACACCCCGAATGGGTGTTGATGGTCTTGGGGATTTGGGCCCTTGGAGTCTCCGTAGTTCGCAGCCTGAGCGAAGGAAGCAGTCGATGAGTTCTCCGCCTCGTCCGACCCCACGGCTGGAGTCTTTGGGGCGAATGTTTGTGGTGCTCTCGCCACTGCTGCTGGTGGGTCTGGCTCTGGTCGCTGTGCTGCTGTATGTGCTTTACGCTTGGACGGAGGTGGTCGAGCAAGGTGACCAAGCGAATTTGCGTGAATGGCTGAATGAATCACGAATCCACCGAAAGACCCTGCCGCAACTTGCCGAGGAGTTTTTGGCCTTGCAGGCCGATCCTGCGGCGGGGAGTACGACCGGGGAACTTGCTCGAGTAAAAGCACGCGAGATTGAAGCCCAACTCCTTGCCCTGGCCGAGCCGACCCGGATCTATCCCGATCAATTGCCACTGTTTCCGCATATTTATCAGATTCAGATTCGCTGTTATCCGGAGGGGTTCCAAGCGGACCGCGAACCGATTCTGTTGGAATGGGAGTCGGGCCTCCCCCGCCCCCAACCGCAGATGCACAGCCAGGTCCGGGCCCTGGAGTATCCCTTGCTTGGAGAGGACGATCCGCGGGCCTGGGTCCGTTGTGAATATCGACTGCATGTCTTCAGTCGGCTCGAGGAAGCCGAACAGACCTCGCGGCGGTTATCGTGGATTTTCGGCGGGATTCTATTCGTTGCCACCCTGCTCGCTGGCTTTGGCGTGTATCGCTTGCTGGTCCGCGAGCTGCGCGTGGCCACCGAACTGGAGCACAGCCAGCGTACAGCGCTAGAAGCCGATCTCCAACTCAATGAAACCAATCGCGAACTATTGCGTCAGCAACTCGCCGCCGAGCAAGCTCGGGCTCGGGCCAGCGAAGCGGAACGGGCCACCTTGGAATTAAAATCGCGTTTGTATGCTTCGATTGGAATCCTCGCGGGCTCTTACGCGCACAACATCAAAAACTTACTGGTTCGACCCAGCGACCTGCTCAATCGCTGCCTGCACGAAACCAACCTGTCTCCGGATCATACCCACCGTTTGACTGAAGTGCGTGACACCCTGGGCACGGTCACCGAACGATTACAGCAGATCTTGCGGACGGTGAATCGCGATCCCCAGGTGCGCCAATGGAGTTCATTCGACCTCAACCAACTCTTACGCGAGTTGCTGACCACCTGGAAAGAGATGGCGCAAGAGAAATGGCAGCTCACCATCACGCTGGATTTGTGCCCCGGGCCACTCTTGATCGCGGGGGACCGTTCACACCTGCTGCAAGCCATCGAGAATCTGCTGTTTAATGCTCGGGATGCGACCTTTGAAATGCGCAATTATCAGCGCGAGCAGGCGCGGCAACGGGGGCAGGACAACTCGGCCGAGCGTCGCAAAGCGTTGATCGCCGCGGCCCAATGGCAGGGTCATGTGGATTTGCGCACGGTTATCCAAAACGAACACGCGATTTTGGAAGTCCGCGACAATGGCATTGGTATGGCGGCCGAAGTGCGAGCACGCTGTCTGGACAGTCATTTTAGTACCAAACGCGACAATGCGCTGTATGAAGGCTATGTTGCCGGCATGGGACTCGGCCTGTCGTTTGTGGCGGCAATCTTAGAACAGCACCATGCCGAGTTAGCGATTGACACCGCCCCCCAAGCCGGGGCAACCTTCCGGCTACGCTTTCCCCTTGGCTCGGTGGTCCAGGAGGCCCAGGAATGAGTTCGCTACGTCGGGTGTGCGTTTTTTGTGGCTCGCGGCCTGGCAAGCGGGCAATCCATGCCCAAACGGCCCGTGCTCTAGGGCATGCCGTTGCCCAGCGCGGCTGGGAACTGATCTATGGCGGCGGAGCCGTAGGGCTCATGGGAGTAGTCGCCACCGCGGTGCTGGAAGCCGGTGGACGGGTAACCGGAGTAATCCCCACCGGTCTGGCCCGCCGCGAGATCGAAATGACCAGCATCACTGAGCTGATTCATGTCGAGACGATGCATCAACGCAAAGCCCTGATGGCCGAGCGTGCCGACGCTTTTGTCGCGCTGCCCGGCGGCTTTGGGACCTGTGATGAGCTGTTTGAGATCCTTACCTGGGCACAACTGGGCCTGCACAACAAGCCGATTGGACTACTCAACGTGGCTGGTTTTTTTGATCCCTTATTGACCTGGCTGGATCAAATGATCAGCGAAGACTTCCTGCGTGCCTCACATCGTCGCTTGGTGCATGTGGCAACGACCATCCCCGCCTTACTGGATTATCTCGCCCGTGCTCAGCATCCGCCCATGGTCGAGCCCTGGGATCGCGAACCGGTGGATCCTTGAGCCCTCTCCCGTGCAATAAGATCCATTGTTGAGCGAACGCACCCAATTTTTTGCGTCCCGCGGCAATCGTGTCCTATCTTTGCAAGAGCGAAGTCCTTCCCGTGGATTGAGATTACGGGATCATCAGGAGAGGATTCATGTTCGCCGGTTTCTCACATTGGCTGCGGACCGATGCGGAACCCCTTCCCGGCTATCGGTTGCGAGATCGACGTGGTACCGGCGGGTTCGGCGAAGTCTGGGAAGCGGTCAACCCACAAGGCCAACCAATCGCCCTCAAATTCATGGCCCTGGAGCAGCAAGGCAAATCACGCGGCACCGCCAAGGAAATCCGAGCCATCCAGAACATTCAAAAGCTCTACCACCCCAACATTACCTATATTCACGCAGTCTGGTCGATCCATGACGCGATTGTGATCGCCATGGACCTGGCCGATCGAAGCCTGCAAGATCTCCTCCTCGATTACAAAGCCCAAGGCCAAGAAGGCTTGCCGCTCGATGAGCTACTTGGCTACATGGCCCAAGCCGCCGAAGTACTAGACTTTCTGAATCATCGTCAACATCCCATCGATGGCCGCCTGGTCAGCGTTCAGCACTGTGATGTCAAGCCAAGTAACTTTCTGCTCTTTGGCAGTACCTTACGCATCGCAGACTTTGGCTTGTCCAAGGTGCTCACGACGCCTCGCCGGGAGATCCACCCTTCAGGCACGATCTGCTACAGTCCTCCAGAAGTCTACAAACATACATTGACCGAGCGGAGCGACCAGTATGCGCTAGCGGTGACCTACTGCGTACTCCGCACCGGCCAGGCCCCGTTTACCTATCTGCCACCAAGCTTTAGTGAAGCGGTCATGCTGCCACAGGTGGATCTTCGTCTGTTAACCGATGACGAACAACGGGTTATCGAACGTAGCATGGCCCTGGCACCAGGAGATCGTTGGCCCAATTGTGTCACCTTGGTCCAGGAACTGGCTGCGAGTTTGGGTCGCCCCCGCTTCAACCCAACCCCCCGAAAAAACTCGGGGCGCCTCGGGAATGGCTCCATTCATGGCTCCATGAACGGGTTTATGCCCACCACCGGTTCGCTCCATGGCCAGAACCGCTGAAACACCTCAAATCTCTCAAGGCACTCGCCCTATTCGCGGCTCCCGAACGGTCGTGGCATCGGCGTGAACAAGGGGTAGAAGTAACGAAAATACCCCAGCACCAGCAAAATGTACAGCACGGGCAGGACAGTCATTATGATGCGATCCTGGCCGAGAACAGCCTGAAACATAGTAATGTTCACCACTACCGGTCCAAGGAGCACTAAACCCAGCGGAGCCATGAACCCAGTCAGCACCAGAATGCCGCCGACAATTTCAGTTCCTTTGATCAGATCCCACATGTAGCCTGTTTCTGCCAGCGCAGCGCCAAATTTCTGGGCAGGTTCGGGCAATTCGGGTTCCGGCAAAGGAAGGAAGTCGAGATAGTGGTGTAAGCCAAACACCACAAAGATTCCCCCGAACAGCACACGTAGCACTAGCATCAGCCATTTCATGGGGTCTTCCTCCGAACCAAACCTTTCGACTCCTCGCGACGGTCATTGCTAGGCTCGTTCTATGGCCTCAGCCAATCTTGAGCAATACGCACCAGCCTGGCCGAATTGCCACCCATCAACCCAAAATCCTAGAATGAGCGTGTTCGAGTCATGCCCTGTAGACAGTGCTGTTCCCCTGGAAGTGAGGCTTCTTATGAAACGATGGTTGCTCGGCGGTCTCGGCTGGTTGATGATCATGACGCCACTGACGCGGGCAGACGATGCCCCCCGAATCGTGGCAGTGGAAAAGGATGTTGTTTACGGCACGATTGACGGGAAACAGCTCAAGCTCGATTTGGCCCGGCCCAAGCAAAGCGACGGTCCCCTTCCCACTCTGATCTGTATCCATGGCGGCGCCTGGCAAAGTGGTGACCGCAGTCAGCTGTCAAGGCGCAGTCCGTTTTTCAATAACCAAAGCTTCATCGAACGGCTCGCTGCCCAGGGTTTTCTCGCTGCCAGTGTGAGCTATCGCCTTTCGGGTGAGGCCAAATGGCCCGCTCAGATCGTCGATTGTAAGACCGCGGTCCGCTTCCTCCGCGCACATGCCAATCGCTTCAACCTGAATACGAAAAAATTCGGGGCGGTCGGCTTCTCCGCAGGGGGACATCTGGCCATGCTGCTTGGCCTCATGAATGGCCAAGACGGCTTGGAGGGAGAACTCTATCCCGAGCACGCCTCCCGGGTGCAGGCGGTGGTCAACTTCTTTGGCCCCTGCGATCTGGCCGATTACGGGAAGCGCGATCCACAAAGTCGCGTTTTCTTACGACTCTTCGGCAAATCTTATACTCAAGCTCCCGAGCTCTGGGAAACAGCCTCTCCCTTGTGTTATGCCCGGAAGGATGCCGCCCCGGTGTTGTTCCTGCATGGGACCAAGGATCAACTCGTCCCCATCAACCAGTCTCGAACTATGGATAAAAAATTGCGCGAGCTCGGCGTTGAAAGCAAGCTGATCGAGTTGAAAGGCGAAAACCATGGGTGGGTAGGTAAACCGGCGGAGCGAACCTTGCAGCAAACGATCGCGTTCTTCGCGGAGAAGCTCAAGTGAACGCCGGAACATTTCTTCGAGACCCGCGTTCTGCCCGGCGACCTTGGGCAGGCCCTGGTGCCCTTCCGAGGTCACGGCTGCTCGTTCGGGGGCTCGCCGTACTTGCGCTTGGCTACGCCCTGTTCGCCCACGGCTGCCACGGCGAGGACGAAGATCACGAGTTGCGTCGCCGTTTCATCACTTGGATTCAGGGGCGCTGACTTGCCGGATCTGGTCGGCCCGGTTACAACTCGTCGCAACGACGTTTCATCCCTGAACTTACCCGGAGAACCGCGTCATGCGACTGAGCAAAGAAACCATCGGCATCGGCTTTATCGGAGCCGGCGATATCTCCGTCCTGCACGCCAAGGCCGTGGCCAAATGCCCGGGAGCTCGGCTCATCGGCCTGTGGAACCGATCTCCGGAACGAGCAGCCGCTCGCGCGGAAGCATTTGGCTGTCGCAATTATGCCACCGCCCAAGAGCTCATCCAGGATCCCGCCATTGATGCGGTGTTTGTGCTCACCAACCTGGAGTCCCATCTGGAGTACACCAGCTCAGCCCTGGAAGCTGGTAAGTCGGTGCTGGTCGAAAAGCCGGTGGGCGTCAACGTCCACGAGATCCAACGCATGCAGGAGCTCGCCGCCTCCCGTGACTTGGTCTGCATGCCAGGCCACAACTACATCTACGAGGCGGGGATGATCCGCACCCATGAACTGGTCCAGGAGGGGGAGCTCGGCAAGGTGGTGGCAGCGTACGTGCTGTACAACATCCATCACCCCGAAGAGGTCGCCGCGCGTTATCCGGGAGTGGTCCGACAGATCCTTACCCATCACGCGTACATTCTGCTCTACTTGGTTGGCAAACCACGCCGCTTGTGTGCCATGAAGGCGACCCTGCACTACGAGAAGATTCCCCAAGAGGACATTGCCATGGTGCAGCTGGAGCTTGAGAACGGGGCTCTGGCCCATCTGTGTGCCAGCTTCGCCGCCGATGACCACGCCGCAGACCCATGGACCGTTTTGGTCAAGGTCATTGGTACCGCTGGTTCAACCCGCTATAGTTACCGCGATCACGTCGAGATCAAGCCTGGCTTGGTGCATTCGCAAACCTATACCGCCTATCAAGGTTCGATTACCAATGAGGTGCGGCACTTTGTCGAGGTCTGTCTCCGCCAGGGCGGTCAGCCCCTGTCCACCCTGGCCGATGCTATCACCGCGCAGAAGATGATCGAAGCCTGTGAACAATCGATTGCCGAACAACGCGTGATCGCGCTGGACTAACATCTCCGACCGACGGAATGCTTTTCTTGATGAAGTGCTGTCGAAACATTGGGGAAGGTGACGGCAAGCGTGGCGGGTCGGATGTCTCATCCACAGTTCTTTATAACGTCAATAAAGCACTTCCCCAGGTCAGACCACCGCCAAAGGCGACTAACAGCAACGTCCCGCCTGGTTTGGCCCGCCCGGTGCGAATGGCCTCGTCCAAGGCAATGGGAATGGATGCCCCAGAGGTGTTGCCGTAGCGGTCGAGATTCACCATGACCCGGTCGGCGGGGAAGCCGGTTTGGTCCAGAGCATTATCGATAATCCGCTGGTTCACCTGATGCGGAATGAGTAAATCGATGCTTCGCTCGTAGCGATAGCAGTCATAGAGCGCATCCTCAATCAATTCGACCATTCGTCCCACGGCGAACTTGAACACCTCCCGGCCATTCATGCGGAGGAATTCGGGATCGCGGGGCCCAGGCCGCTCGGGATGCACGGCTGCGGAGGTGACAACACTGGGAACCTGGATAAGTTCATGGCGGCTGCCGTCGGAAAACAACTGAACCCGTTGCAACCCACGGCGTGGCTCCGAACAGGCGGAGAGAATGACCGCTCCGGCCCCATCGCCAAACAGAATGCAGGTGTTGCGATCTTGAAAATCCAGCACCTGGGTAAGAACATCCGTGCCAACAATCAGAACATGGCGAGCAGCCCCCGTCCGGATAAACTGCTCCCCGGTCGATAGGGCATAGAGAAAGCCCGTGCAAGCAGCCAATAAATCCATCGCCGGAATAGGCCGACAGCCCAATTCGGCCTGGATGACACAGGCATTGCTGGGGCACATTTGAGCGGGGGTGACCGTCGCGCAGAGAATCAGGTCAAGATCAGCCGGAGACAGTTCTGCCGCGTTAAGAGCTGCTTTGGCCGCTGCGACCCCGAGGGTGGCAGAGGTCTCATGTTTCTCGGCAATGCGGCGTTCGCGGATTCCCGTGCGGGTGCGGATCCACTCATCCGAGGTTTCAACGAGTTTGCAGAAGTCATCATTGCGCATCACCCGAGTGGGCACGCTACTGCCAGTGCCTCGGATCGCTACGCCGATCGATGGATTCATCCCGTGCCACTCCGCCGGCGTTCCAGATCGCAGGGATCAACTCCCTGTGTAGATCTTAGAAACTCCAGCGACCAGCCACCACCTAAAAAATACCCGCGCGGCAGCAGCTTGCGGCAGTTATTCCTTCTTTCCGGTTCGGGCGATCCGCTCCAGTAACGAGCTGGCACTACTTCCAGTTCGGTTGAGATTTTGCCCCCCCGAAAGGGTCCCTGGCTTGGCATTGCTAGCCGCCTTCTTGGCTTCCTCTTCGGCCTGCCGCGTCGCATCGATCAGGTGATAAAAATCATTTATTTCTGAAACTTTGACATTTTCGTCGATGCGAAGATATAAAAGATAGGTGTAGGGCACAAAGAATGCGCGTCCCTCATCGGTACTTCCTGCCACCCGACCCCGCAACACCAGATGGGTTGACTCAAAGCGGACAAACGCTTCCACATTCACTTCACTGCCGGTATTGAGTACGAGGACCAGCTTGGAGTGCCGTTCGTGCGGAATTAACTGAAAAAGCGCGATCCAATCCGTATTGATCATGGTCTCGTCCTGTTCGGAGTCGCCGCGGCAAGGTCCTTCACCTGCCTCGAAGCGGCACGCGTTAGAAGATTAGCTCTGGGCAGCGTGGAGTCAAATGCGCTCCGCCCCACGAAAGTGCAGGAATCGGTTCGAAGCCGATCGCGCCAATCCTGGCTCGCCGTCACCGACATCGCTCCCTAAACTCGCTCTGTTCCTGTTTGCTGAGTTCAACGCGATGTTCCACCGGAGGCCTGTCTCCACAATGGCTGCTGATTTGACCCCGTTCCACCGGCTCTTGGTCGCCAACCGCGGCGAGATCGCCATTCGCGTCTTTCGTTCAGCGCATGAACTCGGCATCCGCACCGTGGCGATTTATTCCCACGAAGATCGCTTTGCCCTACATCGATTCAAAGCCGATGAGTCTTACCTCATTGGCAAGCCCGGCGAACCGATCCGCTCGTATCTGGATATTCCTGGCATCGTGCAGCTGGCCCGCGAGCAAGACATCCAGGCCATCCACCCCGGCTACGGCTTTCTTTCGGAGAATGCCACTTTTGCCCGCGCTTGCCGCGATGCAGGCATCGTGTTCGTCGGCCCCGATCCGGAAATCCTTGAGCAGCTCGGCGACAAGATCACCGCCCGTAGCATCGCCGCCAAAGCCGGTGTCCCTACCCTCTCTGGCAGCGATCAAGCTATTTCCAAACTCGATGATGCCCTGCAATTCGCTCAGCAACTGGGCTATCCGGTGATCGTCAAGGCGGCGATGGGCGGAGGTGGCCGCGGCATGCGGATCGTGCGAGCACCCGATCAACTGGAAGCCGCCCTGGAATCGGCTCAGCGAGAGGCCGCGCAAGCCTTCGGCGTTGCAGATGTGTTTTTGGAAAAGTTTGTCGAACGCGCTCGCCATCTCGAAGTCCAGCTCCTTGGCGATAAGCATGGCGGACTCGTGCATCTGTTTGAGCGTGATTGCTCGTTGCAACGTCGCCATCAAAAAATCGTTGAGCTTGCCCCCGCTCCCAACCTCGCCCCGGCAATCCGGCAAGGATTACTCGATGCTGCGCTAGCCGTCGGCAACGCGGTCGGACTGAACAATGCCGGCACGGTGGAGTTTCTGCTCGACGTGGATTCCGGGCAGTTCTATTTCATCGAAGTCAATCCTCGCATCCAGGTCGAGCACACCGTCACCGAGGAGGTCACCGGCTACGACCTGGTCCGTTCCCAGATCTATGTTGCTCAAGGCCGCTCCTTAGCCGATCCGGAAATCGGCCTCGGCGACACCTCGAACATGCGCACCTATGGGTATGCGATCCAGTGTCGGGTTACCACGGAGGATCCGGCCAATAACTTTGTCCCTGACTATGGCCGACTGACCCACTACCGCTCGGCCTCGGGGGGTGGCATTCGGCTCGATGCGGGCACTGCCTTTTCTGGAGCTGTGATCACGCCGTTTTACGACTCGCTTCTGGTCAAGGTAACCGCCCACGGGCTGCGCTTCGAGGATGCCGCCCGCCGGATGGAACGCTGCTTACAAGAATTCCGTATCCGCGGCGTCAAGACCAATATCCCGTTCCTGATCAATATGGTTCTGCACCCGGAGTTTCTCGCCGGCAAGACCACAACCCGGTTTATCGACTCGACTCCCGAGTTGTTCCAGTTGGTCGCGCGCCGTGACCGTGCCAGCAAGTTGCTCTCCTACATCGGCGAAATCATCGTCAACGGCCATCCGGAGGTCGGCCGGCGGACCGCGGAGCTGCCGGCCGGGCCGGTGAAGTTACCCAAAGAAATCATCCTCATCCCCCCCCGTGCTCCAATCCCCAAGGCTGCCAGTGAGGCGATTCCCACGGGCACGCGCGACTTGCTCCGTGACAAGGGCATCGCCGGCTTTCAACAGTGGCTTCGCGACCAGAAGCGGTTGCTCATCACCGACACCACCTTTCGTGATGCCCATCAGTCGCTGTTAGCAACGCGGATGCGTACCTACGACATGCTGCAGATTGCACCAATCTACGCACGCAAACATGCTGACTTCTTTTCTCTAGAGATGTGGGGGGGAGCCACCTTTGACACCGCGATGCGCTTCCTCAAAGAGTCGCCCTGGGATCGCCTGACGCAACTGCGCGAGCGAGTGCCCAACATCCTATTTCAGATGCTGTTGCGTGCCTCCAATGCGGTAGGCTATACCAACTACCCCGACAATGTCGTGCAGGAATTTGTTCGTGAGTCGGCTCAGGCCGGCATCGACCTCTTTCGTATCTTTGACTCGCTCAACTGGGTCCCCAACATGCGCGTGGCCATCGAAGCCGTTCGCAACAGTGGTGCCCTCTGTGAGGCCGCCATTTGCTACACCGGCGACATCCTCAACTCCGCACGGCCAAAATATAATCTGAAGTACTACTTGACTATGGCCAAGGAGCTCGAACAACTCGGCACGCACATCCTTGGCATCAAGGATATGTCGGGGTTACTCAAACCCTACGCCGCCCAGCAGCTCATCCGCGCCCTCAAACAAGAAGTTGGTGTGCCCATCCACTTTCACACCCACGACTCCGCTGGCGGGCAGATCGCCGCCTATCTGTTGGCCGCCGAAGAAGGTGTGGATATCGTCGATTGCGCCATGGCCCCCCTCGCGGGCATGACCAGTCAACCAAGCCTGAACGCCTTGGTTGAGGCCATGCGCTTCACGGAACGGGACACAACCATCGCCTTCGAAACGGTACAAGCCACAGCGGACTATTGGGAAGGTGTGCGTCGCTATTATGCCCCGTTTGAGCCAACCCAACGAGCCGCCAGTGCCGAGGTTTACCTGCATGAGATGCCCGGCGGCCAGTACACCAACCTGTACAAGCAGGCGCAGGCTCTAGGGCTTGAGGAACGCTGGCACGAAGTCGGGCGGATGTATGCTGAGGTCAACCAGATGTTTGGCGACATCGTCAAGGTGACGCCCTCCTCGAAGGTGGTCGGCGATATGACCATGTTTATGCTGGCCAACAACCTCACGCCGCAAGACATCCTCGATCCTCAACGTGATCTTGCTTTTCCCGAGTCGGTGATCGAGTTCTTCGAGGGCCGGCTTGGCACTCCCCCAGGTGGCTTCCCCACCGACTTGCAAGCCCGAATTCTGCGTGATCGGCAACCGCTATCCGACCGACCCGGAGCGACCTTAGCACCGGTCGATTTCCAGGCAGCCCATCAGCAAGTTGAGCAACAGATCCACCAACCGCCTGAGCGAACCGATGTCCTATCCGCGATCCTTTATCCACGCGTCTTCAAGGACTATGCGGAGCATGTCCAGCGGTACTCCGACACCAGTGGGTTGCCCACCACCACCTTTTTCCATGGCATGACCCCAGGCGAGGAGATCAGTGTCAACATCGAGACAGGCAAGACGCTGATCATTAAATACTTGACGATGAGCGAACCACAGGCTGATCGGCACCGCCTGGTTTACTTCGAGTTGAACGGCCAGCCCCGCGACGTCCGCATTGAAGACCGTAGCCTGAGTGCGGCCTCCGGAGGGCCCACTCGGATCAAGGCCGAACCAGGCAATCCGCTGCACATCGGCGCCCCCATGCCCGGCGCCGTGGTAAACGTTGCCGTGGCTGTCGGCGAAGTCGTGGCCGTTGGGCAGAAGCTATTGACCCTCGAAGCGATGAAGATGGAGACGATTCTCTATGCCGAGCGGGCTGGGAAAATTGCGGAGGTATTGACACGCCCCGGAACCCAGGTGGAGGCCAGCGAGTTGCTCATCCGCCTTGAGGACCAAGGCTGAGCACCAAAGCAGAACCCCGAGCCATGGCTCGGGGTTCTCGGTGAACGCAGCGGCTTAGATTAGCAGGTCGCGCCGAGGCTTTCGCCTGGCAATCTGGGTTGAGGTCTGTTCGCTCGGGATCAGTTCCCTCAAGACTTGGGAAGATCGGCCAGTTCTTCGGGCACCGCGGCATAGTGGCTGGGCTCCATGCTAAAGGAGGCCTTGCCGCTGGTGGCCCCACGCAAATCGCTGGTGTAGCCGAACAGGGCTGCCAGCGGCACATGCGCCGAAATCGAGCAGCGTCGCGGATCCATCACGGTGTCGAGGATGATACCGCGGCGACGGCTGATATCGCCGGTAAGGTCGCCCATAAACTCTGGTGGGGCGATCACCACCACTTTCATGATAGGCTCGAGCAACACGATCCCCGCCGACTGCATCGCTTCTCTGAAGTTCTCGATGCCGGCCAGCTTAAACGCGTCTTGTGAGCTATCCACTTCGTGGTGCTTGCCGTCCACGAGCGTCGCCTTGATGTCCACGCAGGGGAAGGCATATTTCGGTCCCTTCCGTGAAGACTCACGAATGCCCTGCTCAACCGAAGGGATGTATTCCCCAGGCACCGCCCCACCGAAGATCTTCTCTTCAAAGAAGACATTATTGGGGTCGACCGGCTTTTTGGGATTCTTTTTTACTTCCTCAACCAGCTCGGCGACCTCTTCTTTGGTCAACGGTTGATATTGCACTTTGATAACAGCGAACTTCCCGCGGCCCCCCGACTGCTTGATGAAGCGGGTCTCGTATTCGATCGGCTTGGCAAAGGTTTGCCGGTACGCTACCTTGGGCTTGCCCGTGGTGACCTTGACGCCTGGGAAGCGCATCAACTTCTCCACCGACACTTCCAGGTGCAACTCACCCATCCCCGACAAAACCAGTTCGTTGGTTTCCGGATCGGTCTCGGCCTTGAGGGTGGGATCATCCCGTAATAGTCGGCCGAGCAAATCGGCCAGCTTGCCTTCGTCGGTGCCCTTCTCCGGAATCACCGACTGGGAGATCACCGGTTCAGGGAACTTAATGGACTCCAGAGTGATTGGCGACGATTGCTCGCAGAGCGTATTGCCGGTAAAGGTGTTCTTCATCCCGGTAACGGCGACGATCTCACCCGGCCCGACCACTTCCTTTTCCTCACGTTTATTGCCCATCATCCGGTAAACGCGGCTCATCCGCTCGGTTTTCCCGGAGGTGGAGTTGAGGTAGACCTCCCCTTGTTTCATCTGGCCCGAGTAGACGCGAACGTAAACCAGGTCGCCGGTTGCCTCGGCGACGGTTTTGAACGCCAGCCCGGAGAACGGCTCGCTCGCCTCAGACTTGCGGATCATCTTTTCGCCAGTCTTCAGGTCGGCCCCTTCGACCGGAGGCACATCGATCGGGCTGGGCAGAAAATCGACTACCGCATCCAACAAGACCTGCACACCGTGGAAGTTCTTCGACGAGCCACAGTAAACTGGCGTGATCTTGCCGGCGAGCGTCCCCTTACGCAGTGCTGTCTCAAGCATCGCCTCGGTGATCGGCTGCTCCTCAAGGATGGCCTCCGCCAGACTGTCATCGACCAGCGACACCCCGTCGAGCAGGTCGGCGCGGCGGGCTTCAGCCTCCTCGCGCATCTCCTCAGGGATCTCATCCAGGGTGTACTGGATGTGCGCCTTGTCGTTGGGATCCTTATTCACGAATTTCATGCGGACCAGGTCGATAATCCCCTTGAATTCGCCCGACTGACCCCATGGAATCGCGCAGATCACCGGGTTGGCATCCAGCTTGTCACGCATCTGCTCGACGCAGTCATAAAAGTCTGCGCCCATCCGATCGAGCTTGTTGACGTACGCGATCCGCGGCACCTTGTACTTGTTGGCCTGGAACCAGACTGTCTCAGACTGCACTTCCACGCCACCGACAGCACAGAACACGCCGATGGCACCGTCGAGCACACGCAAGCTACGCTCCACCTCGGCGGTAAAGTCGACGTGGCCGGGCGTGTCGATGATGTTAATCACGTAATCGCCCCAGTTGATCGACACCGCAGCGCTATTGATGGTGATGCCGCGTTGCTGTTCGGCCGGGTCAAAGTCGGTCGTCGTATCTCCAGAGTCAACATCTCCGACCTTGTGCTTGGTCCCGCTGTAGTACAAGATCCGCTCGGTGGTCGTGGTCTTACCGGCGTCGACGTGGGCAATGATGCCAATATTGCGAATTTTCTCGAGCATAAAGATGTCGCCGGTACAGCAGGTCGTCCGGCTCCTTTCTGCAGTAAGATGAACGATTCAATCAAGACCGGTCGAACCCAGGGTTCATACCTCCCAAGCCATGATGCGGTATCGAAGGGAGAATCGGCAACCGGATCAAGGTTCACTCGCCTGCGTGGCCGGCAATCCAACACTCCCACGCCACGGTTTCCCATGCCCAGTTGCAGAACTGCCACTCACGCGATTAGATGATTATGCTACCCGATAGGATGCAGCCGTCCAGATCGATCTATGTGAAGGTTCCATAAATCTTGCGTGGATTTCCCATATCGACCGGTCTTTACCGATCGGTCGAGCCTCGCTTGGCATGGTTCGGCTGATAGCCAAAGTGCTCCAGCACATGATACATTGACGGGATCACGTACAAGACTGCTCCATAGTGACCGGTATCGAACCAGACGATTTTTTGCCGACCTGTGGCCTGCCATAACGCATGAGCAGCTTGGGATGGAACAATCGCATCCCGACGACCGGCAATCATCAGCAAGTTCCGTTGCTTCAAACGATTGGCGTAGGTCAAGGGATCCACCGGAGCAATCGCCCGTATCAACCACTCCTTCGTGCCCCCTAACCAAGCATTGATCTCCCGAAAGAAGCGCGCGCGTGGGTGATCGTAATAGGCATCCACCAAACCACCACCGCTCAGCAGTAGCGCGATGCGGCCCAACCGCGGTTCCATCGCACCCGTCAATGCCGTGAGAAAGCTGCCCAAACTGGTTCCGACCATCCCTAGCCGTTTGGCATCGATTTCTTGCCGCTGGGCGAGCCAGGCGGACGCCACCCGGCAATCCAACACGGTCTGTTGGATCCCCCGTATCGTCCGTTCGAAATCGGTGCTCAAAAGTCGAACCCGACCCTGACGCGGCCGGCGCGGACCATAGTAGGCCATCTGGACAAATAAGCCGGCAATCCGATGTTGTGCCAGGAACAATCCCATCCCGCGGGCCAGCTGTTGTTTGCCCGCTAAGACGTCCAGAATAATCACCCCAGGATACGGCCCGGCTCCCTTCGGACGGTAATACTCTGCATAAACTGTATTATTCTCTGGATAGGGCGACTCTACCGGTGAGGGAAAGCTCAACTGGTAGACCTCGACTCCACTGTTCGGCAGGTCATATTTTTGCTTCAATTGATAGGTAAAACGGTAGCGATCGAGGCGATATTCCTCAGGAAGACGCTCCGGCCCCTCGAGTGGCACAAACTCGGCTGTCCCCTCTTCCACTCTTTTCGGCTCGGCTGCAGCCACGGAACTCGCCACCGCCAAACCCGATAGCAAGGAAACCAACAATGAACGCACGCTCATGAGCTCCTCGGAGTGGTGTAACTCGATCTACCAGTGCGCTTTAGCGCTTCCTAGACAATGGTATTGTACGGAGAGTTCGGCATGCGAGTACGTTTGCTGCCAGTCGATGGAGGGCACCCGATCGACATCAGCCATGACCTGCTTGTCGTCGGTCGCGGCGAAGAGTGTGACCTAAGACTGCCGCACAAGAGCGTTTCCAAAATGCATTGTGTCATCGTGAAGACCGATGGGCTACTGCTCTTACGCGATCTTGGAAGCACCAACGGAACCCGTGTTAATGGGCAGCGGGTACGGCGGGCCGCCTTGCTTCCGAATGACTTGCTCAATATTGCCAGTCTCAAGTACCAGGTCGAGTTTGCCCAGGAAGTGGCGGGCGAGCCAATCCCCGAACCGACCCAGAAGGTCGAAGCTGAGCTCAGCAATCCTGCCGTCCAAGATGCCGAGCCCAAAGACTTGCCACCTGCAGAGTTACCGGCTATCCAGACCAATCAGCTGCCCGATGTCTATAGCGATGACGACCAGCCGCTTAGTGATGAGGATGCTTAAGGCCTTACCTGTCTTAACGTTCCCGGCGGATTCCCCAGATCGGCAGGGCAGCCAGGATGTCACGGGAAGCCGATGGCGGCAGCCCCTCAAGACAATCCGCCGCATGATGCGCCAGCCCGATCGCCCGCTCCCGAGCATAATCCAACGCGGGGATACGAGCCAGATAGCCACGCAGTCGATCGACTACCCCTGGGTGACCTTCTTGAACCGCCTGACGTAACTGCGACGCCTCGGCCAGGGGCAGATTGTCCAGAAGATGGATCATGGGCAACGTCAACTTTCCTTGCTGGAGATCCGTGCCCAGGGTCTTACCGGTCAACTGTTCATCTCCAACCAGATCGAGCAGGTCATCGGCGATTTGAAACGTCATGCCTAACGCCCGACCATAGTCGGCCATGCGCTCGCCCACCGAAGGACTGGCCCCGGCAACCAGTGCCCCAAGCTGACAGCAGCAAGCAGTCAGGGCAGCGGTCTTCCCTTCAATAATCGCCAAATAATCCGCCTCGCTAAGCTCAAGGTTGCCCTGTTCGCAAACCTGACGCATCTCTCCGGCACATACGGCATTGGTTGCCGCCCCAATCAGCTCACAAAGGGTTGCGTCTCCAAGGCGACTGCTGAGGTGAAAGGCATGGGTAAACAGAACATCTCCCAACAAAATACTCACCTTGTTGCTCCAGCGAGCATTGACGGTCGTCACATGCCGCCGCATGCTGGCCTCATCCAGTACATCATCATGCACGAGGGTCGCCGTGTGAATCATCTCGACCACCGCCGCGAGCACATGGTGCGCGGGTTGAAGCTTGCCACAGGCCAGCGCGGAGCGCAGAAGCAGAATCGGACGCAATCGCTTACCCTGATAATGATCCAGATGCTGTAAAATCGGTCGCAGACTGGCTGGATGCTCGGCAAGGGTGCGCTGATAGATGCGTTCGACCTCAGCAAGATCGGCTTCGATGCCACGCGTTGCAAGTTCTAACAAACGGGTTTGGGGCAGACGGGTCAAGACGTGGTGGGCCATGGCAAACTCCTTGACGGAGGTGGACAAGCAGTCGTTCACAGGGGCTAGATGATTGGTCATGTGTCAGTTCGCTTCCCGCTGATAGTGTCCAGATTTGCCACCCTGCTTCTCTTCCAACTGGATCTGAACGATACGCATCTCGCGATCGATCGCCTTGCACATGTCGTACACCGTCAACGCGGCAATGCTGACCGCAGTCAGCGCTTCCATTTCCACACCGGTACGACCATAAGTCTGAATGGTAGCTTGAAGCTGTAATTGGGTCGACGTCAACCAGTCGAAGCGAAGATCGGCGGCCGTGAGCGACAGTGGATGACACAGCGGAATCAGCTCGCCAGTCCGCTTCGCCGCCATGATGCCGGCCAGGCGAGCCACTTCCAAGACATCGCCCTTGGCCAGCTCGCGGTCTTGAATCCGCTGTGCGGTGTCTGGTTGCATGCAAATCTGGGCACTTGCTCGGGCTAGCCGCGCGGATTCGGCCTTGCCGCTCACATCAATCATGTGACTGGCTCCCGAGGGGTCAAAGTGGGATAGCTCGCTCATGATCTGCGTTCCTGGATTTGCCAGCGCAGGCGGCGCTTGACCTTAGGCCAAAACCGTCGCCTGGTCGGGAGGGATAACCTGACTCTGCTGGGTTTTCAATGGGGACGGGTGGTCGGAGGCAAGAGACGCACTGGAGCAGAGTGGGCTTGATGAGGAATGGCATTCGGAGTGGGCAGCAACTGAAACGCGGGCGGGGCCTGAACAGGCGTCAATGGCGGATGGATCGTGAGATCCCGATCGGTTTCGTAAATCGGCCCTTCCAGCAACTGAAGACGGGCCACAACCCGAATCCGTTCTTGGGTTGGGGGTAGCTTCCAAGCCAAACGAATGTAATAGCCCGTGCTAAACAAGCCACTTTGCCACAAGCCACGCAGATCAGCGGGAGGAATTTCCCAGTCCGAAAGCGGAGTCTTGCTCCCCTCAGGAGTAAACTGAAGTACACGGATATACACTGTACCTGGGACTTTGACCGCGGAGCCTTCCGGATCGCGTGGCACCAGCACGACCAGCAGGCGCTCATCGCCACGCCGATCATCCTCATCCAGACCACCACTGCCGGTACCAATCTCGATTTTCTCGAGGGGGCCGATGGCGACGAGGGGGGCATCAGCATCGGGCCGACCCGACGCCACCGGCATTGCGACGGTGGGCATGGCAGTAGGGATCGGTGCAGGTACTGGAGATGTGGGCGGACAAGCCTCAGGGAAAGCCGACACGGGAGGAATCAGGAGGGGATGTGGGGTGAGCGGGGAATGGGTCGTCGGAACACCATCCGTCAGCAAACGATTGGTGAGTTCCGCTCGTGCCAGTTCAGCACGCAACTGGCGGATCTCCTGATTTCGCGTTCGTAACTCAGCCTCAATCAGGTCGGTTCGACTACTGCGACATCCGGTAACCCCGGCGAGCACAAGCAGTCCAACCTGAACGAGGAAGGTGCGCATTCCGTTGCGAATCCTTGGAAGAATTGTCGGCCAACCTGGACGAACGCCACGGGTTGGCCGAGAAGGTCAAGGACCCCAGCGCCTCTAGCTGGCGTGGGGAACATCTGGCATACGATCGATCACACGATCAATCAATCCATATTCGCGAGATTCCTCCGCAGAGAGGAAATAGTCGCGGTCAGTTTCTTTTTCGATCCGCTCCAGGGTCTGGCCGGTGTGCTTGACCAAAATGTCGTTAAGATTCTTTTTGGTCCGGAGAAACTCCTTGGTGTGGATAAGGATATCGGTGGTCGGCCCTTCGGTGCCCGCCAACGGTTGGTGAATCATCACGCGGGCGTTTGGCAGTGCCAGCCGCTTACCTTTGGTGCCACAACACAACAAGACAGCACCCATGCTGGCTGCCTGCCCCAGGCAGATGGTCGAGACATCATTGGTGATGTATTGCATCGTGTCATAGATACCCATCCCAGCAGTCACCGAACCACCCGGGCTATTGATATACAAGGCAACATCAGCCTTTGGGTCTTCGCGGTGCAAATACAGCATCTGTGCCACAATCAAATTTGCACTTTTGTCATCGACCGGCCCATTCAAGAAGATAATGCGATCTTTCAACAGCCGGCTGTAAATGTCGTACACCAGGGCGTCAGTACCGGTGTTCTCGATCACGAACGGAACAGGTGGCATTGCGTCTACTCCAGAAGACGCCCGGTGCTTTGATTCGATCGGCCACCGGGCAGCATGGATCAAAGTCAAACCCCCAAAGTGCATCGCCCAAGCTGGGGGCTACACCAGGGATCCGGAAGAAAAGGATCAAGCGAAATGCGCTGACTCAACCCTTTTTGTCAGGCGACTCGGTGAGCCGTTGTAACACATCATCGACTAAGCCAAATTCTTTGGCCTCGACCGGGGTGTAGTACTTATCGCGGTCGGTTTCTTGCTCGATGCGTTCTTTGGGTTGCCCGGTGTGTTTGACCAGGATGTCATTGATGCGGTCACGATCCTTGAGGATCTCATTCGCCTGGATTTCGATGTCGGAAACCTGGCCCCCCACCTGACCATACGGTTGGTGCACCATAATCTTGGAATGGGGCAAAGCATAGCGCTTGCCTTTCGTCCCAGCGGCGAGAATGATCGCTGCCCCTGAGGCAGCTAGGCCCATGCAATAGGTTGCGATCGGGCACTCCAAAAACTGCATGGTGTCATAAATCGCCAGGGTCGCAGTTACCGAGCCACCCGGGCAATTGATGTACATGTGGATTTCTTGCTTCGCATTTTCATACTGCAAGAACAGCAACTTCTGGATGACCAGGTTGGCCAGGTAGTCGGTGATGACTGGATTGCCGCCCGTCTCAGGGGAACTCCCCAAGAAGACAATACGGTTTTCCAGCAACAGATCGCCCAGTGTCATCTGACGCTGCCGGGCGTATTCCCGGTAGCGTTGGACATGTGCCTCATAAGGCCCACCAGTGATGATCGATGATGGATTCAAGAGCGTATTCCTTTCCACAAGTCACGACACGGGGGCGGGGTTATCCTCCGTCGAGGACGACTCAGTCTCGGCCGCGGCCTCGGCTTCCTCGGTCACAGCCTGAGCTTCCAGGGTAGCGGCTTCTCCTTCGTCCTCGTCCTCGGTCAGTGGATATTCTTCGTAGGTGGCATGGTCCAGGACAAGGTCCAGGGCCTTGCGCTCGAGCAGCTCGATCGCCAATGCCTCGATCATGTCGTCTTTTTCCAGTCGAGCACGCACCCGCCGCGGGCTCTCCTCCGATTGCTCGGCAATCCGCTCGATCTCATCATCAATATCCTCATCTTGAATCTCGATCTTCTCAAGCTCGGCAATCTTCTGCAGCACAAAGTGCTCCTTCAGGGCCAGTGCCGTGCTTCGCAGAATATCTTGTTGGAGCACGCGGAGCCGAGACTCAATCTCCTCATCGCTCAAGCCCGCATTGCGCATCTCCATGACCCGCCGTTGCAGCGTCCGCTGGGCTTGCTTTCGCAGCATATCCCTTGGCAATTCCCAGTCCGCCGAGGCAGCGATGTGCTGCAGAATCTGCTGCCGTGCTACCTGACGTTGGTGATAGGCCAGACGCCGTTCCAAGCTGACGCGAATCAGCTCATTGAGAGCCTCCGGCGTGGCCACCCCATATTCGGCCAGGAGTTCGGGCGTGAGTTCGGGCAGTCGAACCATCTTGATATCCCGCACCGTAAACAGGCCCTGGATGGTTTTGCCACGGAGGGCAGCGACCGCAATCGTGTCGGAGAGTTTAATATCGATCGTGCGTTCCTCGCCGACTTTGGCACCTTGGATTTGCTTATAGAATTTCTCAGCGACCCCATCCTTCATGACCAGCCGATTGTCCACTTCGACACGCGTGTCTTTGACCTCGTTGAGCATCTGCTCGCCATCTTTGAGCACCACATCCACAGTGAGCACATCGTCGAGTTCGACGACTTCGCTCTCCTTGGGCACGATTTGGCCATGAGTCGCCAACAAACGTCGCCGCGCCCGGGCTACATCGTCATCGTTGTATTCTTTGACTGGCCGACGTAATTGCAACCCCTTGTACTGCGGGACCTCGAACTCGGGACTGACTTCGACCTCAAACTCATAAATCAGCGGCCCATCCTCGGGAACCTCAACGCTGTAGGGGTCCAGTTCCGGAGCCGCCAATGGATTGATCTGATTTTCTTCCGAGAGCTGCTGTAGCGATGCCATCAGCACCTCGTTTTTGACCTGCTCATCCACTTCTTTTTTGAAGCGTTGCTCGATGATCTTGCGTGGCACCTTCCCCGGTCGAAAACCACGCACTTGAGGTGTTTGACTCTTCACCAGTTCCGAGAATTTATCCTGCGCCCGATGCTCAATGACCTCCCGTTCGACGGTCACCTTGACATGCTTCTTGCACGGACCGACGTCGGTGATCTCAACAGTTTGCGGCAGGCGGGTCATCGGAGCGTCATCGCCTTCGCCAAGCGGGGTATCTTCT
This sequence comes from uncultured Alcaligenaceae bacterium, assembly GCA_964410665.1. GTDB lineage: Bacteria > Planctomycetota > Planctomycetia > Gemmatales > Gemmataceae > CAYPIE01. The sequence continues at coordinate 61,221 of CAYPIE010000024.1, forward strand.
GCATCGGAAGCCATACCGGTCACTCCGTCAGGTGGTCAGTCTTGCACAGGCCGTCTAAACCAACTTGCATTATCGGCATCGGACGGCTGCCCGGCAAGTTCGCTCGAAACTTCCTGATGAGCACGGGGCCGCCTGGCCTTGACGACCGACCAACAGGAATCATCAACGACGAAAAACAAAGGCGAAGGAATAAAAAAACGACCGGGTCATCCCGGTCGTGGCTGGTCGTTAGCTTCCGTGGGCGTTGGCTAAGCAGTTTGGCTCATTCAGAGTCATCATTCAGAGTTATCATTCAGAGCGGGTGATGGGATTTGAACCCACGACAACCACGTTGGCAACGTGGCACTCTACCACTGAGTTACACCCGCAATACGTATTATGATAGCCTATCGGGGGCCCCAGCAGATTTCAAGGGGAGCGTGCCTGGAAACCAGGCGGGGGCGTCTCGACGACTTTACTCTGGCTCACTCCGTTCTTCGGTGTTCGCCTGCATAAGTCGTTTTAACACGCGACAAGCTAACCGTCGCTGCGGGTCGCGTTCGGGATCATCCAAGGGCAGCGCGCGATGATCATGACCAGGCCGTAACGTCAGATCTTCATACCAGCGGTACAGTTGTTGTGTGGCTTCCTCCGAGAGTGCCAACCGCCCCCCGAGATCGGGACGAATCCCCCAGTCATCGCCAGGCAGACTATCGGGAAAGCGTTGCAGATTCTGACCACTCGGTCGGACAAAGGTCCCATGCGTCAACTTAAACATCAGATCTGGGCGTGCTTCCATAGGAGTCGCGCTCTGAATGGTTGCTTTCCCGACTGTACGCTGACCCACCACTGTGGCACGGCCATGATCCTTCAAGGCGGCGGCGATCAGCTCTGCCCCACCACGGGTCTCGCCATTGACGAGCAGCACAATTGGATAATCCCCGGCCCGGAAGGAGAAAGATGTCACATCTTCGACCCGATATTCTCGGTTATCTCGCACGGCGGCCCGGTAGTCCGCACGGGCAATCACCCCGTCTTTGAGAAATATTCGTGCCATGTTGGTCGCAGGCGTTAAATAGCCCCCTGGACACCAGCGCAAATCCAGAATCAAACCACGCAGACCGTAGCGTTCAAGTTCCTGTAATGCCCGGGCCAGTTGATCATCGGATTGCTCCTCGATTGGCCCGAGCCGAATCTGGGCTATCCCGGTGGCCCGGTCCAGCCAATAGTCCCAGCCATGATCTCGTGTACGATGAACACCAAAAATCGTTTCGGGAACATAGTCGAGTCGAGGGACGCGACAGCAGATGGGCTCGGCAACTCCGGGTCGTTTGAGTACAAAGGAAAACTCGGGTGTCTGCTCCTTCCGCGGGGACAACTCCACCGGCTGGCGCAAGCGGGTAAACAGTTCCAGGGCATTGGCCGCGGTGATTTCGGTATCATCGAAGTGAGTAATCTGATCGCCCGGGCGAAACCCAGCGCGCTGAGCCGGACTACCCGGCACCACTGTGTCAATCCGCCAAGGAAACGACACACGCGTCGGCAACTCCAGGGTAGTTTCGCTGGCCGGAAGGCGACCAGCAAGGTTGGCCTGGGCTTCCTCCACCCCCTCCAACGAGAAGCCAAAGCCTATCTCGACCGTGCTGGGAAACGCCGCGGCAGCCGAGACCAGTCCACAATACGGGTCGAGCACACGGGGCAACGCACGCAAACTCGCCAGAATGTCTTTCTGATCGCGTAACGCTTCTCGGTCGCCTAGTTTAGCCCGCGCGCTTAGGATCAACCGGGGTAGGTCCCCAGTCTGCGCCGTGTCCAAGGCCTGACGCAGTTGCTTCGGTAAGCGCTCTTGAGCCGCTTCGTACAAGCCCTCCAGGGCTGCGGTGGTCAGGGTCGCCAACGGCACGGGCCGGACATACTCCTGATGGACCCGCCTGATAAACTGAAACACCACATTGGTATATTGCCGAGCAGCCGCCCGAGCGGCGAGGGAAGTTTCCTGGCGATTGGTCGGTGCTGCTCTCACCACGCCCAAGAATAGGCTCAGGCAAGCGAGGACCGCAAGGATGTTCGAACGCATGGCCGCCTCCGTTGGCCGGGGTCATGGTTTTCGGTGCATCCTAAGAGAGATGGAGCAAAAGCAGAAGTCCAACCCTTCGGAGTGCATTCATGTCCCCCACGCGTGTCTGGCTGTTACGACATGCCGAGTCCGCCGATCCCACCGTCTTCCATGGTGCGGAGTCGGATGTCGATTTAAGCCCCCGTGGCGAACGCCAGGCCGCGGCCGTGGCCGGTTACCTCGCCGGGCATCAGCCCGACCTGGTGGTCTCCTCGGCCATGCGGCGGGCCCAGCGCACCGCCGCCGCGATCGCCCGGCAAGCCGGCATCCCGCACCAGATCGAACCGGACCTGCATGAACGACGCGTCAGTAGTCTAAGTCGCACCCCCATCGATGACCCACGTGGCATCTGGCCCGACACGCTACGTCGTTGGATCAATGGGGAAATCGATTATGCCCACCCCGGTGCGGAGTCGTTTACGGCCATCCGCGACCGCGTGTTACCCGCCTGGGACCGGCTGATCACCCAGCACTCTAGCCAAGCCATCGTAGTAGTGGCCCATGGGATCGTCTGTAAGGTCCTGGTCCTTAGTCTGGTCAATGGCTGGACGGTCGCCAACTGGCATGAGGTAGGCAAGGTGGCCAACACGGCCATTTGCGAACTGGAACAAACCGCCATCGGCTGGCGGGCACCACACGGTTTTGTTGTGCCCGTGGAGGTCACTTGAGCACCCACTCGTTTCGATCGGCTTTGCCATACTCATCCTCCAGCGGCCTGCTTGACCTCGCTTGTCTTTCTACTACCAATCAAGCAGAAGCGCTGATCCTGAGCCTGGGAAGGAACCGGAAGTATGACCCTTCTAGAACAAGTCACGCTGGGCCTGCTCGCTTGGAGCCTGCTATCGCTGGCAAGCGCCGTCGTTGGACTGTATGCACTGCCTCGTGATTTCTGGCGTGGCTTTTGGTTTATGACCGGAATTTGGGGCTTCATCGATGGTATCATCGGCGTAACCAACCTCGTTAACACGCCAATCTCTAACCAAGAACTTGGCCGGCTACTGCTCATCAATGCTGGGTTGGATCTACTCTACCTGCTCATCGGTGCCCTACTCCTGACCCGTACCCGACCGATTCTTCGCGGATTCGGCTGGGCAATCATCTTCCAGGGCTTGTTCTTATTAATTTTTGATCTCGCCTTTTGGTGGCGAGTCAGTGGCAGTGCAAGCTAATCCGTTAGTTGTCCGTCTTCGTTTTAAAC
>CAYPIE010000025.1:0-25110 GCA_964410665.1 uncultured Alcaligenaceae bacterium
CAACCGACCTGCTCCATAACCTGTTGCAATTGTTTCTTCAGCATTTCGATAGTGTGATGTCCCCCATACTTACCAAGAGCACACACGCCAAACATCGGCGCACGTCCCATAAACGCAAAGTGCCCTCCACAAGCCAGGCAAGCAGCGATATCCGCTCCCGAAACCATGCCACCATCGATCATCACTTTTAACTTGCTAGCGAATTCGGGCACGAGCTTGTACATCGGAACGATCGTCGATTGTCCTCGATCCAACTGCCGACCTCCATGATTGGAAACGATCAAGCCATCTAAACCGTGTTTCACGGCGATCGCTGCGTCTTCTGGGTTGACGATCCCTTTCACAACCAGATTTCCCTGCCATTTTTCGCGGATTGGGGCGATCTTTGCCTCGGTTAATCGCCCCGAAAAAGTCTTGTTCATGAACAAACCGAGATGCTTCATGTTCAATCCTCTGGGTATGTAGGGTTTCATTGTCTTGAACTCAGGCTTGCCAGCGACAAGTTGCCCCATGGCCCAGGTTGGACTCAAGAACATCTGCACGATGTTGCGAGGTGTCATTCTTGGTGGAATCGATAACCCGTTTCGGATTTCCTTTGGACGATAGGCGAACGTTGGTGTGTCCGCCAATATGACCAGTGTGCGGCAACCCGCCTCCCACGCCCTATTCAGTAGCTTATCGCGCAGTTCGACCTCGGCTGGATGATAGAGCTGAAACCAGAATTTGCCGTTGGTGATCTTTCCAATGTCTTCGATGCTCGCCGTGCTGACCGTGGACAATATAAAAGGGAGGTTGTGATCAACCGCGGCCTGTGCCAGGAACTCGCATGCCTTGGGCCACATCAGCCCCTGCAAACCAACCGGCGCGACCCCGAACGGCGCATCATACGTTTCGCCAAACAGCTCGGTGGTTTGGTCTGCTCCGTCGAAATCCCGCAGGTACCAAGGTTTTAGTTGGACTTTGCGGATGTCGCTGGAGTTGCGAGCTAGGTTGACTTCCGAAAAGCAACCGGCGGCGAGATAGTCGTACGCGAAGGCCGGCATCCGAGACTTGGCTTTTGCTCGGAGATGTTCGACCGATGGATATTCGGAGTTAAAGTGAGCTTGCATGAGGTTGGTGGAACCCTTTGTCAAGGAAACTGCGTGCGAATGTATAGAGTGGCATCAGGAAAGATTCAGTGCCGACGAGGATGTTTGGCAACAGAAGTCCAATACCGCTGCAGGCTCGATCCGTGCCTGCAGACAGATGGAGAATTCGAAGCCGGTTCCGAGCGGTGGGCCGACTACGAGGCTTCCACTCCCAAACGGGAGCTTGTCGACGGCAGCCAAAACGAACTAAACCAAAATAAATTATATATTAAAATTTTTCTACGTGTTTTGTCGAGATCGTCACCTCTTGTAAACTTGATTTGGGTCGACATCTCGCTCGCCCCCAACTTCGAGAAAACCGCGTTCTGCATCGAGCTTCCGAAAGAGCCGCTTCGAAAGCGGTTGCGATAGGCCGCTCCCCCAATCTGGTTGACTTTGATCAGAATGGCGATGGTCTCGATCAAGATTTTGGCAAGTGCAGATTCTTTAACGGCCATTAGTATGTCAGCGACGACGGCTTGTGCAATGTAGCGACTGCGACGGAAAAGCTTATAATGCGTTTCTAGTTCATGCTGCAGTTCATTCGCAATCACACTCGGTACTACAGCAACCACTCTTTTTCGGCATCATCGACAATCCACCCGAAATGAGTCGTCGAACAGGTTGACCGGTTTCCGGGTGTTTGGTCAGCGGTTCCTCAGCCATCCTCTGCCAGACCTCAAATTGCGTCGGTTTGTCAGCTTCACTCTGAGGGATCGTTTCGTAGACGTAAGTCGGCATCGGCTTGAGCTTTCTACTATAAGTTAGAATACTTAATCAAGTTGGCTGAACAACTCAAGCGGACTTCCCTTCCGTCAATCATGAAACCTGATTGAGGCCTTGATATCTTCGTTGCTCTTTTCCTGGATGACACATGACTTGTTCCGCTGGCGTTCATGGTTCGCAGTTCCGTCTCCCGCCCAGCTTCCGAGAAACGCTGGAAGCGAACCTAAATCTGCCTCCATCTTCGCCGCTCGGTGGTGCCGTTGCAACATCGTCTATTAGAGCATGGATCGGCCCCACCAACGATCTCAAGGTCTGTGAGCAAGCACCGCGATCCAGCTCGGAGGTGAGGCTGCAGCGTCGGAGCTCCTACCTAATGATGACAAGCTCTCGCCGTCAATCGATCACGTTCGGAGCCCAGCGCTTTGGCAAACTGAATCTTCTCACTTCACCCGCAGGACCTTTGCGGCGGTAGGCATTTTCTTCGGGACCTCCTGGGTCACCTTCCCGGTGGCCGCCCATTCCGTGCCTCGTTGCAGCGTGACAGCGAATCCAACGCAGTTAATCTGCTTGACGTTATCACCCATGACGGTGTGGAACACCCGTCCTTTACCGTACTTGATCGTGAACAGGACCGGCTCGTTTTCGCCAGTTCCCCCGGTGTCCTTCGCCGAGTATGCAGTGGCCAGCACCGTCAGATTGTCGGCAGGGCCCCGGAGCCGGTCGTAGAGTTCATCGGACACGTGTCGCCACTTAGCCGGTAAACCTTTCGTGATCGGGTGTTTCGTGTTTATCGTTTCGACCACGTATTCGTGCTGCCTGCCGTGGCTGCCGCCGCGACCGGGTGACGTATCGCGGATGACCTTCCCGTCACGGTAGCGGATATAGGGGCCGTCCTTCTCATTCCGGCCCCCCCAACCCCCGAGGCCGATCATCTGGTTGTACTCCTTCCACTTGGGAAACGAGTTGTTGGCGGCGTGATAGATCACCAGGCCCCCGCCGTTGCGGACGTAGTGCACAAAACTCGTCTGAGTTTCCTTCGGCCAGTTGGCCCCGTTGTAGTTCATGACGACCACGTCGTAATCGTCGAACTTCGGCCTGAATCCCCCGGTGTCTCGGGGGCTCGTCGTGGCAACTTCAACCGTGAATAGCCCGGTCTGCTCCAGGTACTGTTTGAGAACGGGTGTCGTGCCCTCCCAGTTGTGGTTGTTCTGGCCATCGACGATCAATGCCTTCAGTTTCGGCTCGTCGGCACTCGCCGTCCCGATCAGCAGGCACGCAACCCAAACAATACAGAAACGTGTCATCGTTCTTTCCCTCATCATCTGTCGTGTCATTGGGACCGCGTATAGATGGAAGCAACTGTGGGCAGATGGCTCGATGGAATACCCAGCCTCCAGCGGTAGCCATTTTATCAAGGGTTGGACCTCGTGGCCGTCATTTGCACCTCCAGGAGTGCGGCAAACCACGACGCATCTTCAACCTGAAGACAGGCCATGCGGGAATCGGTCTCCTCCCGATCCACAGCGACCCTCGGAGGCCCGAACCTGGCCCATCGGTAAGTGTGTCGCGAAGCCCATCTTGCAGGGCATGGGTACCTCTCGGGCAGAGCCACGGTCTGTGGGAAGGACTCGCCGCCAAGGTGGGCTTCAAGAAACGGTTACTATCGTGGCACGATCTGCTCCTTTCGATCAAACCCGCGGCGGCCACACCGGGAACGGGTCTTGGAACGACTGCCAGGCCGCTGCCCCTCGACACATTTCGGAGTCCGTCAGCAGGCAACGATTCAGTTCCGCTGTCAACCGGGCCTGGTCGAGGTTCTGCCCGATGAAGACGAGTTCCTGCCGGCAGTCACCGACCTCTGGGTGCCAGAGTTTGGCGAGCGAGGCGCGAAACGCGTCGGTGTCTGGCCGATCCTCAGGCGGAATGGCGGCCCACCAGTAGCCGCCGACATCCAGACGGGCAACGCGGCTTGCCTGGGACCAGATGCCGATGCGGTCCAGACGAGTGGCTAGCCAGAAGAACCCTTTGCTGCGGAGCACGCCAGGCCAGGCCTGCTGCAGCCGGTCGTAAAACCGTTGCGGGTGAAATGGCCGCCGCGCCCTGTACACAAAACTGGCGATGCCGTACTCATCCGCCTCACTTTTGAGCTCGCCGCGGGCCAGGAGTCGCCAGCCGGGGTTGCGGGCGGCGCGTTGAAAGTCGAAGCGCTCCGTGTTCAGGATTGTTCGCGGTGGCACGTTCCCGAACGTCATGGGGACGATCTCGGCGTGAGGATTCAGCCGCCGCAGGAGTGTTTCGACCCGGCTTACCTGCTCAGGCGTGGCTAGGTCGATTTTCGAGATCAAGATCACGTCGGCGAATTCAACCTGGTCGGTCAACAGGTCGGCCACCGTTCGGGTGTCGTCTCCGGTCGCTGCCTGACCGCGCGATTGTAAATCCTGAGCCTGTTCGTAGTCGGGGAGAAAGTTGACCGCGTCGACCACCGTAACCATCGTGTCCAAGGTAGCTAGATCCGAGAGTATGACTCCGTCAGCCCCGCCCATGAGGAACGTCTCGGCCACGGGCATCGGCTCCGATATCCCTGTCGATTCCACGAGCAGGTAGTCGAACCGCCCTTCACGAACTAGCTTTGCCACCTCCATGAGAAGATCTTCCCGCAGGGTACAGCAGATACAGCCGTTCGACATCTCGACCAACTTCTCCTCCGTGCGGCTGAGGCTCGAGCCGGTACCCACGAGTTGCGCGTCGATGTTCACCTCAGACATGTCGTTGACGATCACCGCGACGCGCAACCCCTGGCGGTTGTTCAACACGTGGTTGAGCAGCGTTGTCTTCCCGGCCCCGAGGAAGCCGGACAGAACGGTCACGGGCAGCCGGCGGGTGGTGGAGTGGGTGGTCGGCGTTTCGGTGGTCATTGGATCGGGGACCTCTTGTTCGTATCTGGGGAATAGAGGCGGGTGGGCTGTGGCGACAACACGGCCGCCCGCGCCTGGAGGGCGGTAAGTACCGACCCCCACGGGTCGAGGGGCGACGGGACCCCATGGGCCAGACGCGCCGATTTCTTGGCCAGGTGCTCCCACGCCCGTGCCATCTCCTTCGCGGGTACCGCGGTCTTCTTGTCCCGGGCAGCAAGCGTTGCTTCACGGTAAGTGATGCCGAGCGTTTCCGCGACCCAGTGTTCGTACCCGGCCACCCACGCCGCCGCGGCCCGGATGAGTGCACCGGCGGTGGCCCCCTGGCGGGCCGTGTTCGGCCGGACGAACGGAGCAAGCTGTTCCGGCAAGTGAACAGGCTGCTGTGGTTCGTCGACCAGGACCGGAGCGGATCCATCGCGCCGCAAAAAGACGCCGCCTAGATTCGGGAGGCAGTACACAAGCCCGAACCCCCACAGCCACACTACCCCGTCGCCGGCCACCCGACCAGTGTATGCGGTACTGCCGTGTCCTGGATCGATACAGCGGTGCCGACACATCCCGAGGCCGAGCAGGACGTTCCCTTTCGGGCGTGCGATATCACGCCCCCAGCACCAGAGTTGCTGATCGAGAAGCGCCACGGCCCGGCGGCGGAGGTCGGTGCGGGCATGACGGGTCGTCATAAAGTCCCCTCTCGCGACTTCAGTTTCGGTAGTGGCGCGGAGTGCGTGCAGGAGTGGTCGGGCGTTCCAGCCTGTACACCGTACACAGCCAGCTTTTGCCGGAGCTTGAGCCGCTCGGTATCGGTCTCCCACACGACCCACGCCCCAGGATCCCCGGTGACATGACCAGCGGGCATAACCCCAAAGGTGTTCGGCACGATGATCGCTGGTGGAGATTCTCCGCGCTTTTCAACGGCCTCGGAGGATTGCGGGCTGGGTGGCACGCTCGTCGCCGACTCCGAGCGTGCCACCCAGCCCAGGGCAACTATGGTGCCGAACACCATTGGGCGTAACCCCGCCCGTTTGGTTCGATTCACAGTGGCTGCTTATCCTGTTCAGATGTTGAGAACCACGAACAGCCGCTTCTCGCGGTTGGGTACTTTCGGCGAGCGATGAAGCACGGAGCCCTGGTGCGTCGGGTGTTTGTATCCTTTGAGGAACACGAGGCCGTACCGCGGGGCCACATGGACGGTCTCATCGTTCACATACCGGTATTCCGTCGTTGGCCCGTGATAGGTGGTGATCAGCCGAACCGACACGTTGTCACAATGAAACTTTGGGCAGGACTGAGTCTGCACCAACTCGATGCGGAGGCCCGCTCGGGTCTGAACGAAATGGGACAGGAATGCGATAACCAGTCCGCTCACGTCACTCAGAAATGGTTCCGAATCGATCGCCAGTTCTCGAAGTCCCGCAGCGACTCGATGGCGGGCCGTCTCGGCGGTGACCTCCGCTTGATATTCATGCACACGCCCAGCCCGGATCGCTCCGCTGAGGTGCTCCAACGGTTCGCGGTCCAGCACAAGGATGTCCTCCGTGCCGGCCAGAAAGCGCTCGACCACCGGGGCATCCCACACTCGGATCGGTTTTGGGGTCGTGGATTGCATAGGCGTTCTCATCCTCCTCGATTAACCAGCCACCCGGCGGAACCACTCGATGACCCGCGCCCGGTGCGCCTCGCCGTATAACTTCACGAACTTGACCGTCTCGGGCGACTTCGCGTCTCCGAGGGCTGCGATGCGTTGCCGGGCAAACTCTGGTGTCAGCGGGATCTTGCACTTCACCACGATACAGTCGAGCCACTCCTCATAGCTGGTCGGGATTTCGATTGTCGTCATGTCTGTCTCCGTTCGTCAGTGAGCCGTCTCCGAATCGCATGACCAGCCCGGCAGCGGTTCGAGAAAGTCCTCCCACCCCCGGCTGGTCAACCTGTCATGTCGGGTTGGTGAGGATGTGGTAGTCTAACGTCGTGATGCCAGCCTCGAGCGAACCCAGACAGGACCGTAACAAGGAAACGTTTCATGCGGGCTTCTTGCGGTCGGTCGGCTTCGGCTGCACCGGGTGCGCACACGACTTGCCGGGTTTGCCGTTGGGCACGCAACAGATGGCGGTGGATTGCCGCATCTTGACGCGGCCGGATTCTTGTTCCCAGATCACCCATGCGCCGGTGACGACTGGGGCGATGACCGCCGCTCGAAGGAATGCTCGTCGGGTTCTTTGCATCGTTCGCGCTCCTGAATCGGTACGGTAGACTTGACTGGTGTCAAGTATTATTTAATTATACCCAAAAGGGCTTGCCCGTCACCTGGAGAATTTCCATGTCGGATCCCAGCACCTTCTCGGAACGTAAAACTGTGGAACAGGTGGAGGAAGGAACGGAACTGGCCCCGAAGTTTGACGAGCACGGCCTGATCCCCGTGGTAACGACGGACTTCGCCACGGGGGAGGTCCTCATGCATGCTTACTTCAACGCCGAGGCGCTGGCGGAAACGATTCGCACCGGTGAGGCAGTCTACTGGAGCCGCAGCCGTAAGATGCTATGGCGGAAAGGAGCAACGAGCGGACTGGTTCAGAAGGTTCGCGAGCTACGCATCGACGACGACCAGGACGCGGTCTGGCTGCGAGTCGAGGTGGCCGGCAGCGGGGCGAGTTGTCACGTCGGCTATCGTTCGTGCTTTTACCGGGTTGTGCCAACCGGTGAGGCCGCCGGCCAGCCCCTCCACTTCGTAGAGGTCGAGAAGACGTTCGACCCCCGAGCCGTTTATGGCGACGCCCCGAATCCGACGCAACTGTGAGCCCTTGGTCACTTTTCCCCTTCGGATCGAGGGTCTTCTTCAAGTCCTCGGCCAATACGCTGGAGGCTCAGAGTACCCGGATGTGCGAGGAGTTGCGTCGTGGTCCGCCGCACATCCGACACCGAGAAGCAAGCTTACCCACCAATATGTTCGCCAAAGCCGCTCGCACCTGATTCGGATTTTGCGGCCATCTGAAATGGCGTTTCCATCCGTGAACCGATGTTCGCTAAACGGGTAAGCGGGTCCAACGATCGTGGAGAACAAAAGGATGCAGTTCATTCATGACTCGCTGTTTCAAACAACAAGCGAAGAAGAATGGCTAGTTGACTCGGCTGCAAAGGAGTTCGAACCAGGAGTCGTCGTCGAACGGCGAATGGTACTTGGTTGCGCTCTCGGAGCATTGGCTACTTTGTTCTGTCCGCTCTCGAAGCGTACTTTCGGACAGGAAAGCTCTGCGGGTCCATCCAAACGCTCTAATACAAAGACGATTGAGCTCGAAACGCGGATATCACGTCTGCGTCCTTAGACACGCCGGTTGATCGCAAGCGACAGTCTCGATGAAGAGGGGTATATCAAAAGGGCCGTTGAGGAACTAGCGAAGCTATCCGAACTGAAGACCAATCGCTTCGCTCCAGCCAATGGCACGGTGCAATCGGATCTTCAAGCCTGGGTCGTTCCCCTAATTCTTGTTCAATTTCGAATGAGCCCGAATTCGGTGATCCGTTTACACGATCATCGGCATCAGAACGGTGTAATCAGTGTCCGCGAAGGGCACGCCCGTGTACGGAGTTTTGATCTCTTTGAGGAAGAGGGGGATAAACGCTGGGATGTTGCAGCGGGTAAGCTCCCTGGCAGGGATGAAGAGTTCCTAGTACTACAGTTGTATTTGCTATAATCGCCATGGTAAAGGGTTTGCTGGAGAAAAACCATGGCTGTGCGACCACCGACCACCGACCACCGACCACCGACGACGTGCACGACTGGGCGAAGGAACTGGGGAGTGTCCAAATTTGGGGTTTATAACACGGGTCTTTGCGCCCATTAAATCTCGGAGGCAGTTTCCCCACCGGAGCGTGTCAGTAGGGCCGGTATCAGATCCCTTGCGGAGTAGGGGGTGAACCGAACCGATCCGTCGGCGTACAGGAAATTACAGCCGCCTTGGTGGAGACTCCAGAAGTTCAGGCGGTCACAAGGGTTGTCAAGTCTCCCTGGCCCAAAAGCGCTACCTAGCCCGCACGGCGCCCCCACGATACCTGCGGGGCCCATGTGAAACATCACGCCATCGGGGCCCCCGAACTTGTCAAGGATCCACACCCGCTGATACCACCCGCCGGCTTGGAAAGTGTTTGGTGGTGGGCGCTCGCGCATGGCGATGTTGTTGCTCGTTCCGTCGGTGATATCGGACATCCGTGACCCGGTGGCAATGTCGAAGAAGAAGCCAGGCTTGGCAACTTGCAGCAGAGAGAACGACTCAGGATCCTGGAAGGTATCAGCCGACCCGATGTACGAGGTCATGGCGATGGTGTGGCCGGCGGGCGATGTCACTGCTCGGCCTAGCCGGTCATCCGCCGGACAAGTGAAGAGCTTCAGCGGCGTCGAGAACCCGACATGCGGGGGCGTGATGAACGGTCGAGACTCCAAACCCACAGGCATCCTTGGAGATCCTCCAGAGTGGCTCCTGTTCGACATAGGGCAAGATGTGGGGCATCCAGTTGAGCACTTGCTCAGGTTCCGCCGTCTCAGGCCAAGGTTGCGCGGCTGGCTGAACCCGCTCCCCGACGCAGGGAAGTGGCCGTGATCGCCGTGGTAGTGGTGCAGTGCCATGCCGATCTGCCGCATTCGATTCTGGCAGTCCGCGCGGGCCGCTGCGTTCCGGGCCGCTTGGACTCCGGATAGCAACAGCCCAATTAGCGTCATCATGACACCGATCACGACCAGGACTTCGACGAGTGTCACGCCTCTGCGCTCTGTGTTGTTCGTCCGATTTATTCGAGCAGATCCTCCGCCACAAGGACATCGACCCCCAGGTTTACTTTCCCGGATGCTGTGAGGGCAGATAACTCCACATATCCCCCCTTCGGCTGGGTAAGGCCGTGTCCGGACAAGGATAGCTTGAGCGTGTGTACCGGCCGGGACTCGTTGCCGCTGCCCAGAGTCACTTGCCAGCCCGGCGGAGCTTTCACCAAGCGTAGCGAAAACGGTTCACTGGTGGGACTCCGGCAGACGCACACCGCGGTGGTGATCGGTCCACCCTCTGACGTGACCGGGAGGCGGACGAGCTTGGGACTGACTTCAGCGGGCGAGGAGGCCCGCCCGGAGACAAGGAAAGACACCGGCCAGACAGGCGGGGTCGAATCGACCCAAACATCCACCCGAGAGCCGACCTGTCGGGCCCAACTAGAGTCAACGTCTAGAGTCACCTTGCCGATGAGCGTTCCTCCACCAGGGCCACTCCAAGGCACCGCGGGAGCAGGGACTACTTCAACGCTGACGCCTTCGCTGTCGCTCCTTGCCCTAGACAGCATCCGGGGAGGGATCGTCCGGTCGATCACCGACACCTCCCGGCGGACGGTCGCCCCAGTCACGACCTCCCCGAAGGTCACTGTCTGCGGTGAGACTTCCAGCCCACCCGATATCCGGTCTACGAAGATCGTCAGGGCGGCCTCCTCCCGCCCTGGCATGTTGGTCTTCATCCGCAGGATTATCTTCAACTGACCGCCGATGTCTCCGTGAACGGCCATCCGCACGAGATAGTCTTGTCCCTCACTAGGGGCAAGTCGGAAGCCCGTTACTCTCACGAATTGGCCCCCCTCTTCGCGTTCCAAACCCGAACACCCGCAGCTAGAGTTGACACCGGTGACGACAAGTTCCTTGTCACCTCAGTTTACAAACCTGACCTTGGCTGTCGCGATCTGGCCTCTCTCTTGCTCTCCCAGGCTGACGAGTTCCGGGTAATCCAGGACCGGGCCCACGCCCACCTCCTGGTGGTCACCACGGGCATACCAGTTGGCGGTGACCGCCGCCCCAACGCCCAGAACGAGGAATAAGATAGGGAGCACTGATGAGCGGTATGTTGTCATGGTGATCCTTCGTTGAGTGTGTCATCCTGCCGCTTCTTCACCGCGCCTGCGTCTGACAAACCGCCAAGCGTACACGCTACCGCCAAAGAACAGACAGTTCAGACCAGCGGGTAAGATCCACCACCCCCACCGATCCGCTTCGCTCGTCGAAGGCAGCGCGGGCTCGGCGTCAGCTTGAGCAGAGCGAGGTCCGGCCGCGACTTTCGATAAAGGCCTCTGGGGACCTTTGGCCAACCCTGTTGGATCCGCCCGATACTCCGTCCCGCTTATCTGGTCCTTGACCAGTGTGCCGTCCCGGTATTTTGGCCGCAACACCTTAGGTGGGATCGGCTCGTTCACCTCCCTGACCTTGAACAAGGTCGTCCGCCGGACCTTCAACTTCGCGGAGAGCCGCTCTTCGACGACGACCTTCTTGGGAAAGTAGATCCCCGGCGCGACCTCGCCGAAGCCCAACACCGTTTCGTCCACTTCGAACGGGACAGTTTTCCCACCGGAGTCGAGCATCACCTTGGCGTACTTGCGGCTGACGAGATAATTGTGGCGAGTGTCAAAATGAATCTCGGTGGTGCCGTCGGCGGTCTTGAACACCACTTTCCCGTCACGTGATTCAAGCTTGGCATCATCGAGGTGGCCTTGGAGTTGTTCCGCCAGTGGCTGGGTGCCCCTGCCTTGCGAAGAGTCCATGGCATACAGGGAGTCTCTCCAAGGGTACACGTCCAAGAAAACGACGCCGGTATTCGGAACAATCAGTGCGTGCGACTCCCCGCCCCGCCCAGCACCGTTGATCACCGTGATGACGCGGTCCGGAAGCACGTAAACCGACTCGTTCATCCCATTTCGGTCGTACTTTAGCCGTTTTGAGTCGGAAGACTTCCAGCACTCACCTTTAACAGTGACTACTCCGCCACCCTGTTCGTTCTTGATGGCGAACTCGAAGTGGATTGTCCGGATCCGCTCCACCGCCGCGGCGTGAGCGGAGACCACACTCTGAGCATTCTCGGCCGCCCCTGCAGAGCCCAACCAGGCCCAACACGCGAACATCACCCCCACCCACAGCCTTATGGACATGGTTACTCCCCTGTTGAAACCCCGGATCCTTCACTCGCCAGCCGCACACGAGTGGTGCCGCTTTGCCGAAATAAAAGTTGGGCGTCCAGCCGGCCGGAGTTGAGAAAGAGACCAACACCCTCCACCTCTCCGGCCGAACCAGACCGCTCACTCAGAGAGCCCGCTGATTAGGGGGTTCAACAAGTGTAGCCAGCATAAGAACTGGTGGCCACGACCGCCGGCATGGTACCCGGAAGGATGTAGTTACCTGAACAAATTGGAATGACGGACGCGGTGGCATTGCAGGTAATCGACGACGACACACACAGGCTTCGCCACTGGCCCAAGAACAGAACACATATGGGGTTCCCCGGGATGGGATTCCCCGCCGCGTCACGTGCCGGAACGCCGGCCCAGTTCAAGTTAGTGCAGAAGTCTTGTTTACATTCGGCGTCCGGCACGGCAATGGCTGGGACCAGGCCCTGGATAGCCTTTGCTTCCTTCCACATCCCGAACGAGAGTGCCGCGCAGACGACGGCAAAGGTGAAGACGGTTGCGATGTTGCTGGACTTGGACATGAGATATCCATCCTGAGGGTGTAGTCCATGTCACGTCCCCAAGAACAAAGGCGATACCATCGGGATCCTACATTCATCATTTGCCATTTCAACAGCAAAACAAGAAAAAACCTCACCGCGATTTACCACCTGGGAAGTGGGTTCCGTATCGTCACAGACACACCAAACAGGTAACCCCATCAGGTTGATGAGCTGCCTACGGCATGACGCCGACGATTGGATAAGGGCAAGAACCCTCCGGTATACCGTCGAGGGCGAAGAAGGTGCAAGCGAGTTGTGCCGGTGAAAGCTCCATGACCGGAGCACGTCTAATACTACGGTTGTATTTGGTCAATCTGGGGGTCGATCCTCTCCGGTCGTGACATCGTCGGGCTTGGGACTGGTGGGCTCGCCGCCAAAATGACCACTGCAGAGCTCGCTCCAGTGCGTTCAACCGCTTCCATACGATCCGGATCCGCAGCGTCCCGTCCTCCGGCACGGTCAGCGGGATCAGTCGCCCCCCTTTTGCGGCCGCCCTGCTGCTCGGGCCCGGATCACGCTCAACAGCGCCAACGCCCGTATCGACAGCGTGGTATGCGTCGAGCGAAGCCCATCTTGCAGAGCCTGGGTACCTCTCGGGCAGACCGATTGTTTGGGGAAGAACCACCCCATGGGCGGACGGAAGGGCAAACCCCGCGATCCCACCAAGGAACCTGCCTGACCGAGCGGAGCCTGAGGGTTCGTGGGCAGCTGCAAACGGGTTGGCCCCGAGGCGTTTGCAGCTGCCAAGTAAGCGTCTAACGGACACCGGTCGCACCGGTCCACGTTAAGCGTCTTGCGACCCCCATCTTACAGAGCATGGTAATCTTCGAGATATAGCCTTCTGCCAATGAGCTGCTCTAGGAGGAGCTGTTTCGTTCGACGATTACCCTGAGGGTGACCGCCCCCGCTCCGGCACGACTCACCGTCGGCTCCGCACGACCGGGAGTCGGCCTACGCTCCGGGTCCGACGTCACTCTTGCCCCGACGGGACTGCGGCAACACGAAAGCCCCGGCCGACGTTCCGGCGCGACAGCCCGAGCCTGTAGCGGTCCGCCGCGCGGCAGCTCCGCGGGTAGTCGTACCAGGAGCCACCCCGGAACACCCGGACCGAGCCTCCTTGCGGGTCCAAGTCCGCACACCGCTCCCAGACATTCCCGTGCATGTCATGGATACCCAGCCGGTTCGCCGGGTAGGAACCCACCGCCGTCGGGCGGCCAGGGCAATCCCTGTTGTCGAAGTTGGCTAAATCCGGGGTGAGCATCGCCACCGGCTGGTCAAAGTAGAAATCATACTTGCTCTCCTCCTTGGTGATCGGCCCGCCTCTACAAGCGTACTCCCACTCCGCCTCCGTCGGCAACCGGTAACGCAGGCCAACGGACGACGCTCGGCCATTCAGACCCTCCAAGAACGGTTGAACGTCCTCCCAAGACACGCACTCCACCGGAAACCGACGCGTGTCTAGCCCTTCCACCTCTTCGGCCCCACGTCCCGTTGCGCAGAACCAGCTCGGGTTGTTGCCCATCACGTCCTGCCACTGCGACTGCGTCACCGGGTACACACCCCACCAGAGTCCACGCTCTAGGATGAACAGCTGCTCCCCTTCCTTGCCCTCTTCGCCGCCGAGCCAGCTCTCCCCTGGCGGAACCCACGTCAGCTGCAGACCCAGCGCATTGAGCTCTTCGCCACGAGCGAACCGACGCATGATCGCTGCGTTCTCGGGGTCGCCGCCATCCTCCTCAAGCCAGTCGGCGTACACCTGCCAGTTCAATAGCGTCGTCCGGTCGCCTTGAATGGCACGTACAAAGGCAAGGTGGTATTCGAATGACATGGGACCGGTCCAGGAAAGGGGCATGGGGCCAGGTTCTCCTACGATGAGTAGAAGATCGCGTCGGTCACCAGGTGTCGATGCAGAGGAGCAACTTACTACGATTCCACCCGGGGTGGCGGGCAGCACTTGATCCTGTTGTTCTTCAGACCGCCTTCGGGCTTACCCCCCTCAGCACATCGTAGTTTTTATCTATCAATAAGCGATTCTCTAGTACGGGGGTCACCTACAACCCTGGTGCTTGCCTAGCATGGGCACGACCGGTCTCCGGTGGACAGTTACTACCGACTCACAACAGGGAGATCGGTCAGGGCCATGGCGTCCTATCGACGCCTGGCCCTGAGAACCGCTGAAAGCAGTCTCAGCGCTTCTGAGCGTGACCACTCCGCGCTCCGGCACGACTCACCGTCGGCTCCGCACGACCGGGAGTCGGCCTACGCTACGGACCCGACGTTACTCTTGCCCCGACGGGACGGCGGCAACACGGAAGCCCAGGTAGTCGCGCCGGTGCGACGGCCTGTACCCGCCGCGGTACGCCGCGCGGCAGTGCCGCGGGTTGCGGCCCCAGGAGCCGCCCCGGTACACCCGGTTCGAGCTACTTTGCGCGTACAAGTCCGCACACCACTCCCATACATTTCCGTGCATATCATGGATACCCAGCCGGTTCGCCGGGTAGGAACCTACCGCCGTCGTGCGGTCAGGGCGACCACAGTTGGCCATTTCCGGGGTGAGCATCGCCACCGGCTTGTCAAAGTAAAAGTCATGCTTGCTCTCCTCCTTGGTGATCGGCCCGCCTCGGCAGGCATACTCCCACTCCGCATCCGTCGGCAACCGGTAACGCAGGCCAACCGACGACGCTCGGCCATTCAGAGCATCCAAGAATTTTTGCACGTCTTCCCAAGACACGCACTCCACCGGGAACCGACGCGTGTCTAGCCCTTCCACCCGACCGGCCCCACCTCCCGTTGCGCAGAAGTAGCTCGGGTTGTTGCCCATCACCGCCTGCCACTGCGACTGCGTCACCGGGTACACACCCCACCACAACCCACGCTCAAGCACAAAGTGCTGTTCCCCTTCCTTGCCGTACTCACCGCCGAGCCAGCTCTTCCCCGGCGGAACCCACGTCAGCTGCAGACCCAGCGCATTGAGCTCTTCGCCACGAGCGAACCGACGCATGATCGCTGCGTTCTCGGGGTCGCCGCCATCCTCCTCAAGCCAGTCGGCGTACACCTGCCAGTTCAATAGCGTCGTCCGGTCGCCTTGAATGGCACGTACAAAGGCAAGGTGGTATTCGAATGACATGGGACCGGTCCGGGAAAGGGGCATGGGCCTTGATGATTTTCGTATTCGCATCGTATCGCGTCGTTCAGAAGGACGGCAAGACGGTCGCAACCGGTTCTTTTGGCAAGCGCCGAAGGAATCCCTCCTCGCACCGCTATGGCTCTGACCGAGCGGTTCCCACACTACGCCAGGTGTGCTTCGCGAGACGCTTACACAGCGTGATGTGCCGATACCAGCTCACCTACGAACGCACTTCGTAGTGGTCCAAACCGCATTCTTTTTTGGCCCGCTCAAAGCACTCCGTCTTGCCCCGGCCACGCGTACCCATTCCTTCCACGACGTCCGGGCCGGACACCAGCAAAAGTCGTAGGCCCGTTCCTGTGGACTCTCCGGGTCTCTGCGGACCAACAGCCACAGCCGCCACCCCTGCTCGTTCACCGGACCGAAGGCACGGACTGCCCAGTCGTAGTCCCGTGGACCCTTGGCTCCCTCCCCGGCACTCGCCCGACGCCACGGCCGAGCCGGCCACGCCGCGGCCAGCTCATCGACCCGGTGTCGGAACTGTCCGTCGAACAACGGGGTATCGCACTTCACCGCCACTACGTACGCCTGGCCGTGCGACTCCAAGAACTGCCGAAACGCCGGCTCGCTGCCGTAGATCGCATCGGCTGTCACCCACCGAACTTGCCAACCTTGAGCCCAGGCTCGGCTCAGCATCCGTTCGGCCAGACGCGGCTTGGTCGCGAACTCCACGTCTTCCGGCACCTTCGCTTCGCGCCGTCGCTCGGGGTCGTCGGTCCATGACTTGGGGAGGTAGAGCTCCCGATCGATCAAGGCACGGCCGGTTTTGCCGGTAAAGGCCAGGAAGACGCCAATCTGACAGTTCTCGATCCGGCCGGCGGTGCCCGCGTACTGGCGTTGGACGCCGGCCGACTTGACACCCTTCTTGAGGAACCCGGTCTCGTCCACGACCAAGACGCCCCGGCGGTCGTGCAGGTGTTCGCCGACGTAGCGGGTCAACTCGTCACGCAGGGCGTCGGCATCCCAGGTGGCTCGTCCGAGCAGGTGTTGGACGCCGGTGGGGTCGGGCTCGCCGAGATACTCGGCCAGCTGCCAACCATTCTTGCGTTCGGCGTCGCCACAGAGGGCCTTGACATAATCCAGGGCCCGCTGGCGGGGTTCGGCCCGGGGGAAGTGGGGTCCCAGTCGTTGCCCGAGTCGGTCCAGTTCCTTCGCCCAGTCGTGCACGTCGCCGGTGGTCGGTGGTCGCACAGCCATGGTTTTTCTCCACAAAACCCGTTACTATGGCGATTATAGCAAATACAACTGTAGTACTAGCTTCTTGGCTCTTGGGGTCGGCTCCGTCGTGGGCGATGGTATTTTTCTCATGCTGGGAGAATGCATCAAGGTGGCCAAACCCAGGTAAGCGTCTCGCAAAACCCATCTTGCAAGGCGTGGTACTCTCTCGGGCAAATCGACGGACTGTACGAGGAACCACCCGATGGTCCGACGAAAGGGCAAACCCTACGATCCTACCAAGGAACAAGTCTGGCAACCCACGATCGCCCAACAAACCCAGTCCAGCCTCTCGATCCTCGAATACAGCCAATGCCAGGGCCGAACGACTTGGTCTTTTCGATAGTGGCAGGGAAAGCCAACCTGATGGGAGCGGCACCCGCGCGTGGTACCTAAAGAGGATTCAGGCAATGAGGGTCGATTCGACGATCTCCACAAGACCAACGCGAACTCTGTTCGGAAAAGTCAGAATAGTACGAGCCGCTTGGCAGTCGTCTGTCAGGCGGCTCGCGGAATACGAATGACATCCTGGATCAGATCAGGCCCAGGCCTGATCCTAAGCAACACATCCTCACACCTTCTGCTCCCAGCGCAACACCGGCTCCTTGGTCGCCTTGACCTCGTCCGGACGGCTGATCGGCAGGCTGTGCGGGGCATTCCTGAGGTAGTCGGCTTCTTCGGTCGCGATCTGCTTCATGGCCGCGGCGAAGGCATCGAGCGTCTGCTTGCTCTCGGTTTCGGTCGGCTCCATCATCAGGGCCTCGGCCACCACCAGCGGGAAGTACACCGTGGGTGCGTGGAAGCCGAAGTCGAGCAGCCGCTTGCCGATGTCCATGGCGCGGATCTTCTTCTCGCGGAACAGCTTCTTGGCGCTGGCGACGAACTCGTGCATACAGCGGTCACCATGCGGCACATCGTACGTGTCCTTCAGGCAGGCCAACAGGTAGTTGGCGTTGAGGACCGCGTTCTCGCTGACCGCCTTCAGTCCGTCGGGTCCCAGAGTGCGGATGTAGCAGTAGCCGCGGAACAGGATGCCAACGTTGCCGAAGAAGCTACGCACGCGACCAATTGACTTGGGACGATCGTAATCGAGATAGTAGCGGTCGCCGTTCTTGGCAACGATCGGTGCTGGCAAATACGGCCCGAGGAAGTCACGTACGGCAATCGGCCCCGAGCCAGGACCGCCGCCACCGTGGGGACCGGTAAAGGTCTTGTGCACATTGTAGTGCTGCATGTCGGCCCCGAAGTCGCCGGGGCGAGTGATACCCAGGATGGCGTTCATGTTGGCGCCATCCAGATAGACCAGCCCGCCGTGCTCGTGCACCAGGTCGGTGATCGTCTTGATCTGCTCCTCAAACAAGCCGAGCGTGTTTGGGTTCGTGATCATGAACACGGCGGTTTTGTCGTCGAGCTTTGACTTGAAGTCGTCGAGGTCAACCAGCCCCTTGGCGTTACTCTTGATGGTCACCGCCTCGAAGCCGGCGAGAACGGCGCTGGCTGGATTGGTTCCATGGGCGCTATCGGGGACCAGGACCCGCTTGCGCTGCGTCTCACCCCGGTCCTTGAAGTACGCCGCGGCGACGAACAGCGAAGTCAGTTCGCCCTGGGCACCAGCCGCCGGCTGCACAGACACCGCGGGCAAGCCGGCAATTTCCCCGAGATAATTCTGCATCGCATAAAGGATCTCGAGCATGCCCTGAATGGTGTCATCGTCCTGCAGGGGGTGCAGGTGGGCCATACCGTCGAGGTTGGCCAACCGCTCGTGCCGCTTCGGATTGTACTTCATGGTACAAGAACCGAGCGGATAAAAGTTGGTATCGATCGACATATTCCGCGTCGACAAATTGTTGAAGTGGCGGATGATGTCGATCTCGCCAACCTCGGGGAGCGGAGGTGGAGCATCGGCCAAGTGCTCGGCGGGAATCAGGTCCTGCACGGCGACCCCGTTGGGCACATCGCTTGGGGGCAGGTAGTGTGTCCGCCGGCCTGGACGGGAAAGCTCAAACAGTAGTTCGGTGGATTGTAGTTTATCCATAAGCCTTAATCGATAGTGGAATACTGGCAAGTCACTGGTTTTGCTAAGACCGTAGCAAAGACACATTTGTAACGATACAAGGTCGTGTCGTGACTCGACAGGGCAGCTGGGAGATGTCATTCGGTCAGAGCGACCAGTCAAAGCTGGGAAAGTGATGCTCGGCAGTGTTATTCGACACAATAAAACCATAATCTTCTATTTGATCCCGATCGCCGCATATATAGTAATAGAGACAATCTGTGAAGTCGGTCTGGGTACCGTCGGCGTGCAACGGCTGGGATCGCCTCTCTCGATGGGGGCCACTGGACGCACGTCTGTGGCACGTTTCCCTAGACCGGCGCACCAGGCAGTTTGTTTCCGGGACATTTCCGGGACATTTCCGGACGTTTTCGGGACTTTCTGGGGTGAATACGGATCGTTCGGGGGCCGTTTCTCCCCCCAGAACGTGTGGATCGAGCCTCGATTACGCGGATTTCCCGGTACAATAGCTCGACATTTGCGCATTCAACCTACATGCGATGACGAAACTACCTCCGTAAACGATGAACTGCATGTCCAATTCCACTGGCTTGACTTCGGAATGGTCTCCCCGATTGAGCAAACTGCGTAGTCTATGGCGACTAGCGGTCGCCAGTCCGCATCGCATGACCCGTCTGTTTGCCTGGGGGGAATTGATCTGTTTTCCACTGTCACTGCTTACCATCGTTGCATTGTTGGTCACCGTGGGTCTACGAGCGAGCGGAGTCGCTCTACCAGAGCTATGGGTACAGACCATTCTGCCGCTCTTGTGCACAGGATCGGTTGGCTATCTGACCAATTACCTGGCAGTGCGCATGTTATTTGAACCCTACGCGAAAGCTCAAGCGCACTGGCTGCGCTGGTTGACGTTGCGCTTGTGGCAGCAGGGTCTGATTCCGGCTCGGAAAAAGGATCTCGGGCGGGTGATAGGACAAGAAATTGCCAGCCGGCTACTAACGCCGGAGGCAATCACGCAAGAGATGCGCAAGTTGGCCGAAATGGCCCTGGCTGAAGAGAACTTTGTGGCCCACCAAGAACAGCTGCTAACCCGGCTTCTCCGCGAACATTTGCCGAGCCTGTTACGCCGATTAGCCCCCGAGGCCGGACCGATGCTTCAGTCCCAGCTGCTGAACAGCCTCAATGACGCTCGACTGCGGCAACTGCTCGAACAAGGGCTGAATGCGTGGCTGGATGTCCCAGAGAATCGGGAGGCGATCCTGGATCGACTGACCGAATTAATGGAACAGCAAACGCCGCGCGTGATTGAAGTATTTCATCGCACCGCGGAGAGCTACCAAGACCAGTCCAGTTCCCGTCTGGAAGCCATGATTGTCGCATTTGCCCAGGGGGCCATCGATTGGGATGCACTCGGGGATACGCTTAGGCATGAACTGTATAGCCCGACCACACGACAACAGTTTGCCAGTTTTCTTGAAGATTTACCTGCGGCTGTGGTGCGAAGCCTCGATCAACCCGAAGGCGTGAAAACCCTCGATGCTTTTCGGAAGTCCATCGGCAAACAACTACAGCCATTGGTGGAAGAGCAACTCGGCGAGCAGTTCCCACTTTGGTTGGAAACATTCTTGGCAACACCGGCCTTTCAAGCCTGGCTCCGCGCGGACGCCCTGCCAATGCTCCGCGAGATGATCCTGGACTGGATTGAGCGTGATGGACTGGAGTTGATCGGCCGACGTTTCGATGTGGCCGGCCGAGTGCAAGCCGCGATCGATGCGATGGACGTCGCGGTGGTGCATCGCATGGTCGATAATGTCGCCACCGAACAATTGGGAGCGATTCAAGTCCTTGGCTTCATTTTAGGAGTGCTGGCGGGAATCCCGCTGGTCTTGTTGCTCTGAGGTGGGTGGGAGGTCCTGCTGGGCTCCTGGCTTAATGAGGCTGCGGATCAGATCCACGGCAAGCATGTCGATGGAATCCTTGGTGTTGGTCAGGATTACCAGTCCGAGCTGATGTTCGGGGACTACCGCCAGGAAGCTGCGATAGCCGCCGGTGCCGCCGTTGTGCCAAATCATGGTAAACTTAGGATCTTGTTCCTTGGTCAGCATCCAGCACAGGCCAACCGAGAGGCCTGAGCGGCCCTTCTCACGCCAGGGTTGCTGAGCAAGCCGAAAGGCTTCGCCGAGTGGTGTTTGCTCGAGATGGAGATTCGCGCGAAGCAGCTTCAGGATATCGTTGACGTTGGAGCGCACTCCTCCACAAGCTTCTAGGCAGTCAAAATCCCAACGGGAGGTTGGTTCGCCATCGCCATTCATTCCGGGTGCAAGCTGTTGCAGTTGCGTTTCGGACAAGGTTATCCCGGTGTCATGCATGCCAATTGGGCTAAGAATCCGCTGCCGCAGCAACGCTTCATAACTCGTGGCATTCGTGGCATCCGCCAAGGCAAGTCCGAGAAGCCCAACGCCGAGATTGGAGTAGCGATATTGGCTACCGATCACCCGGGTGAGTTTCAAGCTGCACAGGGTGTTTTGGAGCATCTTGCGCGTAAAGGTGGCATAGGGGTTGTCAATCGAACCGTCTACGGCGGCGAGCAACATCAAGGAGGGGGGCACGCGTGGCAGGCTTGAGGTATGGGTGGCCAGATGCAGTAGGGTAATGTCGCGGTTATCCCGACGGGGTACCTTCCAGTTCGCGGGCAAGTAGCGGCTGACAGGGTCATCCACGCGGACCTTGCCACGATTCACCAAGTCGGCCAGGAGCAATCCCGTGAGTACTTTGGTCACAGAGCCAATTTCAAAGAGCGTATTCCCATCGGGTGTTTGTTGCTTCCCGCGCAGAGTGACCGAGCCATAGCCCCAGACCTGTTGTGTCTCGGGAGTGATCAACCCGACCACCAGGCCTGCATACGGTCGTTCCT
Organism: uncultured Alcaligenaceae bacterium; assembly: GCA_964410665.1. Taxonomy (GTDB): domain Bacteria; phylum Planctomycetota; class Planctomycetia; order Gemmatales; family Gemmataceae; genus CAYPIE01. The sequence goes on from CAYPIE010000025.1 coordinate 21,616, forward strand.
TGAGAAAGGCTTGAACCTCGTTGTCCACCTGATGGCGGATGTCTCCCGCTTGGGCCACCATCGACCAGGAGCATGCCAACAGTAGGATTCCGGAGAAAAGCAAGGATTGCATCGCTGTGTCCCACTCAGTGGATGGTCGAACTCGGCATCCCCCCAGTCCTCATACCACCGAGCAATCACGCACCCTAAGCGTAGACGGGCAGGATAAGCGGAGGGTCAAGGAAATGATTGTAGTTCGCAATTGGTGCGGCTGCCAACTTGCTGTCCCATACCACTCTGCCCGCTGGGCCGGGTTGGGTCAATCCTTGATCCAATCAAACAGCCCAACCGTGTAACCGTCGGGATCCCGAAGAAGGACACGCCGGTACCCTTCATTACTGGTCTTGATCGGCGAACTCGGATGAATCCCCTGAGCGTGCAAACGGTCTAGTTCCCCTTGGAGGTCAGCGACTTCAAAATACAGAGTAACACCTCCCGGGGTTGGGACACCCGCTTTGAGACTCAAGCGCACGGCTCCTGCTTCCAGGAGGGCGAACTGCCGGGTACGATCGAGCAGCGCAACCGCCAAGTCCAGACCATCGCGGTACCAGACCAGGGCTTGCTCCCAGTCCGCTACCGTGAGTTCGATCATGAACAGGGTTCCGTTCATGAGATTGCCTTCTTACGCCTTCGCAACAACTGGAAGACCGAGCGTGGTTCGAGCGGTTCGGCCTCGCGGAAGAGCACCGATTCACGATGGAATTGCCGCACTGCCCACCAGACTGCGAGGAGGCTGCAGAGGATCAGGACTCCAAGCACGTTGACGATGTAAATCGCGGGCAAGGGGCCCGGGGACACGGACATAAGACGCTGCTGGAGCAAGGCCATCCCGGTAATAGGGATCAAGCTCCGCTGCAGGTCGAGTTGGATTCCCGGGGCCATGGCCCAGAAGCACAGCGGCATGGTAACGATAAACATGGGCACAAGATAGTACTGCCCCTCCTTCACCGACCGGGCATACACCCCCAAAGCGAGCGACACCGCGCTGAACAAAGCTGCCAGTGGCAAAGCCAATAGCACACACCAGATCAAGCCAGCGATGGAGATCACCGCAAAGGGCATAAACACACTCAAGACCATCGCCCCCCCCGCCATCCAGCAAACATTCCACAAGGCGGTGGTAAAGCTGGCCAGACAGGTGGTCAGGAACTTGCCAGTGACGATCTCGATCCGCTCAGCCGGGCTGATCAACAGAGTCTCCATGGTCCCCCGTTCTTTTTCACCCGCGGTCATGTCGATCGCGGGATGCAAAGAACCTGCCAGGGTCCACATAATCAGCATGAACGGAAAGATTTTGACAAAGGTATCGCGTAATTCATCGGTGGTTTTTTTCAAGGTATCTTTGTCATTGATCGGGTCCTCGATGTCAACGACTTGGTCATAGTCTTTGGGCAAGCCCGCGCGCGCAAAGCGCATGTCTTTAACCTGAGTCTGCCAGCTCCCCAAAATGCGGTTGAGCCGACGCACAGCCAGTTTGGATGGTTCATCCCCTTCACGGGCCTTGATAGTGAGCGTGGGCCGTTGCTCAGCCTCCAGTGCAGCAAACAGATTGCTCGGTACGATGAGGATTGCATCAACCTCACGGCGGATCAATGGGCCCTCATCGTCGGGGTCGGTCAGTTCGACCAGGGAAATGCTGCCCCCACTTTCGGCCTGTTTGCCTAACGAATAGGTGAAGGTAGTATTGAGAATTAACGGTGGGTAGAAGGGTTGTTGCACATATTTTTGGCCTAGCACCATGCCCCCGCCCATCATGGCATTGGGAAGATCCTCGCGAGCCTGTCTGGGCATGAGATAATCACTGCCGACCACCCCGATCAGGGAAGGTTGTTCGAGCATACTTTTGGCAAACAGAATGCCGACCAAGGCAAACACCGGATACAGAATCACCGGCAGTCCGAAGACCAAAAATAGGGTACGACGATCACGAATTTGGTCGCGTAGTTCGCGCCAGGCGATCAGCCGGATCAAACTCCAGCGCATTGACAAGTTCCTCGGGGGCCAGCAGCAACGGGTTGGGGCTGTGCCCACATTCTAGCTTAACCCACAGGAAAACTCCCAGTCCCATTCCCAACTGACCCACCCGGTAGGGGCAGCGCAGTCATGCTTTGCGGAGTTTGCGGCCCTAGAGGTGTAAGAGAGATGTCCTATCGAGGGACTGCGCATGGAAATGAATAGAGATGCCCCCGGGTCCATCGAGAAGATCGATGAAAACCGGGGAGCATCGCGGTGTTTTTCCCGGGAACTCCGTATCCACTCAAAGAAGAGTGGGGCGCTCGGTCAGCGCGATGAGAGCTCGAAGTTTGCCTGGTCGGTTCCGTCGGCAGGAACATCAAAGGTCAAGGTCGAATCGTCATTATACTTCGCCGGAACTCGACGAAAGTCCGAAGGCACCGCGGCTTTCGGTGGAGGAGCCCCGTCTTCAGACACCGCTTTAGAATCGGGATCCACCTCTTGAAGTCGCGGACGGGTCACAATTTGCACACGATGTTTCCCGACCAACGCGCCATCCGTCTGCAGTTGTTGCGAGTTAACCCTCAGAGTGTACTTACCATCCTGATCGGTATAGCCACTCGATCCGTAGCCGCCAGTATCGCCGCCACCACTAGCGGCCATCGGTTGGAACGTAACATTGGCGTAGGGAAGGGGGGTCCCATCCATGGTCACACGACCGGAAACAGGGACGTAATCACCCGATCCCCCACCACAACCGACGAGCGCCAACAAGCTCGCCGATACCAAGATCGTCCGCATTACGAATCACTCCTAATCCACATTGGTCTTGCTTGAAGAGCTAAGGAGAGATTAGCGAACATCGGCAACTTCACCACCGGAAACCGTGGCCATGGCCGCCAACAAGTTCATGTCCACCGTGTACGGGATGAAACGCACCGAACCGTCCCCAAACACAAAGTTCAAACCGTTGGTGTGATTACTCCCGAAGCCACGCTTACACACGTTATCGGTCAGGCCCGCCGCGACGGCGGCATCCCGGCATGCGAAAAAGCTGTTGCCCAAAATGTACGGCAGGTTCGAGATCGAACTCGAGTTGTATGAGGTGTAGCCATACGCCCAGAAGGTTGAGCGAGCTTGCAGGTCGTTGAAGGTCAGCTCGCCAATCATCAGGGTATTCGAGAGACCATCCTGAACACTGCCAATTCGCTCAGCACCACCCATGACAGGGCAATTGGGTGCACCAACACTGTGCAAGATGCCTTTCCGATCGCCACGGAGCTGACCAAAGCCTGGCTCGCAGGCGTCCCAGAACAGACGGTAGGCAGCGGAGTCACTATTGCCCTGGCCTTGAGCGGTCATCCCGGAAACCGCGCGATACGAGCTGTGGGCCCAGTCCAGTCGGTTCCGAGTCAGACCGGGACCCGATCCGGGAGTCGACACCTGATCGTTGTAGGGATCGGTCGGACACTGATACGCCTTGATCTGGGCACCAACGAAGGC
>CAYPIE010000025.1:25210-64046 GCA_964410665.1 uncultured Alcaligenaceae bacterium
CGACGAGCTGCAAGCGCCCCGGAGAGAGAGCGGCGCATGGATGAATCCTCCAACCATTGCTGGTTTAAGTGAATAGCTAAGAATCAAGTATGATTCATGAGGACCAGTGATCCTCCAGAAAAGATGCTGCCTATGAAGCGAAAGGGAGTCAACCAGAAAAAGCCCTCGGGACTCGGTCTGTACCAAGATGGATTCGATGTATCGTATGCATATTTCCCAAACTACCTGGTTTCCTTTTGTTACAATTCGCGGTGACCATCCTGTCGTTTAGCCACCGCGATTGCGAACTCCAAGGATGCGTTCCTGTGCACCTTCACGACTGGGTGATAGTTAGTGTGTGAAGGACTCATTAGCGGACATCGGCGACTTCCCCGCCAGACACCGTAGCCATAGCCGCCAACAGGTTCATGTCCACCGTGTACGGGATGAAGCGTACCGAACCATCCCCAAACACGAAGTTCAGACCGTTCGTGTGATTGCTACCAAAGCCACGCTTACACACGTTATCGGTCAAACCCGCGGACATCGCGGCGTCCCGGCACGCGAAGAAGCTGTTGCCCAGAATGTACGGCAGGTTCGAGATCGAACTCGAGTTATAAGAAGCGTAGCCGTAAGCCCAGAAGGTCGAGCGGGGCTGCAAATCTTTATAGGTCAACTCACCCACCATCAATGTGTTCGACAGACCATCCTTCACGCTACCAGGCCGTTCCGCCCCACCCATAACCGGACAATTGGGAGCCCCAATACTATGGAGAATGCCCCGACGATCGCCACGGAGCTGACCAAAGCCCGGTTCGCAAGTATCCCAGAACAGTCGGTACGCTGCAGAATCGCTATTCCCCTGGCCTTGTGCGGTCATCCCGGACACCGCGCGATACGAGCCATGTGCCCAGTTCAGACGAGTGCGAGTCCTTGCCGGGCCCGACTCCGGTAGGGACATTTCCCCACTGTATTGGTCCGAAGGACATTGATATGGCTTGACCTGCGCCTGGATGAACCCCGGCCGTTGAAGAGGGAATCCCCCGTTGTGAGTGAGCGGAATCTCGGTCCGCCACAGGCGAAAAAGGTTCTCTTGCTCCATGTACGGCAGAATATCCACTGCCCAGGTTGTCCAGGTCGGGGAGCTGCAGCAATTGCCGCGAGTATCGTTCCCAGCGGGGTAGGTCCCCGAGGTACTTTCGAAATTATGGATTGCGAGGCCGATCTGCTTTAAGTTGTTTGAGCACTGCATCCTCGCCGCAGCATCGCGAACTTTCTGAACGGCAGGTAAGAGCAAACCGATCAGGATGGCGATGATGGCAATCACGACGAGCAATTCGATCAGCGTGAAGGCACGACGATGGATAAGCTTCCCAGCGAGAGAGCAGTGCATAAATAAATCCTTTTGACCATTCCTGGATTAAGACAATAATTAAGCTATAAGGAACTATCATGAGCAACGGATTATGTTCAACGTAGACTCTATGGACCCGACACGGACGGGTCAACAAAGCCAAGGGTTTCGTTCTTATTTTGATCAATGATACTCTCGATCCTATGCATGCCGATTGCTTAGAGGATGGTATTTCACAATCCGATGAATGGCTCTTCCCTGGCTCCGTAAATTCGCTTGATGCGCATCGGTACTCATGTTTTGCTGGAATGTACTGAACTAGACCCGCTTGAGTTGTTCTGCGTACTCTCCCCCCACAGGCGTACCTTTTGCCATGCGTTCTACCTGCATCTTACTGGCCTGGACGGTCATAATGACTCTGTTCTCAGCGGCCGGATTGGCCGCCGAGGACGCGGTTAACCGCGTCGATTTCCGTCGGGACATCCAACCAATCTTCGTCCGCTCATGCCAGTCATGTCATGGTCCGATGACCCAGCACGCGGGTCTTCGCTTGGATACCCCCCAAGGCCTTCGCGAAGGCAGTCATACGGGGCCGGTTTTACGGCCCGGTGAGGCTGACCAGAGCCGACTCGTGCATGCGATTAAGGGACGCAACGGGTTCAAGGCCATGCCCCTGCGTGGGGAACCGCTCGATCCCAAGGAGATCCATCGGATCGAAACTTGGATCAACCAAGGGGCTCGATTGCCTGAGGGGTCTGACCAGAATCCGAAACCAGAATCGCAACACTGGGCCTTCCAACCGCTCCGCCGACCACCCATCCCACATTACAGTCAGCCCATCGACAACCCGATTGATGTGTTCATTGCTGTCCGCCTAGAACATGAAGGGCTCCAGCTGTCGCCGAGGGCGGAGCGAGCTACCCTGTTACGCCGATTAGCGCTTGACCTCACTGGCTTGCCCCCTTCTCCGGAAGCGATCGACGCCTTTGTCCAAGACCCTCGGCCGGATGCCTACGAACGTCAGGTCGACCGATTGCTTTCCAGTCCGCGTTACGGGGAACGCTGGGGGCGACACTGGCTTGACCTAGCCCGTTATGCGGACAGCAACGGTTATAGTGTCGATTCCCCTCGAACCATGTGGCCATATCGGGATTGGGTAATCGATTCCCTAAATGCCGATCTGCCCTTCGATCGTTTTAGCATCGAACAGCTGGCCGGCGATCTCCTAGCCAAACCGACTCAAGCACAACGCATTGCCACCGGCTTTCATCGCAACACACAAATCAACCAAGAGGGCGGCATCGACAAGGAGCAATTCCGGATTGAGTCGATCGTCGATCGCGTCAACACCACCGGTTCAGTCTGGCTCGGCTTAACCGTAGGCTGTTGTCAATGCCACAATCATAAATTCGACCCAATCTCACAGCGTGAGTATTATCAGTTGTTTGCCTTTTTCAACACTCAGGATGAGCCTAGACTGGCCGTCAACGTGGATTCCGCTTGGGCGGAGTCCACAAAGAAGGATCAAGTCAAAACGTTGGTCTTACGTGAGCAGAAAGCTCCCCGCTCCACACGGATTCTGATCGGTGGAGACTTTACCCGACCTGGTCGAGTCGTGACGCCGGACACCCCCTCCATCCTCCCAGCATTAAATAAGCTAGAGGGCAGTGGGAGTCCGGATCGGCTGGACCTAGCTCACTGGCTGTTGCGGCCCGATCACCCCTTGACGGCGCGAGTCACGATCAACCGCATCTGGAGCCGTTACTTTGGCCGCGGCATTGTTGAGACCGAGAATGACTTTGGGACTCAAGGCACCCCTCCAAGTCATCCAGAACTGCTCGAATGGCTCGCTTGCGAGTGGATCGAGCAAGGTTGGTCGCTCAAACGACTGCACCGTCTGATTGTGACCTCGGCAACCTATCGACAGCAGTCAGCGCTCAGTCCGGCGTTGGCCGAGCGTGACCCCCGCAATCGGCTCCTAGGACGACAGGCTCGATTGCGTGTAGAAGCCGAGATCGTACGCGACCTCGGCCTTGCCGTCAGTGGCTTATTGGACCATCGAATTGGTGGCCCAAGTGCATTCCCTCCACAGCCAAAAGGTGTCTCTGGGTTCACCCAGGTCAAGCGAGCCTGGAAGAGTAGTACCGGACCGGACCGTTATCGCCGGGGGATGTACACGCACTTCTGGCGGGCTTCGCCGCACCCGGCTCTCACCGTTTTTGATGCCCCGGACGCAGGCACGACTTGTACCCGACGCAACCGCTCGAATACTCCCTTGCAGGCATTGACGTTGCTCAATGATGCCGGCTTCGCTGAATATGCATATGGTCTCGCACTACGGTTGCTGCAAGAAGTTCCCGAAGATCCCCAAGTCCGTGTAGAACTGGGCTTTCGTTTATGTTTGGGACGTCACCCGACAGAGGCAGAACGACAACGCCTCTGCGAATTTGTCATGAGCCAACTTGTGCACTATCAGTCGCATCCTGAAGAAGCCACAACCCTCTTAAACGGAGGGGGTCCTCCTGGGGCTCGTCTCGACGCTTTCGCCGAGGTCTCTCCCGCGGAGAAAGCCGCAACCGTGTTGCTGGCCCGAGTATTATTGAATCTAGACGAATTCCTGACCCGCGAGTAGCCCGATGTCACCGAATCACCTATTGCAACAGACCCGCCGGCATTTCTTCCATAACTGTGGCATCGGCCTGGGTACCTTGGGACTCGCTGCACTGTGGGAGCAAGAGGGATACGGTGTCCACGCCGCACCTGAGACTACGGCCCCGGGCCACTTTGCTGCCAAGGCCAAGTCGGTCATTTTCCTGTTCATGGCCGGTGGTCCCAGTCAATTTGAACTTTTTGAAGCGAAGCCACAGCTCCAGGCCTATCACGGTCAGCCGATCCCCGCCTCGTTTTTGGATGGCAAGCGTTTTGCATTCATGGACAACTTCACCAAGGAGCCCCCCAAGCTCTTGGGAACCCGGCGAAAGTTTCAACAATTCGGACAGGCAGGATTGACGATCTCTGAGCTGTTCCCACACTTCGCCACTGTGGTCGACGAAGTCGCCTTTGTCCGTACGGTAGCAACCAACGTCTTCAACCATGCTCCGGCCAAATTGTTTATGAATACTGGCTCGGCCCAGTTCGGTCGGCCAAGCATGGGTGCATGGATAAGCTACGGTATCGGTTCATCGTCGCAAGACCTGCCAGGCTTTGTCGTGTTGCAGTCTGGCCCACGGGGACCGCGTGGTGGTGTGCTTAACTGGGGGAGTGGCTTTTTGCCGACCACTCACCAGGGAGTGCCTTTCCGCTCGGGTGGTGATCCGATTACCAACCTTCGCTCGCCCCAGGGCATCACAAAACAACGCCAGGCCGAGACCATTGCTGCCCTTCGAGATCTGAATCAATTGCGACTGGACTTAACCGGAGATGCGGAAACAGCCACCCGCATTGCTGCCTACGAAACCGCCTTTCGTATGCAGACGAGCGCCCCCGAGTTGATCGATCTGGCTCAAGAGACAAAGCAAACCCTCAGCGCCTACGGCGTCGAACCCGGCAAGCCCTCGTTCGCCAACAATTGCTTGCTTGCCCGTCGCCTGGTCGAACGCGGTGTTCGTTTTGTCCAGCTCTATCACACCAACTGGGACCACCATGGTGGACCTGGAGAAGACCTCGCGAAAGATCTCGATCTTGTTTGCCGAGAAGTCGATCAGCCGATTGCTGCCTTGCTAGGCGATCTCAAAGCCCGAGGATTGCTCGATGAGACGCTGGTGATTTGGGGCGGTGAGTTTGGTCGAACGCCGATGGGTGAGATCCGCAAATCGGTGGGTCGAAACCACCATATCGATGCCTTCCCGATGTGGTTTGCCGGTGCGGGGATCAAGCCTGGGATTGTGCATGGTGAGACCGATGAGTTTGGCTTCGAGCCGATCAGCGGCCGAGCCCATGTGCACGATGTGCATGCCACCATCTTACACCTTCTTGGGCTCGACCATAAGCGATTGACCTTCCGCTTCCAAGGACGAGAATTCCGCCTGACCGACATTCACGGGGAACTCATTCCAGAGATTCTAGCCTGAAGTTCACGGTGCGAGCCATGGGGCTGGTCATTGGCTCCCCATAGCTCGTACCGTGAACGTTGCTACTTCTGAATATCGAGCTTGGCCTTGGGCCGCATCTTGGCAATGATCGCCTCGCGGAGTCGATAGCCGTAGTAATCTTTGACAGCGTCCTTGACCTGAGTAAATTCGATCGGTGTTCCAGGCTGCCGTCCGGTGAGCATGATCAGATGCAGACCAAATTCGGTCTGAACCGGTTCGCTCATCTCGTAGGGTTCCAGGGCAAAAGCAGCCTTCGCGAACGGTTCAACCATGGTCCCCATCCGTGGAAACCAGCTCAGATCTCCCCCTTGCTTCTTGGAAGGACATGCGGAGTGCGACTGGGCTGCTTCGGCAAATGCCTTCTCCATGGCTTTCTGTTTGGCTAATTTGGCCGTCTGGGTGGACTTGTCATTGCCTTCCAAAGGGTCAGGAGTCGCCGTGGAGGCCGCAACGAGTATCGACTGCTTGATCTTGTTGAGCTTGTCCGCAGCGACTTGCACCGCTTGAGGATCGTTCAAATCAGGACTCACGAGAATGTGGCGAGCTCGGACGCGCGTTCCGTCGAAAATGACTTTATTTCCCTCAAAAAATGGTTGCAGCTTCGCCTCCGGTGCCTGTTGATCAAGAAAGGTTTCCCAGCGGAGTTGGGCAGCAATCTGTTTCCTAAACTCAGGCTCGGTCAACTGAAGTCGATCCAGAAGATCCTCATACTTTTGACCGTCGGCCGCCAGCTTGGACTTAAACTCGGCCAGAGCCTGCTCTACCTTCGCCGGATCCGCGTTCACCTTTAGCCCGATGAGATACTGATCGACCAGGACATTGTCGATCAGATAGTCCAGGATCTCGGGGCGGGCCTTCGCATGTTCGGCGGCAGGGATCCTGCGTAGCGCCCGTTTCACGGCTGTCTCGGGGATCGGCTGGCCATTCACCGTTGCCACTGCGGGAACCATCGGCGTTTGCGCCAATGCTTGTACGCCTAGCCAGCCGCTCAACAGGAATGCTAGCCCCATGCTGCTACGCAAAGCCATGCACTATCCTCCTTGATGATGCAAACGATTTTCTCAGCCGTATTGACCCGAGCATACTCCAGTTTCCTAGGTCGCGCCGATACGAACCTTGGCAACCACTTTCTTGACTTGGTGCCCCTAGAATATCTGTGCTTCGATTCATTCGGGAGGATACGATCGTGTCACGATTCTGGCGGCACTTAGTTACTAACAACGACGACGCATTCGAAGGTTGTTCCGGGGGCCACGACCCGGCATTACCGAGTGATGCCGAGGCATTGGACGCTTTTTCCACCGTGGTTACTCAGGTTGCAGACAGGCTCCGACCAGCCGTGGTCAACCTGCGCATTGGCACTGGACGCCGGCAAGGGACCGGCTCGGGAATCCTATTCACTGCTGACGGCTTTTTGCTGACTAACCAACACGTGGTGGGCAATGCTGAGCGGGTTCGAGTTCGGCTGAATGATGGCCGCGAACTGTCTGGACGAGTGGTCGGCACGGATCCGTGGACCGACCTGGCAGTGGTCCAAGCAGAGAGTAGCGGTTTGCCTTATACCGAATTCGGTGATTCTACCCGACTGAAAGTTGGGCAACTCGCGGTGGCTATTGGTTCTCCGCTAGGTTTCGAATCGACAGTGACTGCCGGGGTGGTCAGTGCATTGGGGCGGACGCTCCGCAGCCTCACCGGCCACCTGGTCGACAATGTCATTCAAACCGATGCCGCACTAAACCCTGGGAATTCCGGCGGACCGCTGGTAGAAAGTCGGGGACGAGTTATCGGCATCAATACGGCGGTCATTCAGCCGGCTCAAGGGATTTGTTTTGCCATCCCGATCAATACCGCCAAGCACCTCATTCCAGCGCTGATTCGTTTTGGTCGTGTGGAGCGAGGTTATTTGGGCATCCACGGCCGACAAATTCCCCTGTCCACTCCATTGGTTCGCGAGCTTGAGCTCAATCTCTCCAGCGGGGTCGAAGTGGTCGACATTGAAGATAATGGCCCGGCCGATCAGGCCGGGATCGACGTGGATGATGTGATTATTGGGCTGGGCGAACTGCCCGTTACAAACATTGATGATCTGCACAAACTGTTAACCCAGCTACCTGTGGGGATTGCCACAAATATCACGCTGGTACGCAATGGTCGAGCACTCGAACGGCTGATTGTACCGGTTGATTATCCTCACCCAAGCGTATCCGGTTAGAGAATCCAAATAGGTCACTTCACGGAATGAAACCGCAGGCTCAGGAGCAGTTCCAAGCCTGCGGTCGACCGCTCCGACTAATTTGCAGTGCGTTCTTCGACTGCCGCCTGCGCGGCGGCCAAGCGAGCGATGGGAACACGCAGCGGTGAACAGCTCACATAGTCAAGCCCAAGCCGATGGCAAAACTTGACGCTGTCCGGGTCGCCCCCGTGTTCACCACAGATCCCCATCTTCATGGCGGCACGTCCCGAGCGTCCCCCCTGGACCCCAAGCCGCATCAGCTCGCCGACCCCGGGGAAATCAATGGTCTGAAACGGATCTCGTGCAAGGATGTCATTCTCGACGTACGGTTTGATAAACGGCCCATAGTCGTCGCGGCTAACGCCGAGCGTGGTCTGGGTTAGGTCATTGGTCCCGAAGCTAAAGAACTCCGCTTCTTGGGCAATCTCGTGGGACGCCATACAAGCGCGAGGCAGCTCGATCATGGTTCCCACCTGATATGGGACTTGCACACCCCGTTGAGCAAACACTTCGGCAGCGACCGCCCGGACCACTTGGGCCTGAGACTTTAATTCTTTCAAGAAGCCAACCAGCGGAATCATCACCTCAGGATGCACCTCGATGCCTTCCTGGTGCACATCGCAAGCCGCCTCAAAAATGGCTTTCGCTTGCATGGCAACAATTTCCGGGTAGACAATCCCAAGCCGGCAGCCGCGGAAGCCAAGCATCGGATTCTGCTCGTGCAGTAGTTTCACCCGTGTAGAGATTGCGTCCTCGCTCATCCCCGTCGAGGCGGCCAGTTTACCAATCAGCCGCGGGTCGTCTTGAAAGTGGCGTTCGCTGAGAAACTCGTGCAGCGGTGGATCGAGCGTACGGATGGTAACTGGCTTTCCCTTCATCGCCCGAAACAAACCGGCAAAGTCCTCGCGTTGAAAGGGCAAGAGCTTATCCACTGCCTTCTTGCGCTCTTCGACGGTCTCCGCGAGGATCATCTCGCGCATCGCCTGGATACGTTCCTCTCCGAAAAACATGTGTTCGGTGCGGCAGAGACCAATCCCTTCAGCACCCAGGGTCACTGCGGTAGCCGCATCCGCGGGCTTATCGGCGTTGGTCCGCACGCGCAGACGGCGTTGCTCATCCGCCCAGGTCATGAGCTCGGCAAATTGTTGATACACCCGCGATTCTTCCGGCTTCAGGCTCTTCTCCAGAAGGACCTGGGCGACTTCACTGGGCCGGGTCTGGATCTTGCCGGCCAGCACCTCGCCTGTGAAGCCATCGATCGAAATCCAGTCGCCGTCCTTGAGCGTCTGCTCACCCACGGACACGGTCTTGTTGCGATAGTCAATCTTGAGCTCACCACAACCGACGATACACACTTTGCCCATCTGCCGGCTCACCACGGCCGCATGACTGGTCGCACCCCCAAAGGCCGTCAGGATACCATTGGCCACCCGCATCCCATCGAGATCTTCGGGACTGGTTTCGCGACGTACCAGAATGACCTGCCCCTCCTGATCATGGGGAGCGTGCTTCTCCGAGAAGGTAACCGCATCCTCGGCGAAAAACTTTATTTTGCCGGTTGCTGCCCCCGGACCCGCTTTGATCCCCTTGGTTAGCAGCTTCCCCTCATGGATGGCCACGCGTTTGGCCTCGGGATCGAAAATCGGCTGCAACAATTGGTTCAGGTCATCCGGGGGAATCCGCTTTGCCGACAAAGCCTCTTCTTTGTTGATCAGCCCCTCATCGACCATGTCTACCGCGATCCGTACCGCGGCAAACCCTGTACGTTTACCGTTGCGGGTTTGCAGCATCCATAGCTTGTTTTGCTGGATGGTGAACTCGATGTCCTGCATATCACGGTAGTGCTGCTCGAGCTTATGGAAGACTTCAATTAGTTGCTTGTAAGCATCAGGCAGTTCATTCTCCATTTCCTGAATCTTCTTCGGCGTACGAATACCCGCCACAACATCCTCACCCTGGGCATTGACTAGATATTCGCCATAGTAGATCGATTCGCCGGATGCAGGATCACGCGTGAAGGCCACCCCGGTCGCCGAGTCGTCGCCCATGTTGCCGAACACCATCGACTGGATATTGGCAGCTGTGCCCCACTCATGGGGAATATTGTATTGGCGACGATAGCTAATCGCACGATCGTTCATCCACGAGCCAAAGACAGCACCAATCGCACCCCACATTTGCTCATAAGGGCTCTCCGGGAAGTCCTGTCCGGTAACCTCCTTGACCGCTTTCTTGAACTGGTGAGCGATCTCCTTGAGATCGTTGACATCCAGCTCGGTGTCCAGATGGACCCCCTTCTTTTCCTTGTACTGGTGCAAGATCACCTCGAAAGGATCTTCTTCTTGCTTATTGGCTGGCTTCAGCCCCAGGACCACATCCCCATACATCTGGATAAATCGACGGTAGGTGTCCCAGGCAAATCGCTCATTGCCAGTCTTCTTGATCAGCCCTTGGAGGATCTCCTCATTGAGGCCAATGTTCAGAACTGTATCCATCATCCCGGGCATCGACTCACGGGCTCCCGAGCGACACGAGAGCAACAACGGGTTGTTGGGGTCACCCAGCTTCATGCCCATCGCTGCCTCGGTCTTGGCCAGCGCCTCGTCTACTTCCCCCTTCAATTTGGCGGGATACTGGCGTTCGTTCGCGTAGAACGACGTACACACCTCGGTGGTCAGCGTGAATCCTGCCGGGACCGGAAGACCAATGTTGGTCATCTCCGCCAGGTTCGCTCCCTTGCCACCCAATAGCGAACGCATCTTGGCAGCCCCGTCAGCTTTGCCCGCGCCAAAAAAGTAAACGAGTTTCTCCATCGTCCGATTGCCCCATGGTCTGAGGGTGAAGCTTTGTTAGGATATTATTTGCGTTATATGGATGATGGCTGCTCCCGTCAAAGGGGAAACTATTGCCCAGCGACCCAGGCTCGCCTATCTCAACGCTTGCTTTCAACACGCTTTTGTCGGTCGCAACCCCCCGAGTGCAGATATGCTCATGGTTCTCTCGCTTCTCCAAGGATTGCTCAACTTTGTGGTACCGTGGCTGCTGATGCCTCAGCTGGATGAAGCATGCTTCGCGATGCCGACCATGCGACAAGCTGGATTGACAGATAAGCCTAATTGGATAGGGGTGGGCAACCGCGCATCCCAGCTTCGACCCCGACCGATCACCCAAGCCTTTGGCTATACCCGAACCCGCTTTGCTGACGACCGCCCGGGCGAAATCGGTGGCACGATCGTCCGAGCTGCGACTCCCGCCTGGTATGCTCGGCCATGTCCGCAACGCACCTTGACCGACCGGTTTTCTGCGAGCGGCACGTTTGCCATTCGTGCATCGGAGAGTTCGAGCGGTGCCTTTATCGGCTGGTTTAATGCCAAGCAACCGCATGGTATCGGTCGGCCCCTGCAATCCCTTGGTCTGCATCTCGATGGAGAAGCCAGTGGCCTACGTCTAGCCATCAGGATCATTACTGCCTCAAATCGTTCCTGTGGTACCTACATTACTCCTTTTGTTCCTGGGGGTGCTCGGCCCACACCCATTCGGAATGACGGCACTCGTTATCACTGGTCGCTGACCTACGATCCCGAAGTCAACGCCAGCAAGTGTCAGTTGAAGTTTCACATCAAGAGCTTACAGGGGCCCGCCGAGCCCTTTGAGACAAGGGTCTTCACGCTCAACCTGCCCGCCGGTTTCCAAGCCGAGAGCACCCGATTCGATCGCTTTGGGGTCATGAGTGTCACGCGGCCCGGGAATCCATTACGCCTCTACCTCGCTAGGCTGAAAGTCCATGGACAAGCCATCAATTTGAATCGGGACCCTCACTGGGAGGGACAACTCAATCAGCAAACCTACGAGGAACCGATCCGGAGTGGTGTCCAGAACTTTGGGTGGAATTCGGAATCCCATCGAGCCCAGGGGGACAAGCCGGGTGAGATCGGTGGCTGGTTTTGGCGCACTGATCGAGGTTATGCTTCCTATGTCGATCGGGTCGGACCACTGCGGATGAATCAGCCACTTCGGGCCAAGGGCAAGGTGATTTTGGTCGCTGGAGCCCCCGACTCGAACATGGCCTTTGGCTGGTTCACGGCAACGGAATCAGAGAAGTCACCAGCGGTTCAGGGTCCTTTTCTTGGAATTTGCATCGGTGGCCCGACCCGGGTTGGTCACTACTTCCTGCCTCAGCTGGTCGTCAACGGCGAACGTCATCGCCCCAATCGCGGCCCTTTATTACGACCTGGCCATCCGCTGGAATGGTCACTCGTTTATGATCCACTGGCCAACCACGGAGTCGGGGTGGTGACAGCCACGCTAGGCAACGAGAAGATTACTCTGCCGTTGCCCTCGAAGGCGAAACGAGTACTCCCAGCTCTCGATCAGTTTGGCCTATTGAGCACTCATCCAAGTGGTGGGATGTTACAGCTTTATTTGGACGATATATGCTATACCGCTCAACACCCAAAGTGAGATCTAACTCAGGCCTCCATGCCATCGATGAAACGCCGACAGTCGGGCAATGCCGCCAAGAAGGTTTTCCCATATCCCTTGGTTAATACGCGTGGGTCGAAAAGCACCACCATGCCCCGATCCTTCACGGTTCGGATCAGCCGTCCAAAGCCTTGCTTGAGTTTGATGATGGCCTGAGGCACTTGATAATCCCGAAAAGCATTGCCCCCCTCCGCTTCGATGGCTTCCAAGCGTGCCTGAATGAGAGGACGATCCGGGACCGCGAATGGAAGCTTGGTGATCAGGACATTACTCAGCGCTTCCCCCTTGACATCGACACCCTGCCAAAAGCTGTCTACGCCGAACAAGACCGCCCCAGGGGTTGCTCGGAATTGCTCGAGCAGTTTCCCCGGTGGTACCCCCTCGCCCTGACAGAAGAGGGGAAAACCCACTTGCCGTAGATGCGTTTTCACCTTCGATGCCGTGCGTTGCAGAAAGTGATAGCTGGTGAACAGCACAAATGCCCGCCCCTGGCTACGAGCAATGTACTCCAAAAGGTGTTCGGCTACCTGGCTCTCAAACTCAGCTGGGAAACGCGAAGGGTCGGGTAGCTTTCGAAACAAATGCAACTCTACTTGACGGCGATAGTCAAACGGACTGCCCAGTTGCAGTGTCTCAGCTTCTCCCAACCCGAGACGTGTCTGAGCATGCGAAAAACCGGTTGTTCCGCCTGAGCTCAGGGTAGCACTCGTCATGATGACCGTGGGCACACGCTCGTAAAGCTGCTCGCGAAGGGCTGCCCCCACAGCAATCGGAGCACTAACCAGAGCCAAGCGCTGGCGTTCGCCACGGGGCTCAACCCAGTAGACCTGCCCTGCAAGGGTCTGACCAAGCCAGTGGCGAATGCTCATCGCCTGGGTCCGACAACGTTCGCTGGCACTGGTGAGCTCAATCTTTTCCTCATCGGTCTTCACCCGCTCGCCCAAATCTTCCAGGTGACTCGCCAACTTGTCCAGTTCTTCCGAAAGACAATCCGGAACGATCTCCGGCTCGCGAACCCGACCGTTGGTCTGTCGATTCCCCTGATACCACAAGGCCACTCCTGAAAAAAACCGCTCGAGCGCCTGCCGGGCCATCTCCACCAGATTCGCGCTATCGGCATCACCATGCACCAACAACAGCCCTCGGTTGTGCCGAGGTGCCAGCAGCTGGCTCAGAAGATATTCGATCGACCCGTGTCTCACTTGAAGCCCCAAGTGATCTGCGGCCACATCTTCCAAAGTGTGCGCTTCATCAAAGATGACTACCTGATACTGGGGAAGTAATCCCCCACCGGTTCGCCGCAAAGCCAGGTCGCTGAAAAACAAGGCATGATTGACGATCAGGATTTGCGCCCCGTGGGCTGCGCGGCGAGCCTGATAGTAAAAACAGCGACTATAGTCTGGGCAGCTCCGGCCCAGGCAGTTGCCCTTATCGCTCGCGACCAAATCCCAAACCAATGGCAGAGGCTGGATGGCCAGGTCGGCTCGACTGCCATCCACTGTTTGTCGGGACCAGCGACCAATATGCACTAGTTGTTCCATTCCCAGGCGATCGGCCACCAGCGCGTTCATCCGCTGCTGGGCAACACGGAGCCGACGTAGACTAATATAGTTGCCGCGACCCTTGACCAGCACGGCCTTGAAGTCTTGGTCGAAAACGTCGTACAAAAATGGGATGTCTTTTTCGACCAGCTGCTGCTGGAGGTTGATGGTATGCGTGGAAATGACCACCTTACACTGGGGGTCAGCCAAGACGGTCTGGATAACCGGAACTAGGTAGGCAAAACTCTTCCCTACGCCCGTCCCCGCCTCGACCATCAGGTGGTGCCCATTGGTGATTGCCGATTCAACCGCCTCGGCCATCTGTCGCTGTTGCGGACGGCTTTCAAAATCGGGCCAGTGTTGGGCAATCCACCCCTGAGGGCCGAGGATAGCGGTACTACTATTCATGAGGTTATTTTGGCCGCAACCCTAATCGACGTAAAGGTCGGCAGACCGGTGAAACCGTTCCCAGATTGGCTTGAGGATTCCATCTGGAGCATGACGATCGGTCGATCACCACGGAAGCTCCCCGCCGCCGCTGAAGGACATTCACAAAACGAGGCTGTCCGCAGGTGGTTTTGCATCGGCATATGCCCTTGAATCAAGCCTGCTACTTGGAGCGGCCGCGAAGCTTATTTGCTTGGAGGAAGCTGTGACGGAACCAACGGGATCGGTAACTACCTGGATTGCCGCACTGAAAGCGGGCGACTCGTTGGCTGCCCAGCCGATCTGGGAACGCTACTACCTACGCTTGGTCGGGTTAGCGCGGCGGAAATTGGCGTCCAGCCGACGGGGGGTGAATGATGCCGATGACGTCGTTCAGAATGCTCTGTTGAGCTTTTTCCTGGGGGTAGCCAACCATCGCTTTCTACAGCTTCACGACCGCGACAACCTTTGGCGGCTTCTGGTGGTGATCACCGCGCGAAAGGTCCTTGACCAGCAGGCTCACGACCGGGCGCAGCGTCGAGGTGGCCAGGTTCAAGTCCGGTCCCTTTCGGAACCCCTCGACTCCGACTCGTCCGATGCAGGCATCGAGCAGATCATCGGAGAGGAGCCGACCCCGGAGTTCGCCGCCGAGGTCGCTGAGGAATGCCAGCGGCTGCTGGAGCGGCTCGGAGACCCTTCCCTCCGCGAAGTCGCCGTCTGGAAGATGGAGGGGTTCACCAACCAGGAGATCGCTTCGAAAATGGAGGTGTCGTTGCGGACGGTCGCGCGAAAGCTTGAAGCGATCCGTGTGGTCTGGGAGACCAGCTGAGAGGTGCGTATGGAGCGTGGCCAGGTGAGGGGAAGGTTCCCCTCGACCCGACTTCCAAAATCGTAGATCCTATCAGACGTAAATGGGGTACCACGATGGGTATCCGCCCAGGGCATCATAGGCCTCAACCCCGTCGCCCGGGAGGTATGCCTGAGTCCACAGATGTCTCGGCGAGGCAGGGGTCTTGCTGTAGTACCCGGCATAGTTCACTTGGAACGAGCCGGCATTGTAGTTGTTGCCGATATCATCGTAGGGGCTCACTACAACCAGGTCGTGGTAGAAATCTTGACCCCCGTCAAAGTTGCCAAGAGCAAGATCCGTCCCGTACAAGTCCCCCGGCTGAGGGCTGAAGTTGCGCAGCCGGCGGTTTAGTACGAAGCCGCTGTTGTCGTAGACGTGCCCGAGGAATACCTCCCCGGAGGAGTTGGAACCCGGTGCGCCGATCGCCAACTCACTGAACTCGGTGGCGTCGAGCGAGAAGCCAAACTGCATGTAGCGCAGATTGCTTGCGCCGCGCTGGAAAAGGTCGGACCTAATGTCAACATGCCGGCTCGTTGACATCCCACGCCGCTCTCCAAAGACCACATGGACAATCCCTGCATCCTGCACGGATCCAAGGTCTTCGTGAGGAACCCCGATCACCAAGTCATCGTAGATGTCCCGGACGTCATCGTAAGGGTTCGCGTTGAAGCTCCCAGCTGCCAAGCTGTAGCCGAAGTGATCCCCGACCTCCGCTCGGGTCTCCAGACCGGCGGTATCTTGATGCAGCCGCTCGTTACCACCGATGGCCGGGGTTAGTCCATACCGCGAACCGAACAGCACGTTGACCGACCCAGCCGCGTCGATCCCGTTCACCCGGTCAAACGGGACCCCGATCGCCAGGTCATCTCGGCCGTCGCCGTTGAAATCTCCCGAGGCCAAGGCGAAACCAAACTGGTCACCTCGCTCAGCTCGTCCAGCTAAGTCGATCCCGTCGATGACTTGACTCTGGGAAATAAACTGGTCGCCAGACCCAGTAATCCCCCCGCCCTGTCCGACTGCTCCACGGCGGCCGTAAAGGACCGTTACCGCGCCACCATCCACCATTGAACCGAGATCCTCCCGAGGCACCCCGACGGCTAAATCATCCGCACCGTCACCGTTGTAGTCGCCGGTGCTTAGCACGGCACCGAAACCGTCCCCGGCCTCCGCAGGGCTGTTCACCCCTGGACTGTCCTGGTGCCAACCTTGCGTGCCTGTCGTAGTCAGCCCGATCCCCGGCCGGCCGTAGAGGATTCGAACGGCCCCTGCCTGGGCATCCCGACCGATTTGGTTCCCAGGAATCCCGATGGCAAGATCGTCGGTACCATCACCGTTGAAGTCGCCCGCGGCCACGGCAAACCCGAACTGTTCATAGGCAAAAACTTGCCGATCCGTTCGGAACATGCTCTGGTCGAAGCGCTGGACTCGGTTCGTGACCAACCCGTTGCCCCGCACTCCGTACAAGACATGGACTTCACCCCCGTCGCGGGCCCCACGGATATCTTCGCGCGGTGAGCCGATCGCTAGATCGTCAACCCCGTCCGCGTTAAAGTCACCGACCGTAGTCGATGGAACGCTGCGATCTTCCAGCGATTCAAAACCTAATGGACGCTTACGGTGCAGATTTGCGTTTTCTGGTTTCATGGTAAGGCTCTCTTGGCTATGCTTCTGTTCAATTGTGACACGTTCGCGAATCAGGTCCCCTGAAGAACGCCCTCAGCGACCTGGTCTATTGGGGAGATCCGCCAGTGCTCAGAAAGCATGCCAAGGAAAATGGGAGAAAGCGGTTCGAGGGACGCATGGCGGGTAAGCTCACAATGAGTCAAGGATCTTTGTTGCCTCCAGACGGATCGCCCCTCAGAATAACGATCGGATCAACGAAAAAACCGCAGATCCGTGGGCTGCAGGTCGCAGTCTCTTCGCTCCCAGTGACCCTTGCCGAAGAGAACCGATGAACACGGAGAGGACGCATGGCCGGTTCCGATGCTGATTTGTCACCCACCGACGCCTTGATCGTTGAGCGGCTCTGCGACAGCTACGAGGCGGCGTGGAAGCGGGGTGAACCCCCTCAGCTCGAGGCCTATCTAGACCAGTCCCCTGCGACTCTCCGATGCCGGCTGTTCCGCGAACTCTTCCTATTGGAGCTCGAATACCGCCGGCGTGGCGGCACGCCCCTGGACGCGAGCGAGTGTCAGCGCCGCTTCCCCGACGATACCGAGGCCTGGCAGGCAGTACTTCGGAACCATCCGATGAAGCCCGCCGGTACTGCCAACCAGGCCCCATCGGAGCAAACCGTCGACGGGCCGACCCGAGCCGGCTCGGCAACGGTCCCCGTACTTGCCAAGTTGCCGACACGGTTCGTCGTGGGGGAACTGGTGGGTCGCGGTGGCATGGGTTGCGTCTGGCGTGCTCGGGACACCACCTTGGGGCGGGAGGTCGCTATCAAGGTGATGCTGGTAGACCCCGCTCAGTATCCCGACTTGGCGCGCCGCTTTCAGGAAGAGGTTCGCATCACCGCCCAATTGCAGCACCCGAGCATCGTACCGGTCCATGACCTGGGCCAAACCGAGGACGGCTACCCTTTCCTGGTCATGAAGCTGATCAAGGGCCAGACCTTGGCCAAACTGCTCGCCGACCGCGAGCAGCCGTGGGAGCATCTGCCCCAGCTGGTCCAGGTGTTCGGCCAGCTCGCCCAGGCCATCGGCTATGCCCACAGTCGTGGCACCATTCACCGCGACCTCAAGCCGTCAAACGTCATGGTCGGGTCCTTCGGCGAGGTCCAGGTCATGGACTGGGGTCTAGCCAAGGTGCTCCCTACCGGCGGCGACCCGGAGCCCGCGACCGAGTCTGACACCGTCATCTCCACGGAGCGCCAGACGGGTGAATCAACCCAACACGGCCAGATCATGGGCACCTGGGCGTATATGCCCCCCGAACAGGCTTGTGGCCTCGTCGACAAGATTAATCAGCGCAGCGATGTGTTCGCACTGGGGGCAATGCTTTGCGAGACCCTGACCGGGTCCCCGGCCTACGTCGGAGAAGCGGGGATCATCCGGCAGCGGGCTCAAGAGGCCGACTTGGAGGAGACGTACACCCGCCTCAAGAACTCCACGGCCCCGGCGGAGTTGGTCACACTGGCCGAAAAGTGTCTGGCCGCGCGACCCCGGGACCGGCTCGCCGACGCAGGCCAGGTGGCGGCGGCGGTTACCGCATATCAGGACGCCGTCCAGTCGCGGCTCGAGCACGAACAACTGGAACGGGAACGCCAGCAAATCAAGGCAGCCGAAGACCATCGGCGGCAAAAGCTCTGGGCGGGAATCACGGTCTCCTCGCTGGCAGCGTGCCTCCTACTGGCAGCCGGCCTCGGGGTGACCAACCACTACCGCAACCACTCCCAACAACAGGCCGAAAAAGCCCAGCAAGCTCGCCTCAAGACACGACAAACGCTCGACCAATGGACTTCAACAACCCTCGGCTGGCTGGGTCGCCAGCCCGAGATTACTCAGGATCAACAGCGATTCCTCCGCCAGGTGCTCGCTCAGTACGAAACCCTTGCACGGGAAGACGGAGGCGGGGTCGAGGAGCGCAAGGCCTTGGTCCAGGCTCACTGGAAGATCTGCCAGATCCGTTTAGAGTTGGGCTTGATCGACCAGGCGATCGAGGCAGCCGAGCGGTCCGTCGTCGAAAGTCGCTCCTTAAGGGGAGATTTCCCTTCCCAGCCCGCTTTCCAGGAAATGCACGCTGAGGCACAGCACCGCCTGGCAGACACTTATCTTCGGCGAGGCAATGAGACCCGTGGGGATTACGAGAAGGCAGCAAAGCTGTTGCAGGCGTCGATTCATACCCGGGGACCGGCGGAGGACACCTTGAACCTCGTCGGCCTTGTGGGGTCACACCAGCAACTTGGCAATCTAGAGTTGCAACGGGGGCGTACGGACGCCGCGGCCGCCGCACTCGAACAAGCCCTAAAGTGTCTCGGTTCTCGACCGGCCCACGACCACTCATCTACTCCTACGCTCCTAAGCCTCGCAGGAGAGATCTATCTAAGCCGCGGGTTCCTCCACGAGAGGAAAGCGCTTCGCTCGCCGCCCGGCGATGCCAAAGCCATGCGGGATCTCAAGCAGGCACTACGAAACTATCAGCAGGCCGTCGAGTACTTTGAGAAGCAAGCCTCAGTGCAGCCAAGCCCGACGGCCCTTCGTCAATTGGCCGGCGGCTATTCATCCCTAGGGCTCGGTCTGTACTACCTGGCACGTTGGGACGAAGCGGTGGCAGCGCACCAGAGAGCCGTATCAATCGCACAAGATATCGCCGACGAATTCCCCGTTTTCGAAGAACATCAGCATTTGTTGGCCGTTTGCCTGAATAACCTGGCCATCGCCCTGGATGACTCGGGATCCGTGGAAGAAGCGGCTGAGGTATACGACCGATTGATTGCTCTACGAGAGACCATGGTCGAGAAATACGGCGATGAAGTCTTCACCCACCATTCGACACTCTCCAGTGTTTATTGCAACTACGCTCACCTGATGCGCGATATGGGGAAGCCGGGAGAAGCGATCGAATGGTATGACCGGGCGATCAAGGCACTTGAACCGAGACTACAACAAGACAGTCAGCTCGTCGATGCTACCTCCTTCAAGCGGAA
The DNA here is from genome assembly GCA_964410665.1 of uncultured Alcaligenaceae bacterium. Taxonomy (GTDB): domain Bacteria; phylum Planctomycetota; class Planctomycetia; order Gemmatales; family Gemmataceae; genus CAYPIE01. The sequence goes on from CAYPIE010000025.1 coordinate 44,815, forward strand.
TGCCTACTCCGGGCGGGCTCAGGCCTATCAACTGCTCGAACACCATGACCAGGCGATCAGCGACTTCGAGGCTAGCCAGCGATGGGGGAACAAGAAAGCACTGACAGCCGCGAGAATCCAACTGTCTAAGCAGGACCGGGCCAAGGCCACGCAGATAGCCGAACGAGCAATCGAAAAGAGCCAACAACGCTGGCGGGATTACCTCAACGCCGCCCGCCTGTTTGCCCTTGCTGCCCGCTGGGAGCCGGACGCCTCCACCCGAGAGTCGTATGCCGACCGGGCCATCGAGCTCCTGGAAGAAGCTATTCGCAGACACTTCCCCAACGCTGAATGGCTCAAACGGGCTCGCGACTTCGACGCCCTGCGCAATCGAGCCGGCTTCCAGCTTGTCGTCGACAAGCTGGAAGCCCAGGCTGAGGCACGCCGAGCTGCCGAGGGAGATGAACCTACCGCCCGCCCCGATCACCAGAACCGCACATGCCAGTAATCTTGCGGCGTCGCATGGCGGCCGTAGTACCAGTGCCCATCTTCCCACTCCAAGCTAACCTTCCGCCAGCCCAGGGGTACCTTCGGGAAGGGGTAGAAGGGACCGATGAACGGCCAGGCATTGTAAGGATAGACCAGTGGGTAGCCGACCCGCGAGAAGTTGTTGTATGGAGCATACGTTGGCCACGCATAAGGCGGCATCTTCGGCGGATTCTGATCGTAAGTCGGATACAGCGGCGGTGCCACCGGTGCAGGATCACTTTCGGCTCCGACAATCGGTGCACCAGGTGCTCCAACCGAGCCCGGGACGGGACCACTCACCATTGGCCCAGGGATCGGACCTCCCATGGTACCACCCATGATGCCCCCAGGAGCTGGACCTCCCGAGGTGTGTCCGCCAAAGCTGGTTAACAACTCGTTGGATACGTTGGACACGCCATTAAGTTTGCGGACAAACGTTTCGATCTGGCCGCGTTGCTCGACATTCGGTACCGAACCGCGGAGATGGACTTGGCCGTTGATAGCCACGATCGACAAGTTCGCGCCTTTGGTCAGTCCGCTACCGCGGAGATTTTTTGCAACGCGATCGGCCAGTGTCTGATTTGGATTGTTGCCCTTGGACAGATTGGGCAGGCTCGTCGGCCGGGACATCAGCCGCCCCGACTCCTGAGCCGTCACACCCCCAGCAAACAAACCACCTACCAGGATGCTCAGCAGACGGAGTTTGTGCAGCTTCATGCCTCTCCTCCAGGATAAGTGTGCGTGTTCGTCTCGACGAACTAGCTTCGACTGAACAATGGATCGACTCGCACCAGGCGGATTCACCCGTCTAGCCGGGCATTTCCGCAAAGCCGGGCGAGGCGGGCAACCCTGCGATCCGGTCAATCGCGAGAGTCAGTGCAAACTGCACCAACGAACCATTCCTCGCAAACTTCCCAAACCCAGGATGAACTTTGGCGAAAGTCATCCTCGCCCCCACCCTACGAACGAGTTGGTCCCACCATGGTAAAATCGGGTGTCTCGACGGTATGGCCCTGGTTACACGCACCGGAACGAACCTCATGTTAGAACTGGTTGGCTGGACCTTGCCCGATCTGTGGACGGCTCTGGGTAACCTAGACCGTCGTGCCGAGAACAGGCCGTCTCAGTTCCGCGGATGCACTGTCGGAGAAGGAGCCGTTGCCACTCGACTAGAAAGCGATGGCTGGTTGCTGGCCGGGGGGCGATTGAACCTTAAATACACTCGCATCCAAAGCAGATCGTTTGACATTGCTACGGTCATGCTCTATCCCACCGCGGATCCGGCTCTCCTGCCCATCTTTGCCGCGGAATGGGTCATCGTCGGCGAACGTGCGCATGCCCTGATCCTCGACGTCGAGACAGCCGGAGACTGGCCGAATCTACAGACCGATCTGGCCCGCTACTTCTCGGACATGGGTCCACGCTGGCATCCGGTGTTCCCAGCCAATCCCGATCGACCCGCCTGGTTTCAGGAAATCGCTCAGCCTTGGGCCATCTTTTCCAGCGGCACTGTGGATCAACTGGGCCTCCTCCGAGAGGCCTACCAGGACTACGCTCGGGTTGCCATCGAACAGGTGTATCGGCCACGACTCGAACAAGCTCAGGCAGGCCCCGATCACCCGGCAGTCACGGCCTACAAGCAACACCATTATGAACATTCGCCAGGTCGACGTTTACTGACCACCCGATTCGGCCACGACTATACTGAAACCTTACTCCAGAACTGGCATTTCGGACCAGCGCCCCAAATCCTCGAGCCCTTGTAGTCGACATTCTCAACGTTTACCGACATCAAAACGAAGCTCAGCACAAAATAACCTTTCAGATCCCGTTGTCCTCGTAAACCGTCTATCTTATTATTCACTTCTTCTTACCCAATTTACCCTGTTTCACAGTGAGGACCGCGAATGTATTCGGTTGTATTAATGGCCGCGATGACTGCTGGAGGCGGCGAGATGCCCACTTTTGGCGGTCTATTTCGTCGGGGATGTCATGGCTGCTATGCCAGCTGTCATGGTTGCTACGGATCCTGTTATGGCTGCATGGGTGCCTGCCATGGGTGTTGTGGCGGTTGCTTTGGAGCATGCTACGGCGGCTGTGCTGGCTGCTATGGTGGGTGTAGTGGTTGCTACGGAGGCTGCAGTGGCTGCTACGGTGGTTGTGTGGGCTGCTTCGGGGGCTGTGGCGGTTGTTACGGTGGCTGCTATGGTAGCTGTCACGGGCAATACATGTTTAGCTGCCATGGGTGCTATGGAGCGAGCTATGCTCCGATCGGTTGTCATGGCTCTTCGCTTCTGCCCTATGCTCCCCCTGTGTATAACCCTCCTATCATGGACCATACTTACGGGGCTGGAGTGCCAGTTGCACCCACCGCACCATCTACGCCTATGAATACTTTGCCGAAGTCGGAAGATCAAAACAATCAAGGGACTTCTCTTCAGGCGGCTAGCTTGCTCCTCGATCTGCCCGAAGAGGCCAAACTGTATGTTGACGAGCAACAGATCCCGATCCGCTCCGGGCAGCGTCGCTTCCACACTCCACCGCTGGAGCCAGGCCAAACCTTCTTCTATGACGTCCGGGTGGTCCTGGAGAAGGATGGCCAGCAAGTGGAAGAGCGTAAGCGGGTGCTCGTCCATGCCGGGGAGACCGTCGAGGCTTCGTTCGCGGGGCTGATGCAACGTTTTGATCGCATGCTCGCCAGTGCGAAATAACTTGTTTGGGGGAGTTGCTGCCTTCGGTAGCGATCTCCCCTTGACGCTCGCTTGCTGCGAGAATGTGATAGCATCTAGCAGGAGTTTGCGTGCAGGGACGAGGAAAGGCGCCAGTTGATGAGTATGGCCAATCGACCAAAACGGGGAATTCCCGAGGGTCTGTGGATCCGCTGCCCCGCCTGTGGTGCTACCATCTTTCGCAAAGAAGCCGAAAAGCACTACAACGTTTGCCCCGAGTGTGATCATCATTTCTACTTATCAGCGCGGCAACGCATTCAGCAGTTGCTCGACCCGGACAGCTTCGAGGAGTGGTTCACCGAGCTCCACCCGGTCGACCCACTAGAATTCAGCGACCGCATTCCCTACAGTCAACGCCTTCGCCAAGAGCAAGCAAAAACCGGGATGGCCGATGCCGCCGTGGTCGGTAAAGGTTTCATCCGGGGCCGCCAGGTGGTCCTGGGCATCACTGATTTTGCCTTCATGGCTGGCAGTATGGGTTCGGTGGTAGGCGAGAAGTTGACTCGCGCAGTCGAAGCCGCTACGGACCAGCAAATGCCGTTGATCTTTGTCAGCGGTTCGGGTGGTGGCGCACGGATGCAAGAAGGCATTCTGTCGTTGATGCAAATGGCCAAGATTTCATGTGCCCTTGCAAAATTTGATCAGATCGGTGGCTTATACATTTCCGTGCTCACCAACCCCACCATGGGGGGGGTCGCCGCCAGCTTTGCCCTGCAGGGTGATCTGACGCTCGCGGAGCCTGGAGCCATGATTGGCTTCGCCGGCAAACGCACCATCTGGAATACTGTCCGTCTCGAGTTGCCCGAAGGCTTTCAGACCAGTGAGTTCCTGCTTCGCAAAGGATTCATCGATCGAATTGTGCATCGCCGCGAACTCCGAACCGAAGTCGCTCGCATGATTGACTACTGCGAACACTGATTCGCCAGATCCACTTTTGCAATGAGGGCACCTCCGTGGGCTTTCTGGATGGCTTGTTCAAAATCTTTTCGGGGGGGAACAAGCAGAAAGGTTCCACCCCTGCCAAACCAAAGCGAAAGAAACTGGTCCGTACCGAGATCGAAAAACGCTTTGACATCCGACGCCGCTCCGGTCAGGGGAGCATGTCCAAAGTATATCAGGCTTATGACAAGCAATTGTTTCGCACGGTGTGCTTAAAAATCCTCGACAAGGTCAAGACCGAACGCTTCGAACAGCGCTTTCGCATGTTGGGCCTGGACCGCCCCACCGAGGGCGAAATCTGCATGGAGCTTCGCCACGTCAACCTGGTCCAAACCTATGATCACGGCATCTCGAACAAGGGTGAGCCGTTTCTGGTGATGGAATGGATCGAAGGACTCGGGCTGAATTATCTGATCGAGACCAAAAGCAAACAACTCGAGGGCAATCGCTTCAACTACTTACGCCAGCTGGCCAATGCGCTTGACTACTTGCATATGCAACGTTTCATCCATCGCGACTTGTGCCCGCGTAATGTGATGATCGATCAAGAAGGGCAAATCAAACTGATCGACTTTGGCCTGACCATCCCGTATACTCCCCAATTCTGTCAACCCGGGAACCGTACCGGCACTGCCGACTATCTGGCTCCGGAAATCATCAAACGACAACGTACCGATCACCGAGTCGACCTGTTTGCCCTTGGAGTGACGGCCTATGAAGTCTTCACGGGGGAGTTACCCTGGGAACGATCTCCCTCCTCGGATGAAACCCTCCGTAAGCACCTAAACCAACCTCCGCGTGACCCACGCGACCTCTCTGCCAGCCTGGACGATGATCTGGCCCGCTTTCTGCTCAAGTCGATCGCTCGCGAGCCTAGCGCACGCTTTGGTAGTGCCCGCGAGTTCCGCGAGGCACTCGATGAACTCGACCCACAGGAGGCTTAAGAGGTTCCTTCAAGCATGGCATCCCACCAGTCGGTGACAAACATGTGACCGGGCTTGTGTGTGATGACCAACGGCAACTGAGCTGCCACAGCGACAGCCTGAGGTGTGACCCCACAAGCCCAAAACACTGGCAACTCGCCCTCTCCGATCGGTACTGGTTCCCCGTAATCGGGCCGATCCAAGTTGCGAATTCCGATGGCCGCTGGAACGCCCAGATGGATCGGTGCCCCGTGCACCCTTGGAAACCGGCTGCAGATCTCGGTTGCCCGAATTGTCTGCACCGGGGTCAATGGCCGCATCGAAACCACCATGGGTCCAGCAAACACGCCTGCTGTACGACAAGCCAGATTCGTCCGGTACATCGGCACATTCCGGCGACATTCTAGATGCCGCACGGGCACTCCCGCAGCCACCAGGGCATGCTCAAAGGTAAAGGAGCAACCGAGCAAAAAGGCCACCAGATCATCTCGCCACAGATCGCCAATCTCGGTCCGTTCCTCGATCAACTCCCCGTGCCGATAAACTCGATAGCTCGGCAGATCGGTACGCAAATCAGCTCCAGGTGCCAGAAGCTCAGGATGTGGATTCCCGGCTTCGGTCACCTCCAAGAGGGGACATGACTTCGGATTCCGTTGGCAGAACAACAGAAAATCAAACGCCAGGTTCTGGGGTACGATCACGAGGTTCGCTTGGACCCTACCGGGTACCTGGCCCGGCGTTGATCCGGTATACCGGCCAGTGCGGCATGCCGCGCGAAGTTCGACAGGGTCGGTGTAAGTCTGCATTATTCGGAGCTCTCCGCGACCAACTTGCCAATCTCCTTGAGAACACGCCCATAGTCGGCCCAGTCCAGGCCATCGACGGTCGGGGTGCGTTTGCCGGTCACACCATCGATCAAAGGTCCACGTCGTACCATGGTCTGCAAACATATCCGTTCTTGATCCGGGTCAAACCATTGCCCAGGTAAACGAACACCCCGCTCCACGGCCACTGCGGCAGCCAAGCCATAGGCCCCCCAATTGCTTACTCCAGACACGATCAAGTAGTCGGTGGGCACTCGGCAAGCGATGGCAGCTCCCTTTGGAATGTTGGCTGCGATCAAGTCTCGGGGGATTTTGCCCATTCCAATCTCATTCCCCCCATCACCGATCCCGATGGTTATGCAAGCGGTCTGCTCGAACCAAAGGTGCCACCGCAGCGAATGCTCCGTGATATCTTGACCACGCATATTGTGATAACCATCACTCCCGTGAGCGGGCCCGACACATTCGAGGGCGATGAGATGGGTATAGGCTGCGAATCCCCGATCCGGCCCAACCTCCGCTATCGTCGTACCACTCGGCTCCCATGTAATTGCATGAACTTGAGTGAGGTCGCTCGGAATCGCCTGCACTCCACGAGCATCTATGAACAGCTCGGCCTGGATTCCTAGATATGCCAAGACGCGCATCAACAAAACCGCACCCAGCGGACCATCGGTTTCCAATGCGGGCGGTTGGCCGTTCGGAACAAAAAAGCCAGTGATAATGCCAACCACAGGTCGGCGATGGCGAGCCAAGGACTGAGCGGCTTCACCCAGATCCACTGCACAAGCCGTAAACAAATTGTCCTTCGGATCACGAGCTAGTCCACGGCCCCCAATATCCTGCTGGATTTGTCGACGCAACGCGGTGATGCGGTCATGCTCAGCGGTTCGATGCATTGAGACCCTGTAATAAATGAGCGAAGCGACCACGCCAGGTTCTCGGTAAGTCTGCCGTCAGGGTGATCGGTTCATGCCGCGTTGGGTGCAGGAAGGTCAACGCTCGGGCATGCAGGGCAATCCCAGGAGCAAACCTCTGAACCGCTCCATACTTGCGGTCACCGACAATCGGAAATCCATGATGGGCCAGTTGGACCCGGAGTTGATGCCGACGACCGGTCTGTGGCCTCACCTCCACCCAACAAAGCCCGGCGTGGTTGCCTCGTCGCTGATAATGCAATAGTGCTTGCCGCGCGCCGGGTTCGTGAGGTTCGACCACCCTGGTGATACCGCTCGCGCGATCCCGTTGGAGCCAGTCATCCAGCGAGCCGGCCGCTTGTGGCACCTCCCCTTCGACGATGGCCCAGTACACTTTGTCAATCCCGCCTTGGCGAAATTGCGCGGCCAAGCGACTCGCTGCTTTGCTGGTGCGGGCAAACAGCAGCACCCCACTGGTCGGCTTATCCAGCCGATGCACGACCCCCAGAAAGACATTGCCAGGCTTTTGATGTTTCTCCTTGAGATATTCTTTGACGACCAGGTCCATGGTCTGATCGGTACCATCAAAGTGAGCACTGGGCCAACCCGCCGGTTTATTCACCGCGATGCAGTGATTGTCTTCATAAAGTATGTCAAGCACCTCCGCAAACGCCATGGTCCACCTCGGCTGGTATCGAGCCCGGTCCGCTCACTATGCTGAAATCGCATTGTCTGCATGATACTTAAGCGCTGGAGGCTGGAACAATTGTGACAACACGTCGAATTCCCGTCGCCATCCTCGGAGGCTCTGGTTACACCGCCGTCGAACTGCTCAAGCTCTGCCTCCGCCACCCAGGGGTCGAAGTATGTGCGGTTACTTCACGTCAGCAGGACATGCCCACCGTCGACGAACTGCACCCCAGTCTCACGGGGCGGATCACCCTACGCACAGAACCGTTTTCGGCCGATCGCTTCGTTGCACGCAATATCCAGTGTGCTTTCAGTTGCTTGCCTCACGGCATCAGTATGGCCACCGTACCCGAGATGCTCGCCCGGGGAATTCGCGTCATTGACCTGAGCGCAGACTATCGCTTGCGCGATCCGAATACCTATGCCCAGTGGTATGGTGCCAGCCATGAGGATCTAGCCCATCTGGCACAAGCGGTCTACGGGCTGCCCGAGATTTATTTCGACGAGATTCCCGATGCCCATCTAATTGCCAATCCTGGCTGTTACCCACAGACGGCGATCCTCGGCCTCGCCCCCTTGGTCGCCGGTAAGTTGATCGACTTGCACAGCATCCTGATCGATAGTAAGTCCGGGGTCTCTGGGGCTGGACGCTCCCCCAAGTTGACCACCCTTTATCCCGAGTGTAACGAAAGTGTCAGCGCCTACGCGATCGGCAACCATCGCCACACCCCGGAGATCGAACAGGCCTTGAGTGATATCGCTGGGGAACCAGTGCGCGTCATCTTTACCCCCCATCTGATTCCCATGGATCGTGGCATCCTCAGCACCATCTATGTCCAGCCACATCGACCCATGTCCGAAGAGGAATTAAGCGAGCTCTATCGTACCTACTACCGCGACATGCCGTTCGTCCGCATCCGCAATCGCCTACCCGCCACCAAGGATACCTGGGGAAGCAACTTTCTGGATCTTGCCGTTCGCATCGTTCGTGAGCATGTGGTCATTATCGCTTGTGAAGACAACCTGATTCGTGGGGCCAGCGGCGTCGCCATGCAGAACTTTAATCGCATGTTCGGTTTTCCCGAAACCACCGCGCTTCTGTAACCCTGCAAAAATCATCTTACTTGCAAATGTTTTATGAAAATGATTCGATCTAAACTCCTGTAAGCAAAGTTGTTAGGCCAATAAGACTAGCTTCCCAAGGCGCATATTACTGCATTGCCGCGGGCCAGAAAGCCCATCAAAGTCCTCAGAAAGTCCCCAGAAATGTCCGGGAAATGTACCAGAAATGTCCGGGAGTATGACCCGAATATCCCGAATCGATCCGCTCATCTTCCCGCCAGCAGTATCCACACCTAAACCCCGCGAAGACGCTCTACACCTATATATGCCCAGGCGAGACCGAAAAGATCGATTTTCTTGCAGGCCTATAATACTAAATAAAATAATAACATTAGTATTTAAATCTTCTAATCGATTAGATCCCAAAAGACAATCCGACCGTCGTGGCCCAACGCGGCGGCACGCGAGCCGTCCGGAGCGACTTGCAGCTGCAGGATCTTGCCGACGTCAAAACGATAGCTCGCCTGTGGTTGCAGGCTCGGCACTTCCCAAAGTGTGATTTCATCGGAATGGCCAGTGAGCAGGTTGGCTTGCGCTGGGGCAAAAGCCAGATGCGCCGGGCCACGCTCCAGGCCCACGACGGCCTCGGCCACACATTGTGGCGGGTTCGGGAAGTCCGCCAGCGTCCATAGCCACAAGCTCGAGCCGGCCAGCACCGCAAGCCAGTGGCCGTCCGGGGAGAAGGCCAGATCCTGAATCATCCGCACCTGATGATCCAGCGGAATAAACCGGTCCGCGGTCTGCGGATACACGAGGGCCAGATGGCCCGCGATGTCGATCGGCTGGGTCGGCTGGTGCAGCGGCCAGACCCAGGGATGTAGCTCGACGGTGCCTAAAAGGCTAAACGATAACGCTGCCAGCTCTTGCGTCGGGTGCAGCGCCAGCATCTCGGGACGATCACCGCGGAACCGGTGGACGACTGCCGGTCCCGGCTCTCGAAGCGGCCAGCGGACCAGCCGCTCTTGCCGGCCGGTCGGATGAATCCACCACGCACCATTCGGGGTAAATCCGGCCAGCTGGCGGGGTGCACCGATCAGTGGGGGTCCCGTGGCCTGACCGAAGCGCTCGCCGAAGCTGGGAAAGGCAGGGAATACCCCCTGCCAGCCTGGCTCCAGCCGAGGCCTCTCGGCCGACTCGACGATGGTCAAGCAAAGTTGGGCGTCCCAGCCGATTCCGGCGACGACACCCTCCTCCTGAGGGTGCACCGCCAGTCTCCCTTCGGCCAATTCACCGGGCCAGCAGGCGTAGTGAACGCCCAGTTGGACGCCATCCCACAATTCCACTTCTCCAGCGGCATTGATGGTGATCAGGTAGCGTCCCTTCGCGGTCCAAGAACAGGCGACAATTGCGCCATGAGCGGATTCGAGGATACGCATGGACAGTCCCACTCCGGCGACTAACGGAAGACTCGCACAGGCAGTCGACAGGGGGATTGACGGACATGCTCAAACCCCGTAGATGTATCGAGTGTGGACCGCACACTGGGGATTTCCACATCCTCCTATCCCGCCCCTTTTGCATGATACCGAACCCTCCCATGAGGAACCTACCCATGCGCTGCACACGCTGTCTGGTCGTGGGCCTGTCGCTTTGCCTGGGCGCTGTCCTGATCAGCCCGGCGCTCAGCGAAGACCCGCCGACGCGCCTCCAGGTCAACAATCTCAACGACCGTAAGGACTTCAACGAATTGGAACCCACCCTCTGGCAGATCCCTGATCCGAACCTGAAAGCACCGTTGCACAAGCAGGTACCGATCGTGTTCGTCACCCGTAATGACGATCAGGAAACCTGGGAACAGCTAAAGTCGTTCTGGAACCAGGGCAAAACACAATCGTATGACCCGGCCAGTGGGAACACCGTCGAGCACGCAGTGGTCCAGATTAAGGTCCCCCTGGGACTGTCGCAAGCCCCGCCGGTTCCCGCCGAGAACCCGTTGACCGTCGCCAAATGGCAACTCGGTAAGCAGCTGTACTATGACCCGATCCTGTCCACCGATAACACGGTTGCCTGTGCCAGCTGCCACAACCCCGAGAAGGGCTTCGGCGACCAGCTCAAGACCTCCATGGGCATCGGCGGCCAGTTCGGTGGCATGAACGCTCCGACGGTAATCGACTCGGCCTACAACCAGCTGCAGTTTTGGGACGGCCGCGCCGCCTCGCTCGAGGCCCAGGCGCAGGGACCGCCCACCAACCCGGTCGAGATGTTTGGCGGCACCAAGGATCCGGAATACAAGACCGACCCCAACCACGCCTGGAATGAGGTCGTGCGACGGGTCCGGGCCAAGCCTAGCTACGTCAAGCAGTTTCAGACCGTTTTCGGCACCCCGCCGACCCAGGATGCCGTCGCCAAGGCGATCGCCGCCTACGAGCGGACCGTGCTCAGCGCCGACGCTCTCGCCGACCGGGCCAACTTGGCCATGCTCGAACGGGTCGAGGAGAGCGGCGATTTCCGCTTTGAGATCAAACCTGAGGATTTCGCCACCGTGATCAAGCAAGCGGTCGAAGCCAAGGACGGGAACGCCCTCAAAGCAATCGACTTTGACCCCAAGAAGGACATGAAGCGCCTCGACGCCACCGCTCAGAGCATTTTTAACGGCATGAAACTATTTAGCAGCAAGGCCCGCTGTAACAGCTGCCATGTCGGCGATACCTTCACCGACCACGCCTTCCACAACCTCGGCGTCGGTGCGAAAGATGGCATCCTGCCAACCGACGTGCTCGGCCGCTACGGCGCGCAACCGCTGGGTGCCAAGGACCCACAGATGGTCGGTGCGTTCAAGACGCCGCCGCTGCGGGCCCTGCTCGATACCGCGCCGTACATGCACGATGGCAGCGAGAAGACCCTGGAACAGGTTGTCGACTTTTATGACCGCGGCGGCAATCCCAACGAGTTCCTCGATACGAAGATGCGCGACACCGAAGCCGAGGATCGCTATAAGCAGTGCCAGAAGACCGGCCAGAAGTACGAAGGCCCTGAGGTCTTCCTGTGCGGACCTCGGCAAGTGCCCATCGTGCCGCTCAAGCTTAACCTGAGCGACCAGGAGAAAAAGGACCTAATCCTGTACATGAAGGCCTTGCAGGGCGACCCGGTCGACCCGATCGTCGCCGACCCCAACGCCGGGGTTCAGTAAATCGCGGCGTTCCACCTTCACTTCAGGCTGCTTCGATCGGCCCGGAAGCGCAGCGTCTCCGGGCCGCAGCCTCTGTCCTTGACTAGCCACTCCGCCGCTGGCAGCACGCTTGACCGTCGGTGACACACCGGCAGCATGTCTTGTTACTGAGCGGCGGGTGGGAACTCAATGATGTTCGGCACGCTGGTTGCCTTGGTCCGGGTGGCACGCCCGTCGCAGACTTCGGGCGTGCCACCCGGACCAGGGCAACCGCTGGCCAATGCAGTCATGGGGTCACCACGGTCACCCGCTCCTTGATCGCGAGCAAACGCCAGATCCTGAGCATGCCCGTGCCTTCGCCGGCGCGGAAAGCAACTGCCCTCGATTAAAAGCGAGGCAGCTGCAGGGCAGCACGGGGGGCATCTGCTGGCTGATCGGCGTTGTCCGGATCGCGGAGAAAGACCAACCCGTCCTGGGCGTGTTCGCGAACGATGGTCTCGGGATCTCCGGAGGCCCGCTCCAATGCAGGCAGAGCATTGTCCGGATCGCGCCTTAGCCGAGCGAGCACAGCCACCGACCCTGCCCGAATCCATGGATCCGCATCATTGAGCTTGGCATAGAGCCATTCCAAGCCAACACTCCCCAGAGCACGCACCGCCGAGACAATCCCATGGCGGACATCGGCGTCCGGACACGATACGACTCGATCCAACGCCTGCTTGACTCCTTCAGCATCATCGCTGAGTCGGGCATACGCCGCAGCTACCCAAGCCTGGACCAGCGGGTGGGGCTCTTTGAGTAGCGTTTTGAGATCGGGAATCGCTTCGCTGGCCTTCTGCTTGAGTTGGGCTAATGCCCAAGCAGCCCAAACGCGAACGCGCGGATCCTTGACCTTAAGCGTCGTCCGCAGCCCCTTGACAGCCGGTGCCGCGCGGCTGCCCTGCTTGGACAGAATCTCCGCGGCATGCATGAGATTCTCGTGGGAGTTCTTCTTGGGATTGAGCATCTTGACCAACGTCTGGATCGTGGTCTTCGGCACCTCGCCCATTTTGCTCAGAGCAATCACCACCTGCACGCGCACCTGCGGGTTTTTGTCGTTGAGCCGCTCGGTCAGTTCCTTGGCCACCCCCTTGGCATGCTTGCCCAAGTTGCCCAAGGCTCGTGCCGTTTCGCGACGGACATCGTAGTCGTTATCCGCAAGGTTCTTGGCCAGCAGCTTGACCACATTGGCGATCTCATCCGCAGGGATGGCCTCCTGCTCCGCCAGCTGTCCCAGGGCCATTGCCGCGTTGTAACGCTGATACCAACCGCGAGCATCTGCAAGATGCTCGAGATGCTGGTTCAAAGGCGTTTGTTCGCCGCTAAAATGCTCAAACAGCAGATCCATTTTTTCGATCACATCGGGCGGTGGAGAGCCCATCTGCTTGCGATAGGGCTGCAATTGCTGCCCGATCTTCCAGTCCAGATGCTGCACCCCCTCAAACGCCTGGGCGCGAACTTGCGCTTTAGGATGCTGCAACATCTCTTTGATGGCCGGCACCCCGGCTGGGCCAATTTGTCGCAGGCTCTGCACCGCTTGAGAACCCAGCCCATACTCCATCCGAGGCGCCATCAAAAGTAGCAGGGATGTGGCGGCGGCCGCCCGTTCGCCATAGGCACCCACTTCGCGCGCGGCCCAGATGCGTAAATCGAGCGATTTCTGGGCCAAACAGTCGACGAGGGTGGGCACCGTCTGCTCGCCCTCGGGATCGAGCATTTTCAGGGCCTTGAGACTCGCTTCCCGGACGCGCGAAAGTGGCGAACGCAGCGTGGCACACAATGCGGGCACACTGCGTTCGGCATGCTCTGGCCGTTTGGCCAGCCAGTTGGCGGCCGCCGTACTCACCCCCCAGTCCGAATCCTCCAAGCCAGCCAGCGCCCGCTCGACGAGATCCTCGGGCTGCAGAGTGATCAACGCTGCAAACGCTTGACGCCGAGTACGCCCTTCCTCACACTCCAAAGCGGTGCGTAATTCTGGTTCCGCGGCGGATCCAAAGCTGGCCAAGGCATCGACAATCGCTAACTGCACCGGAAGCGCATTATTGGCAAGTTGTTGCATGAAGACCCGGCGTTCGCTGCCACCATCCCCAGCCCGCCCCAACGTGGCCAGAGTATGCACGGCCTCGACCCGGAGCGGCTCTTCGGGCGCTGACTGCAGCACATTCGCCAGTGGCTGCTGCAGCACCCAGGCCATGTCCCTGAGTTGCTCCCGATCCTCGCGCAGACTCTCTGCCAAGGCTCGAATGCCGCGCAAAGCCAGCCCGGTTGTTTCGGACGCGGCTTCGGCTGGGGACGAACGACGCGACGGGGGCCGGGCATCGGTAAAGTCCTGAATCAAACGGGATAATAACGGCAATGCCGCTCGCCCTAAGCGGCCTAGGACTCCAGGGACTTGTTCGCGGACCTCAGCAGCCGGATCGCGAATCGCCTCGTAAACCGCCTGCAACAATTCACTGTGGCCTGAGTGCGGGATCCCTACCCGACCCAAGGTCCAAAGGACCTCGCGACGAATCGCTGACGTCGGGGCTTTCAGCAAGGGTCGCAGGGTATCAATCCCAGGCTGCGCCGGCGTGCCAATCACGCCTAGCGCTTGGATCAGCCGTGCTTGGCATTCCGGATCCGATTGTGTTCCGATACGTCTGGTGAGTTCCTCGACCGCTTCCGGGCCGATATCGGCGAAAGTCTCGGCGATAAAACGATGGAACGTGGGTGTCGGATCACGCTCAAGAAGCTCCAGTAACCGGGGCACCGCCGGCAGTGACGCCGGACCAATCCGACCCAACGCATCGACCGCACCGAGGCGTACCTCCGCATCGTCATAGTCCAACGCCTCCGTCAAGGTCGGCACCGCCGCAGCTCCAATGTGGCCGAGGGTCTCGCTCACCTTGGCGCGCACCTCCAGCGAAAAATCGGTGTTGACCAGCGTCCGCAGTAAGAGCGGAGCGGTCGGTGCGGCCAAGGCACCCATTTGACCCAGACACTCTGCCGCTCCCCAACGAACATGACCGCGTTGATGCGTCATCTGCTTGAGCAGCAATGGTAACAGCCGTTCACCCTCCCGCTGTAAACGCCGCGCGGCCCATTGCTGATAGGGACGATGTTCACAGCGAAGCAGGCTCATCAACGGTTCAACTTTGGCCTGAATGTCTAAGGCGATTTGATCCAGGGCACGCCCGGCCCAGCGGCGTACCCCGACATCCGCGTCGAGCAACAATGGACCCACGGCCCACAAGCTTGCTAGCGCCGCTGGACCCATTAACGCCACTGCTTGGCAGCCACCGATGCGCGCTTCGACACGTGGGTCTTGCAGGATGGAGGTCAGCCGTTCCAACAATGCCGCACCATGCTGGGCAATCGCCAGAGAGGCCCAGTTCCGGACCGTGGGCACATCATCGACCAAGAGATCCAGTAGGACCGGTACCACCTGCTCATCGAGCGTGTTCCATTGACCCAAAGCGCGTGCGGCAGCCCAGCGGACATTCGGTTCATCATCCCCACCGGCCCTCAGCAAGGCTGGCAATGCCTCGGTTAGATTACAATCCAACCGGGCAAACACATCCAATGCACCGGTGCGAATTGCGGTACTCGGATGTTCCAGTGCCTCGATCAACGCAGGCACTGCGACCGCACCAAAGCGGACCAGCGCCGTACCCGCGGGCCGACCCAGTGGTTCATCGGGATTATTCATCGCTTGCACCAGCACCGGTAGTGCCCGTGGATCTCGCTGGGCAATCTCCTCGGCTAAGGCCAGAGCCTCAAGCCGCACCACTCGGGAGCGATCCTCCAGCGCTTCGTGCAACACGGGGACGACCTCGCGCGCGCGGCGTGAGAAGTACCACAAAAACGCCGCCGCCTCCCGGCGCACTTCGGCATAGGGACTCTGCACCGCACGGCGGCAACGATCCAGTGAACGCTGATCCATCCGTCCCCGCCGCGATAACAACCGAGCCGCCCGTCGCCGTAACTGCCCGTCCCGATCGGTCAGACAGCGGGTCAAGCCTGTGCGTGACAAGGCATCGGGACGCTCCAGTTCGCTCAAGGCATCGAGCGCTGCCAGCCGGACCTCATCGTGCGGATCGTTGAGCGCCTGGGTCAAGGCATGAATCAGCGGGGGGCTATGCAAGCCAATCGCCTTGAGTGTGGCCATTGTCTCGATGCGGACTTGGGCAGTACCATCGCCCTGGATGACCTGAATCAGCGGAACCATGGCGGCCGAGGCTTGGGATTTAAAAGATGCGAATGTCTTGTAAAGCGATTCACGCAATGCTCCATAGGCCTCCGGCAGCATCGAAACGAGAACCGGCATCGTCGCTTCGGCCGCGGGAGCGCCCATCCGCCCAAAGGCTTCGACGATTTTTAGCGTGCGTTTTTCGCCTTCCTGCGGCAACAGCTCGAGCAAGCTGGGTACCGCATCGGCCGCCTCGGGGCCGATGCGTCCAAGGGCTACGATTGCGGGGGAACGCAACGGGCTGTCCTCACCCATGACAATCGCTAACAAATCGGGCACGGCCACCACTGCGGCACTCCCGAGCCGACCCAGAGCTTGAATCGCCGCCGGGCGTGGATCCTCACTCCCCTCTTTGGGCGGCTGGAGCAACTTGCGTAGCATGGGCACGGCTGCCTTGGCCACTTTGGGAAAGACCGCCAGAGCCTCGGCTAACGCCGGTCGGTCCAGCGGCTCCTCACGCCGCAATATGTGCACCAAAATATCTTGTTCCTTGTCCAACGGCGGGCGAAGTGTCGCTAGGGCGCGGGCCGCTTCTTTGCGTAGCCGCGCCGACTTGGCTTTGAGTGCCCGAGTCAGGTAGGGGACCGCAGGGAATGCATCCCGTTCGAGGGCCGCCATCGACCGCGTCGCCTGCACGGCCGCTTCTTCGCCGGCAAAAATCAACGAGAAAATCAACTCGGGTAAGGCCACGGGTCCGATTCGTTGCAGTGCCCGTTGCACATGATGACGCACCGTGGGAGAACGGTCGCCCAGCTTGCTGTTGAGTTTCTCCACGGCGTCCGCCGCGACCGGCCCCATGCGACCGAGTAAGTTGGCCGTCCGTGCACGAACGGCGTTGGCCGGATGATCGAGCAGCCCGATTAGATTCGGCACCGCCTCAACCGCCAGCGGGCCAAATTTCATTAACCCATCGAGGGCATCGAGTTGAACCGCATCATCATGGGCAGACAGTTGGCGAAGATATCCACGGATGGCCTTACCGCTCATCGTCTTGGTGTTCCTGGTCAGCGACAGTACATTTTCGGGGCGTCAGCGTTTGGCATAGGCAGCGTAGGAGGCTTTGTCCCGCTGGTCAACGCATTTTCACCCCCTTGCAGATCGCTACCCTCTACCTACAACGAACTTCCGCTGCTCCACCAGCGTTATCCTGAATAGGATACCTTGGTCAATCGGCTTCGCGGAAATTCCCAGGCCATGCAGGCCCAACCTCGCGGGAGGAAACTGGTCGTGTCACGCTGTCACTCGGTTTGGACGTTTGCCCTTCTGCTGGCAGGCAGCACGCTTGCCTCGGCCCAGGAGGCCGTCGAGCTCAAATGGAAGTTCGAAAAAGACAAACCGTTCTTCCAAGAAATGATCACAAACACTACGCAGAAAATCACCGTCATGGGCCAAGAACCCACCCAGACGCAAAAGCAAACCTTCTTGTTCAAGTGGACGCCCCAATCAGAGACCGATGGGAAGTGGACGCTCAAGCTGACGATCGAAGGCGTGAAGATGGAGATCGATGTCGCAGGCACACCGATCAGTTATGACTCGACGGACCCCGCGGCCGCGGGCGCTGCCAGTGGCCCCCTGAAGGAATTCTTCGGAGCCCTGGTCGGGACGGAGTTCACCATGACCCTCGACAAGAATTTCAAAGTCGACACGATCGAGGGACGCGAGGAATTTCTCGCCAAGCTGGGCAAGAACGAGGAAATGAAAAAGCAGCTCGATAAAATTCTCAGCGATACCTCACTCAAGCAGATGGCCAACCCGACCTTTGGCATGGTCCCCGACAGCGCGAAAAAACCCGGCGACACTTGGGAGTCCAAGTCTACGCTTGACCTGGGTCCGATTGGCACCTTCGACACGACCCAGGAGTACAAGCTTGTCGGTATGGATGACAAGAACAAGGATCTGGCGAAAATCGATGTCACCGGCAAAGTGATCTATAAGGCTCCCGCCGATGCCGGCTCGCGCGAGGGCCTGCCCTTCCGAATCAATGCCGCGGATCTCAAGAACACCGAGAATAAGGGCACCATCGAGTTCAACACCAAGGAGGGTCGACTGGCCACCGCGGAATTTAATGTCAATCTAAATGGCAGTGTCGATGTCGAGATCGGTGGCATGAAGACCAAGGTCGAACTCAAGCAAGAGCAGACCACCACCATCCGGACGAGCAACGATAGCTTCATGCCCAAGTCGAGTTGAGTCGATGCGTTGCGTCGTACTGGGAGCTGCCGGGCAGTTGGGGCGGGATCTGTGCCCGCTACTGCCCGGAACCGTGATCCCGCTTACTCGGGCCGAGGTCGATCTGACTCAGCCTGCGTCCGTCCGTGACCAGCTCGCTGCCGCTCAAGCCGAGGTGGTCATCAATTGTGCTGCCTACAACTTTGTCGACAAGGCGGAAGCCGAAGCTCAGACGGCTTTTGCTGTGAACACCCATGCGGTGCACCACCTGGCCCAGGTCTGTGCGGAGCGCGATGCCCTACTGGTACAATTTTCCACCGACTATGTCTTTGGCCTCGATCCAAGCCGCACCACGCCCTGGTACGAAGACGATTCGCCAGGCCCGGTCAGCGTCTATGGTCTGAGCAAATTGGCCGGGGAATTTGCCGTGCGAATGGCCTGTCCAAGACATCTGATCATCCGCACCTGTGGACTGTATGGCGTGTGGGGCTCCGGCGGCAAAGGCGGCAATTTCGTCGAGACGATGCTCCGCATCGCCGGCCAAGGAAAGCCCCTACGGGTGGTGGCGGATCAACTGTGTACTCCGAGTTATACGCGCGATATTGCTGAGACAACCGTTGCATTAATCAATCAATCAGTGACCGGCTTGGTCCATGTCACCAACACCGGCCAGTGTACCTGGCACGACCTGGCCGCTGAGATTTTCCGACAAACGGACATCGATGCCGACCTGACTCCGATCACCAGTGCAGAGTTTGCCGCCCCGGCCCGGCGACCCGCTTACAGTGTGTTGGCACCGGGCAAACTGAATAAGGTCGGGCTGCCCAGCCTGCGACCCTGGCCAGAGGCGCTCGCTGCCTATCTTCAAGAGCGTACGCTACGCAGTCCTAAAAGCTAACAACCAAACCGAAAACCGTGGAGCGTTTGCAGTGCAAAGCGGCAGAAGCGCTTGCGGTGCGGAAGCGGCAGAAGCGCTTGCGATGCGGGGAAAGCGGCAGAGGCAGTTGCGCTGCGGGGAAAGCGGCAGAGGCGGTTG